>NZ_JANIFL010000005.1:0-569284 GCF_024518695.1 Mesorhizobium sp. LMG17149
AATGCAAAAGCACGCGATGCGCGCATGGAGTTCGCCAATGCAACTTGACACCACAGATAGTCGCTCATTGCCCTGCCGGGCATTTCTCCCCGTATAGTGACGGGGAGAAAGGTACTGGCGCGACGCCGGCGCCTTCTTTGCAGCGTTGGCGATTGGCGAAAGCAGCAGTCACAGCGTCCTTCTCCCCGTTCACGGGGAGAAGATGGCGGCAGCCAGATGAGGGGCGGCGCAGACCTGTCGAGCGACAGGCTTATACGTCCGCCTTGAACGTCTGCTTCTGCTGGCCCAGGCCCTCGATGCCGAGCTCAACCACATCGCCGGCCTTCAGGAACACCGGCGGCTTCATGCCCAGCCCGACGCCGGGCGGCGTGCCGGTGGAGATGATGTCGCCGGGATGCAGCGACATGAACTGGCTGAGATAGGAAACCAGATATTTGACGCCATAGACCATGGTCTTGGTCGAGCCGTTCTGCATCGTCTTGCCGTTGACGGTCAGCCACATTTTGAGGTTCTGCGGATCGGCTACCTCGTCCTTGGTCACCAGCCATGGGCCGGTCGGGCCGAACGTGTCGCAGGATTTGCCCTTGGTCCACTGGCCCTGCCGTTCGGCCTGGAAGGCGCGTTCGGAGACGTCGTGGGCAACGCTATAGCCGGCGACATAGTCGAGCGCGTCGGCCTCGCTGACATATTTGGCGGTCTTGCCGATGACCACGGCCAGCTCGACTTCCCAGTCGGTCTTGTCAGAGCCGCGTGGAATCAGCACGTCGTCATCAGGCCCGACAATGGCCGAGCTCGCCTTCATGAAGATGATCGGCTCCGGCGGCACGGTGGCGCCGGTCTCGGCGGCGTGGTCGGAATAGTTGAGGCCGATGCAGATAAACTTGCCGGTGCCGGCAACGCAGGCGCCGAGGCGCGGGCTGCCGGAAACCGCCGGTAGCGACTTGGGATCGAGCTTGGCGAGTGCCGCCAGCGATGCCGGATCAAGTGCCTTGCCGCCGATGTCGGTGACGTGAGCGGAGAGATCACGAATCGTGCCATCCGCATCGAGCAGACCTGGGCGCTCGCTTCCCACCTCGCCATAGCGCAGCAGTTTCATCTAAAATCCTTCTCCTGATTGCGGCCTCATGGCCTTTTGCAAACTTGCCGCCAAGGCGATGGCTCCTTCGCGGAACCGGCGGACCGTACCCATCGACCTGTTCCCGGACAAGCGCGATCGCCATACAAAATAGCCGGCGCGCGGGATTTTCAGACTCTTCGATCCCCTGGTAAACGCCGGGAAGAGGTTCTGGTCAGATCGACCAGCCGCCATCGATATTGTAGGCCTGCCCGGACGTGTAGGTGGCGCCGGCCAGATAGACGGCGAGATCGGCGATCTCCTCCGGCGTGCCGAGCCGGCCCATCGGCTGGCGGGCGATGAAGGCGGCACGGGCGGCATCATAGTCGCCCTGCGCGTGCATGCGGTCCTGCAGCGACGGGCTCTCGACCGTGCCGGGGCAAATGGCGTTGCAGCGTATGCCCTTGCCGACATAGTCGGCGGCGATCGCCTTGGTCAGGCCGATGACGGCGGCCTTGGTCAGGCCGTAGACGAAGCGGTTGGGCACGCCCTTGGTCGAACCGGCCAGCGAGGCCATGTTGATGATCGATCCGTCGCCGCGTTCCAGCATGCCGGGCAGCACGGCCCGGCTGGTGCGGATCATGGCGCGAACATTGAGATCCAGCGCGAAATCGAGATCGGCTTCCTTCATCTCGAGGATCGAGCCGGAATGGACGAAACCGGCGCAATTGAACAGCACGTCGACGACGCCGATCTCGGCAAAGGCGGCGTTGACGGCTTCGTCGTTGAGTACGTCCAGCTTGCGGGTCTTGATCCCCGGCGTCCTGGCGAGTTCCGCCAGCAGTGCCTCGTTGATGTCGGTGGCGTGGACGATGGCGCCAGCTTTTGCGAACGCCAGTGCGCTCGCCTTGCCGATGCCTTGCGCCGCTGCCGTGACGACAACGACCTTGCCTGCCAGATCCGCCATGCTGTTCTCCTCGTCCGCTGGGATAGTCCGGGTCTACCTGCGGCTGGCCAAGGCGTCATGTGCCAGTCACGCGTGATCGTGCAGCCTGCGCCGCTGACCGTTCACTGATAAAGATGTTTTTTCTCGTTAAAGAACATCTGTCCGTGCGTCAACCCCGAACCGTCTCAACGGCGCGGCGGGACATCAATCGCCGTAAGGCACCCAGACATTCTTGACCTCGACGGCGCGGCGCAGGAAGGCGTCGCCGGCGGCTTCGTCGGATGCCCAGTCGAGGCTGCGGCCATTGCCGCTCCAGACGCGCTTGAGGTTGCCGATGGACTCTGCCTCCGCCTTGGCGCAGGTCTCTGCGTCGGCGAACACCCAGAGCCCGTCGACATCGTCATGCTTGGCCAGCACGCCGGCGAGTTCGGCGCTGCGACCGGTGACGATGTTGATGGCGCCTGAGGGAATGTCGGAATATTCGATGACCTGGTAGAGATCGGTCGCCAGCAGCGGGTAGCGCTCCGACGGCACCGCGACCACGGTGTTGCCCATGGCCAGAGCCGGTGCGACCAGCGATATCAGGCCGAGCAGCGGCGAGCTATCGGGGGCGACGATGCCGACGACGCCGACCGGTTCATGAAGCGCCAGCGTCACGGCACGCGCCGGCGGCTGGTGCACGCGGCCCTCGAACTTGTCGGCCAGACCGGCATAGAGGAACAGCCGTTCGAGGGACTGTTCCACCTCTTCCCGCGCGGCCTTGGGCGTAGCGCCGGTCAATTCGGTGAGACGGGCGGCGAACTCGCCGGCACGGCCGGAAAGATTCTCGGCCAGATAATAGAGCACCTGGGACCTGTTATAGGCGGTCGCCTCCGGCCAGGCCTTGGCACCGCGGGCGGCAGAGACGGCATCGCGGATATCCTTGCGGCTGCCGAGCCCAACTTCGCCGGCAAGCTTGCCCTTGGCGGTGGCGATGGCGAGCGAATAATTGCCGTCCGGCCGAACCTGCTTGCCGCCGATGAACAGCTTTGCGGTGCGGTCGATTGCCGAGCCGTCGGCCTGCTCGACTGGCTGTGCGGAGGTCGTCGCCGGCTTGATGACCGGGCCGAGCGGCAGCTTTGCCGTGAGATATTCGAACATGCCCTCGCGCCCGCCCTCGCGGCCGAAACCGCTCTCGCGGTAGCCGCCGAAGCCACAGGCGGCGTCGAACATGTTGGTGCCGTTGACCCAGACCACGCCGGCCTTCAATTGCGGCGCGACGTGCAAAGCAAGGTTGACGTTCTCGCTCCACACCGAGGCGGCGAGGCCATAGCGCGTGTTGTTGGCTAGCTCGATCGCTTCCTCGGTGTTGCGGAAGGTCATGGTCGCCAGAACAGGGCCGAACACCTCTTCTTGTGCCAATATGTTAGCCGGCGAAACACCTGTGGCGAGCGTCGGCAGATGGTAGTAGCCGGAAGACGGCAGCGCCGCATCCGGCTGCCAGCAGACGGCGCCCTGCCTGGCACCTTCGGCAACCAGGCCCTTGACGCGGTCAAGCTGGGTCAAGTCGACCAGCGGGCCGATATCGGTGTTCTTGTCGAGCGGGCTGCCGACGCGCAGCCGGCTCATCCGCGTCTTGACCTTGGCGATCAGGGCGTCGGCGATGCCTTCCTGCACCAAAAGCCGCGAACCGGCGCAGCAGACCTGGCCCTGGTTGAACCAGATGCCATCGACCAGGCCTTCGACGGCGCTGTCGAGATCGGCATCCTCGAAGACGATGAAGGCCGACTTGCCGCCAAGTTCCAGCGACAGTTTCTTGCCCGAGCCGGCGGTGGCTTTCCGGATGATCTTGCCGACTTCGGAAGAACCGGTGAAGGCGATCTTCTGGACGCCGGGATGGTTGACGATGGCGACGCCGGCCTCAGGGCCGCCCTGGACGATGTTGACGACGCCTTTCGGCACGCCGGCGCGCTCGCAGATCTCGGCAAACAGGATTGATGTCAGCGGCGTGAACTCGGCCGGCTTCAGCACCACGGTGCAGCCGGCGGCGAGCGCCGGCGCGATCTTCCAGGCCAGCATCAGCAGCGGAAAGTTCCACGGGATGATCTGGCCGACCACGCCGACACCCCTGTGGCCGGGGAAATCCTTGTCCAGCGCCTGTGCCCAACCGGCATGGTGTATGAAGTGGCGGATCGCCAGCGGCACGTCGATGTCGCGGCTTTCGCGGATCGGCTTGCCATTGTCGATGGTTTCCAGCACCGCGAACAGGCGCTGGTGACGCTGCATGGCGCGGCCGATGGCATAAAGCACCTTGGCGCGCTGATAACCCGAGGCTGCCGACCACTTCGGCAGCGCCTTGGTGGCCGCCGCAACCGCCGCGTCGATGTCGACGGCGTTGGCGTCGGATACGTTGGCCAGCAGCTTGCCGGAAGACGGCTCGCTGGTTTCGAAGGTCTTGCCGCCGGACGCGGCTTTCCAGTCGCCGCCGATGAACAGCGCCCTGCCGAAATCGCGCGCGGCAAGCCAGGCGTCGGCCTCGTTGCGGGCTTCCGGCGCCGGGCCGTATTCCATGGCGTGGTAGCGGTCGAGAATGTTCATTGGGTGCCTCCTTCACCCCTCCCACTTGTGGGAGGGTCGATCGGCTTGCCGATCGGGTGGGGGTAAATCTCTCAAGCCATCGCGTGGCGATGATTGGCCGAATAGTGTCCGGTCAGATGGTGCTCGAGCTGGCGCTCGATGTCGGTCAAGAGGCTCGACGCACCGAAGCGGAACAGGTCCGGCTCCAGCCATGGCCGGCCGAGCTCTTCCTTCATCAGCACCAGCCAGTCGAGCGAGGCCTTGGCGGTGGAAATGCCGCCGGCCGGCTTGAAGCCGATGAGATAGCCGGTTTCCTCGAAATAGGCCCTGATGGCGCGCACCATGGCGAGGCCGACGGGCAGCGTCGCATTGACGCTTTCCTTGCCGGTCGAGGTCTTGATGAAGTCGGCGCCTGCCATCATCGCCACCATCGAGGCCAGCATGACATTGCGCAGCGTGGCGAGGTCGCCGGTGCCGAGGATGACCTTCAGATGCGCGTCACCGCAAGCGGCGCGCATCGAGACGATCTCGTTGTAAAGCTCCCGCCACTTGGCCCCGAACACCAGGCCGCGCGGGATGACGACGTCGATCTCGTCGGCGCCGTCGCGGACCGAGGCCTCGATCTCCTGCAGGCGGGTCGACAGCGGCGTAAGGCCATGCGGGAAGGCGGTGGAAACGGCGGCGACATGGATGCCGGTGCCGCGCACCGCATCGACGGCGGTGGCAACGAAGGGATGGTAGACGCAGACGGCGGCCGGGCGGATGGTTTCACCCGATATGCCAAGGCCCTCGACGATGTCGCGGCGGAACGGATTGATCGCCTTGGCGCAGAGCCGGCGCACGCGCTCCTCGGTATCGTTGGAATTCAGCGTCGTCAAATCCATGCAGGCGACGGCGCGCAGCAGCCAGGCCGCCTGGTTGTCGGCCTTTATAGAGCGCCGCTTGGTCAAGCTGGCGACGCGCCGTTCCAGCGCCGAGCGGTTGACGCTGCGCACCGATTCCATGAAGCCGAGATCGAGCTTCATGCCGGGATTGCGCGCAATGCGATGGTCCGGTGGAACGGCTGTGTTGGCGGCGGCACGCGCCGGCAGCGGCGTCACCTTGGACGAGCCAACATCGGCTTCGCGGATTGTGCTGCTCATCTCCTGCCCTTTCATTCAGCGACGTGTGCCGAAGATAGCCCGTGAAGTCGTACTTCACGAGTCCTGCAGACGATGATATCCGAAAAAGGCGGCGAAAGCAGCAGTTTTTGACCGTATGGTCAAAAACGCAGACTTCGAGATGTCAGGTGCGGCTCAGCCGACGAAAGCGCGCTCGACCACGAAGGTCGCCGGGTGGCTCAGCGAACCTTCCTCGAAGCCGAGGCTTTCGGCCAGTTCCTTGACGTCCTTCAGCATATGCATCGAGCCGCAGATCATGATGCGGTCGGTTTCCGGGCTGAGCTTGTCGATGCCGAGATCGCTGTAGAACTTGCCGGAGCCGATCAGCGCGGTGATGCGGCCCATGCGCGCTGAGTCCTCGCGGGTCGTCGAATTGTAGAGCGTGACGCGTCCAGTGGTCAGTTCGCCGATCAGCGGGTCGCTTTCCAACGCCGCGACCAGCTCCTGGCCGTAGGTGAGTTCCGCATTGTCGCGGCAGGTATGGGTCAGGATCAGCTGATCGAACTTGTCGTAGGTGTCGGGGTCGCGCAGCAGGCTGGCGAAAGGCGCGATGCCGGTGCCGGTCGAGATCATGAACAGCCGCTTGGCCGGCGTCAGCGCGTCGACCACCAGCGTGCCGGTCGACTTCTGGCGCATGATAACCGTGTCGCCGACCTGGATCTTCTGCAGTTCGGAGGTCAGCGGACCGTCCGGCACCTTGATCGAGAAGAATTCCAGCTCCTCGTCCCAGGCCGGGCTCGCCACCGAATAGGCGCGGTACACCGGCTTCTCGGCATTGGGCAGGCCGATCATGACGAACTCGCCGGAGCGGAAGCGCAGCGACTGCGGACGGGTGATGCGGAACGAGAACAGCCGATCGGTATAGTGCTTCACCGAGACGACGGTTTCGGCATAGACGTTGGCCGGAATCGGGAACTGCAGCAGTCGGGCGCCGGCGGTGTTGAGAGCGGATGTGGTGTTCATCAAATCCAACCTTCTGGCCCAACCGTGGACGCGGGCGCCAAACTTTCACCTGCACGCCCGGACCATTCAGATCCCGGCGGGCTGTTCGCACACTGCAAAGCGGCAAGCTCTTGTGTCCGGAATTTATTAGTATACAAACGATATTTGCGTCAAGATGCTCCCTTAAAACAGCTTTCCAAACTGGCGCATATCCGTAGTCCGCGCATTTCGGGTTTCGACGATGGAAGAGAATATTTCGGCGCAAGCGCGCAATTCCCGGGGAAATGTCGTCGCCGGTATCGATGTCGGCGGCACCTTCACCGACCTGCTCCTGATCGACGGAAGCGACGGCGGCCGGGTGTATCTGGCCAAGACGCCGACCACGGTGGACAACCAGGCTTTCGGTGTGGTTTCGGCACTCGGCGCCACCGGATTTGCCATCGATAGCATCGACCTCATCGTGCATGGCACGACCACCACCACCAATGCGGTGCTCGAACGCCGGCTGGCGAAAACCGGCATGATCACCACGCGCGGTTTTCGCGACGTGATCGAACTGGGCCGGCGCACGCGGCCGCAGGCCTATGGCATGACCGGCAGCTTCGTGCCGATCATTCCGCGCAATCTCAGGCTCGAAGTCTCGGAGCGCGTCGAAGCATCGGGCGCGGTGCGCACGCCGCTCGACGAGACCGAGATGCGCGACGCAGTGCAGACGCTGATAGCGGCCGGTTGCGAATCCCTGGTCATCCATTTCCTGCATTCCTACGCCAACCCGGCACATGAGCGGCGCGCCGTCGAAATCGCCACCGAACTCTGGCCGAACGGCTACATCACGGCAGGCCATGCGCTGCTGTCGGAAGCGCGCGAATTCGAACGCGGCGTGACCGCTTCGGTCAACGCCTCAGTGCAGCCGATCCTCGAGCGCTATGTCGAGCGGCTGCGCAAGGAATTGGCCGCCAAAGGCTATGCCCGCGACTTCCTGATCATGAACGGCAATGGCGGCATGATCTCGGCCCGCTTCGTCACACGTGAATCGGCCAAGACGGTCATGTCCGGCCCGGCCTCGGGCGTCATCGCCGCCGCCTATACGGGAAAACGCGCCGGCTTCGAAAACCTCGTCACCTATGACATGGGCGGCACCTCGACCGACGTGGCGTTGATCCGCAATGCCGAGCCGGCAGTGTCGAACGAGATCGAGATCGAATATGCGATGCCGATCCATGTGCCGATGGTGGCGGTGCACACGGTCGGCGCCGGCGGCGGCTCGATCGCCCGCGTCGATGCGGCCGGCCTGATCCAGATCGGTCCGGAAAGTGCCGGCGCCAATCCCGGCCCGATCTGCTACGGACGCGGCGGCCTCGAGCCGACCATTACCGACGCCAATCTGGTGCTCGGCCGGCTGGCGCCGAAGAAGCTGCTGGCGGTCCAAAATCCCGTCACATCAGAGCGCGTCACCGGCATTTTCGAAGACAAGATCGGTAAGGCGACCGGCCTGTCCGGCGTCGAGGCGGCGGGCGCGGTGCTGCGGCTCGGCAACATGAAGATGGCCGGCGCCATCCGCATGGTCTCGGTGTCGCGCGGCCATGACCCTCGCGATTTCGCGCTGTTCGCCTTTGGCGGCGCCGGCCCGCTGCACGCAACGGCCCTGGCGCGCGAACTCGGCCTGCCCCGGGTGCTGGTACCGGCGCGTCCGGGCATCACCAACGCACTCGGCTGCGTCGTCGCTGACCTGCGCCATGACTTCGTCAACACCATCAACCAGCCGGTGGCGGTGCTCGACGAAACACAGCTTCACACTGTATTGGAACGCCACCGAAACGAAGGTGAAGAGCTGATAGGTAAGGAAGCGGTGAAGCCGGAGACGATCCGCGTCACGCACTCCGCCGACATGCAGTTCGTCGGCCAGACCCACATCATCAACGTGGCACTGCCGTCTTCCTCGGTGACGCGGGGAACGCTGCAGCAGCTTTTCGAAAAGGCCTATTTCGCCCGCTTCAAGGTAGAGCTTCCGGAAATCCGCGCCAACCTCGTCAATCTCAACACCTCGGTGACCGGCGTGCGTCCGGCGATCGACCTGTCGCGGCTGATCGACCCGGCGGGGCGCGCGACAACGCTCGACGAGGCGCGGCGCGAGATCCGGCCGGTCTGGTACGCCGGCCAATGGCACGACACGCCGGTATACGCGCGCGAAAAACTGCCGCTCGACGCTGAAATCGAAGGGCCGGCGATCCTCGAACAGATGGATGCCACCACCGTGCTCGAGCCCGGCGACCGCGCACGCAGCGACGCCGACGGCAACATCATCATCGACATTGGCGAGGCCTGAGATGCCAAATCTTGATAGGGCAAAGCTCGACGCCATCACCCTTTCGGTCCTGCAGGCGGCACTGCAGCAGGTCTGCGACGAGATGGACCTGACCTTCTCGCGCGCCGCCTTCTCGCCTGTCATCGCCGAGGCCAATGACCGCTCCGACGGCATCTATTCGGCCGTCGATGGTTCGCTGATCGCGCAAGGCAGCCAGGGCCTGCCGGTGTTCGTCGGCGTCATGCAATATTCGACCAGGACGGTGATCGAGATGATCGCCGATGGCCGCTGCTTGGCCCCGGAGCCGGGCGACATCTACATCGTCAACGATCCCTATCTCGGCGGCACGCATCTGATGGATGTGCGCTTTGCCATGCCGGTCTACCGGGACGGCAAGATTTTCTGCTGGCTGTCCAATACCGGCCATTGGCCCGACATTGGCGGCTCGGTGCCGGGCGGATTTTCAGCCTCGGCGACTGCCGTGGAGCAGGAAGGCCTGCGACTGCCGCCCGTAAAACTGTTCAAGAAGGGCGTGCTCGATCCGGAGATCTACGCCATCATCTGCTCCAACATCCGTGTCGCCGACCAGCGCATCGGCGACATCCGCGCCCAGGCTGCGGCACTGCTGATCGGTCAGGACAGGCTCAATGGGATCCTGGATCGTTACGGTGATGAAACGGTTGTCGAGGCGATCGCCGAACTGCGCCGCCGCGCGGCCGAGCAGATGCGCGCCAACATCTCAGCCATTCCCGACGGCACCTACCATTCCAAGGCGTTTGTCGATTCCGATGGGGTGGTCAACGAGCCGCTGACCATCGCGCTCGCGGTGGAGAAACAGGGCAATACGCTGACCTTCGATTTCACCGGCTCGTCAAAGCCCTGCGCCGGGCCGATGAACAGTGTGCTGGCGACGACCTTGTCCTCGGTCTATCTCGCCATGCGCCACATTTTCCCTGATGTGCCGATCAGCGCCGGTGCCTTCGAACCGCTTGAAGTCAAGCGGCCGGAAGGCACTTTCCTCGACGCCAGATATCCACGCCCGGTCTCGGGCTGCGCGGCTGAAGTGTCGCAGCGCATCGCCGAAGCGGTGTTCGCGGCCATGGTGCAGGCGTTGCCGGACAAGGTGACGGCGGCGCCCGCCGGCTCCAGCGGCAATTTCGCGCTCGGCGGCAACGACCCGGCGCGCGGTCGCGATTACGTCATGTACCAGATCTCCGGCGGCGGTTACGGCGGAAATTCAGGCCATGACGGACTGACCAATGGCTGCTCGACCATCGGCATTTCCAAATCGCCGCCGGTCGAGATCATGGAACAGGCATTCCCGGTGCTCTACCGCCACTATGCCTTGCGCGAAGGTTCAGGCGGCGCCGGCAAGCATCGCGGCGGTTTCGGCCTCGCCTATGAGGTCGAAATCCTGCGCGGCGACGCCCGTGCTTCTTTCGTCATGGATCACGGCCGTTTCGGCCCCCAAGGCGCACTCGGCGGCAGGGATGGCGCGGTCAACATGGTGACCGTCTTCCGCAACGGCGAGGAACATGTACCGCCGCATTTGTCCAAGGAGCAGGACATCGCGCTCAAGGCCGGCGACCGCGTGCGTGTCGGCACGCCGGGCGGTGGCGGCTACGGCGATCCGCTGCAGCGCGATCCGGATCTGGTACTGCGCGACGTGGCGTTGGGTTACTATACGGTCGAGGAAGCCAACGAAAAATTTGGCGTTGTCCTCTCGGCAGGCGAACTCGGCATCGACCGGACAGCGACGAACAAGCAGCGCGCCGGCTAACGCACGACCAATCGTGAGGGCTTGGTCCGCTCGCCGCGCCGCGATCGCCGCAGCACATGTCGTTTCCGTCTTCGCCGGGATCATGAAAGCCCGTAGACTTCCCGCTTTCAACGGGGAACTCGAACATGCGTCTTTTCGGTCGTTTCGTGCTTGCCGCTTCCGTCGCTCTCACCCTTGCCACGGGCGCCGCCTCCGCCCAGGACAAAAAACTCAGGATCGGCACCGAGGGCGCTTATCCGCCCTTCAACTACGCCAGCGCCGACGGCACGCTGGGCGGCTTCGACATCGACTTGGGGAAGGCGCTGTGCGCGCAGATGAAGGCCGAGTGCGAATTCAGCGTGCAGGATTTCGATGGTTCCATACCGGCGCTGCAGGCGGGCAAGTTCGACGCCATCATCAACATCACCATCACGCCGGAGCGGGCCGAGAAGGTCGAGTTCACCCACAAATACTACCAGACGCCGCCGGCCATCGCCGTACCGAAGGATTCGACCATATCAGGCACCTCGCCGGACGACCTGAAAGGCAAGGCGCTCGGCGTGCAGACCGCGACCATCCACCAGAAATTCGCCGACCAGAAATATGCAGGCTCCACCGTCAAGGCCTATCCGACCGGCGACGATGCCCGCACCGACATGGCCAATGGCCGCCTCGACGCGATGATGGACGGCTCGATCATCCTGACCGAATGGCTGAAGAAGCCAGACGGCGCCTGCTGCAAGCTGCTCGGCACGCTGACGGCCGATCCGGCCATACACGGCCCGGGCGTCGGCATCGCCCTGCAGAAGGGCAACAAGGAGTTGGCCGACAAGCTCAATGCGGCCATCGACGCGCTGCGCGCCAATGGCAAGTACAAGGAAATCAACGACAAATACTTTTCCTTCGACGTCTACGGCAGCTGAGAACGACAACAGATGCCTTCCGGCAGCGCTGCCTGGCGCTGCCGTTTTCTTGAATGATGGAGACTTCCTTGGCTGAGCGGCGTTCCCCTTTCTACAGCAGCATCGTCGGGCTGGGCGCGACCATGGGTCGTGTCGGGGGCGATTTCATCTCGGCCAAGACTTATTCCGGCATTGCCGACGAGCACCTGAACACCCGCAGGAATGTCGGCGTGCAGGATCTCAGCACCATGGGCAAGATGGATATCAAGGGGCCGGACGCCGAGGCGCTGGTCAACCATGTCATCGTCAATAATGCCGCTGCCATGAAGCCGGGCCAGGTCCGCTATTCCACGGTCTGCCGCGAGGATGGCGGCATCATGGACGACCTCACCGTGTTTCGGTTGGGCCCGGAGCACTTCATGCTGGTGACCGGCTCGGTCAACCGCCTGAAGATGCTGCCCTGGCTGCAGCATCACGCTCAGGGCCGCAAGGCCTATGTCACCGACATCACGGCGGCCATCGCCTTCCCGACCATCCAGGGTCCGCGCTCGCGCGAACTGCTGAAAGCGTTGATCGCGGATGCCGATCTGGATGGACTGAAGCGCTGGTCGTTCACGTCGGGACATGTTGGCGAGACGAGAGTACTGATCTCGCGCACCGGCGTCACCGGCGAACTCGGCTTCGAATTGTTCGTGCCCGCCGACGAGGCGGCCTCTCTCTGGGACGCGCTGATGCGCACCGGCCGTGACTTTGGCCTGAAACCCTATGGCGTGCTGGCGATGTTCACGCTGGGCCTGGAAAAGGCCTATCCGGCGCACGGCATCGACATGGACGAGACCCGCACCCCGTTCCATGTCGGCCTCGACCGCTGGATCAAGTTCGACAAGGGCGATTTCATCGGCCGCGAAGCTTTGCTCAAGGTTCGCGACAAGGGCCTCGACGAGCAATGGGTCGGACTGATCCTCGACGGCGACAAGCCGGCCGCGGCCGATGCCAGGATTCTGGCCGATGGCGAGGACGCCGGCATCGTCACCTACAGCGACCACGGCTATTCCCTCGGCAAGGTGCTGGCCACCGCGCATCTGCGGCTGCCCTTCACGGCTGTCGGCACCGAATTGAGCATTGATATCGGTGGTAAGCCGACGCGTGCGGTGGTGGCTCCGATACCGTTCTTCGATCCGGAAGGGGCGAGGTTGCGAGGTTAGCTGACCCCCCTTCGGGTGTTTCGGCCATTTCCAAGGTATGCGGGGCCGTCAACCCAAGCGACCGTCGAAACTTCTGAGGTAGCCGGAACGATCAGCTCTCGCCGTCGATCAGCGTCTCCAGCAGATCGAGCAACTGCTCGAGCTTTTCGTGGCCGAAGCGCTGTTCGATGTCGTCATAAATGACGCGACGCTCCGGCGACAGGGCGTCGATCAGGGCGGAACCGGCGGGCGCAATGGTTAGAACGACGCGTCGGCCGTCGCCTTCGGCCTTGTTGCGGGTGATGAATTTGCGGCCCTCGAGCGCCTTGATGATGCGCGTCAGGCTGGGCGGCAAAACCGAGGCGCGGTCGGCGAGTTCCGTCGCCTCGACCGGGCCGGCTTCGCTCAGCACGCGCAGCACGCGCCATTGCTGTTCGGTCACGTCATGCGCCGCAAGCATCGGCCGAAACCGCGCCATCACCGCTTCGCGGGCATGAAGCAGCGCCATTGGCAGAGAACGACGGGTGTTTTCAGGCAGCAAGAAAAAGAGCCTCCCACGCTTGCGATCGAAAACAGGCCTTCCCTCAGCCGAATCCGCCTGCCAGGGCCCGTTCCTGCCATCCCGTATCGTTGCGCCAAGGCCGATGCAAGACTTGACTTCGTCGGCGTTGCATGTAATTAACGCGTTAACTACAACAAAAGCAATAGACCAGGGAAACGCCGTGCCTCACTTCTCCATCGAGTATTCAGCCAATCTCGATGCCAAGGTCGACATGGGCGAATTGTGCGCGCTGGTGTTGCGCACCGTGCTGGACACCGGGCTGTTCGAGACCGGCGCCGTGCGGGTGCGGGCCTTTCGCGCCGAGGCTTACGCGATGGCCGACAGTCTGCCGGAAAACGCTTTTCTCGACATGTCGTTTCGCATCGGCACCGGCCGCAGCCCTGATGAGAAGAAGCGGACCGGCGAAGCCGTCTTCGCGGCGGTGAGCGAATATCTCGCCGGGCTGTTCGAGACCCCGCATTTCGCCCTGTCGCTCGAGATCCGGGAAATCGACCCGGAGCTGAGTTGGAAGAGAAACGCAATCCACCCGCGACTGCGCGGCAAGTGACGGAACCCGACATGTCCGACCTGCAAGGCAATCTGAACAAGGCCGAGGCCTATATGGACCGCTTCAGGCGCGATGGCGTGTTGAACCAGATCGGCGGCGAGGCGGTACCGGCGCTCGACGGCGCGACGTTCGAAACGCTGTCGCCGGTCGACCTGAAGCCGCTGGCAAGCGTCGCGCGCGGCGGAGCCGCCGACATCGACCGCGCCGCCAGGGCAGCCAAGGCTGCGTTTCCGGCCTGGGCCGCCATGCCGGGCGAAGCGCGCAAGAAGCTGCTGCACAGAATCGCCGACGCGATCGAGGCGCGTGCCGAGGAGATAGCCTTCGTCGAATGCATGGATACCGGCCAGGCGCTGAAGTTCATGGCCAAGGCGGCGTTGCGGGGTGCCGAGAATTTCCGCTTCTTCGCCGACCGTGCACCCGAAGCCCGAGACGGCGAGACGCTGCGGACGTCCGGCCAGGTCAACGTCACGACACGCGTTCCGATCGGCCCGATCGGCATCATCACGCCGTGGAACACGCCGTTCATGCTGTCGACCTGGAAGATCGCGCCGGCGCTGGCGGCCGGCTGCACCGTGGTTCATAAGCCGGCTGAATTTTCGCCGCTGACCGCCCGCCTGCTGGTCGAGATCGCCGAGGAGGTCGGTCTGCCGAAGGGTGTGTGGAACCTGGTCAACGGCCTGGGTGAAGATGCCGGCAAGGCGTTGACCGAGCATCCCGACATCAAGGCGATCGGCTTTGTCGGCGAGAGCCGTACCGGCTCGATGATCATGAAACAAGGCGCCGACACGCTGAAGCGCGTGCATTTCGAGCTTGGCGGCAAGAACCCGGTGATCGTCTTTGCCGACGCCGATCTCGAACGCGCCGCCGACGCCGCCGTATTCATGATCTATTCGCTGAATGGCGAACGCTGCACCTCGTCGTCGCGACTGCTGGTCGAAGCTTCGATCTATGAAAGCTTCACCGCCAAAATCGCGGAGAGGGCGAAGCGCATCGTCGTCGGCCATCCGCTCGATCCGAAAACGGTGGTCGGCCCGCTCATCCATCCGGTGCATGAGAAGAAGGTGCTATCCTATATCGACATCGGCAGGTCGGAGGGGGCCACGCTCGCCGTCGGCGGCGGCAAGGTCGATGGGCCGGGCGGCGGCTGTTATGTCGGCCCGACACTGTTCACCAACGTCACCAACGGCATGCGCATTGCGCAGGAGGAGATTTTCGGGCCGGTGCTGAGCGCCATTCCCTTCAACGACGAGGCCGAGGCGCTTGCGCTGGCCAACGACACGCAATACGGCCTGACCGGCTATCTCTGGACCTCGGACGTCACCCGCGCCTTCCGCTTCACAGACGCGCTCGATGCCGGCATGATCTGGGTCAATTCCGAGAATGTGCGCCATTTGCCGACACCGTTCGGCGGCGTCAAGAATTCCGGCATCGGCCGCGACGGCGGGGACCATTCCTTCGACTTCTACATGGAGACGAAGAACGTAGCCTTTGCGACGACGGCGCACGCGATCCAGAAACTCGGCGGCTGACCGGAGGAAATCAGATGCCCTTGCCCAAGCCCAATCTCTACCCCGCCTTCAACATCGTGCGCCTCAGCCATGTCGAGCTGGCCGTCACCGATCTCGCCAAATCCCGTGCCTTCTATGTCGATACGCTCGGCCTGCAGGTCACCGATAGACTTCAGACACCATCTATCTCAGGGCGCTGGAGGAGCGTGGGCATCATTGCATCGTGCTGAAGAAGGCGGCCACGGCCGAAGCCGGCGACCTCGGCTTCAAGGTCTTCTCGGACGACGACCTCGACAAGGCCGAGCACTTCTTCAAGGGCAGGGATCTGCCGGTGGAATGGGTCGAGCGACCCTACCAGTCGCGCACCTTCCGCACCCGCGATCCGCACGGCATTCCGCTCGAATTCTACGCTGAGATGGAGCGGCTGCCGCCGATCCACCAGAAGTATGCGCTCTACAAGGGCGTCAAGCCGCTGCGCATCGACCACTTCAACTGCTTCTCGCCCAATGTCGACGAGTCCGTCGCCTTTTACAACGAGCTCGGCTTCCGGGTGACCGAGTATACCGAGGACGCCAGCAGCGGAAGGCTGTGGGCGGCGTGGACGCACCGCAAGGGCGGCGTGCACGACATCGCCTTCACCAACGGCATCGGGCCGCGCCTGCACCATGTCGCCTTCTGGGTGCCGACGCCGCTCAACATCATCGACCTGCTCGATCTGATGGCAACGACGGGCTATTTGCCGAACATCGAACGCGGCCCCGGCCGGCACGGCATTTCCAACGCCTTCTTCCTCTATGTCAGAGACCCGGACAACCACCGCATCGAGATTTACTGTTCGGATTACCAGACGGTCGATCCGGACCTCGAGCCGATAAAATGGGACCTCAAGGACCCGCAACGCCAGACGCTGTGGGGCGCGCCGGCGCCGAAAAGCTGGTTCGAGGAGGGCAGTGTGTTTGCCGGAGCGAAGGCACGCCAGCCGGATTTGGCGGCTTCGCCGGTCATTGCACCGTAGACGGGAATTCAGAGATGATAGCGTTCCGTCACGCCCCCCTCTGTCCTGCCGGACATCTCCCCCTCAAGGGGGGAGATTGGCCAGGCCCATGGTCAGCGCCTCTCTTGCAGCGTTGGAAATTGGCGAAGGCAGAGATGACATCCAATCTCCCCCCAAGAGGGGGAGATGTCCGGCAGGACAGAGGGGGGCGCCGTAGAGCTCCCACCTCGCCCACCACCATCGCCGGAGCCGCAGCATGAACCCCGCACGGCTCGCTACCTTCACCGTCGGCGGCAAGGCGCGCTATGGCGCGATCACGAGCAAGGGCGTCATCGACCTGTCGGCTCGTTACGGCCAATGGCCGACGCTGCGTGAAGTGATCGAGGCCGGCGCCTTGCGGCGGCTGGCGGAAGCGGCCGAGGCCTTCGCCGCAGATTTCCCGCTCGACGCCATCGCCTATGAAATCCCGATCCCGTCACCGGAAAAGATCATCTGCGTCGGCGTCAACTACCCCGACCGCAACGAGGAGTACAAGGACGGCCAGGCAGCGCCCTCCAACCCGTCACTGTTCATCCGCTTTCCCCGCTCGTTCGTCGGCCATGGCGCGCCGCTGGTGCGGCCGCCGGAATCACCGCAGCTCGACTATGAGGGCGAGATCGTCATCGTCATCGGCAAGGCCGGCCGGCGCATTGCCGAGGCCGACGCGCTCGGCCATATCGCGGCGCTGTCGCTGTGCAATGAAGGCACCATCCGCGACTGGGTGCGGCATGCCAAGTTCAACGTCACGCAAGGCAAGAATTTCGACCGCAGCGGCTCGATCGGCCCATGGCTGGTGCCGTTCAGCGAAGAGGCGCAGATCGCCGATATCGCACTGACCACCCGCGTCAATGGCGAGTTGCGCCAGCAGGACCGCACCAGCCGGATGATTTTTTCCTTCCGCAAGATCATCAACTACATCTCGACCTTCACCACGCTGGTGCCGGGCGATATCATCGTCACCGGCACGCCGGCCGGCGCCGGCGCCCGCTTCGAGCCGCCGATCTGGCTGAAGCCCGGCGACGTGATCGAGGTGGAGGCCGAAGGCATCGGCGTGCTCAGAAACGGTGTCGTCGACGAGGCAGCGCAATGACCCCGGAACAGGTGGAGGACGCCGCGGCACGGCTGTTCGAGGCCGAGCGGTCGCGCCGCCAGATCCGTCTGCTCAGCCTCGATTTTCCCGATGCGACGATGGAGGACGCCTATCGCGTGCAAGCGGCGCTGGTGACGCGAAAGATCGATGCCGGGCTGAAGCCGAAGGGCTGGAAGATCGGGCTGACATCGAAGGCAATGCAGTACGCGCTTGCCATCGACACGCCGGATTCGGGCGTGCTGTTCGACGACATGTTCTTCCATGACGGCGCGACGGTGCCGGCCGGCCGCTTCATCCAGCCGCGCGTCGAGGCCGAGATCGCCTTCGTCATGAAGGCGCCGCTGAAAGGCCCCGGCGTGACCATCTCCGACGTGCTCCACGCCACCGACTACATCACACCGGCGCTGGAAATCCTCGATACGCGCATCGAACGCGTCGATGCCGAGACGAAGAAGGTGCGCACCTTCTTCGACACGATTTCCGACAATGCCGCCAATGCCGGCATTGTCATCGGCGGCCGGCGGCAACGTCCTGATGAGGCCGACATGCGCTGGATCGGTGCCATCGTCTCGCGCAACGCCGAGGTCGAGGAAACCGGGCTCGGCGCCGGCGTGCTCAACCACCCGGCCATGGGCATCGCCTGGCTGGCGGACAGGCTCGCCCGCTACGGCATGTCGATCGCGGCTGGCGAGGTGGTGCTCTCTGGATCGTTCGTGCGCCCGGTCGAGGCGCGGCCCGGCGACACGATCGTTGCCGATTTCGGCAGTTCGGGCACGGTCAGCATCCATTTCGCGAAGGGCTGACGACCCGCCAGTTCTTATCGATCGGCCCTATTCGCCACGCAGATAGGCAATCACCACATCGGCTGCGATGGCCGACATACGCTGGCCGACATCCCTGGTGATGTCGCCTTCGACGCGGCTCTGCACCCAACCGAGGAAAGCAAAGGCACGCAACGCCGAAAACAGCGGCAGCGCGGCGATGTCGCGCGCGGTCAGTGCCCGCTCCTGCCGATAGCCCTCGAGCAAAGCGGCCTCGATCAGCGGATAGATCGCCTCATCGCGGTTCTGGTAGAGCGCGACGGCAAGGTCGTACATGTGCCAGCCATGGCCGCAATCGTCGAAGTCGATGATGCGGATCGCGCCGTCATGGACGAGCACGTTCTCGCGCACCAGATCGGCGTGGATGATGCCGAAATTGCGGGCGCTGCGTTCATGCTCCGACAGCGCCTTCACGGCCTTTTCCCGCGCCTGGAAAACCAGCTCGCGATGAGGGCCGTCGAGGAAGGGCGAGGTCTCGAAGCGGCCCCAATTCGGGTTCGCGCCGAAGAAGCCATCGGAATCCCAGGCATGGCGGGCAAAGCCGGACGGAGGCGCCCAGGCAGACGTGACATTGTGCATGTGGGCGATGGCTCGGCCCAGCGCGGTAAAGACCTGTCTTGCCTGCTCGGGCGTAAAATCCAGCGGCACGCCTCGCGCACCGACGGCGCGGCCTTCCAGCCAGCTCAGGCAATCGACTTGCCGGGGTTGCACTGAGGCGTTGGCGCTGACGAGCACGAACAGATCGCCGGCCGGCGTGGCGACCGGCGAGGGTGTGGCGATGCCGGCCGATTGCAGAAAGCCCATCCATTGCAGTTCCGAGCGCAGGGCGGCGTCCGTGTGATAGCCAAGCCGATGAATGCGCATGGCGGCCGGCTGGCCTGTTGGCAAGATGACGCGAAACACCGCGTTCTCGCGGAATTTCAGCAGCTCCGGCTCACCCTCACGAATGCCCCAATGTTCGAGCGCGCGCTTGGCAAGCTCGGTGACATCGGCTGCCGTCTCGGGCTCGGATTGCGTGGAAACAGCGTTCACGCCTTCACTCCGCCGACTTCACCCAGCACCTCGTCGAGGACGCCGATCAGGACGTCGGCATTGTCGCGCGAGAACGGCATGGGCGGGCGGATCTTCAGCACATTGCCGTGGATGCCGGTCTTGCCCATGAGCACACCGCGGTGGCGCATGCGGTTGGCGACCTGCTCGGCAATGTCGGGCGCCGGCTCGCGCGTCTCGCGGTCGTGAACCAGTTCGGCGCCGAAGAACAAGCCGGCGCCCCTGACCTCGCCGATGCATTCATGGCGCTCGGCCAGCGGGCGCAGCAGACCGAGCGCACAGGCGCCGACGTCACGTGCGTTGGCGACGAGATCTTCCTGCTCGATGACGTCGAGGACGGCATTGGCCACCGCGCAGGAAACCGGATTGCCGCCAAAGGTGTTGAAGTAACGGAAAGCGTTGCGGAAGGTCGCCAATGTGTCCTTGGTGGTGACCACCGCGGCGACCGGATGGCCGTTGCCCATCGGCTTGCCCATGGTGACGATGTCGGGCACGAAGCCGGCGCGCTGGTGGCCCCAGAAATGGCTGCCGGTGCGGCCGAAACCAGGCTGCACCTCATCGGCGATGACCAGTCCGCCGGCGTCACGCACCGCGCGCATCGCGTCGTCGAAAAATCCGGACGGGAGCGTCGGAAAGCCTTCATTGGCGAGCAGCGGACAGAGGATGATACCGGACAGGCCGATGCCATCCTGCTCCAGCGAGGCGATGGCTTCGCGCACCGCGTCGCCAAAGGCTTTGCCGTTGGCCATCGCATCCGGATGGCGATAGCTGTCAGGCGCCGGCACCAGCCTGACATTGCGGGCGCGGCCGCCGACCGGCGGCATGCGGGTGCTGAGCTGCGAAACCGCCGTGGTGTTGCCATGGTAGGTGGCGTCGGTGGCGATGATGCCCATGCGGCCGGTTGCGGCCTGCGCCATGCGCAGCGCGATGTCGTTGGCCTCACTGCCGGTGCAGGTCAGGATGGCGGACGACAGGCTGGCATCGAAGGTCGCGGTCAGCCGCTCGACATAATCAAGGATGGCGGTGTGCAGATAGCGCGTGTGGGTGTTGAGCAGGCTGGCCTGCCGGCACAGGGCTTCGACCACATGCGGGTGGCAGTGGCCGACATGTGCGACATTGTTGTAGGCGTCGAGATATTTCCGACCATCGGCATCGTAGAGCCAGACGCCTTCGCCGCGCACCAGATGCACGGGCTCGTCGTAGAACAATTGCGATTTCGCGCCGAGCAGGCGGGAACGCCGGCTAACCAGTGCTTCTTGCGATTGGCTCATTGCGTCTTGAAACTCCGTTGTGGCCAGCTAACCGTCAGGCCTTCGACAGGCCTGCATCCAATGCTTCGCCGATCTTCGTCACATCGGCAGCGCTGATGATGAGCGGCGGCGACAGGATGATGGTGTTGCCCGACACACGCAGCATGACGCCGGCCTCATAGGCGGCCTCCGAAACCACGGCCATGGTCTTCTTGTCGGCCGGCTTTTTCGTCGTGCGGTCCGAGACCAGCTCCAGCGCCGCCATCAGGCCCTTGTACCTGACATCGCCGACGATCGCATGCCTGGCCTTCAGCCCCTCCAGCGTGGCCGCGAGTTCGACGCCCCGTGCCGCCGCGTTCTCGTTCAGGCGAAGCCGTTTGGTCTCCGCAAGCGCCGCCAGACCCGCCGCGCAGCCGACCGGGTGGCCGGAATAGGTATAGCCGTGGCCGATCGCACCAAAACTGGTCTTGTCGGCCTCGAAGACATCGGCGACTTTTCCGCCGATCAAGGTCGCGCCGAGCGGGAAATAGCCTGACGTGATCGCCTTGGCGATGGTCATGAAATCCGGCTTCACGCCGGACAGACGCGAGCCCGACCATGCGCCGGTGCGGCCGAAGCCCGTCACCACCTCGTCGGCGATCAAAAGGATTTCATGGCGGTCGCAGATCTCACGCACCAGTGGCATGAAGCTCTCATGCGGAACGATGACGCCGCCGGCGCCGAGAACCGGCTCCATGATGAAAGCGGCGATGGTGTCGCCGCCCTGGAAGGCGATTTCGTCCTCCAGCGCCTTGGCGCACAGTTTCGCCAGCCGCACCGGGTCGGTCTCATCGAACGGGTTGCGGAAGGTCCAGGGCGCGGGAATGTGGAAGACGCCGGGCAGCAGCGGCTCGTAGTTGCGACGGAAATTGGCGTTGCCGTTGACCGACGCGCCGCCAAAATGCGTGCCGTGATAGCCCTTCTTCAGGGCGAGGAATTTTGTCCGGTCGGCCTGGCCGCGGATCTTCCAGTATTGCCTGGCCAGCCGAAGTGCCGTTTCGACCGAATCCGAGCCGCCCGAGGTGAAGAAGGTCCGCACCATGCCTTCTGGCTCGAACCATTCGCAGAGTTCGTAGGCGAGTTCTATCGACGGCCCGGTCGAGGTGCCGCGAAAGCCGGAATAATAGGGCAGCGCCCCGAGCTGGTCGGCGATCGCCTGCTTGATCGGTTCGCAGCTGTAGCCGAGATTGACGTTCCACAGGCCGCCGACGGCGTCGAGCACGGTGTTGCCGGCGATGTCGGTGACCATCACACCCTCGCCTTTCATGATCACCTTTGGCGGGTTGGCCCGCATCTCGGCCGGATGCGCCATCGGGTGCCAGATTGGCTTGGCGTTGGTTTCGGTGAGAAAATTGATGTCGCGCATAGAGGACTCCGCAAAAAAACTCAGGCAACTGGGACGAGGCCGAAATGACTGAGGGCCTCGGCATAGGAATGAGCCGGGCGAGCGACGTCGAAATGAACCGTGCGCATGCCGGCAGCAGAGCCGCCATCGACATTGCGCTGCTGGTCGTCGACGAAGACGCAAGCGCCGGCAGGCAGGCCGAGCGCCTCGGTGACCAAGGCATAGGCGCGTGGATCGGGCTTGAGGATGCCGGTATAGGTGGCGTCGACGATGAGGTCGAACAGGCCGAGCAACGGCAGCCGCCGGCGGAAATCGGCGCCGTAGAACAGGTCGAGTTCGTTTGACAGGATCGCCAGCCGAAAACCCGCCGCATGCACCGTGCGAATGGCGCTGTCGGCCTCGGGCCGCACCACCTTTTCCGGCTCGGCGCCGCGCGCTCGTTGGACGAAGGTCTCCATCGCCTGCCAGTCCTCCCCGACCAGCCGACCGACCTCACTGGTGCGGGAGCGCCAGTAGTCGCGCTCGCTGATCTCGTCGGCCTGCATCGCGCGCCACAGCGGATCGCTGTCCGGATCGAACGGCCCGCGCCATTGCAGCGTTCCCGGCGCAAGGCCGAGCGCCTGTTCGGTTAAGGCATGCGTCTCGAACAGCGTCCGGGTGACGACGCCGCCGAAATCAAGGACAAGCGCCTGGGCGGGAACAGCGCTCACGCTGCCACTCCCTTGGCCGGCTTGCCGCGCGGGACGATGCCTTCCTCGACCCAGCGGTCGAATATCTCGAGCGCCTTGCCGACGAAGTCGTCGCTGTTGATGTGAGCGTCGATCTCGTGGAACTCGACCCCGGCGGGAATAGCCCTGCGCATTTCATCTGCGAAGGCCGCGAGAGCCTCGGGTTCATAGAGCGGCTCGCCCTGCACGTCCCATTCCTGGATGCCGCCGGTAGGCAGGATGAAGGCGGAGCGGCCTTTCGCGGCGCCGAGCTTGGCGGCGATGGTCCTGGCGACCTGCCGACGATCGTCGGCATCGACGGTGATCGACGCGATCAGCCTGTTGTGGGCATGAAAGGGCCGCGTCGAGAATTTAGCCGGCAAATCCTGCCAGGTCGGCAGATCGACCATGTCGACCGCCCCGGGTGCGGCGATCTGCGGAGTGCCGCGAGCGCCGGCATTCTCCAGCCGGTCGGTGCCGGAACTGACGACGGAGCCCGCGAGATGATTGGTAATTTCCTGCAGGCTGAAGTCGAACACCGCGCAAAAATGGTCCTGACCGGCAATCGATTCGAAGGCGCGGCCGCCCATTCCGGTGGTGTGGAAGACGGCAACGTCATAGCCGCGCTGTTCCAGCGCCGGCTTCAGCGTCTTCATGTAGCGCAGGCAGCTGCTGCCGAGCGAGGTTATGCCGATGGTCGGCCCGATTGCCGGAGCCGACATGCGGGCCTCCAGCACAATCCTGGCCGCGCCGACGACCGCACCACAGGCCTGTGACAGGACCAGCCTGCAGATCGAGTTGAGGCCGTACAGCCCGCCGGCCCAGAGGATCATCATCAGGTCGGGCGCGACGCGCTCGGGCGGGATGAGGTGCGAATAGGCGATGGTCGAGACGACGAATTTCGGCACGCCGAGCGGCAGGCAAAGCGCCACGTCGAGCGCCAGATCTGTCCCCATCGAACCGCCGATGGCGATGAAGGCGTCGATCTCGCCGTTTTGATGGAGCTTGCGCACCAGCTGCACGGCGCCGCCGGCCATCAGCGTCATGGCGGTGTTCTCGTCACCGCTCGAAACGATCTCGGCGATCGTCACATCCACGGCCCGGGCCACGGCATGCTTGTCGTGGTCCGGGCTGTAGGGCGGGTCGCCCAGCACGCTGACATCCATCATCACGGCGCTGCCGCCTGACTGCTCGATGCACTGTTTCATGAACAGCAGCTCTTCGGCCTTTGTGTCGCCCGTGCCGATGACCAGGATGCGGGGCGCTGTCTCCGAGGGCATCAGGCCTGCCTCCTCAAGATTTGCAGGTTTTCGCCGTTGAGGCGCATGGAAATCTCCCGTGCCGCCTCCCTCACGGCAAGTCCCCGCTCTGTGATCGCGGCTGCCGTCGTTCTGGCCTTTGGCGCCGCCACCGCGATGGTGCCGAGCGCAAAGCCATCCGCCCCGCGGATTGCCGCCGCGACGCTGATCACACCTTCCTCATAGCCTTGGTCGCAGATCGAATAGCCGCGCTCGCGCGCCTCGCTCATGCATCTTGAGATGGCGGCCGGTTCGATCAGCGTATGGGCCGTGAAAGCGTCGAGGGAACCCGTCAGGCACGCCTTGACGGTCTCGTCGCGGGCGAAGGCCAGATAGGCGATGCCCGACGCGGTCGAATGCAGGGGCAGCAACTGACCGATGTCGATGTTGACCCGGTTCGCCCATGCCGGATGCTCGACATGGACGGTGACCAGCCTGTCGACGCCGAATTCCGACAAATGCACGGTCTCGGCCGTCGATGCTGCCAGGTCCCGCACCAGCGGAACAGCTGTCTGCAGGAAGGGGAAGCGCGCCTCCCGGATGCGCGCCAGCCGCGACAGGCCGGCGCCGAGGCGATAGTGCCGCGTGCCGATATCCTGCTCGACAAAACCATGGCCGGCCAGCGCAACCAGCAGCCGCCGTGTCGTCGCCTTGTCGAAGCCCGAGCGGCGCGCCAGATCGGACAGGCCGAGCTCGGGCTCTTCGACGTTGAACAGCTCCAGAAGCGAGATCGCTTTTCCGACCGTACTCAAATTTGCCTCCCGGTTCGGGACAATCATTTAACGTGTGAATTAACTTGACAGGCATCGGCATTGTTTGCAAGTCTATATTCAAAATAACGGTTCAAATAATGAACCAACCGCCAGAGTGCATGGGACAGGCCATTCGGCCGGCGAGCCTGAGGGTTTGCAAACAGGAGGGATCAATGACAGCAGTTGCAGAACAGGCGCCGGCCAACAGGCTGCGCAAGAACAGTCTCGGCGTCGGCGCCATCACCTTCATGGTGATTTCGGCGGCCGCCCCGCTCACGGCCGTCGCCGGCGGCACGCCGCTCGGCATGCTGATGGGCAATGGCGCCGGCTTTGCGGGCACCTATTTGATCGTCACCATCCTGCTGCTTTTGTTCGCGGTCGGCTATGTCGCCATGTCACGCCATGTCGGCAATGCCGGCGCCTTCTATGCCTATGCCGCGCGCGGCCTCGGCAGCATGGCCGGCGGCGCCACCGCGCTGATCGCCATCCTGTCCTACAATGCCATGCAGATCGGGGTCATGGGCCTGCTCGGCGCCGCGACATCAGGCCTGTTCGCCGGCTGGGGCATCAACCTGCCCTGGTGGGCGTGGAGCTTCATCGCCATCGCGCTGGTCGCCGTGCTCGGCTATCGGCAGGTCGACCTCTCCGCCAAGATCCTGACGGTGCTGGTGCTGTGCGAATATCTTGTGGTGCTGGTCCTCGACATCGCCATCCTCAAGACCGGCGGCGATAGCGGCCTGTCGGCGGCGCCGTTCAGCTGGAGCCAGATCACATCAGGCTCGCCGGCCATCGCCATTCTGTTCTGCTTTGCCGCCTTCATCGGTTTCGAGGCGACGACGATCTATGCCGAGGAAGCCCGCGATCCAAAGATCACCATTCCGCGCGCCACCTATTTTTCGGTCGTGTTGATCGGCGTCTTCTACATGCTCACGGCATGGCTGATGGCGGTCGGCGCCGGTGTCGACAAGCTGCTGCCGACGCTGCAAGGGCTGCAGGATCCGACGACCTTCCTGTTCGGCCTGTCGGATCGTTACGCCGGCACGATGCTGTCGCAGGCGATGAGCATCCTGTTCGTGTCGAGCCTGTTTGCCGGCGTGCTGGCGTTCCACAATGCGGTTGCGCGCTATATCTATGTCTCGGGCCGCGAAAAACTGTTGCCGCAGACGATTGGCGTGACGCATGCGGTGCACCAGAGCCCGCATGTCGCTTCCGTCCTCCAGAGCGTGCTCGCCGCGGTCGTCGTCGGCCTGTTCGCCGTGCTCGGCCTCGATCCGGTGCTGGCGCTGTTTTCGTGGCTGACCAATGTCGCGACGCTCGGCGTCATCGTGATGATGGCGGTGGCCTCGCTGGCCGTGGTGATGTTCTTCCGCGCCAACCCGGCAGCCCAGGAGAACGCGCTGAAGACCACCATCCTGCCCGGGCTGACCTTCATCGCTTTCGTCATCATCATCTACCTGATCGTCATCAATTTCGGCAGCCTGTCCGGGGCCGGCGGCTTTCTTGGCGTGTTCCTGCCGGGGCTGGTGCTGATCGCCGCGATCGTCGGCCTGCTGCTGGCCAGCGCGCTGAAGAGCCGCGATCCCATAGCCTTCGAAAACCTCGGCCAGCCGCTGAAAGATTGAGAAAAGCAAAGGGGCGGCGTGCCACGCCGCCCTTACACCACAAGGGGAGTGGCGGATTTGAGCTTTGCCGAAAATATCACCGTCGAGGCTTTGGAAGCCGATCCCTATCCGATCTATGCAGAGCTCAGGCGCAGTGCGCCTGTTGCTTTCGTGCCCGCGGTCAATCTGTGGTTCGTCACCCGCTGGAAGGATGTCGAGAGCGTCGCCAAGTCGCCCGACATCTTCTCCGCCGTCGTCGGCTCGTCGCCGGTCGAGCGCTCCTTCGGCAAGCCGACCATCCTGACCACCGATGGCGAAACGCATAAACAGCTGCGACAGGGCGTTGATCCGAAATACCGGCCGCGCACCGTCGCCGCCTATGCCGGCGACCTCGTGCGGTCGATTGCCGAACCTTTTCTCGACCGGATCGTCAACCAAGGCTCCGCCGAGCTGATGGCCGATTATTTCGAACCGGTGTCGACGCTCAGCCTGGCGCGCTCGCTCGGCCTTGCCGACATCGACATGCAGACGCTGCGCCGCTGGTTCTATGGCCTTGCCCAGGGCGCCATCAATTTCGAGAACGACCCGAAGCGGCAGGAGATCGCCGACGCGATCAGTGCCGAGGTCGGCGACGCCATCTTGCCGACGCTGGAAAGGCTTGTCCACGCGCCGGATGATTCCGCGCTGTCGCATATGCTGCATGACGGCATGCCGGAGGGCACGACGCGGCCGATCGATTTTTTGATGCCGAGCATCAAGGTCATCCTGCTCGGCGGCATGCAGGAACCCGGACATGGCGCCGGCTCGATCCTCGCCGGTCTGCTGGGCCATCCCGAACAGATGCGGCAGGTGCTCGCCGATCCCGAGACCTTCGTGCCGAAGGCGGTCGACGAGGGCCTGCGCTGGGTGGCGCCGATCGGCACGCAGACGCGGCAGACGACGCAGGCGGTGGAGCTTGGCGGCGTGACGATCCCGGCCGGCGCCGCGGTCGCCGCACTCGTCTCCTCGGCAAGCCGCGACGAGAGCCGCTTTGCCGATCCCGACCGCTTCAACATCAACCGCGACGAAGGCAATCATGCCGCCTTCGGCTTCGGCCATCATTTCTGTTCGGGCCGGTTTTTCGCACGCGAGCAGATGTGCCTTGCGGTGAGGCTGTTGCTTCTGCGCTTCCCCCATCTCAGCCTTGTGCCTGGCAAGGAGCCGGTGTTTCGCGGCTGGGAATTCCGCGCGCCAACCACATTGCATGTTTCCCTAGGAGTCCGTCACCCATGATCAGTCAGAATGCCATCGACACGCTGCGCAGGACGGAGATCGGCGCACGGGGCCTGTTCATCGATGGCGTGCAGATCGAGGCAACAAGCGGCGCAAGCCTGCCGGTGACGTCGCCGATCGACGGCCGACCTTTCGCCAGCATCGCCGACGGCAACGCCGCCGATATCGACCGCGCCGTGAAGTCGGCGCGCAAGGCGTTCGAGAAGGGCTCGTGGTCGCGATCAGCGCCGGCCTTTCGCAAGAAGGTGCTGACGAAATTCGCCGAGCTGGTCGAAAAGCATGCCGACGAGCTCGCCGTGCTCGGCGTGCGCGACAATGGCACCGAGATCGGCATGGCCTACAAGGCCGAACCGCTCTCGGCCGCCGGCACCATCCGCTACTATGCCGAGGCGATCGACAAGGTCTACGGCGAGATCGCGCCAACGGCCGACAATGTGCTCGGACTGATCCACAAGGAGCCGCTCGGCGTCGTCGGCGTCATCGTGCCGTGGAACTTTCCGCTGATGATCGGCGCCTGGAAGATCGCGCCCGCACTTGCCGCCGGCAATTGCGTGGTGGTCAAGCCGCCGGAGATCGCTTCGCTGACGCTGCTGCGGCTGGCCGAATTGGCAAGCGAGGCCGGACTTCCCGCCGGTGTGCTCAATGTCGTCACCGGCCGTGGCGCGGTCACCGGCGAAGCGCTCGGCCTGCATATGGATGTCGACGCCATCGCCTTCACCGGCTCGGGGCCGGTCGGCCGACGGCTGCTCGAATATTCCGCTCGCTCCAATCTGAATCGCGTCTTCCTCGAACTCGGCGGCAAGTCGCCCAACATCGTCTTTGCCGATGCTCCCGACCTGAAACAGGCGGCGGTCGTCTCGGCCAACGGCATTTTTCGCAATTCCGGCCAGGTCTGCGTCGCCGGCTCGCGGCTTCTGGTCCAGTCAGCGGTCTATGATCGGTTCATGGACGAACTTGTCGCGGCAACCACGCGGCTCAAAGTCGGCGATCCGCTCGATCTCACCAGCGATGTCGGCGCCGTGTCGAGCGCCGAGCAACTGAACAAGAATCTCGGTTTCGTCGCCAGAGCCACCGAAGAAGGCGCCCAGCTGGTCACCGGTGGCGAGCGGATTCTGACCGAGACCGGCGGCAGCTACATGGCGCCGACGATCTTCGAGAATGTCACGCAAGACATGCAGCTTGCGCGCGAGGAGGTGTTCGGGCCAGTGCTCGGCGTCATGCGCTTCGAGACCGAGGAGGAGGCGGTGCGGCTTGCCAATTCGACCGTCTACGGGCTCGCCTCGGCGGTGTGGACATCAAACCTCTCCACAGCACACCGCATGGTGCGCGCCATCAATGCCGGCGTCGTCCACGTCAACACCTATGGCGGCGCCGACATCACCGTGCCGCTCGGCGGCGTCAAACAGTCCGGTTTCGGCCGCGACAAGTCGCTTCACGCGCTGGAGAAATATTTGGAACTGAAGACGGCGTGGATCGCGCTTTGAGCCTGGCGTCAGCGCCGGTTTTTCCGAGAGTCCGATCTTACCTCCGAAGCGCAGCGGATCGCATCGTAGCCCGCGGCGATCGATTCAATGGCGTCTCGTTCTCACTCACCCGAAAATTTTGAGAGAATATTCCCGGCTTTGGCGAGAACGGCGAAAGGCGTTCTTTGATAAACTTGATAGAATTTCTGAGGATGTGACCAAGGCTAGGCAATCCGCCTCGCTGCCATGACTTCACAACCACAGAGATCAATCATGTCCGACTTCAAGAACACTTTGCCATCTTCCCCGGGGTCAACCGTCAACCGGCGCAGTGGCCTTGCTCTGCTGTTCGCCTCGGCCGTGGCGATCGGCAGCCTGATGGCGCCCGGCGCATCGTTCGCCGAGGACAAAAAGGCGATCAAGGTGGGTATCATCAGCGGTGAGGACGAGGATGTCTGGCGAGTCGTCGTCGCCCAGGCCGCCGAAAAGGGCCTCTCCATCGAAACCGTGGTGTTCAACGACTACACCCAGCCCAATGAGGCGCTGGAGCGCGGCGAAATCGACGCCAACGCCTTCCAGCACCAGCCCTATCTCGACAACCAGATCAAGACTCAAGGGTATCATATCGTGCGCGTCGGCTATACCGGCGTGTGGCCGATCGGCCTCTACTCGAAGAAGTACAAAGCAGTCGCCGACCTGCCCGAGGGCGCGGTCGTCGGCGTGCCGAACGATCCATCCAATGAAGGCCGGGCGCTGCGCGTGCTGCAGAACGAGGGCGTGATCAAATTGAAGGACGGCACCGGCATTCTCGCCACCACCGTCGACATCGCCGAGAACGCGAAGAAGGTGGTGATCAAGGAACTGGACGCCGGCATTGTCGGCCGCTCGGTCGAGGATCTCGACGCGGCCGTGGTCAACACCGACTGGGCGCTGAAAAGCGGCCTGACGCCGGAAAACCGCATCGCGCAGGAGCCGATCGCCGACAATCCCTACCGCAACTTCATCGCGGTGAAGGCCGGTAACGAGAACGAGGCCTGGGTGAAGACGCTGGTCGCCTCCTATCAGAACGAGGCGGTGAAGGCCGAGTTCGACAAGGTCTACAAGGGCACCGGCCTCAGCGCCTATTGATCCGGTCGACCGGAAGCCCGGTTCGATAGCAACAGCGGTCCGCGCTCAGGCGCGGGCCGCGATTGCGTTTTCGGGAACAGGAACATTCATGAACCAGCATATCACGGCATCCGGAGAAACCGCCGATCCGATCCATGCCCGGCCCGACGCGTCTCAGGACGTCGTGCGCCTCGTCGAGCTGAAGCGCCGCTTCGGTGCGACAGCGGCGCTCGACGGCATCTCGCTGACCGTGCGCAAGGGCGAGATCCTCGGTATCATCGGCCGCAGCGGCGCCGGCAAGTCGACGCTGATCCGCTGCCTGAACGGGCTGGAACGGCCTGACTCCGGCGAGGTGTTCATCGACGGCCGAGAGATCAGCCGGCTTGGCGAGCGCGAGCTGCAGCCGCTGCGGCGGCGCATCGGCATGATCTTCCAGCATTTCAACCTGCTGTCGGCCAAGACCGTCGAAGACAATGTGGCGCTGCCGCTGAAGATCGAGGGCCGCTCGAAGGCCGAGCGACTGAAGCGCGCCGCCGAACTGCTCGACCTCGTCGGCCTGTCCGAGAAGGCAAAAGCCTATCCGGCGTCACTGTCGGGCGGCCAGAAGCAGCGTGTCGGCATCGCCCGGGCGCTGGCAGCACGCCCGGCGCTGCTCTTGTCGGACGAAGCCACCTCGGCGCTCGATCCGGAAACAACGCGCTCCATCCTCGCCCTTCTCAAGGACATCAACCGGCAGCTTGGGCTGACCATCCTTCTGATCACCCATGAGATGGAGGTGGTCCGCTCGATCGCCGACCGCGTTGCGGTGATCGACGCCGGGCGCATCGTCGAGCAAGGGCCGGTCTGGTCGGTGTTTGCCGACCCACAATCAGACATCACCAAAAGCCTGCTCGGCGCCATCCGGCCGCAGCTGCCAGCCGAACTGGCGGCCCGGCTGCTGCCGGCGGCCGGCGCGGAGACGATCCTGCGCGTCGACGTGGCCGGCGATGGGGCACGCGGCCCGTTGCTGTCCGACCTTGCCACGGCTGTTCCAGGCGCCTTCCGCCTCATCCACGGCGGCATCGACCATATCCAGCAGCAGCCCGTCGGCACGCTGTTCCTGTCTGTTCCCGGCAGCGATGCAAATCATCTCGCTGACATCATCACATTCCTGAAGACCCGCCAGGCGCGGGTGGAGGTGCTTGGCCATGTCGCCGATCCTGTTTGAACTTCTGCTGCGTTCGATCTGGGAAACCGTCCTGATGACAGCCGCCTCCGGCCTCATCTCGCTGGTCTTCGGCCTGCCGCTCGGCCTGGCACTGATCGCCACCGAACGCGGCGGGATTGCCGAAAGCCTGTGGGTGAACCGGGCGCTCGGCGCCGTCATCAACGGCTTCCGTTCGGTGCCCTTCATCATCCTTCTGGTGGCACTGATCCCGGTGACGCGGCTGATCGTCGGCACCTCGATCGGCACATGGGCAGCCATCGTGCCGCTGTCGATCGCCGCCACGCCCTATTACGCGCGCATTGCCGAAGTGTCGTTGCGTGAGGTCGACCGTGGCTTGATCGAGGCGGCGCGCGCCATGGGCGGCAACCGCTGGACGATCATCCGCGAGGTGCTGGTGCCGGAAGCCCTGCCCGGCATCGTCGCCGGCTTCACGGTGACGCTGGTGACGCTGATCGGTGCCTCGGCCATGGCCGGCGCCATTGGCGCCGGCGGCCTCGGCGACCTCGCCATCCGCTACGGCTATCAACGATTTGAGACGTCCGTCATGATCGCGGTGGTCATCGTGCTGATCATCCTGGTCTGCGGCATCCAGTGGGCGGGGGACCGGCTGGTGGCGAGGCTGGATCGGCGGGGGTGAAAGACTGGCTGATGGCACGGCCGCGTACGGGATAGGCGGAGGCCTTCCCGCCACCAAACCGTCTGACGCCCGGCTTCACCCGCCAAAGCTGCCCAGCCGCGTCGGCTGCGTATAGCTGCGGTCGACATAGAGCAGGGCCGAGCCGCCGCTGCCGTGCCGGACGTCGATGACGCGGCCGATCATGACATTGTGCGTGCCGACGACATGTACAGTCTCGATCTCGCAATCGAAATTGACGATCGCATCCGAGAGTGCCGGCGTGCCGGAGGTCAGCGTCTGCCAGCGCGCCGAGGCATAGCGTGCCTCCATGTCCCTGGCCGCGCCAGCGAATTTTCCCGCCAGATGCATGTGGTCATGCGTCAGCACGTTGACGCAGAAGCGCTGGTTGGACAGGAACATGGCGGCCTGCGTCGAGCGCCCGTTCATGCACACCAGCAGCGTCGGCGGCTCGTCGGAGACGCTGCACATGGCGGTGGCGGTGAAGCCGCCGCGCCCTGCCGGGCCATCGGTGGTGACGATGTTGACCGGCGCACAGACCCTCGCCATGGCGTCGCGGAAATCGGCTTTCGAAATCTGCGTGGCCATCTGGTTTCACTCGGCCGTTGAGACAAGCGGATTGAACCAGGTATCGCCCGTCCAGCCATTCTCGTCATAGTCGGCCATGCAGGTGTCGACGAGCTCTTCCATCGCCTTCAGCCGCCCGCCGCGTTCAGCTCCTTTCAGCACCTGCAGCCGCACCTCTTCCGGCGCGCCGGCATAGTTGAGCTCGTAGAGCGCGTGGCGGCCGCCGAACTCGGTGCCGGTCGCGTCCCACAAAAGCTTCATGATCTTGATGCGCTCGATGTGGCCCATGTCGTTGGAGCCACGCACATATTGCGCCAGATATCTGTCGATCTCGGGGTTGTTGAAGTCGCGCACCGACGACGGCAGGTAGATCAGCCCGGACGCGATTACCCGGCGCACGGTGTCGATGACGCGCGGATAGGCTTCCGACATGAAGGTGCGGTAGGCGAGCGCGGCTTCCAGATTGGGCAGCACCGCGCCATTCGCCCACGGGATCGGGTTGTAGGCCATGGCGTTGGAAAAGCTCCAGAACATGTGCCTGAGTGCGATGACCTCGCCCAGTGCCGCCTGGTTGCCGCGGAAAGCATCGCCGCCCGTGGCGCGCAGCGCCTTGGCCAGCAGGCCGGCGAGGAAATCGAGCTTGACGGCGAAACGCGTGCAGCCCTGGAAGCAGTAGCCATGCATGAAGCCGGATGCCGGATGGAAGGACAGGATTTTCTGCGCGTCGCGCAGCACCAGAACGTCCTCCCAGGGGATGAAGACATTGTCGAGCACCAGGATCGCGTCGTTCTCGTCGAAGCGTGACGACAGCGGATAGTCGAAGGGCGCCGCCACCGTGTTGGCCGTCTGCTCGTAGGAGACGCGGCAGAACATCTTTATCCCCGGCGCATTCATCGGCACGATGAACATCACCGACAGCGACGGATCCTCAGTGATCGTCGCCGAGCCCTGCGCCAGAAAATTGTAGTGGGTCAGCGCCGAGGACGTCGCCACCACCTTTGCGCCGGAGACATAGATGCCGGCATCCGTCTCCTTGGTGATGTGGACGAAGACGTCCTTCACTTGTTCGGCCGGCTTGTGGCGGTCGATCGGCGGATTGACGATGGCATGGTTCATGAACAGTGCGGCTTCCTGCGCACGTTTGTGCCAGGACAGAGCATTGTCCTTGAACGGCCCGTACCAGTCGGCATTGGCGCCGAGCGTGTTCATCAGCGCCGCCTTGTAGTCGGGCGTGCGCCCCATCCAGCCATAGGACATGCGCGACCACTCGGCGATCGCCGTCTGCTGGGTAACAAGCTCAGCCGAGGATTTGGCAACCCGGAAATATTTGTGGGTGTAGCCGCCCGAGCCGGTGTCGGTCGGCGAGGTCAGCGTGTCCCGTCGCAGGGGATCATGCAGCGCATCGTAGAGGCGCGCCAGCGACCGCGCCGAATTGCGCATCGACGGGTGCGTGGTGACATCGGCAATGCGTTCGCCATTGATATAGACCTCGCGGCCGTCGCGCAGGCTCTCCAGATACTCGGCCCCGGTGAACGGCCGTGCCTTATCAGTGCGGAAGTCTTCTGATCGCATGATGGTCCTCCTCTTGAGTCGCAACACTAGCGCCTTGGGCATGCATCGGTTATGGACGGAACGGCAAAACCGATTGGACTTTTTCAGGCACCATGAGCCAGAATTCCATTCCCGACTTCTTCGTCTATGGCGAGTCGGTGAGGCCGCTCGATGTCGGTTTCCTGCATGTCGAGACGGTGCTTGCGCGCAGCAACATCCATCTTGGTCAGGTTGCGGCGCACAAACATCCGCAGATGGGCCAGATCACCTACTGGACCAGCGGCTCCGGCACCTACCGTATCGAAGACCGATCCTGGGACTTTTCGGCGCCTGCCGTCAGCTTCGTGCCGAGCGCTGTCGTGCATGGCTTCTCGATCGGACCCGGCACCGACGCCATCGTCGTCTCGGTCGCCGACGGCGCGCTCGCGGCCATCGCCGCTCACAGCCTGCTGCCGCTGGACAGGCCGGTCTTTGCCGACGGTCTGCCACGACACGCAGCGTGGGCGAGACTGGCGGCGGTGCTGGAGATGATCGCCGCCGAATATGCCGAGGCGCAAGCCGGCAATGACAGGGTCCTGCCGGCGCTGATCGCAGTCGCACTCTCCCACATTGCGCGCCTGAGCCCCGGCGTGACCGCCTCTGCCGCCTCTTCCGATGCTTCGCTGGCGCGGGGCCTGCGTCGGCTCGCCGACGCGCATTTCCGCGACAACTGGCCGGTCGATCGCTACGTCGAGGCGCTGGCCACCACGCCGCATCTTCTCGACAAGGCTGCCCATGCGGTTCTGGGTGCCGGCGTCAAGCGGGTCGTCAGCGAAAGGCGGCTGCTGGAGGCCAAGCGCCTGCTGCTGTTCACCGTACGCACGGTGGAGGACATCGCCTACGAGATCGGCTTCGACGACCCGGCGTATTTTTCACGGTTCTTTCGCGCGCGGGTCGGCGAAGCGCCCGCCGCCTGGCGCCGGAAGCACTTGCTGGACCATTGATCCTGCGCGAATGCAGACCCCGTGACGCGCAAATCCTTGATGTTGCAGCCACAGCCACTTTTTCGTGAAGCCGAACGGGTTGATCCCTTCGCCTGTCTGCCTAGGTAGAAAGGAGCGGCGGGCGCCACGCAAATCTGACATCGGACCAATCTGACGGTCGGCATGATATTTTCCTGCATTCAAAAGCTTGCCCTACCTGTTCTCTTCGTTGGCATCCAGTCTTCCTGCGTCGTTCCCGACGATGCGTCGCGTATCGCCAAGGTTGATCCAACGGCGGCGGCCGCCCGCAAGGAGATGGTCGGCCTCAGCGAAGCCGATGTTCGAATGTGCGCCGGGTTTCCGACCGCCACCGCCGACGCCGGCCGATCGGGCCAGATCTGGACCTACAAGCGCATCGTCCAGCGCGGCAATCTCAGCATTGTGGTTCCGACTCTAGCGGTAGGCGCGATCCCGGCGGTCGGCGGCTCCGTCAATGTCGCTCCCGGCGGCTATTGCGACACGCAAATTCGCATGGTCGACGGCCGCGTCGCCGAAGTTGCCTATGCCGGCGACAACAATTTGCCGAACAGGCGCGACGCGCTTTGTGTCAGCACGGTGGACGCCTGCGTGACCTATGCGCGTCAACACGGTCAGAGGCCGGCGGCCAGATCGGCCAGATAGCCGGCGGCAGCGAAACGGCGATGACGGTCACGCAAATATCGTTGAGGGCTTGACTGACCCGCCGGACAGAATACGCTAGCGCAAAATACCGGCTCTGATCGCCGGGCGGCAAGAATGCCTCGTATGCCTCGCCCTTCCGGCGCTGGCTGCGAGGCATTGTCATTTTGGGGATCTGTTTGAAACGGCGTATCGAGATCGGCATCCTGTATTCCCGCTCGGGGAGCTATCAACTCGTCTCCGATGCGTGCCGCATCGGCGCCATGCGCGCCATCGCCGACATCAACGCCGATCGCAGCTCAGGCATCGAACTGGTGCCGGTCGAGCGCGATCCGCAAAGCAATGCGGACCGCTACGCGACGCTGTGCGAGGATATTTTCAGGACCAGCAGCGCGCGCCATGTCGTCGGCTGCGTCACCTCGTGGAGCCGCAAGGAAGCCATTCCGGTGCTCGAGAAGGCGGGCGGCATGCTCTGGTACGCCTGCCCCTATGAGGGCTTCGAGGCCAACGAGCACGTCGTCTACATGCACGCCTGCCCCAACCAGCATCTGGTGCCGCTGATGGCGCATGTCGTGCCGCGTTTCGGCGCCAACGGTTTCCTGCTCGGCTCGAACTACATCTGGGGCTGGGAGATGAACCGCGTCGCGCGCGACCTGATCGCGGATGCCGGCGGCAAGGTGCTGGGCGAACGTTATCTGCGCATCGGCGAGACCGATGTGTCGCGGCTGATCGCGGAGATCCGCGCCACGCGGCCGAACTTCATCCTCAACAACCTGATCGGCACCTCGTCCTACGCCTTCCTCGCGGCCTATCGCGACCTGGGTCACGAGGATGCCGCCTTCAGTCCCGAGACTTGTCCCGTCATCTCCTGCAACCTCACCGAAGGTGAGCTGCCGGCGATCGGTGAATCCGGCAAGGGACATCTGTCGGTCGGGCCGTATTTCGCGCCGCGGCCGGCCGCCTTCGCCTCGTCTTTCGAGGCCTCCGCCTATGCCTCCGTGCAGGTGATGGCCGACGTGCTCTCCAGCAATTCCGAAGCCGGTCCGGCGGAATTTTCCAGAGCCTTCGCAGAACGCCGCTTCTCCACCCGGCTCGGGCCGATCGCCATCGACGCGCATTCCCAGCACGCAACGCTGCCGGTGATCATCGGGCGCATCGCGGATGGCTTCTTCGAGGTCGTCAGCCGCGAGGACGAAGTCGCGCCAGACCCGTATCTGTCGCGCTACGACCCGGCAAAAACATTCGGCCGCCCGCGCCTGAGGGTGGTGTCGTGACGAGAACCCCACGCATCCCCAATCTCGGCGGCGCCAGGGCCTTCATCCTGCACCGTCCGCACCCGACGGTGCAGGCGATCACCAGGCAATTGTCGGCCATCGGCCTGATCACGCTGGACTGCTGGCCCGAACTACCGCCCGAGGCGCTGGCGGCCGATTTCGTCTTCTTCGACGCCGATCTCGGCTTCGACGAGCAATTCCCGTGGAAGCCGGGCGAAGCGCCGATGCCGCTGGTGGCGCTGATCGGCTCCGAGGCGCCCGGCCGCATCGAATGGGCATTGTCGCACAAGGCCGACGCCCAACTCTTGAAGCCGGTCGGCAATGCCGGCGTCTACAGCGCACTGCTGATCGCAAGGCAAAGTTTCGAGGCGCGAAAACACCTGGCCAGCGAAATCGCCTCGCTTCGCCAGCGCGTCGCCGAGCGCCAGACCATCGTGCGCGCGGTGACGGCACTGGCGAAAGGCGCCGATGACGGCCGCGCCTATGCGCAGCTTCGCTCGCTGGCGATGAGCTGGCAGATCAGCGTCGAGGATGCCGCGCGGCGGATCGTGGCCATGACAAGTGAAGAAGCAACGGGGGAAGAAGGCGGCGATGACCAGTCCCATCGCGCCTGATCTCACCGCGCCAGGGCGCATGCCGGTCAAGCCGCGCGCCGGCGTCTGGCGCCGGCTGGTCAAGCGTCGTCTGGCGCTGCTCGGGCTGGTCATTGTCGCCATTGTCGTTGCCGGCGCCGTGCTGGCGCCATGGCTGACCGGCTACGATCCCAATGAGCAGATGTTCGACGGCCTGACCATCGAGGGCTCGCCCTTGCCGCCGGATGCAAAATTCTGGCTGGGCACCGACCTGCTCGGCCGCGACCTGTTGACCCGCATCCTCTACGGCGCGCGCACCTCGCTGATCATCGGCATCGTCGCCAATGGCGTGGCTCTGTTCATCGGCACGCTGGTCGGCGTTGTTGCTGGCTATTTCCGCGGCTGGATCGGCAGTGCGCTGATGCGCTTCACCGATTTGATGATGGCCTTTCCGGCACTGCTGCTCGCCATTTGCCTGGCGGCGGTGTTCGAGCCCAGCCTGTGGATCGTCGCCATGGTCATCGCGCTGGTCAACTGGGTGCAGACCGCCCGCGTTATCTACACCGAGACCTCTTCGCTCGCCGAACGCGAGTTCATCGACGCCGAGCGCACCATCGGGGCGAGCGCACCGCGCATCCTGTTTCGCCACATCCTGCCGCATCTGCTGCCGACCATCATCGTCTGGGGCACGCTCGGCATTTCGACCACGGTGCTGTTGGAGGCGACGCTCTCCTTCCTCGGCATTGGCGTGCAGCCGCCGACGGCGTCCTGGGGCAACATCATCTTCGAGAACCAGACCTATTTCCAGGCCGCACCCTGGCTGGTGTTCTTTCCCGGTGCGGCGATCCTGGCGCTGGCGCTCGCCTTCAACCTGATCGGCGATGCACTGCGCGACATTCTCGATCCGACGCAGAGGGGCCGGGCATGATCGCCTATCTAGGCCGCCGCCTCATCCAGTCGCTGCTGATCCTGCTCGGCGTCTCGCTGATCACCTTCGCGCTGCTCTATCTCTTGCCGGCCGACCCGGTGCGCCAGATCGCCGGCCGCAGCGCCACGCCGCAGACGGTCGAGAACATCCGCCAGCAGCTCGGCCTCGACCAGCCCTTCATCGTCCAGTACTGGCGCTATCTCACAAAGCTCATCAGCGGCGATCTCGGCCGCTCCTACATCCAGCGCTCCGAGGTCACCGAGCTGATCGTCTCGCGGCTGCCGGCCAGCCTGTTGCTGATGGTCGGCGCCATCCTGTGCGAGCTGCTGCTCGGCCTCAGCATGGGCCTGATCGCCGCCGTCAAGCGCGGCACCGGCACCGACCAGACGCTGATGGTCGCCTCCTTCGTCGGCGTCTCGGCGCCGCAATTCGTCGTCGGCTTGCTGCTGCTCTACGTCTTTGCCGTGCGGCTCAGCTGGTTCCCGATCGGCGGCTATGGCACCTGGCGTCATCTCGTGCTGCCGTCGCTGACCATGGGCATACTCGGCGCCGGCTGGTACGCCCGCATGATGCGCTCGTCGATGATCGATGTTCTGCGTCAGGATTATGTCCGCACCGCCCGCGCCAAGGGCCTGGCGCGGCGAGCCATCCTGTTCCGACATGCACTGCCCAACGCCATCCTGCCGGTCATCGCCATGATCGGCATCGACATCGGCATCTTCATGGGTGGCATCGTCGTCGTCGAAAGCGTGTTCGGCTGGCCTGGCATTGGCCAGCTGGCGTGGCAGGCCATCCAGCGCGTGGACATCCCGATCATCATGGGCGTCACCCTGGTCTCGGCCTTCGCCATCGTGCTCGGCAATCTGCTGGCCGACGTCATCGCGCCCTTCATCGACCCCCGCATCAAGCTCAGATGAAAATGAAAACCAGACAGAGAAAGGGAACATAAAAATGAAAAAGTTTCTCGCATCCACGGTAGCGGCATCGGCGCTGGCGCTGATGCTCGGCATGACAAGTGTTCGCGCCGAAGACGCGATCGATCCGAACGCCAAGCAGGGCGGCGCCATCACCATCACCTACAAGGACGATGTCGCCACGCTCGATCCGGCGATCGGCTATGACTGGCAGAACTGGTCGATGATCAAGAGCCTGTTCGACGGGCTGATGGATTACGAACCGGGCACCACCAATTTGAAGCCCGACCTTGCCGAAAGCTACGAGATCGCGCCCGACGGCAAGACCTTCACCTTCAAGCTGCGCCATGGCGTGAAATTTCACAATGGCCGCGAGATGACCGCCGACGACGTGAAATATTCGCTCGACCGCGTCACCAATCCCAAAACCCAGAGCCCCGGCGCCGGCTTTTTCGGCTCGATCAAGGGCTATGACGATGTCGCCGCCGGCAAGGCCGAGAGCCTCTCCGGCGTCACCGTCGTCGATCCCTATACGGTCAAGTTCGAGCTGACCCGGCCCGACGCCACTTTCCTGCATGTCATGGCCATCAACTTCTCGCATGTCGTGCCGAAGGAAGAGGTCGAGAAATACGGCGCCGATTTCGGCAAGCATCCGGTCGGCACCGGCGCCTTCAAGCTCGCCGAGTGGACACTCGGCCAGCGCATCGTCTTCGAGCGCAATGCGGACTATTGGCACAAGGGCCTGCCGCATCTGGACAAGATCACCTTCGAGATCGGCCAGGAGCCGATCGTGGCGCTGCTGCGCCTGCAGAAGGGCGAGATCGATGTGCCCGGCGACGGCATTCCGCCGGCAAAATTCCAGGAGGTGATGGCCGATCCGGAGCAGAAGGCGCGCGTCGTCGAAGGCGGCCAGCTGCACACCGGCTATGTCACCATGAACACCACCATGGCGCCGTTCGACAATGTGAAGGTGCGTCAGGCGGTCAACATGGCGATCAACAAGGCGCGCATCATCCAGATCATCAACGGCCGCGCTGTGCCGGCCAACCAGCCGCTGCCGCCGTCGATGCCGGGCTACGACAAGGAGTACAAGGGCTATCCCTATGACGTCGGCAAGGCCAAGGCGCTGCTTGCCGAGGCCGGTCATCCCGATGGTTTCGACACGCAATTGTTCGCCATGAACACCGATCCCAACCCGCGCATCGCTCAGGCGATCCAGCAGGATCTGGCGGCGATCGGCATCAAGGCCAGCATCCAGTCGCTGGCTCAGGCAAACGTCATTGCCGCCGGCGGCGACAAGGCCGGCGCACCGATGATCTGGTCCGGCGGCATGGCCTGGATCGCCGACTTCCCGGATCCGTCGAACTTCTACGGCCCGATCCTCGGCTGCGCCGGCGCGGTGCCGGGCGGCTGGAACTGGTCGTGGTACTGCAACAAGGATCTCGAGGCCAAGGCGGCCGAGGCCGACTCGGTGGTCGACCCGGCCAAGGCCGGCGAGCGTGACAAGATGTGGAGCGCCATCTACGACAAGGTGATGGAAGACGCGCCCTGGGCGCCGGTCTTCAACGAGCAGCGCTTCACCATGAAGTCGGCGCGCATGGGCGGCGCCGACAACCTCTATGTCGACCCGGTCCATATCCCGATCAACTACGACAATGTGTACGTAAAAGATGTGCAATAACTGCGACTACACCATCCACGGGCGCCAACATCATTTCGGCTGGGACAATTCGTTTGTCCCGGCCGAGCGGGTGGCGCCCGGCTCGACCATCGAGTTCCAGTGCCTCGATTCCTCCGGCGGCCAGTTGCAGGCCGACAGCACGGTCGCCGACGTCGCCAGGCTCGACTTCGCCACCGTCAATCCGGTGACCGGGCCGATCTTCGTCGAGGGCGCCGAGCCGGGCGATGCACTGAAGGTGACGATCGAGATGTTCAAACCATCCGGCTTCGGCTGGACGGCCAACATTCCCGGTTTCGGGCTGCTCGCCGACGACTTCAAGGAGCCGGCGCTGAACATCTGGAAATACGACGCCGTCTCGCTCGAGCCGGCGCTGTTCGGCAAAAATGCGCGTGTGCCGTTGAAACCCTTCGCCGGCACCATTGGCAACGCGCTGGCCGAAAAGGGCCACCATTCGGTGGTGCCGCCAAGGCGCGTCGGCGGCAATCTCGACATCCGCGATCTCGCCGCCGGCACCACGCTGTACCTGCCGGTGGAAGTGGCGGGCGCGCTGTTTTCGGTCGGCGATACCCATGCCGCGCAAGGCGACGGCGAGGTCTGCGGCACGGCGATCGAAAGCCCGATGGACGTCGTGCTCAAGCTCGATCTGGTCAAGGATGCCAGGCTGAAGACGCCGCGCTTCACCACGCCAGGCCCGGTGACGCGCCATCTCGACGCCAAGGGTTATGAGGTGACGACCGGCATCGGTCCGGACCTGATGGCCGGCGCCAGGGAGGCGGTTGCCCAGATGGTCGACCTGCTCGCCGGCCGTTACAAGATCGACCCGGTCGAAGCCTATATGTTGGCCTCTGTCTGCGGTGATCTCAGGATCAGCGAGATCGTCGATATGCCGAACTGGGTGGTGTCGTTCTACTTCCCGCGCTGCGTGTTTGAATGATGTCAAGTCGGCGCTGCACCCCCCTCTGTCCTGCCGGACATCTCCCCCTCAAGGGGGGAGATCAGATGTCACTTCGGCTTTCGCCAATCTCTAATGTTGCAAGGGGGAGCGCCGGCCCACGTGACGGCCAATCTCCCCCCTTGAGGGGGAGATGTCCGGCAGGACAGAGGGGGGCGTGCCGGAATAAACCTCTCAGAACTTTGCCTTTGCAATGACCTCAACCCCCGAACCCATCCTCGACATCGCCAACCTCTGCGTCAGCGTGCGCGGCGAGGATGGCGAGCGTGAGGTCGTCTCCGATCTATCGCTGACGCTGGCGCGTGGCGAGACGCTCTGCATTGCCGGTGAATCCGGCTCCGGCAAATCGATGACCGCACTGGCCATCATGCAATTGCTGCCGCAGCCGGCGGCGCGCATATCGTCTGGGAAAATCCATCTGGGCGATACAGATCTGACGATTCTCGACGAGCGCCGGATGCGGCGCATTCGCGGCGACCGCATCGCCATGATCTTCCAGGAGCCGATGACCTCGCTCAACCCGGTGCTGTCGATCGGCCGGCAGCTCACCGAATCCATCGAGGCACACACCAGCCTGTCGCAGGGCGAAGCTCGTCAGCGCGCCATCGAGGCGTTGAAGGCGGTGCGCATTTCAGAGGCCGAAAGCCGGCTAAAGCAGTTTCCGCACGAACTGTCCGGCGGCATGCGCCAGCGGGTGATGATCGCCATGGCGCTGGCGCTCGAGCCGGACGTGCTGATCGCCGACGAGCCGACGACGGCCCTCGACGTCACCGTGCAAGGCGAGGTGCTGGAGCTGCTGCGCGACCTGCAGCGCCAGCACGGCACCAGCGTCATCCTGATCACCCACGACATGGGCGTCGTCGCCGAAATGGCCGACCGCGTCATCATCATGCGGCATGGCCGCATGGTCGAAGAGGGAAGAACCGCTGACATTTTTGCCAGGCCGCAAGCCGACTACACGCGCGAACTGCTTGCCGCCGTGCCGCGCATCGGCAGCGGTATCGGCCGCCAGAAATCCAGGGATGCCGAGACGGCGATGCCGGCCAATGTCGCAGAAGTCAACGACCTGCATGTCCGCTTCGACCTGCATGGCGGCTTCTTCGGCCGGGTCACCCGCCGCGTCCACGCGGTGGAAGGCGTGACCTTCTCGATCGCGCCCAACGAGACGCTGGCGCTGGTCGGCGAATCCGGCTGCGGCAAGTCGACCACCGCCAAGGCACTGGCCGGACTGGTGCCCTACAGCGGCGACATCGCCATTGGCGGCCGCAATCTGTCCGGCCTTGGCCGCGACGAGCGTAAGGCGGTGCGCCGCGACGTGCAGATGATTTTTCAGGATCCCTACGCCTCGCTCGACCCGCGCATGCGCGTCGGCGAACTCGTCGCCGAGCCGCTGCTGATCCATGGCATCGCCTCGAAGCAAGAGCGCAGTGACCGTGTCGCGGCGCTGTTCGAGCGCGTCGGCCTGTCGGCCGATCAGATGGAGCTCTATCCGCATGAATTCTCCGGCGGCCAGCGCCAGCGCGTCTGTATTGCACGCGCTCTTGCGCTGCGGCCGAAGCTGATCATCGCCGACGAAAGCGTCTCGGCGCTCGACGTTTCGGTGCAGGCGCGCGTGCTCGATCTGTTGAAGGAATTGCAGCGCGAATTCGGCGTCGCCTATCTCTTCATCTCGCATGACATGGCTGTGGTCGAGAACATCTCCGACCGCGTCGCCGTCATGTATCTCGGCCAGATCATCGAGATGGGCACGCGCGACCAGGTCTTTTCCAACCCGCGCCACCCCTACACCAGACGCCTCATCGAAGCCGTGCCGGTGCCCGATCCAGCCAAGCGACGAAGCCGCTTCGCCCGCCTCGACCAGGAGATCCCGAGCGCCACCCGCAGGATCGGCGAGGCGCCGCTGAAACTGGCGCTGAGGGATGTCGGCAACGGCCATCTCGTCGCCGCCGAGGGCTGAGCCGGCACTGCCGCCGGGCGGTTCACGTGTTTGTGTCTCTATCTCGCGCTCAAGGCTCGCGTTCCCCCGCCAAACGGTATCGCTTCGCACACGAAATCCCTAACGGCCTCTTGCCCTCTGTCCCTATCTTCCTCATGTTCAATACCATTGCGATGATCGATCGTAGGAGGGTCGGTCGGATTCATCGCTATGGGAGGAAGTCAACCATGAAGGTAAGCCTTTTCGTTTCCGCGGCACTTCTCGCCGCATCCGCGATTCCCGCCTCGGCCGCCGAAATTTCCGACGGCAAGGTCAAGATCGGCATCCTCAACGACCAATCGGGCGTCTACGCCGATTTCGGCGGCAAGTGGTCGGTCGAGGCGGCCAAGATGGCGGTCGAGGATTTCGGCGGCAAGGTGCAGGGAGCGCCGATAGAAATCATCAGCGCCGATCACCAGAATAAGCCCGATATCGCCTCCAACATCGCGCGGCAGTGGTATGACACCGAGCAGGTCGATGCCATCATGGAACTGACGACCTCTTCGGTGGCGCTCGCCGTCCAGGGGATTTCCAAGGAAAAGAAGAAGATCGACATCGTCACCGGCGCGGCGACCACGGAGCTGACCGGCAAACAATGCTCGCCCTATGGCTTCCACTGGGCCTATGACACTCATTCGCAAGCGGTTGGGACAGGCGGCTCTCTCGTGCAGCAGGGCGGCGACAGCTGGTTCTTCGTCACCGTCGACTATGCATTCGGCTATTCGCTGAAGGATCAGACCACCAAGTTCGTCGAGAGCCATGGCGGCAAGGTGCTGGGCGAGGTGCGTTATCCCCTGGGATCAACCGATTATTCGTCCTTCCTGCTGCAGGCGCAATCGTCGGGCGCCAAGGTCATCGGCCTGGCCAATGCCGGCCTCGATACCTCCAACTCGATCAAGCAGGCGGCCGAATTCGGCATCGTGCAGGGCGGTCAGCGTCTTGCCGCACTCCTGTTCACGCTGGCCGAGGTGCATGGGCTTGGCCTTCAAGCGGCGCAGGGCGTTGTGCTGACCGAAGGCTATTATTGGGATCGCGACGACAAGAGCCGCGAATTCGGGCAGCGCTTTTTCAAGCGCACCAACCGCATGCCGAACATGATCCAGGCCTCGACCTATTCAGCGGTGACGCAGTACCTGAAAGCGATCGACAAGGCCGGCACGGACGAGACCGAAGCCGTCGCCAAGCAACTGCATTCGATGCCTGTGGACGACGCCGCGATAACCAACGGCAAAGTGCAGGCGGACGGCAACATGGTCCACGACATGTACCTCTATCAGGTCAAGTCGCCAGCCGAGAGCACCAAGGAGTGGGACTACTACAAATATCTCGCCACCATTCCTGGCAACGAGGCCTTCCTGAGCGAAAAGGAAAGCGGCTGTCCGACGGCCGGCCAGTGATCGGCGCGGCCGATGGCGCCGACTGACCTGAGCGCGAACGAGCCGCCTGTGGTGCTTTCCGCCCGCGGGTTGCGGCGTGACTTTGCCGGCTTCATCGCCGTGAAAAACGTCGATCTGGATGTTCGCCATGGCAACATCCATGCCCTGATCGGACCCAACGGCGCCGGCAAGACGACCGTCTTCAACCTGCTCACCAAGTTCCTGGCGCCGACCAGCGGCAGGATCGAGCTGCTTGGCCATGACATCACCCGCACGTCGCCGGCCAGGGTCGCGCGGATGGGCCTGGTGCGCTCGTTCCAGATATCGGCGATTTTTCCGCACCTCAGCGTGCTCGACAATGTCCGCGTCGCCCTGCAGCGGCCGGGCGGGCTCAGCGTTCAGTTCTGGCGCTCGCTGGCGGCGCTCGACCGGCTGACGCCGCGTGCCGAGGAATTGCTTCGCTCGGTCGGTCTCGACGACGCCAGGAACAGGCTCGCCGGCGACCTTTCCTATGGCAGGAAACGCGTGCTCGAGATCGCCACGACCCTGGCGCTCGATCCGAAAGTGCTGCTGCTGGACGAGCCGATGGCCGGCATGGGGCACGAGGACGTGGCCACGGTTTCCGACCTTATCCGTTCGGTGGCCAGGGATCGCGCCGTGCTGATGGTCGAGCACAATCTGACTGTCGTGGCCGACCTTTGCGACTGGATAACGGTCATGCAGCGCGGCGAGGTGCTGGCCGCCGGCGACTACGCCACGGTCAGCCGCGACGAGCGCGTCAAGATCGCCTATATGGGCACCGCCGATGACTAGTACCGCACCTCTGCTTGCCGTCAGCGGCCTCAACGCCTGGTATGGCGAGGGCCATGCGCTGCACGGCGTCGATCTGGAAGTGTATTCCGGCGAGACGGTCACACTGCTCGGCCGCAATGGCGTCGGCAAGACGACGACGCTGCGCGCCATCATGGGGCTGATCCGCAAGCGAACCGGCGGGATCGCCTTCGACGGCCAGGATCTGATGCGGCTGCCGCTGCACCGCACCGCGCATCAGGGCATCGGCTTCGTGCCGGAGGAGCGCGGTATTTTCGCCACGCTGACCGTCGACGAGAACCTGGTTCTGCCGCCGGTCGTGGCCGAGGGCGGCATGAGCGTCGAGGAGATATTCGATCTGTTCCCCAATCTGAAGGAGCGGCGCAACAGTCCCGGCACCAGGCTGTCGGGCGGCGAACAGCAGATGCTGGCGATCGCGCGCATGTTGAGAACGGGTGTGAAAATGCTGCTTCTCGACGAGCCGACGGAGGGGCTCGCTCCCGTCATCGTGCAGCGCATCGGCGCGTTGCTGGCGACGTTGAAAAAGCGCGGCATGACGATCCTGCTGGTCGAGCAGAACTTCCGCTTCGCCAGCCGTGTCGCCGATCGTTTCTATCTGATGGAGCACGGCAAGGTGGTGGCAGGGTTCCCGGTCGGCGAGCTGCCGGACCGCATGACGCAGCTCCACGAAGTCCTGGGTGTATGATGGCGCCATGACGATGATCTTCGGAATCCCGGTTCAGGCTTTCCTCGGCCAGTTGCTGGTCGGCCTGATCAACGGCTCGTTCTACGCCATGCTGAGCCTGGGCCTGGCCGTCATATTCGGCCTGCTGCGGGTCATCAATTTCGCCCATGGCGCCCAATATATGCTCGGCGCCTTCGTCGGCTATCTGCTGCTCACCTATCTCGGCATCGGCTACTGGCCGGCGCTGATCCTTGCGCCGCTGATCGTCGGTGTCTTCGGCATCGTGGTCGAGCGCCTGGCGCTGTCGCGGCTGTACGATCTCGACCCGCTCTACGGGCTGCTCTTCACCTTCGGCCTCGCGCTCGTGCTCGAAGGCATCTTCCGCTACTATTACGGCGTCTCGGGAAACCCCTACGCCGTCCCGCCGCTGCTTTCGGGAGGCACCAATCTCGGCTTCATGTTCCTGCCCAATTATCGCGGCTGGGTCGTCGTTGCCTCGCTGATCGTCTGCTTCGGAACCTGGGTGCTGATCGAGAAGACCAGGCTCGGTTCCTACCTGCGCGCCGCGACGGAGAATCCCCGCCTCGTCCAGGCTTTCGGCGTCAACGTGCCGTTGCTGCTGACCCTGACCTACGGCCTCGGCTCCGCGCTGGCTGGGCTTGCCGGAATTCTGGCAGCGCCGATCTATCAGGTGAGCCCGCTTATGGGGTCGGATCTCATCATCGTCGTCTTCGCCGTCGTCGTGGTCGGCGGCATGGGATCGATCCTTGGCGCCATCGTCACCGGCTACATGCTCGGCCTTGCCGAAGGCCTGACCAAGGTCTTCTATCCTGAGGCCTCCAACCTCGTGGTCTTCGTCATCATGGCCATCGTGCTTCTGGTCCGGCCGGCCGGCCTGTTCGGAAGGGACGCCTGACATGTCGGAAGAGACATCTGACATGTCGGAACTGACGCTTCGCGAGACATCGGCCAAAACCTCGGCGCGGCTTGAATGGACGCTGGTCGGGCTCGGCATCCTGGCGCTGCTGGTGGCGCCTTTCCTAGTCTATCCGATCTTCCTGATGAAGATGCTGTGCTTCGCGCTGTTTGCCTGCGCGTTCAATCTCCTGCTTGGCTACACCGGGCTCCTGTCGTTCGGCCATGCAACCTTCTTTGGCGGCGCCGCCTACTTCACCGCGCATGCCGTCAAGGTCTGGGGCTGGCCGCCGGAAGCCGGCATTCTGCTCGGCATGGCGGGCGCGGCCCTGCTTGGCTTCGTCATGGGCTTCTTCGCCATTCGCCGGCAAGGCATCTATTTCGCCATGATCACGCTGGCGCTGTCGCAGATGTTCTTCTTCTTCTGCGTGCAGGCGCCGTTCACGCAAGGCGAGGATGGCATCCAAGGTGTGCCGCGCGGCATGCTGCTAGGCGTCCTCGACCTGAACGTCTCGCTGAACATGTATTATTTCGTGCTGGCGGTGTTCCTCGTCGGCGTCTTCGCCATCTGGCGCATCGTCAATTCGCCGTTCGGCATGATCCTGCGCTCGATCCGCGAGAACGAGAACCGCGCCATTTCGCTGGGCTATTCCGTCGCCAACTACAAGCTCGGCGCCTTCGTCATGTCGGCGGCGCTGGCCGGGCTGGCCGGATCGCTCAAGGCGATCGTTTTCCAGTTCGCCACGCTCACCGACGTCACCTGGCAGATGTCGGGCGAGGTGATCCTGATGACGCTTCTGGGCGGCATCGGCACCATGGTCGGGCCGATCATCGGCGCCAGCCTTGTCATCGGCCTGGAAAACACGCTTGCCACTTCCGGCTTTCCGGTGACCATCGCCACCGGCCTGATCTTCATGGTGTGCGTGCTCGTCTTCCGGCGCGGCATCGTCGGCGAATTTTACGCGCGGATTTTCAAGCGGGCGGGAAAGGACTGATCAGCTGCAGGTTGATGGGACGCGGCTTGCGCGTGGTGACGCATGCGTCACCCCAATGAGCACCTGTCCGGATACTTCAGAAAGCTATAGACCTCGATCAAATCGATGCGACTGCTTGCGACCTGGGGCAATTGCGACTCCATCGGAACGGGTGAGCACTGCTTTGGGCAAATCGTGATGCGCGCATTCTTTCGATTGCTTGTCGTTGTAATCATGGCGTCCGGCGTGACCGGTTGCACCAGTATTTCCTACTACGCGCAATCCGTGCAGGGCCATCTGCGGATCATGACAGCGCGCCAGGATGTCGGAAAACTGATCGAGGATCCGTCGACGCCGAAGGCATTGCGCGCGCGAATGGCATCGGCGAGCGCTATACGACAGTTCGCAACGGATGAACTGGCGCTGCCTGACAACAACAGCTACCGCAGCTATGTCGACATTGGTCGGGACTCGGTGACATGGGCTGTCTTCGCCGCGCCGGCATTTTCGCTGACGCCGCGAACATGGTGTTTTCCTGTTTTCGGCTGTGTTCCCTACCGGGGGTATTTCTCCAGGAAGTCCGCGACTGAAACCGCTGTCGAACTTCAAGGACAGGGCATGGACGTCTATGTGACGGGCATCACGGCATATTCCACGCTTGGCTGGTCGAGCGACCCGCTGCTCAGCACGATGTTCGGCCAGGATGAAACCAATCTCGCAGCGCTGGTGTTCCATGAACTGGCCCACCAGCGCGTCTACGTGCACGACGATTCCGCATTCAACGAGGCGTTCGCTGTCGCCGTTGAAACGACCGGCGTGAAAAAGTGGCTGCGCGCGACTGGCGACACCGCCGCATTGCGCCGTTACGAAGCTGCCCGGAGGCGCAAGGCTGAATTTCTTGCGCTGGTGTCGCGGACCCGCGACGAGCTGACGCAAGTCTATTCCAACTCCGGCACCTCGGAGCAAAAACTGGCCGCGAAGACGGCCGCGATTGAACGGCTGCGGATGCGCTACCGACACATGCGCGACAGGCGCTGGGGCCGATACCGGGGATACGATGCCTGGTTCGCTTCCCCGATCAACAATGCAAAGCTCGCCGCGACGTCCGTCTATAGCGATCGGGTGACCGCGTTTCTGCGCCTGTTCGACTTGTGTTCGGGCGACTATGTCAGGTTCTATGCGTCAGTCCGACGGATTGGCGCACTGGACCAAGCTCACCGCGTCGATGCACTTGCGGCGGCAGATCGCTGTTATTGAGCCGGTCAAAAGGGATGGCCCGAAGCGTCGGGGAACTTGCGTCCGAAACCAACCAAATCGCGCGATTGAGATCGCCCGCGCGGTTCTACTGGTCCGAGAACTTCACGCTCACGCCGCGCTGCCGAAAATAAGCCTGCATCAACTTGCGGCCCGAGCGGTTGTTCTGCGCCAGCTTGGCCGGATCGAACACCGCCTGTTTGATCCCTTCTCGCGTCAGCGCCGCCTTAAGCGCCGCGATATGTGTGTCGATGTCGGCATTGTCCGCCCGGAGCGAGGCATAGATGCTCTCGGTCGCCTCGGCCGCGGTCAGTTCGCTCATTGGTGTCGTCCTTTGGTTGGTTGGGCGGCGCTTAGCACAGATTCGCGGTCCGCCGATACCGAGACCGTCAGTACACAGCGCCCGTCGCGAAAGCGAACCGTTCCTTATGGGGCTTCGTAGAGTTCCAGCGGCAATCCATCCGGGTCCCTGAAAAAGGTAAACCGTTGGTCCGTATATGGGTCGATCCGGATAGGCTCGACGGCAACGCCTGCGGCTTCCAGGCGGATAATTACGGGCTCAAGATTAGCCACAGCGAATGCCAGATGTCTCAGGCCTGTAGCCTCTGGGTGGGATGGCCGCATCGCTGGTGCAGGGAAGGAGAACAATTCCAGTTGGGCCGACCCGATCCGCAGATCCGCCTTCCATGATTGCCGCTCCTCCCGATAAACCTCCCGGATCAGATCGAGGCCGAGGAGTTCGACGTAGAACCGTCGCGACTGGTCGTAGTCGGTGCAGATGAGCGCGACGTGGTGAATGGCGTTCAGCATGCTGCTAACCTTGGTCAAGCCGGGATATGAGGCCAAGACGCTTCAAGGCCTGGATCGTCGCGCGCCACGGCTCTGATTTGCCCTGTCCTTCCATCTCACCCATAACACCCGCGTTCCACCGCCAGCCGCCGCACCAGCGCCAGCACGGCATCGATGGTCGGGGTCGGCTTGTCCGTGAGCCGGCCAAGTTCCTGCACCGCGCTCACCAGCGCGTCGATCTCCATCGGCCTGCCGCGCTCCAGGTCCTGCAGCATCGAGGTCTTGTGTTCGCCGACATCGCCGGCGCCCTTGATGCGCCGGTCGACCGCTATGGGAAAACGCACGCCGAGGCTTTCGCCGATCGCCTGCGCCTCCAGCATCATGGTGCGGGCCAGCGTGCGGGTGCCATCGTCGGCAACGATCGCGGCCAGCGTGCTGCCGGTCAGCGCCGAGATCGGGTTGAAGGAGAGATTGCCCCACAGTTTTACCCAGATTTCGCTACGGATGTCCTCGCGCACCGGCGCTTGCAGGCCGGCCTTGACCATCTCCTCGGCCAGAAGCGTGACCCGTTCGCTGCGCTCGCCGGAGGGTTCGCCGAGCGAGAAACGTTTGCCCTCGACATGGCGGATGAGACCCGGCGCATCGACCTCGACGGCGGGATAGACGACCGAGCCGATGACGCGGTCCGGTCCGATCCGCTGCCAGATCGCGCCGCCGGGGTCGACCGCGTTCAGCCTGGTGCCTTCGAGCGGCCCGCCGACGCCGTGGAAATACCACCAGGGCACGCCGTTCTGCATGGTGACGACTGATGTGTGGTCCCCGAGCAGCGGCGCGATCTGGTCGAGGGCTGGGGAGAGCGAATGGGCTTTCAGCGCCAGCACGACGTAATCCTGGGCGCCAAGCTCGTCGGCTTTGGCGGCGGCCCGGACGGGGACCGAAATCTCCTGGCCATCCTCGATCAGGCGCAGGCCGTCCGCCTTGATGGCTTCCAGATGGGCGCCGCGCGCGACGATCGAAAGATCGGTCCGCCCAGTGATGGCGAGCTTGGCCGCAAGATAGCCGCCAATCGCACCGGCGCCGAAGATGGTGATCTTCATCGTCAAAGCCCGAGTTTGGCAGCAAGGCCGATGCGCTGCAATTTGCCGGTCGCACCCTTGGGGATCTCGTCCAGGATCAGGATCTTGCGCGGCACCTTGAAATCGGCAAGCCGTGTCGCGGCATAGGTGCGGATGTCGCCCTCGGTGGCACTGATGCCTTCGCGCAGCACAACCGCCGCGGCCACCTCCTCGCCAAGCTTGTCATGCGGCATGGCGAAGGTGACGACCTGCGCCACCGCCGGATGGTCCATCAGCACGTCGTCGACCTCGAGCGGCGAGATCTTTTCGCCACCGCGGTTGATGATCTCCTTGAGCCGACCGGTGACCCTGAGATAGCCGTCCTCGTCGAGCACGCCCTGGTCGCCAGTGTGGAACCAGCCATGCGCGAAAGCCGTGGCATTGGCATCCGGGTTCTTCTCGTAACCCGTCGTGACATTGGGTCCGCGAATGACGATCTCGCCTGTCTCGCCGGCTGCGAGCAGCCGCCCGTCAGGCGCCATGACAGCCACGGCCGGACCGGCGGAGGCACCGACGCTGCCCGGCTTGCGCTGGCCCGGCGGCAGCCGGTTCGAGGCCATCTGGTGCGCGGCCTCGGTCATCCCGTAGGATTCGATAACCGGGCAGCCGAAGGTCGCCTCCAGCTCAGTCATCACCTGTGCCGGCAGCGACGCCGAGGACGAGCGGATGAAGCGCAGACGCGCCGCCGCCAGCGCCTCGGTGTTGCGTGCTGCCCTGGGCAGGATCGCCTGATGCATGGTCGGCACCGCCGTGTACCAGCTTGGCTGAGCCTCGCTCAGCCACTGGAAGAAGCGCAGCGCGTTGAAGCCGGGCGTGCAGTAGATGCTGCCACCGGCAGCCAGCGACGACAGCACGGCCGCGATCAGGCCGTGAATGTGGAACAGCGGCATGATGTTGAGGCAGCGGTCATCTGGCGTCAGGCCAAGTGTGCCGCCGATATGGGCAGCCGAGGCCGCGATGTTGGCATGGCTGAGCGGCACCAGTTTTGGACGCGATGTCGTTCCGGAGGTATGCAGCAGCAGCGCAATGTCGCTGTCTTGCGCCATGTCGGGCGCGGCCTGTGGTCCGATCGCTGCGCCCTCGATCGTGAAGCTGCCGGCGGGTGTGCCGGGCTGCACGACAAGCCGCAGCACGCCGATGCCGAGGCGTTCGGCCACCGTCACCGCCGGTCCGGTCTCGCCCTCCGCGACAAGGATCGCCTTGGCGCCGATGTCGGTCAGGTAGAAATCGAGCTCGTCGGCCCGGTAGGCGGGGTTGAGCGGAGCCGTCGAGGCGGCGGCCGCTACGGCGACGAAGGCGGTGGCCATCTCGGGCCCGTTCGGCAGCACGATCGCCACCCTGTCGCCGCGGCCGATGCCGCGCGCATGCAGCTGTTTTGCCGTATCGGCGATCAGGCTGCGCAATTCGCCATGGCTAAGCGTCGCCCTGTCGGGTGCCAGGATGGCGGGCGCATCGTCGGCGCCGGCGGCGAGACGGCGGGAGAGATCTGCGTGGGTTTCGGTTTGGGTCATGATCACCGGCTGGATTTCGAACGACTATTGGTGGAAGCCCCGCTGACGGGCTTGCCTCGATATGGATACGCCATTGGACAACGGATCGCCTCAGTAGCCAAGCGCCAAACCATCCTTGCGCGGATCGGAAGCGCCGGTCAGCGTCCCCTTCTCCCAATCGATCAGCACCACCTGCCCGCCGCCAAGCGGATGATGTGGTTCGGCTATGCGGTGGCCGCGCCCGCGCAGGCCTTCGATTGCATCAGTGGGAACGCCACGCTCGGCCTCCACGGTGTCGTCATTGTAAAACACCCTCGGCGCATCCAGCGCCTGCTGCGGGTCCATGCCGAAGTCGATCATGTTGGTCAGCAGATGGACATGGCCGAACGGCTGATAGCCGCCGCCCATGACCCCGAACGGCATCACCACGCGGCCGTTCTTCGTCGCCATGCCCGGCATGATCGTGTGCATCGGCCGCTTGCCCGGTGCGATCGCGTTCGGATGCGCTGGATCGAGGCGAAAGCTGGAGCCGCGGTTCTGCAGCACGACACCGGACTTGGGGCCGACGACACCGCTGCCGAACGAATAATAGGTCGAGTTGATGAAGGACACCGCGTTGCGGTCGCGATCGACAATCGAGATGTAGACCGTGTCGCTGTCGGGCAGCTCCACGCGCGGCAGATGCGTCATGGCGCGGTCGCGGTCGATCTCGGCGCGCAGCCGGTCGGCATAGGCGCCGGACAGGAGCTCTCTGACCGGCACTGGGACATGGTCCTGGTCGCCGACATAGCGGTCGCGGTCGCGATAGGCCAGGCGCCCGGCCTCGATCTCCAGATGCAGGCGCTCGGCACCGTTGGGATCCAGCCCGCCAAGCTCGAAGCCCGACAGCAAATTGAGCATCAAAAGCGCCGTCAGCCCCTGATTGTTCGGTGGCATCTGGTGGATCTCATGGCCGCCATAGGAGGTGCTGACCGGCGCCACATAGTCGCCTCGGGTCGCGGCGAAATCCTCGGCCGTATGAAGTCCGCCCAATGCATTGAGCCGACTCACCATGTCGTCGGCGACAGCGCCTTCGTAGAAACCGGACCGGCCGTGTTTGGCGATGATGCGCAAGGTCTCCGCCAACTCCGGCTGCCGGTGGACGTCGCCAGCCTTCGGCGCCTTGCCGCCAGGCAGGAAGATGCGCGCGGCATGCTCGTCGGCCGACAGGTCGGTCTCCGGCTCGGCCCAGTCGAAGGCGACGCGGTCGTGCACGACATAGCCGCTCTCGGCATAGTGGATGGCCGGCGCCAGCGTCTCGGCAAGGCCCTTGCGGCCATGGTCTTCGAGCAGGCGGCTCCAGGCGTCGACGGCACCCGGCACGGTGACCGCATGCGGCCCCTGCAACGGGATGCGGTCGAAGCCTTTCTCGCGGTACCAGTCGACTGTCGCCCTGGCAGGCGCGCGGCCGGACCCGTTGAAGGCCAGCACATTGCCTTGTCCCCCGGGAGAATAGAGCACGAAGCAGTCGCCGCCGATGCCTGTCGATTGCGGCTCGACCACGCCCTGCACGGCGGCGGCGCAGACCGCGGCATCCATGGCATTGCCGCCGGAGCGCAGCATGTCGATGGCCGCAAGGGTTGCAAGCGGATGCGAGGTCGCGGCAACCGCCTCGGTGGCACGAACCGGCGAGCGGCCGGGAAACTGGAAATCACGCATTCTGTCTGGATATCCCATGGGTCACTTCTGCGAATTCGTCTGGTGAAATCAATGCCGCCGGCCGAAGATCTGCGCAACCGACAACAGCACGACCGAGAGCACGATCAGGCAGGTCGAGATGGCGGCGATCGTCGGGTCGATCTGGTCGCGCAGCGCATTGAACATGCGGCGCGTCAATGTCGTGGTCTCGCCGCCCGATATGAACAGCGAAACCACCACCTCGTCGAAGGAGGTGATGAAGGCAAACAGCGCACCCGAGACGATCGAGAAGCGGATCTGTGGCATCGTCACCTGCCAGAAGGCGGCGACACGGCCGGCGCCAAGGCTGCGCGCCACCCGCTCCTGATTCATGTCGTAGGAGCGCAGCCCGGAAAGCACGGTCAGCACCACCAGCGGCAGCGCCTGCACCGTGTGCGCGATGACCAGGCCGGTCAGCGTGTTGTTGAGCCCGATGCGCGCATAGAGGAAGAAGGTGCCGATGCCGATCAGGATCACCGGGACGATCAGCGACGCCGTCAGCAGCGCGTTGATGGTGCCATTGAAGCGCAGCGTGCCCCGGTTGATGGCATAGGCGGCCGCGGTCCCGAGCGGTGTCGCCACCAGCACCGTCATGACAGCCACCTTGACCGAGACGATCGTCGCGTCGCGCCATTCCAGCGACCCGAAATAGGTCTGGTACCAGCGCAGCGACCATTGCTGCGGCGGGAATTGCAGCAGCGTCGAGTCCGAAAACGACATGATGACGATGATGATCGACGGCGCGATCAGGAACAGAAGCACGAGGCCGCCGAGGCAATAGAGCCACAGCCGTTGCCGGTGCGAGATAGGCAGGCCAAAATCCTCGCTCATCGCGAACTCCACACACCTGTGGCGCGCGCGCCGAGCAGCCACTGGAACAGGCCGAGAAGCGCCAGCGTGACCACCAGCAGCACCACGCCGAGTGCTGCACCCGCGCCCCAGTTGGAATAGAGGCTGGTGGTCTGTTCCATGCGCATCGCCCACATGATGACCTTGCCGCCGCCCATCAGCGCAGGCGTGACGAAGAAGCCCAGGCAGAGCACGAAGACGATGACCACGCCCGAGGCGAGGCCGGGCAGCGACAGCGGAAAGAAGATCTGCCGGAAGGTGGCGGCCGGGCCGGCGCCGAGGTTCATGCCGGCGCGCAGGCAGTCGGTGTCGATTGTCTTCATCGAGGCGTAAAGCGGCAGCACCAGGAACGGCAGCAGGATATGCGTCATGCCGATGACGACGCCCGAAAAATTGTTAGCGAGCGATAGCGGCTGGCTGATGACACCGAGGTCGATCAGCCAGCTGTTGATCAGGCCCTTGCGCTGCAGGATCACCAGCCAGGCATAGGTGCGCACCAGGACCGATGTCCAGAACGGCAGGATGACGAAGATCAGGCAGATCGACGCCGCCCGGCGCGGCAGTTGCGACAGCATGTAGGCCAGGGGATAGCCAAGCAGCACGCAGGCGCCGGTGACGATGAAGGCGACCTTGAAGGTGGTGACAAAGGTCTTGATGTAGGAGGCCTGCTCGAAGAATCGCGCATAATTGGCGGCGCTGAAGCCGCCCGCTTCGTCGAACAACGACAGCCAGAACAGCCAGCCGATGGGCACGATGATGATGGCGAAGACCAGCAACAGGCTCGGCGACAGCAGCGCCAGCAGCCGTAGTGATTCACGCCGGGCGTCGGCGCGAAGTGCCTGCGTGTTGAGCTCCCGGCCTGCTGGGCTGCCGGTCTCCTGCATGAGGGCGGTCTGCGCGCTCATCAGTCTGCCGCCACCAGGATCGTGTCGTGCGCATCGAGACCGAAGCTGACCGGCTGGCCGGGAGCCGGCATTTTCGCCAGCACATCGCTGCGGCAATAATCGCGCAACGTCAGCTGCCGGCCGTCGCGCAACGCCGCGTAGCAGACGAAGCTGTCGCCCTGGTAGATGATGTCGTTGACCGTCGCCTCGAGCACATTGACGCCCTTTGGCTGTTCGGTATTGGTGAGCAGCCGCAGCTTTTCCGGCCGCACCACCATCAGGTACTGGCCTGCCGCCGGCGTCGCCGCCGCCGTATGGATTCTTCGGTCCTCGTACCAGACGGAGCCGTTGCGGCACTCGACCGGAATGAAATTCGATTCGCCGATGAAGCCTGCTACAAATTGCGTTTGCGGCCTGGCGTAGAGGCTTTCGGGCTTGTCGAGCTGTTCGATGCGTCCGCCGTTCATGACAGCAATGCGGTCCGACATGGTGATGGCTTCGCGCTGGTCGTGCGTGACATAGACGGTGGTCATGCCGAGCCGCCGATGCAGGGCGCGTAGCTCGATCTGCATGTGCTCGCGCAGGCCCTTGTCGAGCGCCGACAAGGGTTCGTCCATAAGCACGATGCGCGGCTCGAAGACGATGGCGCGCGCCAGCGCCACGCGCTGGCGTTGGCCGCCGGAGAGCTGGTCGACCCGGCGCTCGCCCAGTCCCTGCAATTTCACCAGATCGAGTGCCTTCTCGACACGCTCGGCCGTCTCGGCGGCGGCGACGCCGCGTTGCTTCAGCGGAAAGGCGATGTTGTGAAAGACGTTCATATGCGGAAACAGCGCGTAGTTCTGGAACACCATGCCGATGTTGCGCTTGTGCGGCGGCGTGGTGATGATCTCGTCGCCGCCGACCCTGATCGAGCCGGCATTGGCCCGCACGAAACCGGCCAGGATCATCAGCAGCGTCGTCTTGCCGGAACCGGAAGGCCCCAGCAGCGTCAGGAATTCACCAGCCTCGACATCGAGGTTGAGGTCGCGCAGCACAGGCACACTGCCAAATCGTTTCTCGATCCCGCGCATGCCGATCGGCAACGCGGATGGCGCAATGGACAAGATTTTTCTCTCCCAGGGGCTGAGGCGGCGAAAGCAGGGCGAGGCGTCGCCCTGCCGTGGTTTGGATTGCGGCCGCAGCCTATTGCTGGATCAGATTGTTGAACTTTTCCGTCGCCTCGACCAGGTTGTCGCGCCAGAATTCTGCATCCTGCAACACCTGCTTCTTGACGTTTTCGGGCGCCGAATTGATGTCCTTGATCCTGTCCTGCGGGATCTTGCCAGTCTCGAAAGCCTTCTCGTTGACCGGGCCATTGTCGACATAGAGCGGCAGATTGGCCTGCAATTGCGGGCTGACGAACATCGCCAGCGCCTTCATGGCCGCCTCCTTGTTCTTGGCGCCCTTCGGGATGACCATGCAGTCGGCGGTCAGCACGCCCTGGTCGAAGGAAAAGCTGATCGGCGCGCCTTCCTTTTTCAAGGTGCCGGCGCGGCCGTTCCAGATGCTCGCCATGTCGACTTCGCCGTCCTTAACCAGCTGCATGGCCTGGGCGCCGGAGGTCCACCAGGCGTCGACATTGCCGCGGATCTTGTCGACGGAATTCAACGCGCCGTCGATATCGACCGGATAGACCTTGTCGATCGGAATGCCCTCGGCCAGTGCGGCAACGCTCAGCGTTTCCGTCGCCTGGCTGCCGCTCAGCGCGCGCCGTCCCGGAAACTTTTCCACGTTCCAGAAATCGGCCCAGGTCTTCGGGCCTTTGTCGCCGAATACGTCGGTCCGGTAGATCAGCACGACCGAGGTGTAGGAAATGCCGACCCAGTCGTCGTGGACAAGCTTCGGGTTGATGCCGCTCTTGTCGATGATGCCGTAGTCGAGCTTTTCGAACAGCCCTTCCTTCGAGCCGCGCGCACATTCGTCGGCGCCAAGTTCGGTGATGTCCCACTTCACCGCATTGCCGGTCACCTGCAGCCGGACGTCGTCGAGGCCGTTGGTGGTGTCTTCCTTGATGGTGATGCCGAGCGCGTCGGCGGTCGGCTTGAAAAACGCCTTGGTCTGCGCCTCCTGGTAGGTGCCGCCCCATGAGGCGACGGTGATGGTGTCGCCCGCCATGGCGGGGGCTGCGAACGAAGCCATGAGGCCCGCCATCGCAACGATGCTAACGTTTCTGGTTCTGTTCATTTTTCGGCTCTCCAACCGGTGTTCCCATTGTTTTTGATTTGGCATGCTATTTTGTATACAATTTTGAGTGTAGCCTAGCGATCGATGTTGTCAACACCGCCGGCGCGCTCGAAATGTACGCTTCGTGCCGGACCAGGTTGGTGAGGGACGGCTTCGCCGGAGGCGTGGCAAATTGCGCCGACTGCGGCTACAGCTATGCGTGTTCCGGCTGAAAGGCCGGAGAAGTGGGAAGGGAAGCTTGGCCAAGGAAACCAAAAATACGCTGCGCGACTCGGTCTACTCCGCGCTGAAGGCGATGATCGTGACCGGCCAGATCCCGCCGGGCTCCCGCGTCACCGAAAACGATATCGCGGCGAAGCTGACGGTCAGCCGAACCCCGGTGCGCGAGGCTTTCAATCGCCTCGAGCGTGACGGGCTGGTCACCGGCCGGCCGCGCCAGGGCTATGTCGTCACCGAGTTCGACATCAACATGTTCCGCGAGGCCTTCGAGATCCGCGAACTGCTCGACGGCCATGCGACGGAACTTGCGGCAACGGCGGCGACGGAACAGGACAAGGCGCGGCTGCGCGCCATGCTGGCCGAATGCGAACGGCTGGCAGCCATTCCGGAACGCACGAACCGGGAAAAATTCCAGGAACTGGAAGTCGGCATCGACCTGCACCGCGTCATCGCCGAAATCAGCGGCAACGTCATGCTGCACAACATGCTGTGCGGCATCCTCGACAAGTGCCAGCACTACGTCTGGACCGAACTCCTGTGGCTGGACGAATGGAAGATCGCCCGCGACGAGCACGCCGAGATCGTCGATGCCATCTGCGCCGGCGACGCCGCCAGAGCCGGCACGCTGGCACGCGCCCATGTGCGCGGCTCGCGCGACAATGTGCTGCGCCTGCTGCAGGCCAAGTCGGATTATCGGAATTTTCTGGCGAAGGCGTCTTGATACAGGTGGCCTTCCTGGCATTCCGCCTCGCTGCACAAGAGGGCAACAAATGGCGGTGTGATCGCCGGTTCTCACTTCACCTTTTGCCGAAACTTGGAATGGCAGCTTGAGCAATCCTGGAGGATAAGGTGCAGAAGATGCTCCGCCGGCAATCCGGCCGGATCCGCCTGCGTTGTCTTCAGCCGCTTGCCGAGCAGACTGCCCCCGTCCATTGACGTCATCGCGCCCATGCGCATGTCCCCGGTGATCCGGGCAGGCGCGGTTTCGGCCTTGGCTGCCAATGCATCGGCGAGTTCGCCAATGTGACTGGCGAGCGCCTCGAACTCCGGCCGCGCCTGATCGATTTCCGCTTTGGCGCCCGACGGCGCGCCCAGCGTGCCCGGCGGGAATTCAGCCATCAGGGCGGGTCCGGTACGGGCGCTGAGCGCCTCCGCCGCCGCCTTGAAGCTGGCGGCGTCGTAGGCGCGCTTGCCGCCGAACATCTCGGCGATGGTTTTCGCTGCCGCCGCCATAGCCTTCATCGAGGCCTGGCGTGCGGCCACGATCTCATCACTGGAGGCGACCGCCTGCGGCGAGGAGAGGCTCAGCGAACCGGCCAGCGCCAGCACCACCGCTCCGAACGCGATGCCGAACTTCATGCCATGACATCGAGCACGCCCATCATGCCGAGCTGCTCGTGCTCGAGGATGTGGCAGTGATACATGCGCTGCCCCGGCCTATCCTGGCGCAGCAGGAGCCGCACCGTCTCGCCGCGGGCGACGTTCACCGTGTCCTTCCATGCGAGATAGGGCGGCTTGGACACCGCGCCGTCGCGCTCATGTTCGACGACCTGGAATTGAGTACCGTGGACGTGAAAGGGATGGTCCATGTCGGCCTGGTTGACTATCTCCCAGAGCTCGATCTCGCCGGCCCTGGCGACGAAGTCGACGCGTCCCATATCGAAGGCCTTGCCGTTGATCAGGAAACCCATCTCCATGCCGGTGGGTTTCATCGCCATGGTCTCCGTTAAAAAGAGTCGCCGGCTGAGGACAGGGTCGGCGAACGGTGCGATCGGCCGCAGCCGCGCCGGCAGCTGCGGCACCGCCTCGGCTTCGTTCTCCGAGACATCGACCGTCAGCAGCGTCAGCCCCGCATCGGCCGGGCGGCCGGGACCCATCCAGCCACGGTCGTAGCCGAGCGTATCGAGGGTGATGGGGCCGGGCCTGTCGAAGGATGCGACCAACTCGAGGCGTTCGCCCGGGCTGAGCAGGATCTCGTCCGCCGCCACCGGCGCCGCGAGCAGCCCGCCATCCGTCCCGATGACTGTTATCGTCGCGCCGTCGAAGGCAAGCTTCAGGAACCGTGCGTTGGTGGCGTTGTAGAGGCGCAGGCGTCGCTTGGCGCCCTTTGCCACCGAGAGCCTGGGATTCTTCTGGCCGTTGACCAGCACGTGGTCGCCAACGCGGCCGTTCATCAGATCGCTCATGCTGTTGCTCGGTATCGAGCCATCGGCGGCAAGTCTGAGGTCGGTGAACACCAGCACCGTGTCGCCATATTCGGCCGGGATGGGATCGGCCTTGGCCTTGACGACGAAGGCGCCGGCAAGACCCCGATAGACCTGCTCTGCCGTCTTGCCGTGCGGGTGCGGGTGGTACCAATAGGAGCCTGCGGAGCCTTCCGGCAGCTCGAAGGCATAAACGCGCTCGGTGCCCGCCGCAACCGGATCCATCGGACTGCCGTCCTGGTCGGCGGGCACCGGCATGCCGTGCCAGTGGATGGTGCTCACCTCGTTATCGATGCGGTTGGCAAATGTGATCTCGACGCGGTCGCCTTCGAAGGCCTCGATCAGCGGCCCCGGGCTGATGCCATTATAGGCGAGGATCGGTGTGTCTCGCCCCTCGGCGAACCTCGCAATGGCCGGTTCCGCGGTCAGCCTCGCCCTGAGCAAGCCCGGCCGGTCGGCTTCGTTGGCAAGCACCTGCAGGGCGCGCAACGCCTGGCCTTCGGGCAGGGTGACCGCGTCTTGCACCATCGCGGCCACGTAGTGCCCGGCATGGCCGCCCATGCCGGGCATCGACATATCGTCCATCTTCGTCTGCGCCAGCGCACGCGGGCTCGCCAGAACCGTCGCCAGGCTTGCCGTCAGAAATCCGCGTCGATGCATTTCTCCGCTCCTTGCTCTCGATGAAAGGCCCGCCGGAAGACCTCGCGTGACCCTAAGGGTTCCAGCAGCTGGAAGGTCAAGTGAGATCGAGCAGTCGACGGTGACGATAGAAGCTGCGTTGGCGCACGACGTAGTGAGAGCCCGGACCCGCTGTCCGATCATGAACACCGGTCGTTCCGGCGAAGCCGCAGAGTTCTCAGCCCTTGCGCTCCTGAAGGCTGTTGCCGCCGTCGACCACCAGCAGCGCGCCATTGACATAGCTGGCGCCTTCCGAGGCCAGGAATGCCACCGCGGCGGCCACTTCATCCGGCCGCCCGGCCCGCGCCGGCGGCGTATGCAGGGCGGCTTGCCGCTCCATTTCGCTCGACGAGCCCGTTTCGATCCAGCCGGGAGCGACGGCGTTGACCGTGATGCCGTTTTTCGCCACTTCGAGCGCCAGCGTGCGCGTCAGGCCGGCCATGCCGGCCTTGGCGGCCGAATAGGCTGCCGTGCCTTCGAAAGACACCAGCGGGCCGGTGACCGACGCCACATTGACGATGCGCCCATAGCCCGCTTCGACCATCGCCGGCAGAAAGGCCTTCGTGACGAGGAATGCCGTCTTCAGGCTGACGTCGATCCCCTGGTCCCAGTCGGCCTCGGTCATGGCGAGAAACGCCTTGTCGACCGATGGCGATGCCAGCGAGCCCATGCCGGCATTGTTGACCAGTATATCGACCGCCCCGACATCGGCCCGCAGCCGCGCGACATCGGCAGCGATGGTGAGATCGGCGACCACGGCCTTGGCATCGATGCCTTCTGCACGGAGCCCAACGGCGCGATCGAGCACACGCGCACTGGCACCGGTGAGAAAAACGGCATGACCGGCATAGCCGAGCTGCCGGGCAATGGCAAAGCCGATGCCGTCGGCCGCGCCGGCCCCGGTGATCAAAGCGCGTTTGATGCGGGTATGGGGAATGGTCAAATCGGGCTCCGCTGGTTCCGCCTGTCGCGGTCTTACCACGCAGATTGGACAACGGCGCTGCGAAGATTTGCTCTGCAGCATTCTGCGCCGCTTAGCCGAGCTTCGTCCTGGTGACCCGCGTAGGCGCCGCCCGAATGCTTAGTCCATTGCGTGGCCGGTGTTGACCAGCCATCCTGCCACCGCCGTGCAGTCGCAGGCCGTCACTCGTTCCCGCCGTTCGGGTTGGAGCCCGCCATGACGCAAGTTGACACGCAACCGGACCTTATGCGCCCAATGTCATCCTCGATAGGTCACTTCCATGGCAGTCCTGCTGCGCTGAGGCGTGACCACAGGTTATTTCTAAACTCCGGACCGCGCGCTTGCTGCAATCGATCGACATACTCGCCGGTCAACCTGGGCGACTCGCGCGAGACGAACGACACGTCCTTCCGCGCAGACTCGAGATCGCCCATCCCCATGTATGATGCAGCCCGCAGGAGCCGTGCCCAGTGGTATTCAGGCAGGACCATCAGAAATCGATCAAACGAGGCAGTCGCGGCGTTATAGTTCCCGCCGGCGTATTCGGCATCGCCCCTGAACAGAAAGATCGGATGATAATTCGGACTGAGAAGGTCGGCCCGCGCGAAAGCTGCCTGTGCACCTTCGAGATCTCCGGCGTAAGTTAGCCCAATTCCCAGCCAGGTACGACACTCTGCATCGTTCGGATTGAGTGCGATGGCCCGCCACAGGCAGCCAAGGCCCGTCTGCAAGTTTCCGAGATAAGTCTCGGCCAATCCGAGAGCACTGTGCAGAGATGCTTCCCGGTCATGGCCACAAAGTCCGGCCCGAGCCTCATCACCAGCCCGGCGAAAGGCCTGGACGGGTTCAGTGGACCATCCGTTGAAGCAGGAGTGGAAATCGACCCAGGCAAGAGTCTCCCTTATCAAGGCATGCTCTGGCTCGGCGGCGAGGAGCCTTTCACAGAGACGCCGCGCTACGACCATGCCTTTCGCCGTCGGCCGTTCGACGTGGTAAAACGCCTTCAGATAGAGCTTGTGGTGCTGAATTGCTTCCTCGAGGGCGGGCGGGCCTGCCGCGTGCTTCATCAACACCTGGAAGAGGTTTCCGCTGATCACGCCTGTCAATTCGTCATGCGATGACGTCTGGGCGAGATCATATCTTGCGCTCCAGACCTCGACTTCCTCCTCGGCGTCCACGAGATGCGCGAAGGCGTGCATGGCTTTGTCATGGCTATGGACCGCGACCTCCAGGACATAGTTGGCTCCCGTGGTCCTGCCGATTTCCTTGACAGTGAGATGCCGCTTCGCGAGCGCGAACATTGTGGCCGCTGCGACGATTCCGATCTGGGAGAAGCGTCCGAGCTCTGCGGTCAACGCGCGCGTCAATGCATCCGCATCGGTCCTTGTTTTGCCGAGCTGACCCTTGACCGGCATCACCGCCAGCCGCGGTTTTTCGCTTTGATGGGGTGACAGCCCACCTGGCCTGGCGCCGGAAGCGCCGGCAAAGTACGCCGCGAGCCCGATCTTGGTCCGCACCCCAAGTTTTCCGTAGATGGTCGCAAGGTGAGTGCGAACAGTGGCCGGAGCAATGAAAAGCGCCTTGCCGATCTCCCGATAGGTCAGGCCGGCGGCAAATTTTTCCGCGACCTCGCGCTCACGACCCGACAAAGCGACAAGCGTTTGAGCTTTCGAAGCGCCGAGCACCATTGTGGACCCCCGTCCTTGGAAACCCCTCCGTAGCCGAAGAATGCTACAGAAGAATGCTACAAATGCACTAGGCCGAATACCGCATCTGCCCGATTCCGCCGCAGGCTCGCACGGCGCTAGCTTCCCCGACGGCAACAAACAATCGGCTAAGGGGGGTTCCATGCGTCCTGTATCCATAGTGCTGGCATGCACGGCCTTGGGCTATTCCGCCCAACCGTCACCTTCTTTCGCAAGCGGGTGCCGACAGTTGCTGGAATCAAACGTGAAAATCGCCAGCATGCATGCCTATGCCAGCATCTTGGCCAATGCTGCCCGCAACGGCTGGAACTACACGCCTGAATCGATCGTCAGCGGCTCGAAGCGTCACTTCGAGGAGATGAGTCTCCAGTTGATCGCAGCCGGTTATGAGATTGTCCCCGCCAACGCTCACCCGCACTGCGCCAATCTGAACAGGGCGGAAAACGACGAGAGCACGATGACGACCGAGCCGAACACCTAAGGAAGCCCGATCGACCGCGGTCTGATCTAAGCTGGTCTCACCGCGCGCCACATACACCAGCTTTTGTCGAAACATCGATATGTCGAAGGTGCGGGCCAACTGTCTGCTGCTCGGATCGAGATGATCCAGCACGTCTTCTGCGTGCGCTGCCTGATCGCGGGGTTCGTTATCAATGATCATGCATGACCTTCCCGATGCCGCCGGAGAGCCGGGCGACACTTCAGGCCTGTCGCGTTTCGCCGCGGCAATCCGTTCACGCATGGTAGGTCCCGGAGGATATTACAATCTCGGCAATGGGCTCGGGCTGGCGACGGGCGTCATGGTCCAGATCGTTGCCGTGCCGCCGGGTTCCGCCGTGAGTGGCCATGCCGCGCTCCTCGATTATTTCGTTGGCAGCATCGCTGCCCTGTCGCTCACCCTGGCCACGCTGGTCTTCTTCTGGAGCGGCGAGATCTACTGCCGCGCATGGGCCAGGAAGCCGTCCCCAGACGTGTCCCTAAACCGCCTTGGCGACATCACGTCGGGGGTCGGGGCGATCGGACTCGGCATCGCCCTGTTCCTGTTCGGCGAACCTGTGCTTGCGGCGACCTCGGGCTTGCTGCATGCGCTCGGCAAGTTCGGCAGCGCCTTCGAGGACGGCAAGCCGTTGCCCGGCTGGCCAGCCAACTGGCCCAATCCGTTCCGGAGTGCCGTTCTGGCCAGCCGTCTGCCGGCGCTGGTCTCGGCCGCGGTGGGGAGCGGCGGTGCCCTGCAACTGGTATGGTCGGGCGCTTCCTGGACGCTCGTCGCAGCGCCGCTGACATTGCTTGTCTGCTATCTGCTTTGGGCCAAGGCAGACCTGTTGCTGCTGCTCCAGGAGGTGCGAGCCGGGAGCGCGCCGGCATCGTCCGCCGGCAACCGAGATCGAACGTGACGGCCCATGTCGAAGACAGAGGCCCCTGCTTGCAGGCGCCTTTGGGGGTTTGGCAACGTCGCGCAGAAGACCGTGCTGGATCATCTGCAGCATCAGAAGACTCTTCCGGAGTTGAAGCGCACCAAATTCGAGGTGCGGGCGAGGGGCCGGAGCGAGAGCGCGCCTCATCCCGGCGATCAGCATGTATGAGAACGCGAGGAATCGGCGGCAGTTGAAAACGGCCTTTTTTCGGACAGTCATTCCCTAGGTTTTGCGTTGGGAGCCGGCAACATCAACACCGGTGCCTGATGCGTGTACCCAGCGACCGCGATGACCGCCAGCCCGATCCGTGCGAATCTGATCGAATCGTCTGTTGACCAACAGGCGGGCCACCATTCGTCAGGAATTCATGCCGATGCGGTTGATTAGCGAGGCCTGAAAGGCAAGCAATTTCAGATGGATGGAATGGCGCGCCCGAAGAGATTCGAACTCCTGACCCCCAGATTCGTAGTCTGGTGCTCTATCCAGCTGAGCTACGGGCGCGCAACAGGCCATGCTTTCCATGACCCCGCAATCCGATCGTAAACGACCGGTCGCGACGAGACGTGTTCCCTAGCGACTGAATTTCGGAAAAGCAAGCCGATCCGGCAAAAGTTTTGTCACAAGTGCCTTGGCCGGCGATGAAGGCTGGGATTCCGGCACCTGGCAACGGTCCGAAGTCGAGCCGGTTCCTGCTCATTGGAGACCCAGCGCCCTAAACGGTCAGGCGGGGCGGCGCAGGCCATTGCGCGCCTGGTCGAGCCGGACCGGCTGATCGGGGATGGTGACGGCGAATGTGGTGCGCCCGCCAATGCTCTCGACCAGTTCCACCGTGCCGCCATGCGCGCGGATCAGTTCGTGCGCGATCGCCAGGCCAAGGCCGGTGCCGCCGCTGCGCGCCGAGCCGCGAAAGGCCGCGAACAGGTTTTCCCGCGCCTTGGGCGGCAGGCCGGGTCCGGTGTCGCTGACGGCAATGCGGCTGACGCTGCCCAGACGCACGGCCGACACCGCCAGGCGGCGCACCAAGGCGTTTTCGCTGTCGGCCGCCATCGCCTGCACGGAATTCCGGCACAGATTGGTGAGCACCCTGAACAGCTGGTCGGAATCGGCATCGACCTCGAAGGCCGGCTCGACCGAATTGACGAACTCGATGCCTTGCTCGATGTCGAGCAGGCCTTGCACGTCTTCGACCAGCTGCCGCAGCCGGAGCCGGCGGCGCGCGGGCGGCGGCTCCTGGGTGCGGCCGTAGTGAAGCACGCCTTCGGAATAGGACACGGCACGGTCGAGTGCGCGCAGCAGTTTCGGCGCGAAGGCCTGCACGGTCGGATCCTTGACCTGGCGCAGGCGGTCCGACATCAGCTGCGCCGAGGCCAGGATGTTGCGCATGTCATGGTTGATCTTGGAGACCGCGAGGCCGAGGTCGGCAAGATGCTTCTGCTCGGAGAGCATTTTTTGCAGCCGCTCCTGCATTTGCGACAGCTCGCGCTCGGCAACGCCGATCTCGTCGGCGCGGGCAGCCGGATGGATGATCCGTCCGGGATCGTCGGGCGCCTCGGAGAAGGACAGCATCGAGCGCGTCATCGTGCGGATCGGCCCGATCATGATCAGGTCGATGGCGGCGTAGACCAGCATGGCGGTGAACAGCGAGATCAGCAGCGAGACGAAGGCGACGTTGCGCGAATAGCGCAGCATCGCATTGCGCAGGCTGTTGTCGGGCATGATCAGCTCGAACTCCTTGTCCGAGTCACCGACCGGACCGAAGACGCGCAGCATCCGGTCGCCGCCGAAAAACAACGTGTCGAGCGCGCCGGTCATGCCCTTGATCATGCCGATCGAGGCGATATCGATATGCGCGTCGACCTTCGGCGGCATTTCGGCCACCACCAGCAGCCGCGAGACGCCGCCGTCGCGCACCGCGATCGCCTTGGCGCCGATCGCCATCAGCACGTCGTTCTGGGCCGTGCGCGACAGCGAGGCGGGCTCACCCTGCACCAGCACGATCGACACCGCAGCCGCCGTGCTCAGCCGTTCCTTCAGCCAGTTCAGCCGGTAGCTCGCGATCCAGGGCAGGAAGATCAGCACTTCGGCCAGAAGCACGAAGACGATGGTCAGCAGCAGCAGCTTGGTCGACAGGCCGCGCGACAGCGGCACCGTGCGCACGGCGGCCGGCGCCTCGGTGGACGCCGCCGTGCCGATCCCTTCCTGTGCCTGTATGGTTTCGCTCATGCGGCTAATGTCTTCACGATCACTTGATCAACGCAGATTAGGCGATTACGGCTTTTTTGCCAATTTCATCCTTGGTCGCAAACATAAACCGGCCTGAACGGAGCCGGATTGCGCCCGACGACTCCGGATTGACTTCCAAAAGCCTTCTTTCTATAAGCCCGCACACGCTCGGGCCATTCGTCCCGGCGCGGTTTCGATCGCGCCAAAGCCGGCCCGGCAAAGCTCCTGTTACACAGTGACAGAATCAAGAAGGGCCGCACCCCGCGGTATTAAAACAAATGAAGCGTACCTACCAACCGTCTAAACTCGTCCGCAAACGTCGGCACGGCTTCCGTGCCCGCATGGCCACCAAGGGTGGTCGCGGCGTCGTCGCAGCTCGCCGCAACCGCGGCCGCAAGCGGCTCAGCGCCTGAACGGAAGACGAGATCGTTGCCCGCAACCGGCAAGCCAGTGGGACCAAATCCCAAGCGGCTTCTGAAGCGCGCGGAATTCCTGGCTGTCCGTCGTGGTGAAAAACGACGCGGGCGGCTTTTTCTCGTTGAAGTTCTCGACCGCGGCGACGGCCTGTCGCCGCGCGTCGGCTACACCGTCACCAAGAAGGTCGGCAATGCGGTTGTCCGCAATCGCGTCCGGCGGCGGCTGCGAGAAGCCGTCCGTACGCATGCTGCAAGTGACATGGCGCCTGGCAATGATTATGTCATCGTCGGGCGCGAAGACGTGCTTACCACTCCGTTCGGCCAGTTAAAGGCCGAACTCTCCCGCCGACTGCGCGGAACACGATAGGCCAAGGGCTTTCGATGGAAAACAACCGGAACTTCTTCATCACCATCGCGCTGTCGGTGCTGATCCTTGCGGTATGGCAATATTTTTACGTGTTGCCGCGCAGCGAAGCCCAGCGCGAGGCGGCCCGCGTCGAACAGCAGCGCATCGAGGAGCAGAAGAAGGCCGCCGGTACCGACACCGGAACGCCCGCCGCACCTGGCGCCATTCCGAATGCACCGGGTACCGACGCCGTGACGCCGGCCGGCCGCGAACAGGCGCTCGCCACGACGACCCGCGCGAAGATCGACACGCCGAGCCTCGAGGGTTCGATCAACCTGACCGGCGCCCGCCTCGACGACCTCAAGCTCAAGCACTACACCGAGACGGTCGACAAGAACTCGCCCGAGATCAGCCTGCTCAACCCGGCGGCACTGCCCAATGGCTATTATGCCGAGATCGGTTTCGTCGGCAACGACAAGACCGGCGCGGTGCCCGGTCCGGAGACTGTGTGGACCGTCGACGGCAATGCGACGCTGACGCCGACGACCCCGGTCACGCTGACCTATTCGAACGACAAGGGCTTGACCTTCAAGCGCACCTTCTCCGTCGACACCGATTACATGTTCACGGTGTCCGACACGGTGCAGAATGCGGGCACGGCCGCCGTCTCGCTGTCCAATTACGGCCGCGTCACCCGCTTCGACAAGCCGCTCGTTGCCAGCACCTATGTGCTGCATGAGGGCCTGATCGGCTTCACCGGCACCGAAGGCCTGCAGGAGCACAAATACGCGTCCATCGAATCGGACAAGCAGTTCACGCCGGGCAAGTCGACTGACGGATGGTTGGGCATTACCGACAAATACTGGGCGGTGACGCTGGTGCCGACCGAAAAGCAGCCGTTCCAGCCGCGCTACGCCTTTTTCGAGGACGGCCGCCACCGCTATCAGTCCGACTTCCTGACCGACCCGATAACGGTTGCCGCGGGTCAATCGGCGACGGTGGAGAGCGAGATCTTCGCCGGCGCCAAGGAGGTCGGCAAGATCAACGCCTATGCAGAGGACCGTCAAATCAAGCGGTTCGATCTTTTGATCGACTGGGGCTGGTTCCACTTCATCACCAAGCCGATGTTCTGGCTGATCGACACGCTCTACAAATTCTTCGGCAATTTCGGTCTGGCCATCCTCGCCACCACCGTCATCGTCAAGGCCATCTTCTACCCGCTCGCCAACAAGTCCTACGCGTCGATGGCGAACATGAAGAAGGTGCAGCCGAAAATGCTCGAGATCCGCGAGAAATACGCGGACGACAAGATGAAGCAGCAGCAGGCGATGATGGAGCTGTACAAGACCGAGAAGATCAATCCGATCGCCGGCTGCTGGCCGGTGGCGCTGCAGATCCCGGTGTTCTTCGCGCTCTACAAGGTGCTCTACATCACCATCGAGATGCGTCATGCGCCGTTCTTCGGCTGGATCCAGGATCTGGCCGCGCCCGATCCGACATCGCTGTTCAACCTGTTCGGCCTCATTCCGATCACGCTGCCGCATATGCTGATGATCGGCGTATGGCCGCTGATCATGGGCGTCACCATGTTCCTGCAGATGCGCATGAACCCGACGCCGCCGGACCCGACGCAGGCGGCGATCTTCACCTGGATGCCTGTCATCTTTACCTTCATGATGGCGGGTTTCCCGGCCGGCCTGGTCATCTACTGGGCCTGGAACAACACGCTGTCGATCCTGCAGCAAGGCATCATCATGAAGCGCCAGGGCGCCAAGATCGAGCTGTGGGACAATCTGGTCGCGCTGTTCCGAAAGAAACCATCACCGGCCGAATAGAAGGCGCAGCGCTTTCTCCAGCCTTCAAAGCCCCGCCTCGCGCGGGGCTTTTTCGTTCAAGCCGCTTTCGGCATCACGTTCCTGTGATCGGCGAAACTTGCGCCCCGCCGGCGGCGTGACTGCCTGTGCGTTTCCAAAGGCTATCAATTCCGATCAGCCCTCACCCGGAGGAAGACCATATGCGCTTGCCGTCATTCAGGACCATCGCCCTTTCCGCGTTCGTCGCCGGCGTGGCGATTGCCGCGCCCGCCTATGCCAAAAACCCGAATGTCGGCGGCGCGCCGATGTACACCACCAAGAACATCGTCGAGAACGCCGTCAATTCGAAGGACCACACGACGCTGGTCGCCGCGGTCAAGGCCGCCGGCCTGGTCGACACGCTGCAGGGCGCTGGCCCGTTCACAGTCTTCGCCCCGACTAACGCGGCGTTTGCGAAACTGCCCAAGGGCACCGTCGACACGCTGCTGAAGCCGGAGAACAAGGGCAAGCTCACCAAGGTGCTGACCGCGCATGTCGTGGCAGGCAAGATTTCGGGCGCCGAAATGATGAAGAAGGCCAAAGCGATGGGCGGCAAGTACGAGATGAAAACCGTCTCCGGTGACACGCTGACCGCTGAAGTCAAGAAGGGCAAGCTCTACATCATGGATGAGTCAGGCGGCGAGGCGCGAGTGACGATCGCCGACGTCAACCAGTCGAACGGCGTCATCCATGTCGTCAACAAGGTGCTGTTGCCGAAGTAACGGCTTTCGGCAAAGGGGATCAAGGCAGGTCCGTCGGGGCTTTCTCGGGCCTGCCATCCCCACCTCATGACGAGGTGCCATGTTTCTTGGGAAGTCGTATCGGCATCGGCCGGGGTCCTGTCCCTCACAGGACCCCGGTTTCTTTTGGTTCATGGACCGAAGACCGTAGAGAACAAATACCTGAACGGAGCGGGTAGCCGAGATGCCGGTTAGCCGGCAGGAAATCGTATCCGGCGATTGCCGTCCTCAATCAGCTGGATACTTGGGCAACCTAGCATCACGTGCAACGGGACAGCCGACGACGTCGCCATACGTTGTATTTCCATTTTGTAGACAGTGACGCATTCGAAACTTGCTTCAACAAAAGGCCCTCGACCAAAACATCACTCCATCACGGCGCTGTGGTCGATCTTCGCCGGAGTCGCCGGCTTGCGCAGCAACAGAACCAGCGGAATGGCGGCAAGCGACAGGATCATCATCAGCTTGAAGTCGTTCATGTAGCTGATAACAGTCGCCTGCAGCGTCACCACGCCGTCGAGCGCGGCGCGGCCCGCGGCGCTGTAGGGATCCATCGCCTGGAAGATGGCCGGATTGCTGAAAGCCTGGTTGTAAGGCGTCACATAGGTGGCGATGTTGGCGTGGTTGATCTGCACGTTCTCCGTCAACAGCGCGGTGACGACGGATATGCCGACGCTGGAGCCGATGTTCCGCGACAGATTGTAAAGGCCTGTGCCTTCCGCGCGCCGCTCCGGCGCCAGCGTGGCGAAGGTGATGGTGGTCAGCGGCACGAACAGGAAACCCAGGCCCGCGCCCTGGATGAAGCCGGTGCTGATGATCGTCCATTGCGACACATCAGGGGTCCAGCCGGTCATGTCGTACATCGCCCAGGCGGTGACCAGCAGGCCGGTCAACAGCAGCCAGCGCGTGTCCACCTTGCCGATCAGCCTGCCGACCAGGAACATGCAAGCCATGGTGCCGAGACCGCGCGGCCCCATGACGATGCCGGCCGTCACCACCGGATAGCCCATCAGCGTCTGCAGATAGGGCGTCATCAGGGCCAGCGAGGCCAGATAGGTGATGCCGATGATGAAGATGAAGATCATGCCGACGGCGAAATTCCTGTCGAGGAACAGCCGCGGGTTCACGAATGTGTTTTTGGCGGTGAAGGTGTGGACGAGGAAGATGTAGAAGGCCGACGCGCAGATCAGCGCCTCGACGATGATCTCGGACGACGAAAACCAGTTGAGCTGCTCGCCGCGATCGAGGAACATCTGCAGCGCGGCGATGGTTATGCTGAGCATGCCGAAGCCCAGCCAGTCCAGCCTGGCCTTGAGGTCCGTCTTGGTTTCCTGGACGAACATCGAGACGCCGGCGAAAGCCAGAGCCCCGATCGGGACATTGATGTAGAACACCCAGCGCCAGCTGACGTTTTCGGTGAGCCAGCCGCCGATGACCGGCCCGAGCACCGGCCCGACCATCACCGAAACGCCGAACAGCGCCATCGCCGAGCCGCGCTCCTCGACGCTGTAGATGTCGAGCAGGATGCTCTGCGCCAGCGGCACCAGGGCCGCGCCGAACAGACCTTGCAGCAGGCGGAAGCCGACGATCTGCGGCAGCGACTGCGCGAAGCCGCACAGCACCGACGCGACGACGAAGCCGGTGATGGATATCAGAAGGATGCGCTTGCGGCCGAAACGATTGGCAAGATAGCCCGAAGGCGGAGTCATGACGGCCGCCGCGACGATATAGGACGTCAGCACCCAGTTTATCTGGTCGGCGCTCGCCGAAACGCTGCCCTGGATATAGGGTAGCGCGACATTGGCGATGGTCGTGTCCAGTGCCTGCATGATCACGGCCAGGATCACGCAGGCGGTGATGGCGCCGCGATTGGCGACCACGCCACCTGTCGCGGACGCGCTGGTCATGACTTTTGTCCGAACCGGCCGAGGAGGTCCGTCACGAAGTCCGGCAAGCCGCGCGCATGACCGGTATCGATGCCGACCACGACGCTCATCCCGCCACGCAACGGCGGCTTGCCCTGGAGATCGTCGACCGTCACGCGCATCGGAATGCGTTGCACGACCTTGACCCAGTTGCCGGTGGTGTTCTGCGCCGGAAGCAAGGAGAAGCTCGACGACGACGCCGGGCTGATCGAGGCGACCGTGCCGTGCCAGACGGTGCCGGGATAGCTGTCGACGCTGATCGTCGCCGTCTGTCCCGGCCGCACATAAGTCAGTTCGGTTTCCTTCGGCTCCGCCGCGATCCACAGATCGGTCGCCGAAATCAGGCTGAAGGCCGGCTGCGAAGCCGGCAGGTACTTGCCGACCTGAAGCGCGTCGACATTGGTGACTATGCCGTCGAACGGCGCCTTGACGATGGAATCGGCAAGATTGCGCTGGGCGTCGTCCACCGCCGACTGCGCCTGGAGGTAGAACGGATTCTTCTCCACCGGCTGGCTGGCGTCGCCGCCAAGCTGGGCAAGCGTCGCCTGTGCCTGCGCCTGGGCAACGGACACTTTCTGGCGGGCGGCGACGAGGTCGTGCTGGGCGCTGTCGAAGGTCGCCTTGGAGGAGGTGGAAGTCTTGAGCAGATCCTGCTGGCGCTGGAACGCGGCTTCGTAATAGGGGATGTCGGCCTGCGCCTGCTCGATCAGCGCCTGCGACTGCTGATAACTCGCCTGCAGGGTCAGCACCTGGTTGCGCACCGTGCCGAGCTGCGCCTGAGCGGCGGCAAGAGCGGTTTCGAAAGAGGCCGGCCGCAGCCGGAAAAGCACCTGGTCCTTCTTCACCGCCTCGTTCTCGTGCACGTCGATCTCGGACACAGTGCCGGAGACATCGGTGGAAACGCCGAGCGACTGCGCCTGGATGTAGGCGTTGTCGGTCGTCATGACCTGGCCGCCGATGACGTAGTAATAGCCGCCGACGACCAGCGCGACCGGAAGCAGGGCAAACAGGATCGGCCGTGCCCGCCCGCGCTTGGGCTTGACCGGCGCCGGCGGCGCCACCGCAACCCCGGCCTGCCGTGGCTCCTTGGACGGCGCCTCAAGCGCCGCCGGCTCCAGGGCGACCGGTGCTTCGAGCTCGTCATTGTCGATGAGGGTGCCGGCTCGCCTTTGTTCGCGTTCGCTGTCCAGTCGGATGATCTGGTCGCGCGCCCGGTCGGCGGAGGATCCGTCTTCTTCGGCAGGCTTCTTTGGTGAGGTTGATTCAGCCATGTGTTTTCTCCCGGTCGGCGGCAGGCTGGGTGCAAGCCGCGAGCAGATTGGATTTGATGAGGGATAGGGTTTGCAGCAGATGCAGCTGGGCATCCGCGGAAAGACCGACAAAGGCCTCGTCCCGCGTCTTCTGCCCATTGGTGCGCATGATTTCGATGAGCGGATGAGCTTGCGGCTTCAGGTAAAGCAGCCATGCCCGGCGGTCAGCGGGATTGGGCCGGCGCTCGATGAAGCCGCGTGCCTCCATCTTGTCGAGCAGCCGGGCGAGCGTGATCGGCGTGATCTCGATAAGGTCCGCCAATTTGTTCTGGTGGATGCCTTCATGCAGGCAGAGATAGGCCAGCACCTGCCATTGGGCGCGGGTCAGCCCCGATGCCCGCGACCTCTGCTCGAACCGCTTTCGAAGCAGGCGCGCGACATCGTGCAGCACGAAGCTGATGTTGGGTGGCGATGGCATGGGAGGTACTGGAGTTTCGGCGCAACTTTTAGTGAGCATGCTTATTATCATCATGCACATAATCCCGCTGGACGCGGTGCGCAAGACGGACTAAGCCCGCCTGGAAAAAATGACGCATGGGCTGCGACACCACAAAAAGGCTCAGGTAGCAGGCTGTTGCCGGGCAAGGATAGGACGATGAATTGGCTGAAGATCGTGACCGTGGCGGCCATCGCGGGATGGCCTGGCCTTGCGCTCGCAAAGGACGCCGTCAGCTGCGGCGGCGCCGCGATGCTGGGTGGCGCGCAATTGAACTGCAGCCACGTCGAACCCCGGGCGCCGCCTCAGTTTTGCACCTATAGCTGGGCTCTCCACATGCCGGCCGGTGATCAGAAAATCGTCGAAGGCAGCTTCATGCTGCCGCCCGGCGCGGCGAACGTAACCGTCTATCAGGGCAGCGGTTTCGACAGCGCGCTGTCCGATCCGATCGTGATCTGCCGCGGCGGCAAATGAGCAAGGCCGTCAAGGAAAGCTCGCTCGTCGCCCGATTGGTGCTATAGGGCGGATCACGCTATTTTGAACGGGCGCATTCGAGTTTCGGATGTGCCTGGCTGCCATTTCTCTGACGGATTTCGACATGGACGGACCCAACCCAGACATCAAGCACCCGATCCCGATGCATACCCGCGTCGGCTTCCTCAAGGGACTGGTGAATGCGCCGAACATCGAGATCGGCGACTTCACCTATTATGACGACCCCGACGGGCCGGATAAATTCGCCGAGAAATGCGTGCTGCACCACTATCCGTTCATCGGCGACAAGCTGATCATCGGTCGGTTCTGCGCCATCGCCGAGGGCGCGCGCTTCATCATGAACGGCGCCAACCACGCCATGTCCGGCTTTTCGACCTATCCGTTCAATATCTTTGGCCATGGCTGGGAAAAGGGTTTTGACCTGGCGACGTGGTCGAAGGAAGTGCGCGGCGACACCATTGTCGGCAGCGACGTCTGGATCGGCATGGAGGCGGTGATCTTGCCCGGGGTGGAAATCGGCCACGGCGCCATCATCGCCGCGAAATCGGTGGTGACGCACGACGTGCCGCCCTATGCGATCGTCGCCGGCAATGCGGCCAAGGTGGTGAAGATGCGTTTCGACGACCGGACAATCAGGCGGCTGCTGGCGGTGGCGTGGTGGGACTGGCCGGTGGACAAGGTCAGTCGCAACCTCGATGCTATCCGGGGCGCCGATATTTCTCTTCTGGAGGCAGCAGCTTGAACGCTCTGAACAGCAGCATAATCGGCACCGAACTGTTTACGCGAGGGTGGATCTTCATCCGCGGCGTGCCGGCCATGAAATTCCTGCCGCCTGAAGGGCCGCCGGAAATCGCCTTTGCCGGCCGCTCGAATGTCGGCAAGTCGTCGCTGATCAACGCGCTGGTCAACCAGAAGGGGCTGGCGCGCACCTCCAACACGCCGGGGCGCACGCAGGAGCTCAACTATTTCGTGCCGGACGGATTTTCGGGTGAGGGCGCCGACCTGCCGCCCTTGGCGCTGGTCGACATGCCCGGCTATGGCTATGCCACCGCGCCGAAGGAGAAGGTCGACGAGTGGACCAAGCTGGTCTTCGACTATCTCAAGGGCCGCGTCACGCTGAAGCGCGTCTATGTGCTGATCGACGCCCGCCACGGCATCAAGGCCAAGGACGACGAAGTGCTGTCGCTGCTCGACAAGGCGGCGGTGTCCTACCAGATCGTGCTGACCAAGACCGACAAGATCAAGACTGCCGGCGTGCCGAGGCTGATCGAGGAGACGCTGGCAAAGATCAAGAAGCGGCCGGCGGCGTTCCCGTTCGTGCTGGCCACCTCTTCTGAAAAGGCCGAGGGCCTCCAGGAATTGCAGGCGGCCATCGTGCTTGCCGCCAATGGCGGCTAAGCATCCACAGCTTAGAGCATGGCCTACGGCTTGGCCTCGATAGCAATCGTCTGGTGGCCTTCTTCCGCCACAAGCCTTTCGGTGCCGTATGCCTTGAGGAACATGCTGACGCCTGACCTGACGATGCGGTCGATCTCGTCCTGGCTCGGGGCTTTGGTGCGGTAGGCGAAGATGCACTGGCGGAACAGACCGGCCAGGCACAGTTCGGTGAACTGATAGGCGGCAAGATCGACATCGTCGATGCGCAGCAGGTCGCGCTCGATGGCGGCATTGAGAAAGGCCGCGACCTTGTCGTGGCCACGCTTGGGACCGCGCTCGTAAAACCGCGCGCCCATGTCGGGTATCCGGTCGGATGCACCGATCACCGTGCGCTGCGCCTGGATCACCTTGGCCGACGTGATCTTGAGGGCCAGCACCTTGCCGAACTTCACCAGCGTCTCGCGCAGGTTGTCGGCATTGTCCAGCACGTCATACATGTTCTTGAAGATGGTGCCGCGCTCTTCCTCGATCAGCGCTTCGAACAGCTCTTCCTTGTTGGCGAAATAGACGTAGATCGTACCCTTGGAGACACCGGCCTCGCGGGTGATGTCGTTCATCGAGGCGGCTTCGAAGCCCTTGTCGATGAAGACACGACGGGCGCCGTCGATGATCTGGCTGCGCTTGACCGGATCCTGGCCCGCGGCCGGGCGGCCACGACGCAAGCTTTCCAACAGGTCGTCGCACGACTCGCTTTCGACATTGGGCGGGGTCTCGGCCATGAAAGTCACACCTCGAAAATAATTCGAACCAAGCGGTTCGATTGCCCTTGATATGGTCCTGTTTACGCGCTATGTCAACGGCCGGATCGAACCGAACGGTTCAGTATTATATTATAACTTTAGAGAGATGTCATGTCCTCGAACGCGCCGACCACTGCCGAAGTCCGTCCCTTTCCCAACGCCAAGGTTGCGCCGGCGACGGAAGCTCCGGAAGTGCCTGTCCAGCCGGTCTCGTCGCCACCGGCAGAGGCTCCGGCCAAGAAGAAGCGTTCGGTGCGTTCCTTCCTGCTGCCGGTCATCGGCGTCGCCTTGCTGGGCGCCGGCGCCTGGTATGGTTACGATTACTGGACCACGGGCCGCTTCATGATCTCGACGGACGATGCCTATGTCCAGGCGGACATGGCGTTCATATCGCCCAAGATTTCCGGCTATGTCGATCAGATCAAGGTCAGCGAGAACCAGCTGGTCAAGGCCGGCGATCCGCTGCTCGTCGTCGATGACGGCGATTACAAGATTGCCGTCGCCCAGGCCGAGGCGCAGATCGCCACTTTGAGCAAGACGCTCGACCGTATCGACGCCCAGACCGACGCGGCCCGCGCCTCGCTGCAGCAGGCGCAGGCGCAGAAGGTCGCCGATCAGGCCGCGGCCGACAATGCGGCCAAGGTCGCGGCGCGCGCCTCGCAACTGCTCAAGACCCATGTCGGCACGCAGGCGCAGCTGGACGACGCCCAGACGGCGGTCCAGCAGGCCGATGCCGCCCTTGTCGGCGCCGACGCGACGATCGCCGCCGCGCAGGCCAATATCGGCGTGCTGCAGGCGCAACGCGCGGAATCGGCGAGCACGCTGGCGTCCCTGCAGCTCAGCCATGACAAGGCGCTGCGCGATCTTTCCTTCACCGTGCTCAAGGCGCCTTATGACGGCATCGTCGGCAACCGCTCGGTCGAACAGGGCGACCTTGTCAGCCCCGGCCAGAAGCTCGCCGTCATCGTGCCGATGGACAAGCTCTACATCGTCGCCAACTTCAAGGAGACGCAGCTTGCCCGGCTGGTGCCCGGAGAGAAGGTGAAGATCTCGGTCGATGCGACCGACGGCCAGGACTTCGAGGGAACCGTCTCGTCGCTGGCGCCGGCTTCGGGTGCCGTGTTCTCGCTGCTGCCGCCCGAAAACGCCACCGGCAACTTCACCAAGGTCGTGCAGCGCGTTCCGGTCCGTATCGATGTGCCGGCAGATGTCCTGAAGAGCGGCAAACTGCGCGCCGGCCTGAGCGTCATCGTCGACGTCGACAGCCGTACCGCCCCATCCGGGTCGGCATCAGCGGCAGCGTCGAACTGAGCGGCTGCCGGGGAGCAATGCCATGGCAACCGCAACCCTGACAGCAGGAGCACCGCCGGCGAGGCCGGCTGTGCCTGACACCATTTCGACGCGGCGCGTCATCGCCTTCCTGGCGATGGTGTTCGGCATGTTCATGGCCATCCTCGATATCCAGATCGTCTCCGCCTCGCTGTCGGAAATCCAGGCCGGCCTGAGCGCCAGCTCCGACGAAATCCCGTGGGTGCAGACCGCCTATCTGATCGCCGAAGTGGTGATGATCCCGCTGTCGGGCTTCCTCAGCCGGATGCTGTCGACGCGGGTGCTGTTCACGATCTCGGCGGCGGGCTTCACCGCGGCCAGTGCGCTGGCGGCGACTGCCACCAACATCGACCAGATGATTGTCTACCGCGCCGTCCAGGGCTTCATCGGCGGCGGCATGATACCGAGCGTCTTCGCCGCTGCCTTCACCATCTTCCCGCCCTCGCGCCGCGCCTTCGTCTCGCCGATGATCGGCCTGGTGGCGACGTTGGCGCCGACCATCGGCCCGACTGTCGGCGGCTATATCAGCCATGCCATGTCCTGGCACTGGCTGTTCCTGGTCAATGTCGTGCCCGGCATCCTGGTGACAGCGGCGGCCTGGACGCTGATCGACTTCGACAAGCCCAACCTCAAGCTGTTCAGCAAGTTCGACTGGTGGGGCCTCGCCGGCATGGCGGCTTTCCTGGGCTGCATGGAATATGTGCTCGAGGAAGGCCCCAACAATGACTGGCTGCAGGACCAAGGCGTCTTCATCTGCGCCATTGTCATGACCATCGGCGCGGTGCTGTTCTTCTGGCGGGTGTTCACCGCCGAGGAGCCGATCGTCGACCTGAAGGCCTTCACCAACATCAACTTCGCCTTCGGCTCGCTGTTTTCCTTCGTCATCGGCATCGGCCTTTACGGCCTGACCTATCTCTACCCGGTGTATCTCGGGCGCATCCGTGGCTACGATTCGATGATGATCGGCGAGGCGCTGTTCGTCAGCGGCCTGGCCATGTTCTTCACCGCGCCGATCTCGGGCATCCTGTCGAACAAGATGGACCCTCGGCTGATGATGATGATCGGCTTCTTCGGCTTCGCCACCGGCACCTGGTGGATGACGCATCTGACCGCCGACTGGGATTTCTACGAGCTGCTCATCCCGCAGATCCTGCGCGGCTGCTCGATGATGCTGTGCATGGTGCCGATCAACAACATCGCGCTCGGCACCTTGCCGCCCGAGCGGCTGAAGAATGCGTCCGGCCTGTTCAACCTCACCCGCAACCTTGGCGGTGCGGTTGGCCTCGCACTGATCAACACCGTGCTGATCGACCGCAATGCCTTCCACTACGCAAGGCTCTCCGAGCATGTGCAATGGGGCAGTGAAGCCGCGCAGACCAAGCTGCAGAACATGACGCTCAATTTCGAGCAAACCCCCGGCCTGGACGCGACAAGTGCCGCCATCTCCAAGCTGTCGGGCATGGTCCAGCAGCAGGCGGCGCTGCTGTCCTTCATGGATGTGTTCTTCATGCTGACGGTGCTGTTTGCGACGCTTGGCCTGTTCACCATGTTGATCCGCAAGCCGGCCGCGGCGGCGGGTGGAGGTGGTGGCGGCGGCCACTGATACCGGAGCAATTCCAGGAAAAGTGTAAGGCGGTTTTCCGTCAGGAATTGCGACAAGACAGAGATACGTGGGCAGCTGTTTCGGGAAGCTCCTCCAGTCCACGCCCGAAAAAGCTCTGACCGCGCAAAAAACTCCGGGCCGCAAGCCCGGAGTTTTTCATATCCAGTTGGAATTTGTCAGGCTGTGGCGGGCTTGAAGGTCAGCGCGACGCCGTTGATGCAGTGGCGCAGGCCGGTCGGCGCCGGACCGTCGTCGAAGACGTGGCCGAGATGGCCGCCGCAGCGGCGGCAATGCGCCTCGGTGCGCGTCATGCCGAGCGAGCGGTCCACGGTCGTGCCGATAGCCTTGGGGATCTCTTGCCAGAAGCTCGGCCACCCGGTGCCGGAATCGAATTTCGTCTCCGACGAATAGACCGGCAGGTCGCAGCCGGCACAGGCGAAGATGCCTTTACGGTGTTCGTTGAGCAGCGGGCTGGTGCCGGGATACTCCGTGCCTTCCTTGCGCAGCACGTCGAAGGCGGCAGGCGACAGGATGGCTTTCCACTCGGCGTCGGTCTTGGTGACTTCGAATTTCTCGGCGGCCTGTGCTGCCTGCGGATCGCCCATGCGCAGCATCGTTGCTGCGGCCCCGACGACGCCGATGGCGGCGGCACCGCTCAAAAGAAAGTCGCGACGGTTCATGACCGGTTCCTCCTGATGTCCTTTTGCCAAACTATACCGCCGCGCGGAAATCAAAAGCCGGTGACGGTAGCCCCCTCGAACGAACACTCCGCGCCCTCCCACATCCGAATATGGGCGGCGCGGAGTGCGCGGGTCAATTGCGGATCACGGGAGCGGGATCGTGCAATCGACGGAGGGCCCTTGCTGCCAGTTCGCCGGCAGCAATCCCCTTGTTACATCTTGGGCAAAAGAACCTTGTCGATGACGTGGATGACGCCATTGGACTGTTCGACATCGGCGATCGTCACATTGGCGACATTGCCGTTCTCGTCGGTGACGGTGACCTTGCCGCCGTCGGCCTTGAGCGACAGCTCGCAGCCGCCGACCGTCTTGACCTTGTGGGCGCCGCCGTCAGCCTTGGCCATCGCGGCGACATCCGCCCCCATCGCCTTGGCGCCGATGACATGGCAGGTCAGGATCTTGGTGAGCTTGTCCTTGTTTTCAGGCTTGAGCAGCGTCTCGACCGTCCCGGCCGGAAGAGCCGCGAAGGCTTCGTTGGTCGGAGCGAACACGGTGAACGGACCGGCGCCCTGCAGCGTTTCGACAAGGCCGGCGGCCTTCACGGCGGCGACCAGCGTGGTGTGGTCCTTCGAGTTCACGGCGTTCTCGACGATGTTTTTGTTAGCATACATCGCGGCGCCGCCAACCATCGGGTTTTCGGCATAGGCAGCGGTGGCAAGGGCCGAAACGGCGATCGTACCGGCGAGCAAAAGGGTGGCGTATCTACGCATGATGTCAAACTCCTCGGGTTTTCTCTTCCCATTTTTGGGGACGCGAGGAGATACGGAACAGAAGTGCGGGAGTTTCAGAAATATTCTTATTTTTTATTTTGCCTGGGATGCCGAAAAGATTATGCCACGCAACGGCTTGCCGGCTACCATGCTGTCTACGGGCGTGGAAGGTGGGAGATACACTTCAGGTACTCTATTTTGAGTCTGGCGACGCCAAGAGCCGGTCAGATGCTCTTCAGGTCGCCGGCGGCGACCACCGGTCCGGTCGGCTGTCCGGTCGGCGAACCGCCTGACGGCTCAAGGCTGACGGCAAGCACCGCGCCCTGGGCAAGCTTCTGCTGGGCCGCCGGCGAGACGACGATGTGCGCCGTAGCACCGGTCGGAATGATGCCCATCGAGACCGGCGGGTTCTTGCCCTCGATCATCCACAGCTCGAAGTCCTTGCCGGAAGCACGCTCACCGGAGACATGCGACAGGCCGACTTCGTGATGCGCGGCATCATAGACGGCGAGGTATCTGACGTCGCTGCCTTCGGCGGCCAGCGAAGCGACGAGGCGCGCTTGCGGCTGCTCGACCGGTGGGTTGAGAGTGGGCACGAGGATGTAAATCGCCAGTGCCGCAACCGCAGCCGCGGCAAGGCCGCGCCAGAAAGCGAGGCTGGACCACAGGCCGCCGCGCGATTCGGCGGGCGTGGTCACGGCGGCAGCGTTCGCGAACAGCCGGCGGTCGACCGCGGTCTTCACCGAAACCGGCGGCTCGATTTTCGGGTAGGCGGCGGCCAGCGGCGAGAGACTGACCTCCCATCCCTCGACAAGACGAGCAAAAACCGTATCCGCATCGATGCGGCGGGCGACGATCTGGCGTTCGTCGGCATCGAGCACGCCGAGAACGTATTCGGCGGCGAGCAGGTCGTCGCCTCCACGTTCCGGTCCTGTGTCTTCTGCCAGCGTCATCTTTCCAGACATTCTCTGAGTTTCAACAGGCTGCGGCGCAGCCATGTACGCATCGTGTTCAGCGGCACGCCATGGCGCTCCGCCAGTTCGGCATAGCTCTCGCCCTTGAGATAGGCGCCCCGGACGGCGGCTGCCCGGTCCTTCTCCAACTCATCGAGACAATGGTGGATACGTTCGGATTCGTCGCCCGCCACCGCCATCGCTTCAGGCCCCGGCGCCGGATCGGCCACGTCGAGCGCGGCATCGATGTCGGCGGCAGGCCTGCGCCGCGCTCGTATGCGATCGATCGCATGATTACGCGCAATTGCCACCAGCCAGGAGATCGGGCTTAGATCGGAGACGGCAAAACGATCCGCCTTCGTCCATATCTTGACGAAGACTTCCTGTAGCGCTTCTTCCGCATCTCCCCGGTCGTTCAATACACGAAGACAGACGCCAAAAAGTTTCGCGCTGGTCTGCCGGTAAAGCAGATCGAACGCGGCCCGATCCTTCATCGAAGTCCGGACGATCAGCTTGGTGATGTCCTGCGGCGTCATCTGCGGCAAGTTAGGCGATTGCAATGTATTTGCAACGGCGGAAATAACCTTGTGCACGCCTAAGCTTTTGTGTGTCGCCAGCCGGGTCCGTCGACCGATTGCCAATGGAATCGCCACTGGCTAGCTTGCCCTCAGTGATGGGGGAGCGCGCATGTCGGTCGAACGGATCCTTTGGGAGGAAGATGCCGCGGGCCTCGCCGATCTGGTCCGCAAGGGCGAGGTTTCGGCCGTCGAGCTGACCGACGCCGCGATCGCCCGCGCCGAGGCCACCCGTCCCGACATCAATGCCACGGCCGAGCCGCTCTACGATGCCGCGCGGGCCCGCGCCAAGACCGTCGACCCCTCGCTGCCGCTGGCCGGTGTTCCCTTCGCCATCAAGGATCTAGGCATCGCCATCAAGGGCGTGCCGACGCATGGCGGCAGCCGCATTCCGGCATGGCTGGCCGATGTCAATTCGGTGCTGACCGACCGCTATCTCGCTGCCGGGCTTATCCCGATCGTCACCTCGACATCGCCGGAGCACGGGCTTCGATTGATGACCGAATCCAGGGCCTTCGGCATCACCCGCAATCCGTGGAACACCGGTCACACCAGCGGCGGCTCGTCGGGTGGTGCGGCTGCACTGGTCGCAGCCGGCGTAGTGCCGGTGGCACATGCCTCCGATGGCGGCGGCTCGATCCGCGTGCCTGCCGCCTGCACCGGGCTTGTCGGCCTGAAGACGTCGCGCGGCCGCACACCGCTGACGCCGCTGGTGAGCGAAAGCTGGTACGGCATGGTCGTCGACCATGCGCTCACCCGTTCGGTGCGTGATTGCGCGCTGCTGCTCGACCTCACCCATGGGTCCGATCCTCTGTCGCCCTATGCCGCGCCGCCGCCGAAAGGCACGTTCGCGGCCGCCGCGGCGCGCGACCCCGGCAAGCTCAGCCTGGCCGTGTACCGCAAATCCCCGCTTGGCCTGCCGATCTCGGACGAGACGCTCAAGGCGCTCGACAAGGCGGTGGCGCTTGCCCGCGAGGGCGGCCACACGGTCGAGGAGATCGACCTGCCCTTTATCGGCCGCGATTTCTTCGCCGATTTCTGCAGGACGGTTGCCTCCGCCGTCGCCGGCACGATGCGGGCCGAAGCGCTGCGCGTCGGCCGTTCCGTTACCGGTGACATCGAGCGGGCGACGCGGGTGCTCGCCCGCTTCGGCGAAATGGTGTCGGCCGGCGAGACCTATGCCGACCTGCAGCGGCTGCATGCCGCCTCGCGGCAGCTGATTTCGGAGACCGTGCAGTACGACGCCGTGCTGATGCCGGTCATTGCCCACCCGCCGCTCGCCTGCGGCGCCATGGATCCCAAAGGCGCCGACGAGCTCATCGAGAACCTGCTCGACAAGCTTCACCTGACACCCTTGCTGAAGCTGAAGCCGTTCTTCGGCCAATTGATGGACAAGAGCCTCTGGTTCACCCATTGGCCGGCGATCCAGAATGTCAGCGGCCAGCCGTCGATCGCGCTGCCGGTCCATGTCACTGACGCCGGCCTGCCGCTCGGCGTCCAGGCGGCCGGCCGTCCGGGCGACGAAGAGACGCTTTTGTCGCTCGCCGCGCAGATGGAGAAGATCTCGGGTTGGCTGGACCGCAGGGCGCCGCTGATGGCGCCGACACGATGACGAGGTCGTGAAGCGCTTGAATATGACAGCAAAGCCATTTGCGGGCGGCGCCAATTCCCGCTAAGACGCCGCCGTCCTTACCTGATGCATGTCGCCCAAAAGTGTCCAGGGGTTTTGGGACAACGACGTGCTTAAAATAAAAAGCCGGGAACCAAACCGATGACGGAAATAACCGCCACCGCCGAAATGCAGGCAGCCCTGTTGTCGCGGGCGCTGCCCTACATGCAGCGCTACGAACACAAGACGGTCGTGGTGAAATATGGCGGCCATGCCATGGGCGATATCGAACTCGGCAAGGCCTTCGCGCGCGACATCGCGCTGCTCAAGCAGTCCGGCGTCAACCCGATCGTCGTCCATGGCGGCGGCCCGCAGATCGGCGCCATGCTGGCCAAGATGGGCATCGAATCGAAGTTCGAGGGCGGCCTGCGCGTCACCGACCAGAAGACGGTCGAGATCGTCGAAATGGTGCTGGCCGGTTCGATCAACAAGGAGATCGTCGCGCTGATCAACGCCGAGGGCGAATGGGCGATCGGTCTCTGCGGCAAGGACGGCAACATGGTTTTCGCCGAAAAGGCTCGCAAGACCATGATCGATCCGGACTCCAACATCGAGCGCGTGCTCGATCTCGGCTTCGTCGGCGAGCCGGTCGAGGTCGACCGCACCTTGCTCGATCTTCTGGCACGCTCCGAGATGATCCCGGTGCTGGCGCCGGTGGCGCCAGGCCGCGACGGCCACACCTACAACATCAATGCCGACACCTTCGCCGGCGCCATTGCCGGCGCCTGCCAGGCGACGCGCCTGCTGTTCCTCACCGACGTGCCTGGTGTGCTCGACAAGAACAAGAAGCTGATCGACGAACTGACCGTGGCCGAGGCCAAGGCGCTGATCAAGGACGGCACGGTCTCGGGCGGCATGATCCCCAAGGTCGAGACCTGCATCGAAGCGATCGAACGCGGTGTCGAAGGCGTCGTCATCCTCAACGGCAAGACGCCGCATGCGGTGCTGTTGGAACTGTTCACCGAGCACGGTGCCGGCACGCTGATCGTGCCTTGATGGGCTCGTCAGCCGGCTAACTTTTTCGCCTCAATATTGCCGATGATGGGAATGGCGGGCGTTCTGGCGGGGCGTCGAACGGACATCGATTCCTCCTCGGCGTCCTGCGGCGCGCCCCAGAATTCGGCCAGCGTCGGGCCGTCTTTCACCCTGACGTCGCGGACCAGAAAACCCCAGACCTCGCGGAACCAGACGCGGCGGCCCATCTGTGTGTACCAGCGCATCGAATGCCGCTGCTCGGGATCCTTGTGTAACAGGATGCGGGCCAGCGCCTTCGGCCGTGATTGCACCGCCAGCTCGATCAGCTTGACGCTGAAGAACAGCATCCAGGGTTTCAGCCGCGTCATCTGCAGCACCTGGTGCTTGTAATCCCACAAGCGCGCATCCTGCTGGATCACCTTGCGATCCCGCGCGATGCGGAAGAACGGCGTCCAGCGATGCGGCGTCACATAGAGCGCCTGGATCTGGTCGGGGTCATAGGCGATGAGCTGGCGAAAGCCGCGCCACAGATCGCGGAACCCTTCGTCCTCGAAGCCGGCCACCCAGGTCGCCATCGACAGGATGCCGTTGAGGCGCAGCAGCCTTATCGCCTCGCGGTCGGATGATGTGCTGCCGCCCTTGCGGATCAATTGAAGCGTCTGCTCGTCGGTGTTTTCCATGCCGAGCAGCCAGCGGATGACGCCGGCCTTGCGGTAGAGATGCAGGGTGTCGGCATCGCGCACTATGTCGTCGGCGCGGGTCGAACCCACGATCAGCACCGGCACGTTCTCGGCGATAAGGGCGTCGAGGAAGGCCCGCCAGGCTTTCTTCGAGACCGTCGGATTCTCGTCGGCGAGATTGATGAGCTCGACGCCATGTTGGCGATGCAGCCAGGCGATCTCCCTGGCGAATTTCACCGGATCGCGATGCCGCCAGCGGGTCCAGAAGCCGCGCTGGCCGCAATAGTTGCACAGATGCGGGCAGCCGCGCGAAAACTGCATGACCACGGCGCGCTTGCCGCCCCAGTAGCTGTAACTGGTATGGTCGATCAGCTCCCAGCCGACGCGGTAGGCGTCGAGGTCGGCAATGGTCATGGCCGCCTGTGTGGCGACGGGACGGCTGAGATCGTCGCGATAGGCAATGCCGGCCACGCTCGCCGGCGGCTGGCGCATTTCCAGCGCCTCGACCAGCGCCACGACGGTCGCTTCTCCCTCGCCGCGCACGATGAAGTCGAAGGCATCGGTGGCGGCCAGGATGTCGCGCCAATGATAGGTCGGGAAAACGCCGCCATAGATGATGATGGTAGCTGGCTCCCGCTGCTTGATCATGCGTGCGATCAGCAAGGCGGTCGGGTGCGCCGAGGTCGAGCCGGAATGGCCGATCAGGACGAAGTCGGGGTGGTCCTCCAGTGCGTTGCGTACGACGTCATCGAGCGGCATAGGCCCGAACTCGGCGTCGACGAGGCGCACCTGATGGCCGGCATCGATCAGCGGCCCGCCGATCGCCAGCAGGCCGAGCGGCGGCAAATGATCGTCGGGCACGCGGCTGCCGATGGCGGTGTGCGGCGGATTGATCAGGACGGTTTTCATGGCGGACCTCTTGGGCAGTTGGTCCGCGCAAGCTGGCCGGCGATATCGACGCGCGCTTGGCCCGTTTCAGCAGTTTGCGTGCAGCTTTTCCCCAAGGAGTGCGAAGGGAGGCATTGTCATCGCCTGAGATGCCCGAGCGGCACATGGCCCGGCCCCTTGATGTTCTGCAGCACCAACTGCGTGTGGACGTCGCGCACGCCGTCGAGCCGCATCAGCCGGTGCATAACGAAGGCGTTGAGTTCGTCGACCGACGGCACCATGACATGCAGCAGAAAGTCATGGTCGCCAGTCATCGTCCAGCACGAGGACACCTCGTCCATGCGCTGCACGGCGGCGATGAAGCTTTCGGGCGAGCCGTCGCTGTGGCTGACCAGGCGCACCTGGATGAACACCTCGACCATCAGGCCGACCGCGCGGCGGCTGATCACCGCGGCAAATCCCTTGATGATGCCGGCCGCCTGCAGCGCCTCGAAGCGCCGCGCGCACGGCGTCGTCGACAGGCCGATCTCTTGCGCCAGTTCGGAAACCGGCTTGCGCCCGTCGCGCTGCAGGATATCGAGCATCTTGATCTCGAAATCGTCGAATTGAGGCATTTTCACTCCGATAGAGGGTTTTGTGAGTGGATATTATCCCAAATATTCCGTTCGAGCCATCATCAAAACCGATTTGCCTCGGCAAATCCGGTTAGCCTTTCGGCACGTCAGCCATTCATGATTTGCGAGGAGGAAAACCATGACGACGATGAGCGTTGCCGAATATGCCCGCGACTGCGCGGCGCAAGGATTGCGCGGTGACTATTCGGTCTGCCGCGCCGATTTCACCGTGTCCCAGGGTTACGATTACAGCGAAGAAGAGCAGGCGGTGTGGCGCACGCTGTGCGACCGCCAGACCAAATTGACGCGCAGGCTCGCCCACCATTCCTATCTCGACGGCGTCGAAAAACTTGGCCTGCTCGACCGTATTCCCGATTTCGACGAGGTCAGCGCCAAGCTGCGCAAATTGACCGGCTGGGAGATCGTCGCGGTGCCCGGTCTCATTCCCGCGGCCCCGTTTTTCGATCATCTCGCCGATCGCCGCTTCCCGGTCACCAACTGGCTGCGGACCAGGCAGGAGCTCGACTACATTGTCGAGCCCGACATGTTCCATGATTTCTTCGGCCACGTGCCGGCGCTGTCGCAACCGGTGTTCGCCGACTTCATGCAGATGTATGGCGAGAAGGCCGGCGACATCATCGCGCTGGGCGGCGACGAGATGATTTCCCGGCTTTATTGGTACACGGCCGAATACGGCCTGATGCAGGAGGCCGGCCAGCCGCTAAAGGCCTTTGGCGCCGGCCTGATGTCGTCGTTTACCGAGCTGCAGTTCGCGGTCGAAGGCAATGACGCCCACCACGTGCCCTTCGACCTCGAAACGGTGATGCGCACCGGCCACGAGATCGACAAGTTCCAGCGCGCCTATTTCGTGCTGCCGTCCTTCGACGCCTTGCGCGATGCCTTCCAGACCGCCGATTTCGCGGCGATCGTCGCCCGACGCAAGGACCAGCCGGCGCTCGACCCGGCGACGTTATAGTGCAGAACCGTCAGGCGGTGACCACCTTGCTCAGATGGTCGCCCAGCCGGCAGGCCAGCGCGGTGATCGTCGTCGTCGGGTTGCATTGGCCCGACGTGCAGAACACCGAGGAGCCGCCGACATAGAGATTGTCCATGCCGTGCACCTTGCAGTTGGCGTCGACCACGCTCTTGCTGACGTCGGTGCCCATGCGCGTGCCGCCCATGTGATGATGGCCCGCCGTCTCGTCGTTGGTCGGATAATCCTGACCATTGCTGATCCAGTCGGCAATACGCACGCGGCCGAGATTCTTCTCGATCAGCGTCATGCCGAACAGTCTGAGCCCTTCGAGCAGGGTGCGGCGCTCCATTTCCGATTTCTTCCAGTGCAATTCGATGCGTGGCACGCCGGCATGGTCGACATCGGTCTTCGACAACTCGATCTGGTTGGAGGCCAGCGGCGCCTGTTCCCAGGCGACGTAGAGCTGGGCGGCGCAGCGCAGTCTCTGACTGAGCTTGGAGGACATCCACTCGGCCATGTCGGGTGCCGTGCAGGCGAGGTCGGCGATAAGGCTCTTGACGCCGGGATACGGCGTCTCGATCAGCCGGATGCCGAAATTCATGATCTGCAGCCGCTCCATGGCGGCAAGGGTCGGCGAGAAGAAGGCCTCATTGACGGCGTCGACCTCGAACGCGTTGTAGTCGGCCAGGATCGCGTTGCCGCCCTCGAAGGTCGGATGCTCCATCCAGTAGCGGCCAAGCGCCGTCGCATTCGGCACGACGCCGCCGTTCGAACGCTGGTTCGACCACAGAAGCAGCCGCGAATTCTCCAGCCCGCCGGTGCAGACGATGAAATAGTCGGCACTGAAGGAGCCGGCATCCTGCCCGTTCGACCACAGTCTGGCGCCCGTCACACGTTTGCCGTCGCCGGAAAGTTCGGTGGCACAAGTGTTGAGCACCACCGCGATGTTCTTGGCCTTGTCGAGTTCATCGCCGAACTTCTCGGCGAAGCGCACGGCCGGGCTCTTGATCAGCTGCACCCAGCGAATGTCGTCCGAGATCGGCATATCGGGCCGGAGGGCCGGAAGGTCGAGAATGTCGCGCACTTCCGGCAGATAGGGTTCGATGTCGGTGCGGCGGATCGGCCAGCCCGTATCGGGTACCCAGGCCTTCGGCTCGAAATCCTGCTTGTCGAGCACGCGGCACCAGCCGGCCCAGTGGTTGGAACTGCCGCCCATCAACCGCAGCCGGGTTATGTCGAGATCGAAATAGAAATCGCCGACCGTGCTGCCACGGTAAAAGTCCTGCGACTCGTCGCTGAATTCGCGCGGACCGGCCTCCATCACCACCACCGGAATGCCGGCCGCGCCAAGCTTGCGGGCAATGGTCGTGCCGGCCGGACCGGAGCCTAGGATGCACACTTTTGGGGTGAAGTTCGCGGCGCGATACGCCTCGTAGCTGTCGAAGATCATGCCAGGTCGCCCCGCCTCAGAATCCAGCCATTGACCTCGACGATCTCGTTCGGGTCGGGCTTTGGACCGGCGACATCGGCATCAGGCAGCTTGCGGAACAAAGACAGGGCAGGCAATGCGATCAACGCCTGCACGAGCGCGCGGCGTGACATTTTCTTGATGATGAAACTCATGGCTCGTCTCTCGGCTGGGCTTCGGCACTGCATGGCGTTCCCAGAACGGCAATTCCCGGAACGACACATGCATCACCGTGGAAGCCAGTATCGTGCCAAGTCTGGCCGCAAAGCAGTGAAAACCCGGCTAAGCGGTACAACCGAGTGCAAACAGGGTTAGAATTTTCTTAACAGGCCGGTTGCGGCAGATCGGATCACGCCGCCTCGGAAATGCCGGTGTCGATGATCGTCAGGTTACGGCCCTGGTGCTTGGCCTGGTAAAGGCGCCGGTCGGCGGCGCGCATCAGCTCCGACACACTGGCTTCCTCGCCGCAGACGGTGCCGCCGATGCTGACCGTGAGCGGGATGGTCCGCTCGTCGACGGGCCGGAAGCGGATCAGCTCCACTTCGCGGCGAATTCGTTCGGCGACGCGCTTGGCCTCCTGCTCGGTGGCGCCGATCAGGAAGGCGCCGAACTCCTCGCCGCCGATGCGGCCGAGCACATCGCCGCTGCGCACGCCGCGCTGGATCGCGCTGGCGATCAAAAGCAGCGCGTCATCACCTGTCAGGTGGCCAAAATTGTCGTTGATGGTCTTGAAGTGGTCGGCGTCGATGATCAGCAGCGCGCCGCGATCGGACTTGCGGCGCGAACCGTCGAGCGCGGCAAAGAAGCTTTCCCGGTTGAGCATGCCGGTCATGTCGTCGCGGCTCGCCTTTTCCGCCAGGCGGCGATGCGCGGCGGCGAGCTGGGCATGGGCTCGGGCGAGATCGCGATGCGCGTTTTTCAGCCTGTCGCTTTGCCAGAAAGTGCTTGCGCTGGCAGCCCACGCCAGCACCAGCGGACAGAGGGTGGAGGTCAGCCAGATCGTGCGGTTGACCGGAAATCCCATGGCCGGAACGATGATCAGGGTCAGCAGGAGAGAGGCCGCGACTGAGGCGAAAGCAACGGCGGCGGATCTCAGAATTATGCTGTTCATCGCTTGCTCCCACAAGACTGCCTCTCTGCCAGCAAGCCCTGAAGGCCACCTTTCCCAGATGCCTAAAATTTGAATCGTGAGGCGATTTACGCAACCTCAACGAGCAGAAGTTGTGGATAAAGTCGCTTCCGGAATGCGCGTTTCATGCCATAAGGAGCCCATGACCACGCTCCCTGACCCCGCCCGCTTCGCCCATGTCACCGACTGGGTTTTCGATCTCGACAACACGCTCTATCCGCATCATTCGAATCTGTTCTCGCAGATCGACGTCAAGATGACCGCCTATGTCGGCGAGCTGCTGGCATTGCCGCGCGACGATGCGCGCAAGTTGCAGAAGGAACTCTACCGCGAATATGGCACGACGCTGAACGGCCTGATGACACGTCATGGCATCGACCCCGATGATTTCCTCGAGAAGGTCCACGACATCGACTATTCATGGCTGGTGCCAGACCCCGTTCTCGGCACCGCCATCCGCCAGCTTCCGGGCCGCAAGTTCATCTTCACCAATGGCGACCGCAGGCACGCCGAGCGCACCGCGCGCCAACTCGGCATCCTCGACCATTTCGACGACATCTTCGACATCGTCGCCGCCGGGCTCAATCCCAAGCCGGCGCGCCAGACCTACGAGAAGTTCGCCGAACTCCACGCCGTCACCGGCCACAATGCGGTGATGTTCGAAGACCTTGCCCGCAACCTGTCGGTGCCGAAGTCGCTCGGCATGACCACGGTGCTTATCGTGCCGCGCAATTTCGAGCCGACCTTTTCCGAGATCTGGGAGCGCGACCCAGCCAATGAGGATGATGTCGATTTCGTCACCGACGATCTGGCGGGGTTTCTGACGGCGATTGTGGAGGGGGAGGAAGAGGGGAATTGAAGAATTGAAGAATGAAGGACGGTCTCTACGGATTCTCCCAGTTCCCGAGTTCCCGAGTTCCCCAATTCTTCAATTCGTCAGCTCTTCAATTCCCCATTTCCCTACTCCCCTAACTTGTAGAACCGGCTGATGATCCCCCAGGCTTCGTCGGCGGTGTCGACGAAGTCGATGATGTCCTGATCGCCGGGGCTGATCGTGCCCTGCTCGGCGAGAAAATCGAGATTGATCGCCCGCTTCCAGAAGGATTTGCCGAACAGGATCACCGGCACGCGCTCCATGCGCCCTGTCTGGATCAGGGTCAGCGTCTCGAAGAATTCATCCATCGTGCCGAAGCCGCCCGGAAACACCGCGACCGCCTTGGCGCGCATGACGAAATGCATCTTGCGGATAGCAAAATAATGGAAGTTGAAGCAGAGCTCCGGCGTCACATAGATGTTCGGCGCCTGCTCGTGCGGCAGGACGATGTTGAGGCCGATCGACGGCGCGCCGACATCGTCGGCGCCGCGGTTTCCCGCTTCCATCACGCCGGGCCCGCCACCGGTCACCACGACATATTCGCGGTAATAGGAGGTAGCCGACTGCTGCGAGCAGAGGCGGGCGAATTTCCGCGCCTCCTCATAGTATTTGCTGTTTTCCTCGAGGTTCTTCTTCTGCGTCTCGTTCTTGGCCGCCCAGGCCTCGCCGCCGGGTTCCGGCAGGCGCGCGCCGCCGAACAGGATCACCGTCGAACGGATGCCGCGTTCGGCCAGGATCATTTCCGGTTTCAGGAGTTCAAGCTGCAGCCGGACCGCGCGCAACTCGCGCCGCGTCATGAAGTCGGGATCGTTCCAGGCGAGCCGGTAGGTTTCGGCACGCGTCTGCGGCGTATCCGGCACACTCTTCGACCGCTCCAGATCCTCGTCCGAATGCGGCAGTGGCGTCCAGCCCGCCTTTTCCATAGGTGTCATATGCTCTACCCGTCCAAATTCTTCACTTGCGCCGCCCCATGACGCAGCCGCGATTGACCCTCACCAAGGCTTCACATAAGCAGGTTCCGCAAAAGTGTCCCGCGGTTTTGTGACAAGAACCTGCTACATGCGAAGATCCAGGCAGGCAAAGCCTGCCAAGGGGTCTGCGCGACTTTCAAAACAGGTTAAGGCGTTGCCCCTTAACAGCTTGGTAATGGAGCGAATTCATGTCGAAGCCCGATCTGGCGAGCCTCGAAAAGACCATCGAGAAGGCCTTCGAGGAACGCGACGCGATTTCGACGGCAACGCGCGGCGAAACGCGCGACGCCATCCAGTCGGCGCTCGATCTGCTCGACCGCGGCGCCGTCCGCGTCGCCGAGCGGCAGGCCGACGGCAAGTGGCATGTCAACCAGTGGCTGAAGAAGGCCGTGCTGTTGTCGTTCCGGCTCAACCCGATGGAGATCATCAAGGGGGGACCCGGCGAGGCGGTGTGGTGGGACAAGGTGCCGTCGAAGTTCGACGGCTGGAGTGCCGTCGATTTCGAAAAGGCGGGCTTCCGAGCCGTGCCGTCGTCGGTCGTGCGCCGTTCGGCCTATGTCGCACCGGGCGCCGTGCTGATGCCGTCCTTCGTCAATGTCGGCGCGTATGTCGACAGCGGCACCATGGTCGACACCTGGGCCTCGGTCGGCTCCTGCGCCCAGATCGGTAAGAACGTGCATCTGTCCGGCGGCGTCGGCATCGGCGGCGTGCTGGAGCCGATGCAGGCCGGCCCGACCATCATCGAGGACAATTGTTTTATCGGCGCGCGTTCGGAAGTGGTCGAGGGCTGCATCGTGCGCGAAGGCTCGGTGCTCGGCATGGGCGTCTTCATCGGCCAGTCGACCAAGATCGTCGACCGCGCCACCGGCGAGATCTTCTATGGCGAAGTGCCGCCGAATTCCGTCGTCGTCGCCGGAACGATGCCGGGCAAGCCCTTTCCGAACGGCGAGCCGGGTCCCAACCTCTACTGCGCCGTCATCGTCAAGCGTGTCGACGCTAAGACCCGCTCCAAAACCTCGATCAACGAATTGCTGCGCGATTGATCTTTGCGCAAAGCGAGCGCACCTTCCGCCGGCGCGACAATCGGTCGCGCTGGTTCAAGATGGAGGGGTGACATGGACTGGAAGTATCTGCTCACAAGTTTTGATGGTCGCATCAACCGTGGCAAGTTCTGGGCCGCGATTGGCGTTTTCATCGTCATTGGCATCGTTGCCTTCATTCTCGATGCGATCCTCGGTACACGTCTGACCACCGCCAGTGGCGCCCAGATCGGCATCATCGGCATTCTCATCGCTCTGGCCTCGATCTATTTCGCGCTCGCAGTCTACGCCAAGCGCTGGCATGATCGCGGCAAGTCGGGCTGGTGGAGCCTGATCATGCTGGTGCCGCTCATCGGCCCGATCTGGTTTCTGGTGGAATGCGGCATTCTCGAAGGCGCCAGAGGCGCCAATCAATATGGACCGGACCCGCTTGCCTGACAGATCAGATCTCACCTGGCTTTTCTTCAAAACCTCGGGCCGCGTCAGTCGCGCGGCCTATTTTCTTGGCGGGTTGCTCGTCGCCATCATCCAGGCCTTCCCGCTCTACCGCTTCACGCTGGTGCCGGAAGGCTCGGCCGAGAGCAACATGTGGTCGTTCATCTTCTTCGTCGCCTTCATCGCCTCGCTGTGGTCGAACATCGCGCTGGCGGTGAAGCGGCTGCACGATTTGGACAAGCCGGGCATTGCCGCGCTGATCCTGTTCGTGCCGGTGGTCTCGATCGTCGCCTTCCTTGTGTTGTGCCTGTTTCCAGGGCAGCCTGGACCCAACCGCTATGGCCGGCGCACCAACGAGCCGGAACAATCCTGAGGGCCGATCGGACATGCGCTACCGCACGCTTGATCCGAAACTGATCGTCGAAACCGCCGAGCGGCTGGAAGAGCGGATCGCCGACCGTTTCCCCGAAGCGGGACTGCGTGGCGTCGCCGCCGAACTGGTCTCGCTGTCGCGCGATCTGGCCAAGGCGGCCAAGGTGCTCGAAGCACCGATCTGGTGGCTGCGCGGGCTCATCGTCGCCGCCTTCGTCACGGGTGTGCTGGTGTTCCTGTTCGTCGGTACCATCTTGCCGATCGACCGCATTTCGGGAACCCACGATGCCCTGCAGTCGGTGCAAGGCATAGAGGCTTCGATCAACACCGTCATACTCGCAGTGTTGGGCTTGCTTGCTCTGATCCGCACCGAGGAGCGCATCAAGCGCAAAAGGGTGTTTCGCCAGCTGCACGGCCTGCGTTCGCTGATCCATGTCATCGACATGCACCAGCTGACCAAGGATCCGGCAGCCCTTTCGGCCGATTTCAAGCCGACGGCGCACTCGCCGGCCCGCATCACCAATGCCGCCGACCTGGCGCGTTACCTCGACTATTGCTCCGAAATGCTGTCGATCACGGGCAAGATCGCCGCATTGTTCGCACAGTCGGTCAATGACGACGTGGTCATCGACGGCGTCAACGACATCGAGAACCTGGCATCCAACCTGTCGCGGAAAATCTGGCAGAAGATCACGTTGATCGACGGCCGGCCGGTGCAACAACCCGCTCCGGCGCCAGGCCCGGCGAGCCAAGCCGCTCCGCTTCCGCCGCGCGCACCAAAGCGGTGACCCGCTGAACCGTCGGCACGGGCGTGCCGGCCTTCCCCGCCAGCTGCAAGACAGCGCCTTGCAGGTCGTCGATTTCCGTCGGCCGGCCGCGCTGGAGATCGTCCCACATCGAAGAGCGCGCCTGCAGGTCGATCGCCAGCAAGCGCCGCGCCAGCAGCTTGAACAGCCAGTCCGGCAGCCTGAGCACCTTGGGCAGCAACGCCGGCCGCAGGCCGGCGATCCGCGCCGGCTCGATGCCGGACGCTCTCATCGCTCTCAGGGCCTCGTCGATCTGGCTGGCCAGGATCAGCCGCCAGCGCCGATCGGCCAGTTCGGTCGCCAGCGGCAGGCCGGAAAGCGCCACCAGCGCGTTGTTCAAATTCATCAGCAGCTTGCCCCACAGCACGGCTTTCATGTCGCCATGGGCTTCGACCGCAAACCCTTCGACGCCAAGCAGGCCGACCAGGCCGGCGGCGCCATCCTCGACCATTACCGTGCCGTCGCTGGCGCGGTGAACGCGCAGCGGCAGTTCGCCGTCCGGCGACTGCACCACATTGAACGGCACCATGCCGGCCAGCACCGTACGTCCGGCAAGTTCAGCGCGCAGCCTGTCGGCATTGTCGACGCCGTTCTGCAGGCTGATCACCACGGCGTCGGGCCGGGCATGGGCTTTGATAAGATCCGCCATATCCTGGGTGGCGCCGCTCTTGACCGTGACCAGGATCACGTCCGCCAGCGGCAAAGCGGCGGCCGGATCGACGGTGACGACAAGCGCCTCGGGCTTGATCGAGCGATCGCGGCCCTGGAGGTCGCTGACCCGCAATCCACCCTGCCGTAGCGCTGCCTCGATGCGCGGCCGAGCCAGCAGAATGACCTCTCGGTTGGCCAGCGCCAGGCAGCCGCCGGCATAGCAGCCGATGCTGCCGGCACCGGCTATGACGATCCTTCTGTCCTTGTCTGCCATCCTGTCGCCGCGCCGGGTCGGAGCTATACGACATGAAAACCATAATATTGGCGGCATCGCCAGCCATGACGCTGGCCCCTATGTCTGGCCGTGACAGGCCCTGCGCTTTCGACTATCGCTTTTGCCATGACGCTGCCGACCGATCCCGCCGAAAACCTCGCCGCCCTTATCCGTTGCGCTTCGGTGACGCCCGCTGAGGGCGGCGCGCTGACCGCGCTGGAGACGATGCTCAAACCGCTCGGCTTCCTGGTCGATCGGCCGGTGTTTTCCGAAGACGGCACGCCCGATATCGAAAACCTATATGCAAGGCGCTCCGGCAATGGCCCGCATCTGATGTTCGCCGGACACACTGACGTGGTGCCTGTCGGCGACGAAGCCGCCTGGACGCATCCGCCTTTCGCCGCCGAGATCGCCAATGGCGAGATGTATGGCCGCGGCGCCGTCGACATGAAGGGCGGCATTGCCTGTTTCATCGCCGCCGTGGCGCGCCATGTCGAGGCCAATGGCGGTCCGAAAGGGTCGGTCTCGCTGCTGATCACCGGCGACGAGGAAGGCCCGGCCATCAACGGCACGGTGAAGCTGCTCGAATGGGCGGCTTCGCGGGGCGAGAAATGGGATGCCTCTGTCGTCGGCGAGCCGACCAATCCGGACGCTCTCGGCGACATGATCAAGATCGGCCGCCGCGGCTCGATGTCCGGCGCGGTCACCGTCAATGGCCGCCAGGGCCATGTCGCCTATCCCCTGCTTGCCGACAATCCGGTGCGCGGGCTGATGAGCCTGGTCGACGCCTTGCTGCATCCGGTTTTCGACAAGGGGACCAGGGATTTCCAGCCGACCAATCTGGAGATCACCTCCATCGATGTCGGCAACCCCGCCACCAATGTCATTGCGGCCAAAGCGACCGCGACCTTCAACATCCGCTTCAACGACACCTGGACGGACGAGACCCTGCAGGCCGAGATCCACAACCGGCTCGACCAGGCGGCCAGGCGCAGGAAGTACCGGCAGGGCAAGAAGACGCCGGTCGACTACGAGCTCGTCTGGCGCGACCGGCCGAGCCATGTCTTCCTGACCCGCGACGACAGGCTTATCGAAACGCTGCGCGGCTCGATCAAGTCGGCGGTCGGCAAGGAGCCGACGCTGTCGACCTCCGGTGGAACGTCCGACGCGCGTTTCATCAAGGACTATTGTCCGGTGGTCGAGTTCGGGCTGGTCGGCAAGACAATGCATATGGTCGACGAGCGCGTCGCCATTGCCGATTTGGAAACGCTGACGCAAATCTACCAGCGCTTCATAGAAGACTGGTTCGGACAGGGCTGAACAGCATGCTTTCAGCGGACGAAACCCAAGCTTCGCTGACGGGCGCCTGGCGATTGATGCTCGGCAAGGCCGACGGTCTGCGCCTGCTCGACCTGTCGGCCGACGGCTTCTGGAATTCCTTCTTCGCCATTGTCGTTGCAGCACCGGCGCTGATCGTCGGCTGGGTCGGCATCGCCAACGAAATCGGCGATCCCGACGCCTTCGCGGGCCGCTTCAGCATGCTGGTGCGCCTGGCGACGGTCGACATCGGCTCCTGGGTGCTGCCGCTGATTGCGCTCGCCCTGATCGCGCCGCGCGCCGGCATAGGCGGCCGCTTCGTCCACTACGTTGTCGCCAGCAACTGGGCTTCGGCCATCACCGCCTGGCTGATGCTGCCCTCGGCGCTAATCCGGCTTTTCCTGTCGTCCGCAAGCCAGGCTGCGAGCCTTGTGTCGCTGTTCCTGTTTGCCCTGTCGATGGTGCTGACCTGGCGCATGACCAACGCCACGATCGGCAGGGGCGCATCGGTCGGCACCGCCGTTTTCGTCAGCATGTTCATCGCCTCGCTGCTGGTGCTGTTCGGCCTGCAGACGCTGCTCGGCATCACCGTGCCGGACGATGCCGGAGTTCAGAGCCTGTCCGGGCTCGTCTCGACTGGATAATCGACATCGGTGAGAAACAGCCCGTCGGGTGGCGCCACCTGGCCGCAGGCGGCGCGGTCGTGCGCCTCGAGCGCCGTTTTCAGGTCGGCCGCGGTCCAGCCGCCGTCGCCGACGCGCTTGAGCGAGCCGACCATCGAACGTACCTGATTGTGGAGGAATGAGCGCGCCGAAGCCCTGACCTCGATCATGTCGCCCTGTCGGCTCACATCGAGCCGTTCCAGCGTCCTGATCGGGCTGTTGGCCTGGCACTGGGTCGAGCGGAAGGTGGTGAAATCATGCCGTCCGAGCAGGACTTTCGCCGCTTCGTGCATGGCGCCGGCGTCGAGCCGCTTCGGCACCCACCAGACCTTGCCCTTGTCGAGCGCGGCCGGGGCACGGCGGTTCAGGATGCGGTAGAGATAGTGGCGGCCGATGGCCGAGAAGCGGGCGTCGAAGCTGTCGGAGACGACCGTCGCTTTCAGGATGGCGATGCGCGCCCCGGCCGCCTGCAGATGGGCGTTGACTGCATCGCGCACCTTGTCGCCCGGCCACGCCTTGGCGAGGTCGGCATGCGCCACCTGCGCGGTCGCATGGACGCCGGCATCGGTGCGGCCGGCGGCGCGCAGCCGGATCGCTTCGCCGCAGAATTTTTCGATCGCCCGCTCGATCGCCTGTTGCACCGAAGGCTGATCCGCCTGGTGCTGCCAGCCGGCAAACAGACTGCCATCATATTCGATGTCGAGGCGAAAACGCGGCATGCCGGGCGGCTATACGCTCTCGCCTACGCGGCGAGAGCGGTGAAGGCGGAGGCGTAGACCAGTGTGCCGGCCTCAGGCGCGTCGCCCCAGGCCAGCGCCTGCAGCGCTTCGCCCTGGTATTCGCTCTCGAAGTTCTCGGCACGCGTGTGGCTATATCCGAAACGCCCGTAATAGATGGGGTCGCCGAGCACCACAGCCAGCGTTTCGCCGGCATCCCTGAGGCGGATATGCGCCTCGCGGATCAGCGCGCCGCCGATGCCGCTGCCATGGAACGAGGGCTCCACCGCCAGCGGTGCCAGCGCCACGGCCGCGAAAGTCTTGCCGCCATTCTGGACGAACAGCCGCGAAAACAGGATGTGACCGACCACCTGGCCGTCCTCTTCCGCCACCAGTTCGGCAACAGCGTCGCCGCCGGTCACCAGCGCGTCGACCAGACCGGCCTCCGCCTGCTGGCCGAAAGCGTGTTCCTCGACGAGGCGGATGGCCTCGCGATCCCGCGGCGTTGCCGCGCGTATCGACATCATGCTCATGAGAATTTCAGTCCTTTTTCGATCTTGGCCCCGCGCAGGAACTCCGACGCGGCAGCGGGCTTTCCGCCCGCGCGTTGAACTTCGACCAGCCTGATCGCGCCTGCCCCGCAGGCGACCGTCAGCCGGTCATCGAGAATTCCTCCCGACTCGCCCAACTCTTCCCAAAGCGACAGGCCTTGCGACAGCGTCGAGCGAAGCAGTTTCAGCCGCTCCTGGCGGCCGCCAATTCCTATCTCCGACCACGCGCCGGGAAAGGGTGACAGGCCGCGAATATGATTGTGGACCTCACTTGCTGAGCGAGTCCAGTCCACGCGAGTCTCGGATTTATCGATTTTCTTGGCGTAGGTCACCCCATCCACAGCTTGTGTGGTGAATGTCAGGGTATTCCTTTCCAGTCGCGCCAGCGCTTCCACCATCAAGGCAGCACCGACACTCATCAATTGATCATGCAGATCGCCGGCTGTCATATCGGGTTCGATGGCGCATTTTTCAACCAGCCCGACCGGGCCGGTGTCCAGCCCCTCTTCCATGCGCATCACCATCATGCCGCTTTCCAGGTCGCCGGCCATGATGGCGCGCTGGATCGGCGCGGCACCGCGCCAGCGCGGCAGAAGCGAGGCATGGCCGTTGATGCAGCCGAGCCGGGTCGCCTCGAGAACCGCCTTCGGCAGCAGCAAGCCATAGGCGACGACCACGGCGACGTCGGCCTGCAAGGCACGGAAAGCGGCCTGCTCGGCCTCGCCCTTGAGCGAAACCGGCGCCCGGACTTCAATGCCCAGCCGCTCCGCCTCGCGCTGCACCGGCGATGGCGTCAGTTCCAGCCCGCGCCGTCCTGCGGCGCGCGGCGGCTGGGTATAGACGGCTGATATCTCATGGCCAGCCTCGGCGATCGCGCGCAAAGTCGGCACCGAAAACTCCGGCGTACCCATGAAGATGACGCGAAGGGGCATGGCCCTATCCCGCCAGCTTGCCCGGCGCCTTGTCCCTGGCAAGCTTCTTGAATTTCTTCACCACCATGTCGCGCTTCAGCTTCGAGATGTGGTCGATGAACAGGACGCCATTGAGGTGGTCGATCTCATGCTGCAGGCAGGTGGCCATCAGGCCCTCGGCCTCCATATCCTGCAATTTGCCGTCGCGGTCGACATATTTGACCCGCACGGAGGCCGGGCGTTCGACCTCGGCGTAATAATCCGGGATCGACAGGCAGCCTTCCTCATAGACCGAGCGCGCGTCGGCGCTCTCCAGGATTTCCGGGTTGATGAAGACATGCGGCGCCGGCGTCTCGTCTTCCTTGGCCAGATCGATCACCAGCAAGCGCAGCGGCTCGCCGATCTGGATTGCCGCCAATCCGATGCCCGGCGCGTCATACATGGTCGCCAGCATGTCGTCGGCTAATTTGCGCAAAGGTGCGTCGACACGCTCCACCGGCTTGGAAACCTGGCGCAGGATGGGGTCGGGAAGGATGATGAGCGGCTTGATCGACATGGCGTTCCACCTAAGACCTCCAGAGAAAAGCGTCAACCGGTAGGCTGGAGGCTCGTTCACGTTTTGATCTGTGCCGGCAGCGCGAATCGTTTATGCTGTCCACATGAATGATTTGAGCACCATCCTTTCCGAACCTGTCGCCCGGCTTGGCGCCACAACCGTCACGCTCGGCCATGCGCTGGCCTTCGGCGCTTTGCTGTTTCTGGCCCTGTTCGTGGCGCTGGTCATTGCGCTGTGGCGGTCGGCGAAGGCGCGCGCCGTCGCGGCTGCGGAAGCCGCCGATCATGCCCGCGATGCGGAAGTGCGGATGGCCGGCATTCTGCAAAGCCAGGCCGAAATGCAGGGTCGTATGGGCGCCATCGCCGAAGTGTTCGGCGCACGGCAGGCGGAGCTGACGCAGTCGATCGGCCAGCGCCTCGACGCCATGACCGGCCGGCTCGGCCAGACCATGACCGAGCAGACCAAATCCACGCATGAGAGCCTGGCCAAATTGCAGGAGCGGCTGGCCATCATCGATGTCGCGCAGGGCAACATCCAGTCGCTCGCCGGCCAGGTCGTGCAGCTGCAGGCGATCCTCTCCAATAAGCAGACGCGCGGTGCTTTCGGCCAGTCTCGCATGGAGGCGATCGTCGCCGACGGCCTGCCGCACGGCGCCTATGAATTCCAGGCGACGCTGTCGAACGGCAGCCGTCCTGACTGCCTGGTGAAGATGCCGAACGGCGCGCCGTCGCTGGCCATCGACGCCAAGTTTCCGCTCGAGGCCTGGAATGCCATCCGCGCCGCCGATGGCGCCGACCTGCAGAAGGCCGCCTCGCAGGCCTTCCGCCGCGACATCGAGATCCATGTCCGCGATATCTCGGAAAAATACCTGATCCAGGGCGAGACGCAGGACACCGCCTTCATGTTCGTGCCGTCGGAATCAGTGTTCGCCGAGATCCACGAGAATTTCGAGGCGATCGTCCACAAGGCGCACCGCGCCCGAATCGTCATCGTCTCGCCGTCATTGCTGATGCTGTCGATCCAGGTCATCCAGGCGATCCTCAAGGATGCCCGCATGCGCGAACAGGCGCACCTGATTCAGGGCGAAGTCATCCGGCTGATGGAGGATGTCGCGCGCGTCGACGAGCGGGTGCGCAAGCTGCAGGTGCATTTCGGTCAGTCGGCCAAGGACATCGACGACATCCTGGTTTCGACGTCGAAGGTCACCAAGCGCGGCCAGAAGATCGAGGCACTGGAATTCGGCGCGCAGCCCGACGGCGATGCCGCCGCGGACGCAGCGTCACGGGCTCCCGCCGCGAAGGTCGATACTGGCGCGCGCGTTGCCGATTCGAAAACCGGGCAGCTCAGGCTGAGGGTCGTTGAAGGCGACGATTGAGGCGCGGTGCCGGACCGGCGCTACTGCTCCTCCAACGTGGTCATGCCCTGAAATTCAGGCAGCCAGTGCAGCGCCGAGCGGTGCCATTTCTGCTGTGTTGGAATCAAATCCTGGCGCTGCCGCGCGGTCCCCACGCGAATCCCATAGACCTTGGGGCCATCGCCGACAGACGTGGCGTAAAGATGCGAGCCGCAGTCAGCGCAAAAGGCCTGGGTGCGCTTGGCGCCGCTCGCCACGATCTTGATGTAGATTTTCGGCGTGCCCTTGGTGATGCGGTAGTTGCTTTCCGGCGCCGGAACCGTCAGGCGAAAAGCCGTGCCGGTCAGTTGCTGGCAATCCGTGCAGTGGCAGATCGTGGTCTTTTCCGGATCGACCTCCGCCTCGTAGGTGATGGCGCCGCAGTGGCAGCCGCCGTCGATCTTCATCTTCGTTCCTCCTGAATCCCGATAATCTAGCGGGTCAAGCCAGCCAGGCAATGGCGCAGCGCTAGTCCAGAGCCGGATCGGATGCGGTCTCGATCAGCTTGCGCCGCTGCTCCCAGGTGCCTGCCGCCTGTGGTTTGACGAACAGCCGCGTGATCTCCGGCATTTCCTTCTTCAGCTGCGCCTCCAGGCGCTCGACGCAAGCTTCGATCTCGGGCGCCGTCAAATGGTCCTCGAACTCGATGCTGAGCCCGGCGACGATCTCTGCCGGCCCCATATGGACGGTCAGGACGCCGTTCGCCCGCTGCACCGCCGGATCCTGCTGGGCGATCGCCAGCACCTTCATCTGCACCTCGGGCGATGCCGGCTCGCCGATCAGCAGGCCCTTGCTTTCGCGGGCCAGGAAGATCGCCGTCGCGCCCAGGATCAGCCCAATGCCGATCGAGGCGGCGCCGTCGAGTTCCGGCATCTCCAGAACTTCCGCCGCCAGGATGCCGGCGAACGCGACGATCAGGCCGAGAAGCGCTGCACTGTCCTCGAACAGCACGGTGTAGACGCTCGGATCCTTGCTCGACTGCACCGCCCGCAGCCAGCCCTGCTTGCCCTTCTGCTGACGGAACTCCTTCAGCGCCACCCACCACGAACTGCCTTCGAACAGGAAGGAAAGGCCGAGCACGACGTAGGTCACCTCGGCGTTGACGACCGGCTCCGGCGCCATCATATGGATCACGCCTTCGTAGAACGACACGCCGGCGCCCAGCGCGAAGACGAGGAGCGCGACGATGAAGCTCCAGAAGTAGAGTTCGCGGCCGTGACCGAGCGGATGCGTCCGGTCGGCCGGGCGGGCGGCGCGGTGCATGCCGTAGAGCAGCAGGCCGCCATTGCCGGTATCGACCAGCGAATGCACGCCCTCCGACAGCATCGCCGAACTGCCGGTGAAGGCGGCGGCGGCGAACTTGGTCAGCGCGATGGCGAAATTGCCGGCGAGCGCCGCGTAGATCACCTTTTTTGAGCCGCCGTGCCCGGCCATGGCATTTGTTCCCATTCAAGGCGCAGTCTAGCGGCCAGGCCGCTAAAGCTCCACAGGCATCACACCGCGCGAATGTCGGGTCGTCCAAGCCAGCGATCATGAGAGAGATCGGCCTATGGAAAACGGCGACTACTCGACGATCTCGCTGGTCCACACCTTGAAGCCGGCAAGCGTTCCCGGGCCGAATATATGGGTCAGCGGCACGTCGGCGGCGTCGCGGCCGGAGGCGATCAGGATGCGGCCGATGCGCGGTGCATTGTTGCGCGGGTCGAAGACATGCCAGCGGCCGCCGAGATAGACTTCCATCCAGGCGCAGAAATCCATGCTCGCCCATGGTTTCGGCATACCGATGTCGCTGATGTAGCCGGTGCAGTAGCGCGTTGGGATGTTGAGCGCCCGGCAGAAGGTGACGGCGAGATGCGCGTAGTCTCGGCACACGCCGCTCTGTTCGCGATACGCTTCCGCAGCGGTGCGTGTCGGCCGAGCATTGCCGTAGTTGAAGACGATGTGGTTGTGGACGAAGTCGCAGACCGCCTGCACGCGCGGAATGCCCAGCGGCGTGTTGCCGAACAGCCGCCACGCTTCATCAGCCAGAAGGTCGCTTTCGCAAAAACGGCTGGGCAGCAGGAACAGCAGCGTGTCCGCCGGCAGGTCGCGAACCTCGTGCTGCCAGGCCATCAGATCGCCCATCTCGAAAGTGCCGGGATCGCGGATCACCGCGTCGGTGCCGAAGGTGAAACGCCCGGGCGGCGCGACGAACCGGTTGCACCAATTGCCGAAACTGTCGCGATAGCTTTCGATCGGCACCGGCGGGTTGGAAATCAGGAAATCCGGCCGCTCGAGATCGGAGGCACGCGAATAATGCACATTCAGCATCGCGATGAGCGGCGTTTCCTGCGGAAAGTCGAAGCTCATCTCGCAGCCGATGTGGATTCGCATTGTCGTCCTGACGGCCTGCCTGACGATCACCCGGCGAAGCTCGGGTCGATGCTGCAGTGCGAAAATGACCATCGCACGGACCGTCATGGTTTACGAGCAAATTAGAAACCGGTTGAAAGCGATCCGGCGACGCCGGCAACGGTCGCTAACCCCTTGCGGTCGGGCGGTTCTCTTGTTTCACTTGGCGTCCCACATCAGGAGGAACGAATCATGGCTAAAGGTGCGATGAAGGCAGGCAAGGAAGCCCGCAAGCCGAAGAAGGACGCCAAGAAGCCCGCTCCGGCTCCCGCGCTGAAGGCGCCGCCGGTCAAGGCGATGAAGCTCAAGGACAAGTAGGTCCGGCGATCCACTTCGCAATAAGGGTTACGGCCGGCGACACTGTTGCCGGCCGCTGTTGATCGAGCGCTCGAAATTCCTATATTGGCATGGCGGGGACGACCTCGCGCTTCCCCGAAATCCGGACGGGACGACCCGCCATTGTTTGACTGATCGTCGGACGCCGAAATCACCTTTCGGTCCGATGCTCTGATGGAGCGTTGTCGATGTCGTGGATTCTTCTCTTTTTCGCGGGCCTGTTCGAGATCGGCTGGGCAATCGGCCTCAAATATACAGATGGCTTCTCGAAGCTGGTGCCGACCGTGCTGACTGTTGCCTCGATGGTCGTCAGCCTCACTCTGCTCGGCCTGGCGCTGAAGGCGCTGCCCGTTGGCACCGCCTATGCGGTGTGGACCGGCATCGGCACCGTCGGTACGGCGCTGCTCGGCATCTGGCTGCTCGGCGAACCAGCCACCGCGATCAGGCTGGCCTGCATCGCGCTCATCGTCTGCGGCATCATGGGGCTGAAGTTCGCCGCCTGACGGTCTTTTGGTTTGCGCATGTCGTCCTCTCAGAACCGGGACCAATATTTGGGCGACGGACAAACACCTTCAGGGCCGCTGTGAGGCGACCCTGATTGTCGAAGCTGGCTGCTTCGGTAATCCTGAGGCTAGCGGGCGGAGAAGCCCGGCGGCGTCCTGCCGGTGCGCTGCTTGCGTGCCGCATAACGCGCGTCACGCTTGGCCTTGCGTTCGGCTTCGTCGGCCAGAAAACGGGCGATGCGCTCGTTCTCTTCGGATTCCCGAATCTTGGCCTCAGCCTGTGCAGCTTCCTCGGCGGCGATACGTGCCGCTTCGGCTGCTGCCTCGCGCTCGGCCTTCTCGACCGCTTCGCGTGCCAGCTTCTCCTGCTTCAGCCGAGCCTTTTCAGCCTCGCGGATTTCGCGGGCCGCAAGGATCGCCTTGCGTTCAGCCTGCCGTGCCAGCACAGCAGGATCATCCGCCGCCGGCTTTGCCTTGAAGCGCTCGAGGAGCGCCTTCTTTGCCTCGTTTGCGGCATTGCGCCGCTCGAAAACGTCTTTTTCCCTGTAGATAGCCAAGTCCACTTCCCTGAAGTCAATTCGCGACGCTTACATACGCGCGAAAACCGAGAGTTCAAGCGCCAAAACGGCATGGCAGCCATGAAATTGTCGGCTGTTGCACTCGGGAGACGCCTTTGGAGCAATTTCAGGGAAAGTGTGAAACGGTTTTCCGGGAAAAGCGCGCAGCGCTTTCCCTTGGGAATTGCGACGAAGAGATTGAACCGAAAACGACATGCACTGTTCACCGTCGCGCCTCTGGCGGCGAGGTTGGCGGATGGCTACGTCTAGCGGCAAATTCCAACACCAGGATGACATTAGATGGAACTCGGTCTCTACACCTTCGCCGACGTCAGCCCGCAGCCGGGCCCCGGCGCCATCGGCCCGCATGAGCGGCTGCGCAACCTGATCGAGGAGGTTGAGTTGGCCGATCAGGTCGGCCTCGACGTCTTCGGCCTCGGCGAGCATCACCGGCCCGACTATGCCGCCTCCGCACCGGTCGTGGCCCTGGCCGCGGCCGCCGAGCGCTCGAAGCGCATCAAGCTGACCAGTGCCGTCACCGTTCTGTCTTCCGATGACCCGGTGCGCGTTTTTCAGCAGTTCGCCACGCTCGACCTTCTGTCGGGCGGCCGCGCCGAGATCATGGCCGGGCGCGGCTCGTTCATCGAATCCTTCCCGCTGTTCGGTTACAACCTCGAGGACTATGACGAACTGTTCGCCGAAAAGCTCGATCTGCTGCTTGCCATCCGCGACAGCGTGAAGGTTACCTGGTCCGGCAATCTGCGCGCGCCGATCAACGATCGCGGCGTTTATCCCCGGCCGTTCCAGGACAGGCTACCGGTCTGGATCGCCATTGGCGGCACGCCGCAGTCTGCCGCCCGCGCTGGCGCGCTCGGCCTGCCGCTGGCGCTCGCCATCATCGGCGGCGAGCCGGCGCGCTTCGCGCCGCTGTTCGATCTCTACCGTGAGGCCGCCAAGCGCGCCGGCGGTGACCCGGCGGGCCTTGCCACCAGCATCAACGTGCACGGCTTCATCGCCGAGACGACCGAGCAGGCGGCCCACGATTTTTACGGCCCGCAGGCGGAGGTGATGAACCGCATCGGCCGCGAGCGCGGCTGGGGTCCGACATCCCAAGCGCATTTCGACCAGTCGCGCGGCCCGAACGGCGCGTTGTTCGTCGGCGGTCCCGAGCAAGTGGCCGAAAAAATCGTCGCCCAGCACAAGATCTTCGGCAATGACCGCTTCCTGCTGCAAATGGCGATCGGCACCATGCCGCATGCCAAGATCATGAAGGCGATCGAACTCTACGGCACCAGGGTGGCGCCGATCGTGCGCAAGGAAACAGCCAGGGCTGGCACAGCCGTCACCGCGCCGGCAGCCTGACGGAAATGTCGGCTGCTGGCTGCTGCAATTGAGAAGGCCGGATTTTTCGTCCGCGTCGCCACGACATTGGGAAGAAAGCCAAATCTCTCTTCCAATGCCGTGAGTGCAGGCCTGGATGCTGCGGCGCGCTCTGATTTCCGGACCCGTGCAAACGGGCCTCATTCCGGAAGCCGGCTCATGGAACCTGCGCCCATAACTCTGCGTTCATGCAAGCAATAGCCGATCGCCGAGGGCGCCGGCTCGAGGGTGAGCATGAAAACCGAACCCGCTGCCTTGGGCCGCGCCATCGCCGACGAGTCGGATTCGCGCGTTGCGGCCCGCGCCGACACGCATCTGATGCGCTCGCTGCTCGTCGGCATTTTCCTGTTCATGGCCATCTATGCGCTCTACTTCGCTCGCGCTTTCTTCATGCCGGTCATTCTGGCTTTCCTGCTGGCGCTGACGCTGACGCCGATCGTTAGGCTCCTGCGCAGGCACGGCATCTCCGAAGTGGTTTCGGCGACCCTTCTGGTGCTGTTGTCGATCTGCATCTTTGCCAGCGTAGGCTACCTGCTCAGCGGACCGATCATCGACCTCATCAACAACACCTCTTCGATAGGCCAGCAACTTGCCGAACGGCTGGCGCAATTGCGCCGCCCACTCGAGAAGATCATGCAGATTTCGCATCAGATCGAACAGCTGACCCAGACGTCGCAGGAGCCGGGCATCCAGAGGGTGGCGATGGCGCAGTCCGGCATCCTGTCGGCGGCCGCCAGCAACATCCTGTCGGCCGGGACAGGCCTGACCATCATCTTCGTGCTGTCGCTGTTCCTGCTCGCCTCCGGCACGATGTTTTATGAAAAGATCATCCAGTCCTTCGCCAGCCTCAGCGAAAAGAAACGGGCGCTGCGCGTCGTCTATGACGTCGAGCGCGAAATCTCGCACTATCTGCTCACCGTCACCATCATCAATGCCGGCCTCGGCACGGTCATCGCTCTTGGTCTGTGGGCGCTCGGCATGCCCAATCCGCTGGTCTGGGGAGCCGCCGCGGCGTTGCTCAACTTCTTGCCCTATGTCGGAGCGCTGATCACCATCGTGCTTGTCACGGTCATGGCGTTGATCAGCTTCGATACCATCTTCTACGCGCTTCTGGCGCCGGCCTTCGTGATCTTGTGCGACATCGTCGAAGGCCAGTTCGTGACGCCGATGGTGGTCGGCCGGCGTCTGGAGATCAACGCCGTGGCAATCTTGATCGCCATCGCCTTCTGGTCATGGTTGTGGGGCTTCGTCGGCGCCCTGATGGCGGTGCCGCTGCTGGTCGTCATCAAGGTATTCTGCGATCATTTCGACGGGCTCAGCCATGTCGGCAATTTTCTCGCCGCGCAGCACGCGGTTGTCGTCGAGGAGGACGACATCGCCGACCCCGAAGCTATCAAAGGCTGATCAATATTTTTGAATTTGCGGCGCCGCCGGATGCTTCCTACATGCGGTCCTGACACAGGATCCCATCCATGACCGCTCTTTCCGTTCTCGACCTGTCGCCGATCGTCGAAGGCAGCAATGCCTCGCAGTCGCTGGCCAACTCGCTCGATCTTGCCCGCCATGCCGAGCGCCTGGGCTACAAGCGTTTCTGGCTGGCCGAGCATCACAACATGCCGGGTATCGCCAGCGCGGCCACAGCCGTCGTCATTGCCCATGTCGCCGGCGGTACCAAGACCATTCGCGTCGGCGCCGGCGGCATCATGCTGCCCAACCATGCGCCGCTGGTGATTGCCGAGCAGTTCGGCACGCTGGCCGCCTTGCATCCGGGCCGCATCGATCTCGGCATCGGCCGGGCGCCCGGCACCGACATGGGCACCGCCCGTGCCTTGCGCCGCAATCTCGAGGCCGGGGTCGACAATTTCCCTCAGGATGTCGTCGAGCTGATGGGCTATTTCCAGCCGGCCGAGGAAGGCCAGCGAATTCGCGCCGTGCCCGGCGAAGGCCAGGACGTGCCGGTCTGGATCCTCGGCTCCAGCCTCTACGGCGCGCAGCTCGCCGCCATGCTCGGCCTGCCCTACGCCTTCGCTTCGCATTTCGCGCCGGCGGAGCTGGATCACGCGCTGGATGTCTACCGCTCGCGCTTCCAGCCGTCCGAGCAGCTCGACAAGCCGCATGTCATGCTTGGCCTCAATGTCTTCGCCGCGCCCACCGATGCGGAGGCCCGTTTGTTGTTCACCTCGCTGCAGCAGGCTTTCGTCAATCTGCGCACCGGTCGGGCCGGCCGGCTGCCGCCACCTGTCGAGAACTATGACCGCGATCTCGATCCGATGGCAAAGACAATGCTCGGCCAGGCCTTGTCCTGCGCCGTCGTAGGCTCCCCGGAAACGGTGCGGCAAGGCATCGATGCCTTCGTGCGCCGCACCGGTGCCGACGAACTGATGGTCACTGCGCAGATGTTTGATCATGCGGCGCGGGTGCGGTCGTTCGAAATCCTGGCCGAGGCGCACAAATCCCTTTCGCAGGCGGCCTGACAGGCCCTGCTACGACTTACGCCGGGGGAAGGCTACGCGCTCACGCTCTGCGCAATCGCGCCGAGCGGACGGCATGAATTGCGGATCATCAGCCTGCCCTTGAGCAAAAGCTTGCGCGGCGGCGCGTCCCTGTTGCCGGCGAGACGATCGAGAAGCAGATTGGCCGCCTGTTCGCCGATCGCCTGCACGGGCTGGGCCACCGTGGTCAACTGCGGCTGGAACACGTCGGACCATGGAAAGTCGTCGAAGCAGGCGACCGAAATATCTTCCGGGCAGGACAGGCCGATGTCGCGGATCGCCTTCATGGTGCCGATCACCATCGGATTGTTCGCCGAGAAGATCGCGCTTGGACGATCATGCGAGGAAAGCATCTGCATGGTTTCGTTATAGCCGTCGATCTCGTGGAAATTGCCGAAGCGGATCAGCTCCTCGGCGATCGGCAGGCCGGCGGCGTGAAGCGCCTCGCGATATCCCGCCATGCGGTCATGCATCGGCGAGATGTCCGAGGTGCCGGTGATGTAACCGATGCGCCGGTGGCCGAGATTGATCAGATAGGTGATGGCGTCGAACACCGCGCGCTGGTTGTCCAGCACCACGGCATCGGTGTCGATGCCTTTGCAGATACGATCGAGCAGCACGACCGGCACGTTGGCGTCGTCGACGATCCGCTTGAGGATCGCGCCGTCGCCGACGCGCGCCACGATCAGCCCGTCGACCATGCGGTCGAGCAGCAGCCTGATCTGGTCGTCCTGGGTGTTCAAATCCTCGTCCGTGCAGCACAGCATGACGGCATAGCCGGCCCGGTCGAAGGCCTGCTGGATGACCGAGACGACATCGGTGAAGAACGGGTTGGTGATGTGCGGCACGGTCAGTCCGATGGTGCGGGTCGTGCCCATCTTCAGGCTGCGGGCGATCGCATTGCGCTTGTAGCCGATATCGCGGATTGCCTGCTCGATGCGCTGGCTAAGCTCCGGGCTGACCGTCGCCGTGCCATTGATCAGCGCCGAAACGGTGGCCACAGAAACACGCGCCGCTTCAGCCACATGAAGCATGGTGGGCGCGGTGGATTTGCGGTGTCTTTTTTGCCCTGACGCTGTCATTTTCGAAACGTTTCGCCACCCTTACTGGCCAATACGTACGGAATCCTGTCCTTTTTAGCAAGAATCGAATTGCACCAAACGTCCGGCACCTTATATCGGCTTGACATGATCGAAACGTTTAGATTAGCGTTTGCGGGAAGTTGACGACGACGGAAGGGAGGCCGCCATTGTCATGCAAGAGAGCAATTGCCTGTCCCCGGAGCACGGTGCGGCCGATCGGTCGCACATCGTTCTGAGTGCCGAGCGCATTTCCAAGAGCTTCGGCGGCATCGCCGCGCTTGTCGATGTCGGCTTTGAGCTGCGTCGCGGCGAGGTTCATGCCTTGATGGGCGAGAACGGCGCCGGCAAGTCGACGCTGATGAAAATCCTCTCCGGCGTCTATACCGGTTATGACGGCACGGTCAGCGTCGATGGCCGCCCGGTCAGCTTCGCGGGCGTGCGCGACGCCGAGGATGCCGGCATCGCCATCATTCATCAGGAGCTCAACCTGGTGCCCGAGCTCAGCGTCGCCGACAACATCTTCCTCGGCCGCGAGAAGCTGATCGCCGGGCTGATCGTCGACCGCAAGGCAAGCAGCCGCGCGGCGGGTGCTTTGTTGCAGCGGCTCGGCATCGAACTTGATCCGCAAGCCCGCGTCGGCGCCCTGCGCGTTGGCGAGCAGCAACTGGTCGAGATCGCCAAGGCGCTGTCGATGTCGGCGCGCATCCTGATCATGGACGAGCCGACCTCGGCGCTGTCGCCGGCCGAATGCCAGCGGCTGTTCCGCATCATCCGCCAGCTTGCCGACAGCGGCGTCGCCATCGTCTACATCTCGCACCGCATCGACGAGGTCATGCATCTGGCCAGCCGCGTCACCGTGTTTCGCGACGGCCGCCATGTGCTGACCGAGCCGATGGCCAGGCTCGACGAAGATACGATCATTTCGGCGATGGTCGGCCGCAACCTGCTCGCTTCCTCCGAGGAAGAGCGCAACACCAGCGGCATGACCGTGCTTTCGGTCGAAAACCTGTCGCTGTCGAAGCCCGATGCGCATGGTTGGCGCACGGTGATCGACGGCGTCGGCTTCGATCTTGCCGCCGGAGAAATCCTCGGCATTGGCGGGCTGCTGGGTTCGGGCCGCACCGAGATCCTGGAAGCGATCTTCGGCTCGAGCAATGGCCGCACCGGCGGCGAAATCCGTATTGACGGCCATCCCGTGGACATCCGTTCGCCGCGCGATGCGAGGCGGCTGGGCATTGCGCTGGTGACCGAGGACCGCAAGACGCAAGGGCTGCATCTGCAGGCTTCGATCGCGGACAATGTCGCGCTGCCGCTGGTCGGCTCGCTGGCCCGCTTCGGCATCCGCTCGCTGGCCGGCGAGCAGGGGCTGGCGCGGCAGGCGGTCAAGGCCCTCGGCATCCGCTGCCGGGACATCGACCAGCCCGCCGGGACGCTGTCGGGCGGCAACCAGCAGAAAGTTGTCATCGGCAAATGGCTGGCGACGAAGCCGAGGGTGCTGTTGCTCGACGAGCCGACGCGCGGCATCGATGTCGGCGCCAAACGCGAGATCTACGACCTGATCTTCAAGCTGGCGCGCGACGGTCTCGCCATCGCCGTCATCAGCTCCGAACTGCCGGAGCTCCTGCACCTCTCCGACCGCATCCTGGTGATGGCCGATGGCCGCCAGACAGGCATTCTTTCCCGCGACGCGGCCAGTGAGGAGGCCATCATGCGCCTCGCCGCCCCGCGCCGGACCATATCGAGACCAGCCGCATGACCGTTTTGAAACTCCTGTCCCGGACCAAGCTCTATTGGGGCCTGATCGCCATCTTCCTGATCGGTGTCCTGGGCTCGCCGATGAGCTCGAAGGGCAACAACATCTTCCTCTCCTACGGCAATCTGCTCGATGTGCTGCGCCAGGTGTCGACCACCGGCCTGATCGCCACTGGCATGACGGCTGTCATCATCACCGGCGGCATCGATCTCTCCGTCGGCTCGCTAATGGCCATCTGCTCGGTGGTCTGCGCCATGCTGCTGACGGTTCCAGGCGTGACGCCGGGCGTCGTGCTGGGCGTGCCAACCGTCGGCCTGGTGGCGCTTTGCCTCGGTTTCGTCGTCACCCGTTTCATTTTCCAGAACCTGGCAAAATCCCGTGCCGGCGCCGACCTCCTCCGTGAGATCAAGCTGGACGGGATTCGCGGCCTGGTCACGCCCGCCGTCGTCGGCGTGGTCCTGTGCTGCCTGTCGCTGTGGTTTCTGCTGCCGCAGATCGAGCCGAAATTCGGTGTGCTCGGCGTGCTGCTGGTGGCGCCGTGCGTTGGTTTGCTGTTCGGCGCGCTCAACGGCTTCATCATCGTTGCCGGGCGGCTGCAGCCCTTCATCGTCACCCTGGCGATGATGGTGACGGCGCTCGGCATCGCACGGTTGACCGCCGGCCAGAACAATGCGGTGCTGCCGGTCTATACCGGCTCCAACGCGACCGCCGATTTCGAGATCCTGCGCTCGCTGGTGTTCGGCATCATCCCGATGCCGGGCCTGTTCTTCCTCAGCGCCATCCTGATCTATGGCGCGGTGCTGCGCTTCACGCCGTTCGGCCGTTACGTCTACGCCATCGGCGGCAACGAGGAGGCGGCGCGCCTCTCCGGCATCGCCGCCGGCCGCGTCAAGATCGCAACCTATGCCGTCTCGGGGCTGCTCGCCGGGATCGCCGCCGTGCTCTATGTCGCACAGTACCGGCAAGGCAAGCCGGATGCCGGCGCCGGGCTGGAGCTCGACGCCATCGCCGCCGTGGTCATCGGCGGCACCAGCCTGATGGGCGGGCGCGGCAGCCTCACCGGCACGTTCTGCGGCGTGCTGATCTTCGGTCTGCTCTCCAACATCCTGCAGCTCCACAACATCAATTCGAACCTTCAGCTGGTGCTGAAGGGGATGATCATCATCGGCACCGTGCTCGTGCAGGAGCGCAATGCCGGTGATCTCCTGGCCTATCTGCGCCTGCCCGGCGGGCAATCGGCGCACAAGGAAACGGCCGCGGCAAAGCGGCCGTCGCAAGAGACACCGTCTCTCAATCTCGGAGGAAACAAGAAATGAAACGACGTGACATGTTGAAGCTTGCCGCCGTGACCGCGGCACTGCTGACCACCACCGCGCTTCTGACCACCGGCAATGCCTTCGCCCAGGACAAGAAGTGGAAGATCGGCTTCTCGCAGGTGACGACCATCGAGCCCTGGCGCGCGCAGTTCAACAAGGACATTCTGGCCGAAGCCGCCAAGCATCCCGAGGTCGAACTGATCATCACCGACGGCGAGGACAAGACCGAAAAGCAGGTCGCCGATGTCGAGAACCTGATCCGCCAGGAAGTCGATGCGCTGCTGGTGTCACCGAAGGAATCGGCCGGCCTGACCGGCGTCGTGCAGCAGGCGATCGATGCCAAGATCCCGGTCTTCGTGCTCGACCGCAATGTCGAGACCAAGGACTACACGCAGTTCGTCGGTGGCGACAACGCGCTGATCGGCCGCGCGGCCGGCGAATATGCCGTCGAACTGCTTGGCGGCAAGGGCAAGGCTGCAGGCAACGTCGTCGAGATCTGGGGCGGCATGGGCACCCAGCCGGCGCATGACCGCCACGACGGCTTCCACGAATTCACCGACAAGGAGCCGGGCATCAAATATCTGCTCGACCAGCAATCGGGCGACTGGAAGCAGGATCAGGCCTACAATCTGATGGCCAACGCGCTGAAGAGCAACGAGAAGATCGATCTCGTTTACGGCCACAACGACCCGATGGCCTATGGTGCCTATCTCGCCGCCAAGGATGTCGGCCGCGAGAAGGACATCAAGTTCATTGGTATCGACGGCCTGCCCAACGAAGGCGTGCAGATGGTCAACAAGGGCGAGCTGACGGCAACCTTCACCTATGTCACTCCCGGTGCCGAAGGCCTGCGCCAGGCGATCAAGTTCCTCAACGGCGAGAAGGTCGAAAAGACCATCACTCTGCCAACCGAGAAGATCACCAAGGAAAACGCCGCCCAGGTGCTGAAGGACAACGGCCTCTGAGCCAAGCTTCCTGCCGGGTGCCTTTTTGGCGCCCGGCGGTCTAAGCCAGCTTCACCAGCAGCTTCATGAAGGTGGCGATCTCCTTGGCGGAGAGCGGCGCCAGCGTTTCCTGGGTGATCTCGCGCGCCAGCGGGATCAGGCGGTCGATGGCATCGCGGCCTGCCGCGGTCAGATTGACCAGCAGCCGTCTCTTGTCGACCTCGTGCCTGGAAAGCTCGACCAGGCCGCGCGCCTTCAGCCGGTCGATGACGCCCTTCACCGTCGCCGCATCCATCGCGATCAGCGTGCCGAGCTGGTTCTGCGAGGTCTCGCCGACGTCACGCAGCTTGGCCAACGCCGCGAATTGCGGCGGCGTCAGATCGCCGATATGCGCGGCAAAGATCGCGACATGGCGCTGATGCGCCTTGCGCAGGATGAAGCCGACCTGCTCCTGCAGCAGGTAATCCTGGTCGTCCGGCGCCTCGACCTCGACCAGCTTGAGCAGATTGTCCTCGCCGCTCACCGCAAGCCATCCCAGGCTTTGATGTCATCGGCCGCGAGACCACCCATGCGATTGTGGATGCGCGGGCCACAGGTCATGGCGAGGCAGAACAGGATTTCGTCTGGGCGCGGACCATCGCTGATGCCGACTTCCATGGCGTCGAAATGGCTGCGCACATAGGCGGCGTTGATGTGGCCGAGCGGTACATCGAGCTTTGAACCGAACGCGCCGACCTTTTTGGCCGACGGCACGATCGCCTTGGCGTCGCCGAGCCGTTCGCGCATGGCGTAGCCGCCGGGCACATGCCACAGCGCACCGTGCTCCAACTCGCCCGCCGTGCCGACAATGGCGCCCTTGCCGTAGCCGTCGATCTGCTTGACGTCGCCGCCGAGCGCCGCGATCAGCCGGTCGGCGAGCAACAGGCCGAGCGGCTTCAGATCGTCCATGGCGCTCTGCAAGTCTTCGACATAGCGCCCGGCGAACGGGTTTTTCACCAGGGCCATGGCGGCGGCGCGGCGGCGCGGCACCTGGGCCACCGGCCCGCCCTCGTGAAAAATCTCTTCGGTCAGCACCGCGATTTTGCGGATCGAAAACTCAGGCATGGGCAACTTCCTCCCTCGAACTTTTGTTGGGCGCGGCAAGCGCGACCGAGCCACTAATGCGGATCTCACCGCCAAGAAACAGCGCCGATGCGGCAATCAGGCCGCGCCGGCGAAAATCTTCGGCGACGGCAAGGCCTTTGTCCAGCGCCCGCGCCACTTCGCCAAGGCCAAGCGTGCCGACACCATGTGTCACCAGCCGCGCGCCGAGATCGCTGTCGGGCGACAGTTCGTGCGCGGGAATGCGCTTGATGGCGGGATTGCCGGGCAGGTCCACCGCGTTGGCAATGAGGGTCGCTGCCGCATCTGCCTCGGCGCCGGTCCGCGCGAGCACGGTGACGGCGTCGGCAATGCCAAGCGAGAAGGAGCGGCCGCGCCAGCCGCTGGTGGCAACGCCACGAACGCCATCTTCCGCGCGGATCGTGATCCGGTCCGCCATGCCGTTGCCGGTGCCGGCGACCGCCAAGCCCATCGACTTTCCCCTGCCGATATGGATTGCGCAGTCGCCGCCATTGTTGACATAGGCGCGCTCGAGCTTGCGACCGGCAAGCAATGCGGCGAGCATTTCGTCGGCTACCGATCCCGCGACGGCGGCCATCGGTGTTATGAAGCATTCCGCCAGGGGCATAACGGCTGCTTCCATGCGGCGCGCCGTCGGGCCGGCGAAGCTGCGCGGCGCCAGGAAAAACGCCGGTAGTCGCAATTCGGGGAGCTCCTCGACCAGCTCCATCAGGATCGTCTGGAACCGCGCTACCGCCTGTTCATAGGCTCGGCGGCATTCATCCGCCTCACCAAAAACCTCGACGATCAGGTCGATCGGCCCGTGGTTGAGATGCAGCCGCTTGCCGTCCTGCAGCCAGTTGGCTTGCGGGCCTTGCATCACCCGGCCCCGTTCGAGCCGGCACGGCGCAGCTGCGCGAGTGGCGGCCATGGATTGGTGGCTTCGGCGCCTGTGCCGCGGCGCGGATTGAGGTACTCACCGCCTTTTGCGACAATATCCTCGACGCTGCGGATCTCGGCCTCGTAGCCGCCAAGCCTGACATAGTCGTCGCGGCGCAGCGTGAATTCGATCGGCGCCACCAGCGCCGGCGTCGGCACATAGCCGAAGGCACCCTCCGGCACTCTGGTGACATCGACCATCAGCGTGATGCCGCCACCCGGCCAGACATAGACCGGCGCGCCGCCGACCGTGACATAGGTGGTCAGGCCCTGAACCGAGCGGGTGAGATTGACCGGGTTTTCGGTGACGCCGGCCCGCAGCGAGCCGCCGGCGCCGCCGATGAACAGCACTGTGCACAAAGCTGGCTCGCAATTGTCCTCGATCAGCCCGACCGACTTCTGCAGCCGTTCGGGGAAAGGTTTTTGCACCGGTTTCAGTTCGTCGTCGAGTTCGTAATAGGCGAACTGTTCCCCGGTGGTCGACACCATCAGCAGCGACAGCCCCGGCCGCGCGCCTTTCTTGGCGTTCCACTCGCCGAGGATCGACAGCGGGTCTGAAATGCTGGTGCCGCCCCAGCCAAGCCCGGGTTCGGAGACCTTGAAATAGCGGCCCGGCGTCGAACGGCGGCCTATGATTTTTATCCCGGTATCCTGCCAGCCCAGCACCTTGCCGGCCTGATGCTCGGAAACGACGCCGGTGATGTGGTCGTCGACCACCACCACCTCGTCGACAAGGCCGCGCCATTGCGTGGCGAACATGCCGATGGTGGCCGAGCCGCAGCCGACGCGCATTCGGTGTTCCTGCTTGCCGTCGATGACAGGTGCTTTGCCGGCTTCGACTATGATGGTGGCGCCGCCGTCGATGGCCAGTTCCACCGGCTTGCGGTTGCACAGATTGAGCAGCGCGTCACAGGTGGCGCGTCCCTCGGCCTTGGAGCCGCCGGTCAGATGGTGCACACCGCCCAGCGACAGCATCTGCGAGCCATACTCGCCCGTCGTGACATGGCCGATCGCTTCTCCTTGCGATCGTACGACAGCCGTTTCGGGTCCGATATGACGGTCGGTGTCGATCTTCACCTTGACGCCGCAATAGGAGAAGATGCCCTCGGTGACGACGGTGACGAGATCGACGCCTTCGACCTCCTGGCTGACGATGAAGGGGGCCGGCTTGTAGTCGGGATAGGTGGTGCCGGCGCCGATTGCGGTGACGAAGCGGCGGCCGGTGTTGACCAGTTCGCCATCCCATGCCTCGCCCTCGGCGACGAACGGCACGATCGCCGCGCCGGTCTCGGCCGCATGATCGAGGATGGTCAGCGGATCCATCCGCACGATCCTGCCGCCGACATTTCCGTAACGGTCGCAGGCGCCGGTGCGCCCGTCAGCGATGTAGCACATCACCGGACAGGCATCGCAGCGGATCTTCTCCGCCACCAGCTTCTCGCCGGGATCATGGGTCTCGAAGCGTTCGGCAAGCTCGCTCATCGGCGTGCCTCCTTTTCGCGGATGCCATCTTTTTCGCGGATGCCAGCGCGGATACGCGTCGGCGTCGCCGGAATCTTGGTGACCAGCACGCCGGTGGCGTGGCGGATGGCGTTGAGGATCGCCGGCGCCGTCGGGATCAGCACGTGCTCGCCCAAACCCTTGGCACCAAAGGGTCCTTCCGGATCCGGAACTTCTATCAGGATGGTTTCGATCGGCGGCACGTCGCCAATGGTCGGGATGAGATAATCGTGCAAATTCTCGGTGCGGCCGGGGATATACTCTTCCATCAGCGCCATGCCGATGCCTTGCGCAATGCCGCCTTCGATCTGGCCCTCGGCCAGCAACGGGTTGATCGCCTTGCCGACATCATGCGCGGCGGTGATTTTCAGCAGCTTCACCGTGCCGAGCTTGAGGTCGACCTCCAATTCGGCGATCTGCGCGCCATAGCCGTAGACGGCGTAGGGTTTGCCCTGGCCCTTGGCGTCGAGGGGCAGCGTCGGCGGGTCGTAGGTCTCCTCGGCGCGAAAGACGAAGCCTTCGGCATCCACGTCCAATGTGGTGAGATCGATGCGGCGGGTGGCTTCTCCCTCGCGGATGACGATCGCCGAACCGTCCAGTTGCAGAGCGGCTTTTTCCGAAACATTGGCGAAGCGCAGGATCTTTTCGCGCAAGGCGCGGCCAGCCTTTTCGGCCGCCTTGCCGGTGACGAAGGTCTGGCGCGAGGCCGAGGTCTTGCCGGCGTCGGGGGTGATGGCTGTATCGGCGCTCTTCAACTGGAATTTCTCAAGCGGCAGGCCGAGCGCGTCGGCGCATATCTGGGCGATGACCGTGTTGGATCCCTGGCCGATATCGACGGCGCCCTGGTGCAGGATGACCGTGCCGTCAGCCGCGATGCCGACCCGGATGGTCGACGGGTTGGGCAGCGAGGTGTTGCCGCAGCCATACCAGCAGGACGCGACGCCAACGCCGCGCTTTCTATCCCTGCTGGCGCTGTTGAATGCATCCGCATCGGCAGTTGCCCGTACCCAATGCGGCTGCAGCGATTCGAGGCATTCGGCAATGCCGACGCCGGACTCCAGAAGCTGCCCGGTAACCGTTTCGGATCCGTTACGAAGGCAGTTCTTCAAGCGAAAATCGAGCCGGTCCATGCCGAGCTTGCCGGCTAGCTCGTCATACAGCGTCTCCTGCATGATCGTCGCTTGCGGCACGCCGAAGCCGCGGAAGGCGCCGGAGATCGGCCCATGCGTGTGGATGGCGCGGCCTTCGGCGCGGTAATTCGGCGTCGCGTAGGGTCCGGAGGCGTGCACCGGCACGCGGTTGGCCACGGTAGGGCCCCAGCTTGCATAGGCGCCGGTGTTGAAGTCACCTTCGAAGATCATGCCGGTGACAAGGCCATCGGCATCGGCGCCGATGGTCGCTCTCATCTCGGCCGGATGGCGCTTGGTGGTCGAAATCATCGATTCGGTGCGGGTGTAGGCAAGTGCCGCCGGCCGCCCCGTCTTCATCGCCACCAGGCCGATCAGCGGCTGCAGCGAAACGTCGAGCTTGGACCCGAAACCGCCGCCGGTCGCGGTCGGCACGATGCGCACCTTGTCGACGGCTAGGCCGAGCACCTTCGCCGTCTCGTCGCGGTCCATATAGGGCGCCTGGGTGCAGGCGACGACGACCAGCGTGTCGCCGTCCAGATAGGCATAGCCGGCTTCCGGTTCGATATAGGCGTGCTCGACATAGGAGGTGTCGATGGCGCCGGACACGGTGAACGCAGCGCCGGCAAGCGCCGTCTCGGGGTCGCCTCGCTCGACCAGGCCGGAGGTGAGCAGGTTCGCCGGCCGACTTTCATGGATCAGCGCAGCACCCTCAGCCTGCGCCTCGGCAGGTTGCAGAAAATGCGGCAGTTCGCTCCAGCGGATAGGAAAATCCGACAAATCGAGATCGAGTATCGCCTCGCGCTCGCCGGCAACCAGCGCCACCGCCTCGCCACGGAGCCGCGCAAACCCTTCGGCCAGCGCCGGCTGGTCGGCGAACGGGCCGATAGCGCCGAAACAGTTTTTTCCGGGAATGTCGGCGGCTGTGAAGACACCGGCTATGCCGGGATGCGCCTTCGTCCAGCCGTCGAGGTCGCCGAAGGCGAAGCCGGCGTGATAATGCGGCGAGCGGACCACCAGCACGGCCAGCGCATCGGCGGGGAAGGAATCGCCGCCGAATTTCTCAGCCCCGGTGACCTTCGGCACGCCATCGAGCCGGACGGGCGAGGAGCCGATCGCATGGCCTGATCGAGGCAAGCGGAAATCGAGGCTTGCGCCCTGCAGGGACGCATCCATCACCGCCGCGATGATCTTCCGGTAGCCGGTGCAGCGGCAGAGAATACCGCCCAGCGCATCCTGCACCTCGGCCTCGGTCGGGCTTGGCTGTTTGTCCAGCAACGCCGTTGCCGCGACCAGCAGCGCCGGCGTGCAGATGCCGCACTGCGCCGCGCCATGGGCAAGGAACGAGGCCTGCAGCGCCGACAGCCGGCCATTGGCGAGGCCTTCGACGGATGTTACCGCCGTCCCGGCGGCGGAAGCCGCCGACATCAGGCAGGCGCAGACCGGATCGCCGTCGACCAGCACCGTACAGGCGCCGCAGTCGCCGGCGTCGCAGCCGACCTTCGTGCCGGTCAACAGCAATTCATCGCGCAGCACCAGGGACAGGCGGCGCAGGGGCGGCACATTGACCGAGACGGCGGCGCCGTTGACCTCGAAGGCGATATCGGCGCGCAAAGCGCCGAACCCTGGCTGGGCCCTGCCCGGATCGGGCAGGGCTTCACGCGCGTCAGGCTGAATTTGGCTCATGCCGCCACCTCTTCGCCAGTCGTACGCCCCATAGCCGCGAGCACCGTGCGGGCAACAATCTCGCGCACCGCATCGAGCCGGTATTCGGCGCTGCCGCGCACATCGGCGATCGGCGACAGTTCTGCCATCGGCGCGGCCAGGACCGCGTCGGCGAGTCCGCCGTCCACCGGCAGACCGTGCAGCGCGGCTTCGACGCCGGCCAGCCGCTTGGCCACCACCGAACAGGAGCCGGCGGCGACCGCCGCTTGCCGGACAAGGCCATCCTGGACGACCAGACGCGCCGCCACCATGGCGATGGAAATGACGAGATAACGGCGCGCGCCGAGCTTGACGAAAGCCGACGTGCCGCTGGGTTTAGGCACGCGGATGGCCGTAACCATCTCACCGGGCAGCAGAGCCGTGTGGCGATTGCCGAGAATGAAGTCCTGCAGCGGCAGGTGCCGCGTCGCGGCAACTGAGCGCAGCTCGACCTCCGCGTCGAGGACGAGCAGGGCCGGCACGCCGTCTGCGGCAGGCGATGCGTTGCAGAGATTGCCGGCGACCGAGGCGACGTTCTGGATCTGCACCGAGCCAACCTCACGCGCCGCCTGTTTCAGCGCATCGAAGGCCGGAGGCAAGGGATGGCGGACGATGTCGGTCCAGGTCGTGCGCGCGCCGATGACGAAATGGTCGTGCGTCTCGGCAATGCCGCGCAGCGAAGCCAGGCCGTTAACGTCGAGAACATTGTCGCGGAAGGGTTTGCTGCCCTGTGCTGGATAGAAATCGGTGCCGCCGGCAAGGATGCGCCAGGCGCCCTCGCCAAGCAAAGCGAGCGCTTCGTCGACCGAGGTGGGTTTCGCGTAACGGATCACGCTTTGCCTTCCAGAAAGGAACTTTCCGAATCCGGTATTTCCGGCGTTCGAGCCGAGAAACTCATTCGTATGCAAATGATATCAAGCCCGCAGGATTTGTCAAAGCCCGAGTTTGCGGCGGCCCGGCCGGCACGCATTTGTTATGTCGCGAGAGGTTGACGCCGCCGGCCATCTGGTCAAGTTTCTGCGTCCGGTCGCGTCAGCGGCATTTTCCACTGGAGCCTGCATACGGAAGAGGAAAGCCCATGGCCGACGAAGCGCTTGTCGTCATCGACCTGCAGAACGATTTTTGTCCGGGCGGTGCGCTGGCGGTTGCCGGCGGCGATGAGATCGTGCCGCTGGTCAACGACCTGATCCGGCGAACCGACCATGTCGTGCTGACGCAGGACTGGCATCCCGCCGGTCATTCCAGCTTTGCCTCCAGCCATCCTGGCGCGCAGCCTTTCACGATGATCGAAATGCCCTATGGTCAGCAGACGCTGTGGCCGGACCACTGCATCCAGGGCAGCCTGGGCTCGGATTTCCATTCCGGCCTCGCCTGGACCAAGGCCGAGCTCGTCATTCGCAAGGGATTTAGGCCTGATATCGACAGCTATTCGGCTTTCTTCGAGAACGACCGCACGACCCAGACCGGCCTTGCCGGCTACCTCCGGGAGCGCGGCATCGACACGCTGACCCTGGTCGGGCTGGCGACCGATTTCTGCGTCGGCTTTTCGGCGCTGGACGCCGTCAGCCAGGGCTTCAAAACCACAGTGCGGCTCGATGCCTGCCGCGGCATCGATCTCAACGGTTCGCTCGATGCCATGCTGCAGCGCCTGCGCGACGCCGGCGTGACGCTCGAAGACCCTTTGTCGGATTGAACGGCCGTTGGGCAAGCACCCCCTCACCCGGATTGCCAGCCGAATTGCGAAGGGCAATTCGGGGCAATCCGACCTCTCCCCGAGGGGAGAGGAGGCTGCCGGCGCCGAAGCTCGTCTCTTCTCCCCAGCGGGGGTCCGAAGGACGGGCGAGGCCCGTGACTCGCCCCGGCATAGGTGGCCGCGTAGCGGCCGGATGAGGGGGCCTTTTTTATATTTGATCCCCTTGTTGGCAGCATGCGCTGCAATGATTGCCGCGATGCTGTTTCCGGCACAGGCATTCGCCGCCGAAGACCACGGCCTGCCCGGTGCTTCGATGTCGCTGTGGTGGGCGCTGCCCTTTGCCGGGCTGCTGTTGTCGATCGCCACCGGTCCGCTGCTGTTTCCTCATGTTTGGGAACATCACTACGGCAAGATATCGGCCCTTTGGGCCGCACTGGTGATCGTGCCGCTGGCGGCTGCCTTCGGTGGTCCCACAGCGACCGAAGCGGTGCTGCATGCGTTGCTCACGGAATACATGTCGTTCATCATCCTGCTGTTTGCGCTGTTCACCATTTCGGGCGGCATTCTCCTTGCCGGCAACATTCACGGCACGCCGCTGGTGAATGCAGGCCTGCTGCTGGTCGGCGCGCTGCTGGCCTCGGTGATAGGCACGACCGGTGCCTCGATGATCCTGATCCGGCCGATCATCCGCGCCAACGATAACAGGCCGTTCAACGCCCATGTCGTCATCTTCTTCATCTTCCTGGTGTCCAACATCGGCGGCTCGCTGACGCCGCTTGGCGATCCGCCGCTGTTCGTCGGCTTCCTCAGAGGTGTCGACTTCTTCTGGACGACCGCCAATCTCTGGCGCGAGACCCTGTTCGTCGGCGGTGCCGTGCTGGCCGTTTTTCTGGGCATCGACATCATCCTGCATCGGCGCGAGGCTGGCGCGCCGAAGATCAAGGATCCGACGCCGGACACGACGGTGCGTCTGCGCGGCCTGGCCAACCTTCCGCTGCTGGCAGGTGTGATCGGCGCCATCCTGCTGTCGGCGGCCTGGAAGCCGGGCGTCAGCTTCTCCGTGTTCGGGGTTAGCCTGGAACTGCAGAACCTGGTGCGCGATGCCATCATCCTGGCGCTCGCCCTGCTGTCGCTTCCGCTCTCCTACAAGAGCCACCGCGAGGCGAACGGCTTCAATTGGGGTCCGATATCGGAGGTGGCCAAATTGTTTGCCGGCATCTTCGTCTGCATCGTGCCGGTCATCGCCATCCTCAGGGCGAGCCATGAGGGGGCACTGGCGCCGCTGGTGTCGCTTGTCAGTTCACCCTCGGGTACGCCCAACGATCTCGCCTATTTCTGGCTGACAGGGGCATTGTCGTCCTTCCTCGACAATGCGCCGACCTATCTGGTGTTCTTCGAGCTTGCCGGCGGCGACCCCCGGCACCTGATGACGGAGTTCGCTTCGACGCTTGCCGCGATCTCGGCCGGCGCGGTGTTCATGGGCGCCAACACCTATATCGGCAATGCGCCGAACTTCATGGTCTACGCCATCGCCCGCCATCGCGGCGTGAAGATGCCGGGCTTCTTCGGCTACATGCTGTGGTCTGGGCTGGTGCTGATCCCGATATTTTTGGTCGCGGGCTTTCTGTTCTTCGGCTGATCACCCGACGCCGACATAGCGGCGGACCGCCGACGGGTCGGCGCGCAACTCCTCGACGTCGACCGTCTCGCGGTTGCGGCCGTTTTCGATGAAGGCAACGTGGTCGGCGACCGAAAGCACTGCATCGACACGCTGCTCGACCAGGATGGTCGAGACGCCCATGTCGCGCAGCTTCGACACCGTCTCGCGGATCTTGGCGATCATCGACGGCATCAGCCCTTCGGTCGGCTCGTCGAGCAGCAGCACTTGCGGTTCGAGACAGAGCGCGCGCGCCATGGCCAGCATCTGCTGTTCGCCGCCGGACAATGTGCCGGAACGCTGCCGCAGCCGCTGGCGCAGCAATGGAAAGAGGTCGAGCACGTTTTCACGCGTCGCCTTGCCCTTGCTGCGGGCCATCAGGCCGATCTCGATGTTTTCGGCCACCGTCATTTCGGCGAACAGCCGCCTTCCCTGCGGCACATAGGCGACGCCGGCCTTGGGCACTTCATGCGCCGGCAGACCAGTCAACTCTTGGCCAGCCAGTTTGATCGAGCCGGCGCTTGAGGGAACCAGCCCCATGATGGCTTTGAGCGTCGTTGTCTTGCCGGCGCCATTGCGGCCGAACAGGCACAGCACCTCGCCCTTGTTCAGCACCAGGTCGAGGCCATAGAGCACCTGGACCTCGCCATAGTAGCAGTCCAGTCCAGAGATGGTCAGCGCCTCGGACTTTGCCTCGGTCATGGGGCGGTCCCCAGATAGGCTTCCTGCACCGCCGCGTTCTCGCGGATCGCTTCGGGGGTGCCTTCGGCGAGGATCTTGCCGGCATTGAAGACGGTGATGCGATCGGCCAGTTGCATGACGACCGGCATGTTGTGCTCGATCAGAAGCACGGTGGCGTTCTTGGCGATCTCGCGCACCAGGGTGATGAAATTGTCGATCTCGCTGTCGGCCAGCCCTTGCGTCGGTTCGTCGAGAATCAGCAGGCGCGGCTTCAGCGCCAGGCCCATCGCCACTTCCAGCAGGCGCTGGTGGCCGTAGGACAACTGCCCGGCCGGCATATGGGCGCGGTCGGCCAGGCCGGTGCGTTCCAGTGCGGTCATGACAGCGGCCTGTATCGCGCTCTTGGAATGGCTGCCATGCCGCTGCGTCAGTTGCGCGGGCAGCGCGACGTTGGCGTAAACGGACAGGTTGGCATAGACGCTGGTGAGCTGGAAGGTGTAGGCGATGCCCCTGCGCACCCTGACATAGGCAGGCAGATTGGTGATGTCGGCGCCGTCGAAGACGATCATGCCGGCAGACGGCTGGATGCGGCCGCTGACCAGGCTGACGAAGGTGGTCTTCCCCGCCCCGTTGGGGCCGATCACGGCGCGGATCTCGCCCGGCATCAGCGCGAAATCGACATTGTCGACGGCGCGCAGACCACCGAAATTGCGCGACAGGCCCTTGGTGGTCAAAAGCGGCATCATGGCAGCCACCCGAGCCAGCGCTGGCGGATGCTGCCCAGAATGCCTTTCGGGAAAAACAGCACCAGCAGGATCAGCGCGATGCCGACGATCAGCAGATAGGCGGAGGTGTAGCCGCTGGTGATATCGATGACATAGTACATGAACAGCGTGCCGATCAGCGGTCCGAGCGTCGTCGCGGCACCCCCCAGCAGCACCCACAGCAGCGGCAGGATCGAATACTGCACCGACGCGAAGCTCGATCCGACATAGCCGAACAGCAGCGCATAGGCGGCCCCCGAGGCCGCGCAGATGATGCCGGAGATGACGACGGCGACAAGCTTGTTCGAAAACGTATCGTAGCCGAGCATCTTCGTGCGCTCCTCATTCTCGCGGATGGCGACCAGCACGCGGCCATAGCGGGAGCGGACGATGGCCAATGTGACGAGCAGCACGATGGAAAACAGCGCCAGCGCTGTCATGTAGCGCACCGTCGGATTGGTGAGTTCGAGCGATGTAGCGCCAAAGCTGAGCACCCGCGCCGGCTGCGGCACGACCATGCCTTGGTCGCCGCCGGTCCAAGTCGCGAAGTAGAGGATGAGGAGGTAGAACACTTGAGCGAACATCATGGTGACGATCATGAAGGCGACGCCCGTGGTGCGCAACGCCAGCAGGCCGATCACGAGTGAAACAACAACACCACAGCCGAGGCCCGAGGCGAATGCCGCTGGTACGCTCCAGCCGAGCTGGATGACGGCAAGGCCGGCGCCATAGAGCCCGGCGGCGAAGAACATCGCATGGCCGAGGCTGAGCAGGCCGGCATAGCCGAACAGCATGTTGTAGCCCATGGCAAAGACCGCCAGCACCATGATGCGGGCAAGCAGGCCGTGATAGTAGTCCGGCAGCAGGAAGCTCAGCACGAAGAGCAGGGCGATGACGCCGAGATGCAGGGCATAGGCTTTTGCCGGCGAAGCTTCGCTCATCGCGATGCCGTCCCGAACAGGCCTTGCGGGCGGAACACCAGCACCATGGCGACGAGCAGCGTGGCAATGATCTTGGCCAGCGTCGGCGAGAAGAACATCGAGATGATGCCGTCGGAGAGGCCGATCAGCACGGCGGCGACGACCGTGCCGCGCAGCGAGCCGAGGCCGCCGATGATGACGACGATGAAGGAGAGCAGCAGCGGATCCTGTCCCATCAGATAATGCGCCTGGCTGATCGGCACGATCAGCACCGCGGCAATGGCCGCCAGCATGGCACCGAGCGCGAAGACGCCGCCATAGACACGGCCGACAGGGATGCCGAAGGCCTGTGCGGTTTCGCTGTCATACTGCGTGGCGCGCATGACGAGGCCGATCCTGGTGCGCGTCAGCACCAGCCATGTCGCGGTGAGCAGCAGCGCGGAAGCGGCGATAACAGACAGTTTGTAGCCGGAATAGCCGAACCACGGCAAAAGGATGCGGTAGCTGAACGGCGGCTCGACCGGCCGAGCCTCCGGGCCATAGAAAGTCAGCGCCAGCTGCTGGATGATGTAGAGCATGCCGATGGTGGCGACGATGGTGGCTTCCGGATTGTAATTGAGCCGGCGCAGCACCAGCCGTTCGGCGACCAGCGCAATGGCGCCGACGATCAGCGGGGCAATCACCAGCGCCGCCAGGAAGCCGAGCGCAGGGTGACCGCCGATGGCCGTGGTGATCGCCCAGGCGAGCACCGCGCCCAGCATGAAGAACTCGCCATGGGCGACATTGACCACGCGCATGACACCGAACACCAGGGACAGCCCAAGCGCCGTCAGCGCCAGCACGGCTGAGGTGACGAGGCCTTCGAGGGCAGCGAGGAGGAGGTGGGGACCAAAGTGCATCGGTTACACGCTGGCAGGCGCTTGCTGGAATGCCAAACTCACAGCGCCTGCGTCGTATAATCTCCCTCGGCCTCGTAAAGCCCGTCCTCGATCTTGGTCTTGTGCACGACCTTGAGCTTGCCGCCCTCGACCTTGGAGATGTTCTGGATACCAAAGCACTGGTGGATCTTGCCGTTGAAGGTTTTTGGCCCCTGCGGATGCTGCGGGCCTTCGGCGAACTCGGTCAGTGCCTCGGTCGCCTCGACCAGCTTGGCGCGGTCTTCCGGACCCTTGTAGCCGGCGTCTTCCATTGCCTTCTTGACGACATAGAGCGTCTCCCAGCAGCCGAACATGTGGGCTGCGGTGGAGACATCCTTGGGATCGCCGACGGCAGCGCCATTGTCATCGATGCCGACAGCGGTGCGGTAGGCCTTCTGCGCTTCGGAATCGTTGGCCTGCGCATAACGCGGCGAGCCTTCCCAGAAATGGCTGCCGTCGAGGAATTCGAGGCCGGGACTGTTGATGTCGGTGGCTTCGAGCGAATCGATGAAGCCGAACAGTTGCGGCCGGTTGGAGCCATAGAACTCGCCGAGCTCCTTGACGAAGGTCAGCACGGCCGGGCCGACCATGACGTGGTAGATCACCTCGGTCTCGGCCGGGATCTGCGGGAAGTATTTGGTGAAGGACGATTCCGTCGGCGGGATGGCGATCTGCGCGATGACCTCGCCGCCTTGCGCCTTCAGTGCCGGCGGCAGGTAGTCGCGATGGTCGTAACCGAAAGCGAAATCGGGGAAGATCTGCGTCACCTTCTTGCCGGCATTGGCCGCGATCCACGGCGCCATCGACTGGATCTGGCTCTTCACGTCGGTGATGCCGGGCTGGAAGACATAGCGGTTCAGCTTTGTCGAGGCGACGTGATGGCCTTCGCTGACGACGAAATAGGGCATCTTGTTTTCGCCGGCGGCGGGCGCAGAGCCAATGACGACATGCGAGAACAGCGTGCCGAAGACGATGTCGGTCTTGTGCTGGGTGGCGAACTTGCCGACCACCTCGGCGCCACGGCCGGGATCGGTGCCGTCATCCTCGATGATCACCTCGACCTGACGGCCGTTGATGCCGCCGGCGGCGTTGATCGCATTGACCGCGGCAGCCGTGGTCTTCTCGTACCAGCGGCCATAGGCGGCGCCGATGCCGGTGCGGTGCGACTGGAAGCCGATCTTGATCGGCGCCGAACTCTGCGCCTGGGAATAGCGGACGTAGCCGGGGGCCAGGCCCAGGCCGGCGCCGGCGACCAGACCCTTCAGCGCCGTGCGGCGGGTGAGCGTGGATCTGGAGAGATCGAAAAACCCATTCTTGTCAGTCACGGCAGTTCCCCTGTTTTTGAGTTTTGACTGGCTGTAACGAGGCAAAAAATCGCATGTGTACAAACTAAATCACCAAAGCCCCGACGTGGCAAGCGGGCTTTCCCCGAAGGCATGCTGGTCGCCTTTTCTCATCCGACAGTCGGCGTGGCAAGCAACCAGAGGCCGAAGACGGTGTAGGCGATCATCAGCAGTGTGAGCGGGAACTGGCTGAGTGCCGCGCGGGAGGGCTCTGGGTGCAGGCGCCAGGCGAAGCCGTGAGCGACGAGGACGGCGAGCACATGGCCCAGGATGATGGCGCCGGCCTGGATATTCCACAGCCACCACGCAGAGTCCGCTCCCGCAACGATGCCGGCCTCGATCTGCATGTCGGCGGTGCCGAACAGGTTCCAGCCCATCGCCAACGGATCGGAAAGTGCCGCAAGCGCATATTGGCCGTCGACGAGCAGCGCCGTCAGATAATGCGCAACGTGATAGGCAAGCGCAATCGGCACGATCGACCACACCAGCACGCCGGCCGCCTGGGCAAGGGTGTGATCGCAGCCGGCAAGACGCTGGCCGAGCCAGACGGCAAGCAGGAACACCGCGGCCAGCAGCGCGAATGTCAGGATCAACCCGAAAGTGCCGCTGCCGGTCAGCGCGGTGCGGCCGGGAAATTCGAGCGGGTTGATGCCGAACAGGCCGAGCCAGAAGAAGGTCTTCGACAGGCCGTCGAAGGACACCGACGACAGGGCCAGCAGCAGGAAGGCGATGCCGCTGGTCGGCAGGGGCTGCGCCGTCAGCAGCTTGGCGCCGGGCCAGCACAGGCCAAGCCGGCCGTCTTGGTTGCGTTCGGCCACGGCGAAGCGCGCCACCATCGAGAAGAAAACCGTCAGGAATTCACCGCTGCGGCTCCAGTCGCGATAGCCGAACGCCAGCATGGCGAGGAAAGAGAACAGCCAGTAGAGGCCGGCGGCCAAGGCCAGCCGCCCCGGATCGTCGGGCGCCGGATCGATGAGTTCGAACCAGGCGAAGGCGAAGAACAGGATGACAGCCGGCCAGCAGCCGACCCATCCGGGCAGGCGCCATGCTCCGTGATCCCTGGTCCCGAACAGGCGCGAGGCGAGACGCCATGCTCCATACCAGGGGTTCAGCCATGACCAGAGGTCGCCGAAGACACCCTGCAGCAGCGTGACGCCGGCCCACAACAGTGTCCAGATCACCAGTGGCAAAGGATTGGAAAGCGGGTCGCGGCTGCCGAAAAAGCCGGCGGCGATGAGAATTGCAAAGCCGGCGAAGGATAGCAGGCTGATGGCGGCGCGGGTGGCGTCGCTCAGGGCAAACAACGGCAGGCGCCGGCGCCAGAAACGGTCGAGCAAATCCGCAGGCAGCAGCGCCAGGACGAGGAAGCTGATGGCCACGGCGAAGGCGCCGCCGGCCAGATAGTAGCCGGTCGGCAGGAGCAGGACATGGCCGCGATCGGAGGCGTGGGCGAAGGCGGGGGTAGGGAGGGAGATCAATGAAGTGGCGAGCCAAATGGGCAGAATTTGCGAAAGGAAGCACTTTACGGCGCCCCCCTCTGTCCTGCCGGACATCTCCCCCACAGGTGGGGAGATTGGCAGTTTCGCCGCCGGCTCTTCCCTGGCAATGTTGTTGATTGGCGAAAGCAGAGATGAGGGAGCAATCTCCCCCCTTGAGGGGGAGATGTCCGGCAGGACAGAGGGGGGCGCCAGGGAACTCGTACTATCCAGGAACCCCACCCCTCACACCTTGACCAATTGCTCCACGCGGTCCTTCTCGCCGAAAATTCTGAGATACCGCTCGATCTCTTTCACATCGCCGGTCGCCTTGGCCGGATTGTCGGAAAGCTTGACCGCTGGCCTGCCATTGGCCTCGGTGACCTTGCAGACCAGCGATATGGCGTCGAGGCTGTTGGTTTCCGTCGGCGCGCAGCCTTCGAAATCATTGGTCAGATTGGTGCCCCAGCCGAAGGACATGCGCACCTTGCCCTTGAAGTGGCGATAGGTCTCCTCGATGGTCTCGACTTCGAGCCCGTCGGAGAAGATCAACAGCTTCTGCTTGGGATCCTTGCCCTTGTCGCGCCACCAGGACAGGATCTTTTCGCCGCCTTCGATCGGCGGCGCGCTGTCGGGGCGGAAGCCCGTCCAGTCGGCCACCCAGTCCGGCGCATCGCGCAGGAAGGATGCCGTGCCGAAGGCGTCGGGCAGCACGATCAAGAGATTGCCGCCATAGTAACGCTGCCAGTCCTGCAGCACCTTGTAGGGCGACTGCCTCAGCTCTTTTTCCGAGTCGGCGAGGGCGGCGAACACCATCGGCAGCTCATGTGCGTTGGTGCCGAGCGCTTCGAGGTCGTTGTCCATGGCCAGAAGCACGTTGGAGGTGCCGGTGAACGCTTCGCCGATGCCTTCCTTCAGCGCCTCGACGCACCAGCGCTGCCACAGGAAGGAATGGCGCCGGCGCGTGCCGAAGTCCGAGATGCGGATGCCGGGCAGCGCCTTCAGCCGCTCGGTCTTGGCCCACATCTTGGACTTGGCGCGGGCATAGAGCACGTCGAGCGCGAAAGGCCCGAACGCCCGCATCGCCGCGCGCGATCGAAGTTCATTGATGATGGCGAGCGCGGGGATTTCCCACAGTGTGGTGTACATCCACGGCCCGCTGAAGGTCAGTTCGTACTGGCCGTCGCGCTTCGACAGCTCGTAGTCGGGCAGCCGGAAGCCTTCCAGCCAGGCGAGGAATTCTGGCTCGAAGATCTGCTTGCGGCCGTAGAAATTGTTACCGCCGAGCCAGATCATCTCCTTCTTGGAGAAGCGCAAGGTGCGGGCATGGTCGAGCTGTTCGCGCAGTTCGCTCTCGTCGATTTCGTCGGCCAACCGCACCGAGGTCGTGCGGTTGATCAGCGAGAAGGTTGCGTCGACCTTGGGATACATGCCCCAGATCATCTGCAGCATCAAAAGCTTGTAGAAATCCGTGTCGAGCAGGCTGCGCACGATCGGGTCGAGCTTCCAGGTGTGGTTGTAGACCCGCCGCGCAATATCGGTCTTAGCCATGTCTCAACACCGCCTTCGCTGCCTGCCATCCACAATCGCGACAGGCCTCATAGCATCGAATCGGCCAGAACGCTGCCCGCTTTCAGGCTGGCCCGACAAAAAGAGCTGCCTGCATGCGGTGGCGCAGGGCTTGGCATCAACTTGCGGATTTTCCGCCCATCACCCTGAGCGCCGGACGCTTGCGGCGGCTGACGATGCGGCCGGCCACAGGGGCGTCGGCGCGCCCGTCATCCCCGGCCTTCTCGGCGAACAGCCAGTCGATGAACACCTGCACGATCGGTGTCGCCCGCATCTCGTTGCGGCAGACGACATAGAAATCGTCGACCGCCGGCACCGACAGGCTGAACGGCGCGACCAGCATGCCCCTGGCCAGCAGCGCACTTGCCGTCACGGAGTCGCCCAGCGCCACGCCATGGCCATGCACCGCCGCCTCGGTCGCCATACGCGCATCGCCGAGGTGATGGCGGCGACCCCGCTCCAGGTCCAGCGCATCGGCGGCCGCCAGCCAGGTGTGCCATTCGCGGCCGTCATCGCCATGCAGGAAGACATGGTCGGCGAGATCCCTGACGCTGCGGATCGGCCGGTTGTTGATCAGTGTCGGGCTGACCACGGGAAACAGTTCGAGGCCCGACCATTTGCGCATCCAGCAATCGGTCCAGCTGCCGTCGCCATAATGCACGCAGACATCGATGGTGGGCGCCCGCAAATCCTTGGAATCGTTGGAAGGGATAAGCGTCAGCCTTATGTCGGGATATTGCGCCATGAAACTGCCGAGCCGCGGTGTCATCCACAACAACAGAAGCGCCGGCACGCAGGAGACCGAAAGTGTGCCGCTGCTCGCCGGCCTTGTCATGCGCTGTGTGGCGGCGGCGATGCCGTCGAAGGCGGTCGACACCGCCGGCAGAAGCTCCGCGCCATGCGGTGTCAGTTTGACCCGCTGGCCGGCCCGCTCGAACAGCTTGACATTGAGCGACTGCTCGAGCGCCTTGATCTGATGGCTGACGGCGCCATGGGTGACATTCAGCTCAATGGCCGCCTTGGTCAGCGAGCCATGTCGGGCCGTTGCCTCGAAGGCGCGCAGTGGATTAAGCGGTGGCAGGCGCTTGGTCATGGGTATTAACTTTATTGTGAGATTTTCTCACAGAAAACACCCTAACAATATCAATTGATTTTTCAATGCCGCTGCCGGACACTGAACCTGGAACAGCATCAAGACGTGAAATCTGCAGGCAGCCAGCGGGACAGCGGCCCGGCCGGATACGGTCGGTTCGCAGGCGTCATCCGCGGCGGCACTGCATCAGCCCAGGAGGAGCGGACATGGGATATGATCGCGGCAAGCTCGACGCGTTGCGTCGCAAATATGGTGAAAGCCATGGCGGCGAGATGTTCGACCCGAAATTCCGCAAGGTCGCCGATAAGATCTTCTCCAAGAGCGGCACGCGGCTGGCGCCCTATTCAGGCATCCCGACCTTCCTCGCCGCGCCGTACCGCGAAATATCGGCCGACAATCCGGATTTCGGCGATTTGCAGGTAGCGATGATCGGCGTGCCGATGGACCTCGGCGTCACCAACCGGCCAGGCTCGCGCTTCGGGCCGCGAGCGCTGCGTGCCATCGAGCGCATCGGCCCCTACAATCACGTTTTGGAATGCGCGCCCACACATGAGCTCCGGGTCGCCGATATCGGCGACACGCCGTTCCGCAGCCGCTACCGGCTTGAGACAAGCCATGAGGATATCGAGCGCCGCACCAACCAGATCGTCGATGCCGGCGTCATCCCGCTTTCGATCGGCGGCGACCATTCGATCAGCCACCCGATCCTGAAGGCCGTCGGCAAGAAAGCTCCGGTCGGGTTGATCCATATCGACGCCCACTGCGACACCAGTGGCCTGTTCGACATGACCAAGTTCCACCATGGCGGCCCGTTCCGCAACGCGGTGCTTGACGGCGTGCTCGACCCGACGCGCACCATCCAGATCGGCATCCGCGGCTCGGCCGAATATCTGTGGGAGTTCACCTACGAGTCCGGCATGACCGTAGTGCATGCCGAGGAGGTGACCGGCCTCGGCATTCCGGCCATCATCGAGAAGGCGCGCAGAATAGTCGGCGACGGCCCGACCTATGTCTCCTTCGATATCGACAGCGTCGATCCGGCCTTCGCGCCGGGCACCGGCACGCCGGAAGTCGGCGGGCTGACGACACGCGAAGTGCTCGAACTGCTGCGCGGCCTCAAGGGCCTCAACATCGTCGGCGGCGACGTCGTCGAGGTGGCGCCGCAATACGACGCCACCACCAACACGGCGCACGCCGCCGCACAGGTGCTGTTCGAGATATTGAGCCTGATGGTGTTCAGCCCGGCTGTCACCGGCAAGGGATCCTGACCTCTACCAATCCGAACGAAGGCGGCCGCCGCGCTGGAGCCGGCGGCCGTATCCAACAAACAAGCGTCCAGACAGGGGAATAACAATGACAATCCGCAAGACATTTGCCTCCATCGCCGCCGTGCTGATGCTTGGCACCGCCGGTTTCGGCTTCGCCACACAAGCCGCAAGCGCCGATGCGCTGGCGGACATCACCAAGGCCGGCACCATCAATGTCGGCGTCTTCGCCGACTTTCCGCCCTTCTCCTCGGCCAGCGCCGATATGAGCCTCAAGGGCTATGACATGGATGTCGCGCAATACATTGCCGATACGCTCAAGGTGAAGCTCAACCCCATCGCCGTCACCGGCCAGAACCGCATCCCGTATCTGAACGACAAGCGCGTCGACATCCTGATGAGCGTCGGCTACTCGAAGGAACGCGAACAGGTCATCGACTTCGCCGCCGCCTATGCGCCCTACTACATCGCCGTGATCGGTCCGGCGGCTCTGACGGTCAAGGGCAAGGAAGACCTCGCCGACAAGTCGATCGCCGTCAATCGTGGCACGCTGGAAGACACCTCGCTCACCGAGGCAGCACCGGCGTCGGCCGACATCAAGCGCTTCGACAACTACAATTCGGTGATCCAGGCCTTCATCTCCGGCCAGACGCAGCTGATGGTCGTCGGCAACGATGTCGGCGCGCAGGTGCTGGCCAAGCAGGACGCACTGAAGCCGGAGCAGAAGTTCCAGCTTCTGACCTCGCCCTCGCATATCGGCCTCAACAAGAATGAGGACGGCCTGAAGAAGGCGGTCAACGATGCCATCGCCAAGATGCTGGCCGACGGCAGGCTGGATGAAAGCTCGAAAACCTGGCTGAAGACGCCGCTCAATCCCGAAAACCTCAAGGATTGAGTTTCCGTGGCCTTTGCCTGGCTTCCAGGTGCTGTCGGCGACATCGCGCACGGTGCGGCCACGACGATCCTGCTGATCGCCGTGACCACGCTGGCCGGAACGCTGCTCAGCATCCTGGGTGCCGCGGGGCGACGAAACGGCCCGGTTCTGCTCAAGCGGGCAATCGCCTGTTACGTCGAGGTGATGCGCAACACGCCGTTCCTGGTGCAGCTGTTCTTCATCTTTTTCGGGCTGCCCAGCCTCGGCATCCGGCTCGACCCGCTCCTGGCCGCCATGCTGGCGATGACGCTCAACATGGCGGCCTACACCATCGAGATCGTCGGCGCCGGGCTTGACGCCGTGCCCGGCGGACAGACAGAAGCAGCGCTCGCGCTTGGGCTGCGGCCCCGCCAGGTGTTCATCAAGATCGTGCTGCCGCAGGCGCTCAAGGTGATCTTTCCGGCGCTAACCAGCCAGATCGTCATCATGATGCTGGAGTCGGCCGTGGTGTCGCAGATCGCCGTGCGTGAACTGACCTACGAGGCCGACATGCTGCAGGCGCGCACCTTCCGCTCCTTCGAGACCTATTTCGTCGTGACCCTGGTTTATCTCGCTCTGTCCATGGCCTTGCGCCGGCTGCTGGTGACAGGCGGACGCCGCGTCCTGGGGGCTGGCGTGTCATGATCGAATTCACCTTCTGGGACATCGTGCGCAACCTGCTGCTCGCGGCCCGCTGGACGGTGCTGCTATCGCTGGCCGCCTTCATCGGCGGCGGCATCGTCGGCCTGATCGTGCTGTTCTTCAGGATCGCCAAAAACAAGTGGAGCAGGCGCATAGCCTCCGGCTACATCGCCCTGTTCCAGGGAACGCCGCTCTTGATGCAGCTGTTCCTGATGTTCTTCGGGCTGCCGATGCTCGGCCTGCGCATCGAACCCTGGACGGCGGCGGCGCTCGGCCTTACCTTCTTCGCCAGCGCCTATCTCGCCGAAATCTGGCGCTCCGGCGTCGCGGCGCTACCCCTGGGGCAATGGGACGCCGGCGCAAGCCTTGGCCTGCACTATCTGCAGGAGCTGAGGCTGATCATCCTGCCGCAGGCCTTTTCGATCACCCGCGCACCCACCGTCGGCTTCCTGGTTCAGCTGATCAAATCGACCGCGCTCACTTCGATCATCGGCTTCGAGGAGCTGGTGCGGACCTCCAACGCCATCAACAATGCGACCTTCGAACCGTTCAAGGTCTACGGGCTGGTGGCTCTGATCTTCTTCGTCATGTGCTTTCCGCTGACGCAATACGCCCGCAGGCTGGAGAAACAGGCGGCTGCTCGCTGACGCGCCAAGGCAGCGCTCGATTTCAGGCCGGCAGCCCAAGCTGCTTGCGCAGGCTCTTGTCGAATGCGGACGCGGGGACGAAACGGCGCAGGAAACTGACCTGGCGCGCCATTTTTCCCGCCGCATAGCGTTTCTTCGGCGCAGGATCGGTCGCTGCGGCCAAAACGGTGTTGGCGACCACTTCGGGCGCATCGCCTTTTTCCATCGATTTCCGCACGGATACAGTCATCCCGGCGCGCGCGGAATCGTAGATTTCGAGCGACCGGTCGGGGGCGGCAAGATTGTCCTCGAATGCCGTGCGGGTATAGGCGGGCTCCACCAGCGAAACGCGGATGCCGAACGGGCGCAATTCGTGATCGAGCGACTCCGAATAACCCTCGATGGCATGTTTGGTCGCTGAGTAGAGTGCGAAATAGGGAGCGGGGATGAACCCCTGCACCGAACTCAAATTCACGATTCTGCCCTTCCCTTGGCGCCGCATTGCCGGCAGCACCGCGTTGGTCACACGCAAGACGCCGAAGACGTTCACGTCGAACAGCGCCTTAGCCTGGGCGGTCGAGGACTCCTCTGCGCCGCCAAACAGGCCCATGCCGGCATTGTTGACAAGCAGGTCGATGCGTCCGGCCTTGGCCAGAACGTCATCGACCATTGTCGCAACGGACGCGTCGTCGGTCACGTCGCAGGTCAGCATGGTCACGCCGGCGGATGGCCGGGAGGCCGCGCGACGGCTGGTTCCGAAGACGCGAAAGCCGGCGCCTAGCAAGGCATCGGCGGTAGCGCGCCCGATGCCGGAAGATGCCCCTGTGACCAGGGCGACGCCAGGATTGGTCTTGTTCATGGAAATCATATCCTTCTTTGCGTTGGATCGGATTGGGGAAAGCATGAGAGGCCGGGGCAAAGGGCGTTGGTCATGACTGCGTCTGGCAACCGGTTAGTTCCAACGTCTGAACAGGGCGCTGGCATTCACGCCGCCAAAGCCGAAGCCATTGGCGATCGCGTACTCCATCTCCATGGGCCGGAGCGCGTTTGCGACGAAGTCGATTCCGTCGCCGGCCGGATCGGCCTCGCCCAGGTTGAGGGTTGGCGGGGCGACCTGATCCCTGAGCGCCAGGATTGCGAAGATCGCACCAAGCCCGCCGGCCGCTCCGAGCAAATGTCCGGTCGCCGATTTCGTCGCACTGACAGCTATCGCGAAATCGCGCCCGAACACGCTCTTGATCGCTTCGATCTCACCCAGGTCGCCGACTGACGTGGATGTCGCATGCGCATTGAGATGACGGACCTCGCGTGGCGAGATCCCTGCCTGGGCAATCGCGATCTGCATGGCCCGGCGCGCGCCGTCGCCGTCCTCTGGTCCGGAGGTGACGTGGTGGGCATCCGCGGTCGTGCCGTAGCCGACGAGCTCAGCCAACGGCTTTGCGCCGCGCGCCAACGCGTGGTCCAATGCCTCGATGACCAGCACGCCGGCTCCTTCGCCCATGACGAAGCCGTCCCGCGATGTGTCGAAAGGGCGCGAGGCTTGAGCCGGCGCCCAATTGAAGCCGGTTGAAAGAGAGCGCGCCGCGGCGAAACCGCCGAGGCTGACGGTGTTGATGCACGCTTCCGTTCCGCCGCACACGGCGATGTCGGCTTCGTTCGCGCGGATCAGGCGGGCGGCGTCGCCGATCGCCTGGATGCCCGCCGCGCATGCCGTCACCGGTGCGCCGAGTGGACCTTTGAAACCATGACGGATCGAGATGTGGCCCGCCGCGAGGTTTACCAGGAAGGACGGCACCGTAAAGGGCGACAGGCGGCGGGCGCCACGCAGGTCCACCGTGCGCACCGCCTCGGTGATGGCGGGAAACCCGCCGACCCCTGAAGCGATGATCGTGGCCGTGCGCAGGCGATCCGTTTCCAGGGCAGGCTTCCATTGCGCCTGCGCGAGCGCCTCTTCCGCCGCAGCCAGCGCAAAGAGAATGAACCGGTCCACCTTGCGTTGATCCTTCGCGGACAGGACGGCATCGGCATCGAACCCAGCCTCCGGATCTTCGCCCAGGGAGGGAACCACGCCGCCAATCTTAACCGGCAGCTCTCCCACCACATCGTCCGGAAGCCTGCGAACGCCCGACCGGCCGGCAAGCAGGCGTGACCAGGACGCTTCGACATTGGCGGCAAGAGGCGTGACCGCTCCCATGCCCGTGACGACAATCCGTTGCATCTGCTCTCCTGTCCTTGGTGTGCCGGCGGCACTGCTCGCGCCGTTCAAGGGGCGACTGCTTCGCGAACCTGATCGGCCGCCGCATCCAGAAAAGCCCGCGCGAGGTCGGGGTCGTTGACGACCCGCGAGAGCACCACCGCGCCGACCATCGTCGAGAGAACGGCCATTGCCTTGTTGCCGGTCTTTTCGCTGTCGCCCTCGCCAACCCAACCGCCGAGCATCTCAAGGTACGCCTTGATGCCGGCTTCGAATGACGCCTTCACCTCGGCACCCTGCCTGGCTGCATCCGAACCGAGCGCAACGACCGGGCAGCCGTCCATCTTTTCCCCGCGATGATCCATGCTGAGGTAGAATGAGATCACCCCGTCGAGCGGGCTCCCAGGATGTGCGGCGGTCGCGGCCGACCATTTGTGGGTGGCGCTTTCCATCGCCCGCCTGGACGCCAGCGCCGCCAGATCGTCCTTCGACTCGAATTGCTTGTAAAAGGCGCCCTGGGTCAGCCCGGCACCCTTCATCAGGTCCTTGAGGCCGATGCCGTCAAAGCCGCGCTCCCGGAAAAGCCGGCTTGCCACATTGATCACGGTCTCGCGGTTTTCCGCGGCCTGAGTGCGACTCACACGCATCGTCATCTCCTTTTTTAGATTGCATTCGTAATCTATGCCCTATATAGAGGGTGAACGCAATCTAAAAAAGGACAAATGAGATGATCCGCAAAACCCTGAGCGCCTCGCTGCTGGCAGCGCTGTTTCTTGCAACCCCGGCTCTTGCCGAGGAAGCCACCATCGGACGCCCGATCGAAGGCGGTAGCCTGCACCAGGGACACCTGGACATGGTGGCCTACTACGTTCCGGACGGCGACCTGCTTGAGGTCACCGCCACTTTCGCACCGAAGACTGGGGGTGATCCGCTGCGGGTCGTCATGGGCCTCGCCAACAGCGACTCCGTGGCGTTTTCCATACCTGGCCACCCGGGCTCGCTCTACGCGTTCTCGAGGTCCGGTAAGGAGGTGACGGTCTCGACCGAGACTGACACATCCCTGCGAGCCGACGCGACAATGCCCTGACCTGACGCGCAGGCCGCGGCCGCGCGATGCTGGCCGGGGCTCTCGCGTCGGAACGGCGCGCCACCAATGAGTTTGGAGAGAGGTCACATGCTTTACAGCTATTTTGTCGAGAAATCGATCCGGCAGAGCTTCGACGACGTCAACAACCATCGCTGGGACGCGGCGGTGAAGGCTATCGCGCCGCATGTCCATCACCGGGTTGGTGGCGCCCACGCGCTTGGTGGGGAGCGCCACGACAAACAAGCCCTGCGCCGCTGGTTCGAGCGCCTCGGCCGTGTTCTGCCCACTCTCCATCTCACGGTCAACCACATCTGGGTGAAGGGCTGGCCGTGGCATACCACCGTGTTTGCCCAGTGGGATGGCACCGCAACCCTGCTCAACGGCGATACGTCCTACGTCAACCGTGGTCTCCACGTGTTCACGCTGCGGTGGGGCAGGGTCCATGCGCTCGAGGAATTCTACGATTCACAGGCGGCGGCTCGCGGCCTCGCCGCCCAAGCCGCAGCCGGCCTCGAAGAAGCTGTCGCCGAACAGATAACAAGCTAGCAGAAGCGCGGTCCGAGGACGGCCGGGTTGCCCATGCGCCGACCGGCTCGGCTCCCGAGCCATCTCCGCTGCCGCGCTCCAACTTGTTGCAAGACGTTCAAATTTGAGCTTCCGCACTCATGCTTTGTCGAGAGTATCTCCTGTATTCACTTAAACGGTCTGCGCCGTAGTTTTTAGCCGTTCTGAATCGCCGTCGGCGACGATGACGACGAAATAGGAGAACGCAATGACTCGCAATCACGTTGAACGTCTTGGAGAGTTCCGGGAAATCCTGGTCGCAACCCGACGCGAAGGAGTCCGCAACGTGCACCATACCCGCGACGCAATGCGGGCAAGTGGCTTTCAGATAGGGGACAGCGATGGCTCCAGCTACGGAGCCGAGCTGAAGGCGCTCCAGGAAGAAATCGAGGCAGTCGATCGCGCCATAGAAGACGAGAAGCGGTTGGCCCAGGCCCTCGAGAGCGCAGCTCAATCCCGCCGGCCGAGCAAGCCGAGAATCGTGAAGGGAACATAGTTCCGCTCTCGGCCAAGACGTTCATTGCCTCGGTGCCAAGCGCCGGCTCACGGCACGAACGTTTCTGCAGGCGCCGCTTAATCAGCTACAAGGTCGGGACATGGCGACCGTCCTGTTTCAACCCCCGAACACCAGCGGCGGCGCGATCCGATCCCGCCGCAGCCAGCGCGCCAGAAGCAGCGCGGCCACCACGGCCAGCCCCGTCGACAGGCCGATCCAGATGCCGACGCCATGCAGGCCGAAATGGAAGGCGAGCAGCACGCCGAGCGGCAGGCCGACGCCCCAATAGCCGATCGCGGCATAGATCATTGGCACCTTGGTGTCGTGCAGGCCGCGCAGCATGCCGGCGGCCACCGCCTGGGCGCCGTCGAAGACCTGGAACAGCGCCGCGAAGACCAGGAACGACACGGCAAGTTCGATCACCCTGGCATTGGCCGGATTGCCCAGATCGATGAAGGCGCTGATCAGCGGATGCGGCCACAGGATCATCACCAGCCCCATCAGCGCCATGAACGAGACGCCGATGACAAAGGCGGTCCAGCCGGCGCGCGAGACGCCTTCCGGATTGCCGGCGCCGTGCGCAAGGCCGACGCGCACCGTCACCGCCTGGTTGAGGCCGAGCGGCACCATGAAGGAGATCGAGGCGATCTGGATGGCGATCGCGTGCGCGGCCAGCGAATCCGCGTCGATCAGGCCCATCAGCAGGGCCGCCGCATTGAAGATCGTCACCTCGAAGGCGAGAATGCCGGCGATCGGCAGGCCGAGCCGCAGCAGACCCTTGAAGCGCGGCCAGTCGGACCGCCAGAAGCGCCCGAACAGACGGTAGCGGCGGAACTTCTTCTCCAGCATCACCACGGCAGCCATGCCGATGAACATCAGCGCTGAGGACAGCGAGGTGGCAAGGCCCGACCCGGCAATGCCCATTGCCGGCACGCCGAGATTGCCGAACATGAACACCCAGTTGAAGAAGACGTTGCAGGCGACGGCGACGAAGACGATGACCAGCGCCCAGCCCGGCCGTTCCAGCGCCGAGATGAACGAGCGCAGCACGATATAGAAGTAGAACGGCAGCACCGCCCATTCGAGCCAGCGCAGATAGATGCCGGCCTGATGGGCGAGCGCCGGGTCCTGGCCCATCGCCAGCAGAATGCCTTCGCCGTGCCAAAGCACGAGCCAGATCGGGATCGAGATCAGGATCGCCAGCCACAGGCCCTGGCGCACGGTGCGGCGCAGGTCGCGCACCGAATAGCGGCGGCGGCCGAGCTCGGAGGCGATCATCGGCGAGGTCGCCAGCATCAGGCCGAGGCCGAAGATCAGCGGCATGAAATAAAGGTTGGCGCCAAGCGCGCCGCTGGCCAGCGTATCCGGCCCCAGACGACCCATCATCATGACGTCGGTGGCCGTCATCGCGGTCTGGCCGAGATTGGTCAGCACCATCGGCCAGGCAAGCGCCAGCGTCGCCCTGATTTCCTGACGCCAAAGACTTTCCGGCGCGCGAGCGCCGGCTTCGATCGCAGACATTGTTCCGCTCTTTCCAGCTACGGCACGTCGGCCAGAGCCGGAAGCCGCATGTCAAACGGCAAAACCTTCGGTTTCGCGGCGTTTGCGTCAGCTTCTGGACGAAACGCGACATGAAGGCAAGAGAGGAGGGACAGGAACGGATTGAGCCAGCGACCGGCCCCGATGCTCTAGCGGATCGCGTCCAGCATCCGCCGCTGGCGGTGCATCTCGAGGAAAACCTTGTAGTCGCGCTCGAAACGCCCTGATGATTTCGGGTTCGACGGGCGCGTCCGGCCGCCTTGCTGCATGGTAAGACAGGCGGCGTTGAGGTCGGGAAACAGCCCGGCTGCGGTGGCGGCGATCATGCCGGTGCCGAGCAGCACCGCCTCGTCGGCCAGCGGCACGATCACCGTGCAGCCGGTGGCGTCGGCATAGAGCTCCATCAGCAGCGGGTTCTTGGTGTGGCCGCCGGTGACGTGCAGCGTGTCGATCAGATAGCCATTTTCGTTCAGTGCCTCCAGCACGTGGCGCACGCCGAGCGCGATGCCGACGGCGGTGCGCCAGTAGAGCTTGCATAGGCTGTCGAAGGAGGAGTCCAGCGTCAGCCCGCTGACGACGCCGACCGCATGCGGATCGGCGAGCGGTGAGCGGTTGCCATGAAAGTCGGGCAGCACATGCAGCCTTGCGGCGAGGTTGTCGCCCTCGGTGGCGCGCAGCTCGGCGACACGCCCGGCGATCTTCGCATGCATGGCGGCATCCGGCTCGCCGCCGGCGCCGTGCCAGCGGATGATGTGGTCGAGCAGGGCGCCGGTCGCCGACTGGCCGCCTTCCGACAGCCACAGTCTCGGCAGCGCCGCGCCGTAGTATGGCCCCCAGACGCCGGCGAAAGGCTGCGGATCGGGCGACATCGCCATCACGCAGCTCGATGTGCCGGCGATCAGCGCCAAATGCCGGCCGATGTCCTGTTCGTCGCCGGCGAAGCCGCCGAGCACGCCAAGCGCGCCGGCATAGGCATCGATGACCCCGGCGCCGACCCGGCATTTCTCGCTCAGCCCAAGCTCGGCCGCCGCTTGCGCCGTCAATCGACCGATATCGGCGCCGACCGGGCTGGCTTTTTCCGGCAGGCTGCCGTGCTCGAAAAGATCGTCGAGGCCGACGAGTTCGAAGAAATCGCGCCGCCAGCCTGTCTCCTCATGCGCCAGATAGGTCCATTTGGCGGTCAGCGTGCATTGCGAGCGGGCCAGCGAGCCGGTCGCTTGCCAGGTCAGGAAATCGGTGAGATCGAATAGATAGCCGGCTTCATTCCATGTCTTCGGCAAATTGCGCTTCAGCCACATCAGCTTCGGCGTCGCCATTTCCGGCGACATGACGCCGCCGATGTAATTCAGCACGGCGTGGCCGCTTGCCGTGCATTCGTCGGCCTCGGCGATGGCGCGGTGGTCGAGCCAGACGATGGTGTCCCAGCGCTTGTCGCCGGTGACCGAGACGCTGAGCTGGCCGCCTTGCCGGTCGCGCACCACCAGCGAACAGGTGGCATCGAAGGAGATGCCGACAATGTCCTCAGGCTCGACACCGGCTTTTTCGCGGGCAGCGCGCACGGCGGTGCAGACGGCCGACCAGATATCGCGCGAATCATGTTCGGCGTGATCGGGCTTCGGCTGGTTCATGGCGATCGGCCGCTCGGCGCGGCCTAGCAAGGTGCCTGTGGTGTCGAGAATGCCCGCGCGAGCGCTCCCGGTGCCGACATCGACCGCGCAAACGAACTGTTTCGTCAAGATGCTCTGTCTCTCGCTCCCAGGCCTGCAATCAGATCGGGCAATTGCAGCATGTCAGCGAATATAAAGTCCGGCTCACTCGACGCAAGCCGCGCTTTCAAGGTCGGGTTGCCGGCATGCGAGCCGCCGGTGAAGGCAAACACGTGCATCCCCGCCGCGCGCGCAGCAATGATGCCGGCCGGGCTGTCCTCGACGACGAGGCATTTGCGCGGATGGGCCCGCATGCTGGCGGCGGCATGCAGGAACAGATCCGGCGCCGGCTTTCCCTTGGCCACCATGGTGGCACTGAACAGATGCGGTTCCATCAGCCCAAGCAATCCGGTGACGTCGAGCGCGTAGCGGATGCGGTCGAGCGTGCCCGAGGACGCGACACAGAACGGCAGCCCAAGCTTCGGCAGTATCTTCTTGACGCCGGCGATCGGCTTCAGCTCCTCGCGGAATTTGCGCATCAGTTCGACGCGCATCTCGGTCAGGTGCAGGTCTGTGATATCGAGCCCGAAGTCGCGGCCGAGGATCTCGCGCACGCTTTTCATGCTCCTGCCGAGGAAATGCTCGTAGGCGGCATCCTCACTGACGCTGCCGCCGGCGACTTTGACCATGCCGAGCAGCGCCGAGACGGAGAGCGCCTCGCTGTCGACCAGCACGCCATCGCAGTCGAAGATGACCAGTTCAGGCGTCATGGCCGAGAATGGCTCTCAGAGCTTGCCGGCGAGGTAGCGCGTCAGCGTCGCGCGCGCGCCATTCGCCCACAGCACGTTGAGCGCATGGGCGAAGGCCTCGACAAACGCCGTCGCGCGGCCGACATCGCCATAGATGTCCTCCATGGCAAGCCAGGCGGCGGGAGCATCCTTTGCCGCTTTTGCCGTTGCCTGCAGCCGGCCCCAGCTCGGATCGTTGGGCTCGATGACGGCGCCGCTATCCGTCGTGCCGAAGCAGTAGCGGCACCATAACGCCGATTCCAGTGCCAGGCCCGCGACGCTCTTTCCGGCCTTCAGCCGGTCGGCGATGGTCGGGATGATGAATTTCGGCTGGCGGTTGGAGCCGTCGAGGCAGAGCCGGCGCACCGTGTCGCCGATCTTGGGATTGGAAAAGCGGCTCTCGATGAGCTGGTAATAATCTTCCAGGACCGTGTCCGGCACCGGCGGCACGGTCGGAATGATTTCCTCCCGTTCGAGCTTGGCCAGAAACCCGCTCACCAGCGGCTCCTGCATCGCCTCATGGACGAAATGGATGTCCATCAGGCCGGCCGGATAGGCAATCGTCGCGTGGCCGCCATTGAGGATGCGGATCTTCATCAATTCGTAGGGCGCAACGTCTTTGACGAACTGCACGCCGACCTTTTCCAGCGGCGGCCGGCCGCCGGTGAAATGGTCCTCCAGCACCCATTGCCGGAACGGCTCGCAGAACACCGGCCAGTTGTCCTCAAGGCCAAAGTCTTTGGCGAGGATGCCGCGTTCGCGGTCGGTGGTGGCCGGCGTGATGCGATCGACCATACCATTCGGGAAGGCGACATGCTCGCTGACCCAGTTCGCCAGATCCTCGTCGATCAAACGGGCCAGGCCGATGACGCCGTCCGAGGTGACATGGCCGTTGTGGGGAATGTTGTCGCACGACATGACCGTGAACGGCACGGTGCCTTCATCGCGCCGCCGCACCAGCCCGGCAAGGATGATGCCGAACACCGTCTTCGGTGTCGCGCCGGGCTGCGCATCGGCGAGGATGTCGGGGTGGGTCGGGTTGAACACGCCGGATGCCGGATCGATGAAATAACCGCCCTCGGTGATGGTCAGCGAAACGATCTTGATCGCCGGGTCGGCCAGCCGTTCGATGATGCCGGCCGCATCGCCGGGCATCAGGAAGTCGATCATGGCGCCGGTGACCCGGGCGCTCATATGGCCGCTGTCCTGCTCGACCACCGTGGTCAGCCAGTCCTGCTCTTCCAGTTTGCCGCGGCCGATCTTTTCACCGTCGAACACGCCGGCGCCGATCAGTGCCCAGTCATGGCCGACGCCCGAATTGAACAGATCGTCGAGATAGACGGCCTGATGCGAGCGATGGAAATTGCCGACTCCGAAATGCACGATGCCGGCCTTCAATGTCGCGCGGTCATACTTCGGGCCGGCGACCTCAGCGGGCAGTTTGGAGAGGTTTGAGGACGAGAGTTTCACGGTCATCTGTTTTACCCTTTGGCCGGATCTAGGCCTTCGTTACGCTCCTCTCCCGGTTGGGGAGAGGATAAGGGGTGGCACTGGCTACGCGCCCGCTGATGTCGGCCTCTGCTCCCCGCGGAGGGACGAGGAGCAGAGGCCGTCCCCCGCCCTCAACTCATCCACTGGCCGCCATCGACATTGTAGGTCTGGGCGACGATGTATTCGGCGTCGCTGCTGGCGAGAAAAACCGCCATGCCGGTGAGGTCCTGCGCCGTGCCCATGCGGCCATACGGCACTGCCTCGCCGACCAGCTTCTTCTTCTCGCCCTTCGGCCGGTTCTCATATTTGGCGAACAGCGAATCGACGTGATCCCAGTGCTCGCCGTCGACGACGCCAGGGGCAATCGCGTTGACGTTGATGCGGTGCTTGATCAGGTCGAGCCCCGCTGACTGTGTCAGCGAAATGACGGCGGCTTTGGTGGCGCAATAGACGCCGACCAGCGCCTCGCCGCGTCGTCCGGCCTGGCTCGCCATGTTGATGATCCTGCCGCCCCGGCCAGCGGCGATCATCGAGCGGGCGGCTGCCTGCAGCATGAACAGCGTGCCGGCGACATTGACGGAAAACAATTTATCGTAGCTTGCCTTGGTGATCTCGACGATCGGTGCCAGATCGAAAAGAGCAGCGTTGTTGATCAGGATATCGAGGCCGCCGGTCTTCGTCTCGACGGCTTTCACCGCCGCCTCGATGGAGGCGAGGTCGGTGACGTCGAGCTTGACCGCATAGGCCTTGCCGCCGATCTCGGCGGCCGTCTTCTCCGCCGCCTCGAGATTGATGTCGGCTATGGCGACGGTGGCGCCTTCGCCGGCATAGGCTTCGGCGAAGGCTCTGCCGATGCCGCGGGCCGAACCTGTGATCAGCGCGGATTTGCCGGCCAGCCGCATGTTCAGATTGCCTTCCCGTCGGCGCCGAAGCGATGCAGCTTGGCCTTGTCGGGCGTCAGATAGATGGTGTCGCCATGATGGACGCCGAGTTCGCCGTCGGCGCGCACCGTCAGCGGGCCGACGCCATCGGCCTGGACATGCAGGAAGGTGTCGGAGCCGAGATGCTCGGCGACGCCGACGACCGCCTTCCATTCGCCCGCTGTGGTCGAGATCTCCAGGTGTTCGGGACGGATGCCGATGGTCTTGGCGCCGTTTTTGGCAGCCGGCGTGCCTTCGATCAGGTTCATCTTCGGCGAGCCGATGAAGCCGGCGACGAACAGGTTCTTCGGCGTCTTGTAGAGCTCCATCGGCGAGCCGACCTGCTCGATGTTGCCGGCGTTCAGCACGACGATCTTGTCGGCCATGGTCATGGCTTCGACCTGGTCGTGGGTGACGTAGATCATGGTCGTCTTGAGCTGATGGTGCAGCTCGCTGATCTCCAGCCGCATGGTGCCGCGCAGTGCCGCATCGAGATTGGACAGCGGTTCGTCGAACAGGAAGGCGGTCGGCTGACGCACGATGGCGCGGCCGATGGCGACGCGCTGGCGCTGGCCGCCGGAAAGCTGGCCGGGCCTGCGTTCGAGATAGTTGGTCAGGTTGAGCACGCGCGCGGCGTCTCCCACCTTCTTGTCGATGGTCGCCTTGTCCTCGCCGGCCATCTTCAGCGGGAAACCGATGTTCTTGGCCACCGTCATGTGCGGATAGAGCGCATAGGACTGGAACACCATGGCGAGCTTGCGCTTGGCCGGTGCCTCGCCGGTGACGTCGCGGCCGTCGATGTTGATGGAGCCGCCGCTGGTGTCCTCGAGCCCGGCGATCAGCCGCAGCAGCGTTGACTTGCCGCAACCCGACGGGCCGACGAAGACGACGAACTCGCCATTCTCGATCACCAGGTCGAGACCGGGGATGATGGACGTCGCTCCGAAGGATTTGGAGACGTTCTTGAGCGTGATGTTTCCCATGATTTCCTCCCCGAGGGGTTATTTCTGCCGATTGCTTCGGGCAATTCCGTTACTTCACCGCGCCATCAATTATTTGACCGCACCAAATGTCAGGCCGCGCACCAGCTGCTTCTGGCTGAACCAGCCCATGATCAGGATCGGCGCGATGGCCAGTGTCGAGGCGGCCGAGAGCTTGGCCCAGAACAGGCCTTGCGGGCTGGAGAACGAGCTGATGAAGGCGGTCAGCGGTGCTGCTTCCGTCGTCGTCAGCCGGATCGTCCAGAACGCCTCGTTCCAGGCTAGGATGATGTTGAGCAGCATCGTCGAGGCGATGCCCGGCACCGCCATCGGCGTCAGCACATAGACGATCTCGTTCCACAGCGACGCGCCGTCCATGCGTGCCGCTTCCAGGATCTCGCCCGGTATTTCGCGGAAGTAGGTGTAGAGCATCCACACCACGATCGGCAGATTGATCAGCATCAGCATGATCATCAGGCCGATCCGGCTGTCGAGCAGTCCTGTGTCGCGGAAGATCAGGTAGATCGGGAACAGCACCGCGACCGCGGGCATCATCTTGGTGGACAACATCCACATCAAGATGTCCTTGGTCCGCTTGGTCGGCGAGAAGGCCATCGACCATGCCGCCGGTATGGCGACGAGCAGGGCCAGGATGGTCGAGCCGACCGAGAGCAGCACCGAGTTGAAGAAGAATTTGAAGTAGCCGCTCTGCGCCTGAACCTCGGCATAGCTCTCGAACGTTCCCGACGGGATGATGCTGAAGCCCTGGATGGCTTCCTGCTCCGACTTGAACGAGGTGATGATCGTGTAGAGGATCGGGAAGAAGATCAGCAGGGCGACGATCCAGGCGGCAACTGTCGCAATCGTCTTGTGCTGGGTGGTGACTGAGCGTGCCATCGTAGCCTCCCTTACTTGTCCAGGTTCTTGCCGACGGCGCGCATGGCGAAGAAGGCAACGATGTTGGCGAGAATGACGGCGATCACACCGCCTGCGGATGCCTGGCCGATTTTGAACTCCAGCAACGCCTTCTGGTAGACGAGGAAGGGCAGGTTGGTGGAGGCGTATCCCGGGCCGCCATTGGTGGTGACGAGGATCTCGGCATAGACGGAGAGAAGGAAGATCGTCTGGATCAGGATGACGACCGTGATGGCGCGCGACATGTGCGGCAGCGTCAGATAGATGAAGCGGCTGATGAAGCCGGCGCCGTCCATCTCGGCGGCTTCCTTCTGCTCGCCGTCGAGCGACTGCAGCGCGGTCAAGAGAATGAGCGTGGCGAAAGGCAGCCATTGCCAGGCGACGATGATGATGATCGCCAGCATCGGATGCTGCCCGAACCAGTCGATCGGCTGGGCCCCGAAGAAGCGCGCTATGTCGGCGAACACCCCATATTGGGGGTGCATGATCATGTTCTTCCACACCAATGCGGCCACCGGCGGCATGACGAAGAACGGCGAAATGACCAGGATGCGCACGATGCCCTGGCCCCACATCGGCTGATCGATCAGCAGCGCCAGAAGGATACCGCCGATCACCGTGATCAGGAGCACGCTGACCACCAATGTGAGCGTGTTGAGGATCGACTGCAGGAAGGCCGGGTTGGAATAGAACAGCGCGTAATTCGAGAAGCCGACAAAGCCGTCGCGGATCGGATTGAGCGGATTGTACTGCTGGAAGGAGAACCAGATGGTGATGACCAGCGGCACAATCATCCAGACGAACAGCAGCACCACGGATGGCGCCATCATGAAACGGGCAAGCGAACGGGTCTGCTGAGTAGCCATGACGGTCACCCTTCACTGGTCAGACGGAATTTTCAAAAGGCGTTAAAGGCGGCCGCCCGAACTGGGAATTCGGGCGGCCGTTGCCGGTCAAGGAGGCGACCGGCAGTCGGCACCGGGAGGAGCCTTACTTGATGTATCCGCCTTCGGTCATTGCCGCGGTGGCAGCGTCCTGGGCCTGCTTCAGCGCATCGTCGACACTCGACTGGCCGGCAAGAGCCGCCGAGAAGAGCTGGCCGACAGTGGTGCCAAGTCCCTGGAACTCAGGGATGGCGACGAACTGGACGCCTACATAGGGCACCGGCTTGACGGTCGGATGCGTCGGGTCGGCGGCGTTGATGGAGTCCAGCGTCATCTTGGCGAACGGAGCCGCCTTCTGGTACTCGGCATTGGCGTAAAGCGAGGAGCGCGTGCCCGGAGGAACGTTGGCCCAGCCTTCCTTCGAAGCGACCAGTTCGGCATAGTGCTTGCTGGTCGCCCAGGAGACGAACTTCTGGGCGGCATCGGCCTTCTGCGTGCCGGCGGGGATCGCCAGCGACCATGCCCACAGCCAATTGCCGCGCTTGCCCAGGCCATTGTCGGGTGCCAGCGCATATCCAACCTTGTCGGCGACCTGCGATGCCTTGGGATCGGAGACGAAGGACGCAGCGACGGTGGCGTCGATCCACATGCCGCATTTGCCCTGTTGGAACAGCGCCAGGTTTTCGTTGAAGCCGTTGGAGGACGCACCCTCAGGGCCGTCGGCCTTCATCAGGTCGACATAGAACTGCAGCGTGTTCTTCCATTCCGGCTGATCGAACTGCGGCTTCCAGTTCTCGTCGAACCAGCGCGCGCCGAAGGAGTTCGACATGGCGGTCAGGAAGGCCATGTTCTCGCCCCAGCCGGCCTTGCCGCGCAGGCAGACACCGTTCACGCCATTCGCGCGATCGGTCATCTTGTCGGCGGCCTGCTTGATGAAGTCCCAGGTCGGCGCGTCGGGCATCTTCAGCCCGGCCTTCTCCATCAGGTCCTTGCGGTACATGACGAAGGAGCTTTCGCCGTAGAAGGGCGCGGCATAGAGCTTACCGTCGACCGAAAGGCCGCCGGCGATGGCCGGGATGATGTCCTTGGCGTCATAGTCGTCGCCGAGCTTGTCGAGCGGCAGCAGCCAGCTCTGCTTGGCCCAGATCGGAACCTCATAGGTACCGATGGTCATCACGTCGTACTGGCCGCCCTTGGTGGCGATGTCGGTGGTGACGCGCTCGCGCAGCACGTTTTCCTCGAGCGTGACCCAGTTGAGCTGGATGTCGGGGTTCGCCTTGGTGAAGTCCTCGGTCAGCTTTTGCATGCGGACCATATCGCCATTGTTGACGGTGGCGATGGTGATGGATTCGGCGTGTGCGGCGAACGCAAGCGTGCTGGCCGACAACAAGCCCAGGGTGAGCGTGCGAAGTTTCATCAATTCCTCCCTTGAACCAAGATGAGCATTTGCCTTGGCTTTGGGCAATTACTCACTTGGCGTGAATTATGTCAAGTCGGATTCGATGCTGCAGCGCAGCACCCGGGCGACACCGCAGGCCGGGACGAGCGGAAATTGCCAGGACGAGGAGCGTCCCGGCCGGATACAGTGCGGCAGCAGCGGATAGATCTGCGAAAACCAGGTGCAGCCCGAAAGCTTGCCGGTCAGCAGGCGATCTCGGCCAGCAGCCAGTCGCGGAAGGCACGGATCTTCGGCACGTTGCGGCGCGCTTCGGGGTAGACCAGCCAATAGGCATGGCCGTCGTCGCCAACCAGATCGAAAGGCTGGATCAGGCGCCCGTCGGCAAGTTCCGCCTTGAACAGCGCCCTGGTCAGGACCGCGACGCCATGACCGGCGATCGCCGCATTGGCCTCATAGGCCTGCGCGCCCATGCTGCTGCCGGGCCGCTTGGCAAGATCGTGCGAATGCACGCCGGCAGCCTCGAACCATTGCGTCCACCAGATGTCGCCGGGATCGAGGATCGGCAGCCGCAACAGGTCCGCCGGTTCCCTGACGCCGCCGATGGTCGCCGCGAGTTTCGGGCTCAGCATCGGCGTGAAGTCGGCATCGAGCAGCTTGTGCGCCTCCAGGCCCGGCCATTTGCCGCCGCCCGAGCGGATGGCGATATCGGTATCCTCGCGGGCAAAGTCGGTCAGGCGGCTCGACGTTTCGAGCCGCACCGCCAGCGCTGGGTGGGCGATCTGGAACGACCCCAGCCGGTGCGCGAGCCAGTTCGAGGCGAATGTCAGCACCGTCGTGACGCACAGCAAGCCGTCGGCCCCGCCACGCGCCGCGGCATAGGCCTGACCGAGAATGGCAAAGGCCTCGCTGACCGCCGGCGCGAGGCGCTGTCCAGCCTCGGTGAGTGCGATCTGGCGCGGTCGTCGCAGGAACAGCGGCGCGCCGACCCGTTCCTCCAGCACCTTGATCTGATAGCTGACCGCCGCTTGCGTCATGGCAAGTTCACTGGCGGCCTTGGTGAAGGAAAGATGCCGCGCCACCGCTTCGAACACCCGGATCGCCTGCAGCGGCGGAAGCTGTGCAACCTGCCGAGAGCTGAGGTCCGGCATAAAGCCTCCTTATGGGTCCTTATCGACGTTCGATTGGCAAAGACTGCCGTCAAGACCGACATTCCCAGTCAACCCGTCATTCGGGTTCAGGATAGCGAAGGTTGACGATCATGACCATGGCGCAGCAAAAATGCACTTCCGCACCGGATCACCGCTGGTTTTCGTGGCTGACGGATGGATTCGGCTGGTTCGCGGCCAAAAAACGAGCACATCTCGACATCAGGGACCTGTCGCCGCATCTGCAGCGCGATCTCGGTTTTCTCGATGGCAATGACCCTTTCGGGCGGCACAGCTAGCGCGGTTGGTTTTATCGCAAATCAGGTGTGGTTCCGGTCAGATGTTGGCCAGCAGGGCGGCGGCGGTCCGTTCATCGGTGATGAGGCCGTTGATCAGCCGCCGGTTCGCGGCCGCCAGGATGCCTGGCAGCTTTCGTTCGCCCATGGCCAGTGCGATGACCAGCGATTTCTCGCGTGACGGAAGCGACGCCGACGACACCCGGTCGTTGGTGATGCCCTCGATCATGCGGCCCTCCCTGTCGAACACCCAGCCGACGATCTCGGCGATGCCGCCGGCCTTCTGCAGCGCCTTCAATTCGCTCTCCGAAATGAAGCCGTCTTCGTAGAGCGGCGCCTTGGGGCCGAGGTCGCCGATGCCGATGAAGGTGACGTCGGCCTCGGCGGCAAGCGCAAGCGTCGGTTGGATCATCGGCTGGTTGAGCAGCATCTCGCGCTCCTCAGGCGACGAGGCGATGACCGGCAGCGGCATCGGGAAGGAGCGCGCCTTGACCCTGTCGGCCATGGTGAAGATGACGTTGTAGAAGGCGGCCGAGCCGTCCGGCGAGATGTTGCCGGTCAACGACACCACCTTGTGCTGCGGGCATTCCATCGGCGGCAACTGCTCGATCGCCGCCTTCAGCGTGCGCCCGGTGCCGATCGCCATGACGATCGGGGTCGGTGACCGCAGCCGCCGCTCGATCTCGGCGGCAGCCGCCTCGGCGATGCCGATCGTGGTCGAGGACGAATTGGGGTCGCTCGGCACCACCTCGACCAGATCGAGCGCAAAGCGCGATCTCAGCCGTGCCGCCAGATCGAGGCAGTTGGCGATAGGATGGTCGACGCGAACCTTGATCAAGCCCTCCGACACCGCCAGCGATACCAGCCGCTGCGCCGTTTGCCGCGAAATGCCGAGCGTCGAAGCGATCTGGTCCTGTGTGTTGCCGGCAACATAATAAAGCCAGCCGGCGCGCGCCGCATCGTCCAGCCTGTTGCTGCCACCATCCTGCCGGCTATTCAAAGTCCTGCCTCCCGAGACCGCCGGTCATGAGAGCGGCCCATGCCCACTTTCGCAGGGAACAGCCTGCTGCGCAATTGTCAATCTCGGGGGCAATTGCTTGCTATTCATCGACGTAAGCACGGCCCAGTTTTTCTTCTCCCACGAAGTCTCTGTCGCCAAAGAGACTTGGCTGCGGCCGCGGCAGGCGGCACGTTCTTCGATCCCGAAGGTTTATCTCCCGGCTCAAACCCTTTAAGGGATGGCAAAAAGGAGCCTCACATGATGCCGAAAGCGGTTTTCTGGGACATGGACGGCACGCTGGTCGACAGCGAACCGTTGCACGAAGCAGCCCTGATGGCGGCGATGCGCAATGTCGGCCTTGTCCCGCCGGACGATCTGCATGAGCGCGTGCTCGGTGTCGCCGCCTGGCCGGTCTACGAGATGATGCGCGACGAGTTCGGCCTGGACCTGCCTTTCGACGACTGGATCGTGCGCAAATACGAGCATTATCTGCCGTTGGTCGAGGAGCTGAAGCCGCGCCCGGGCGCGATCGAGATCTTCAACGAGCTACGTGCAAGAGGCATCCAGCAGGCCGTAGTCTCGAATTCGGACCGGATGATCGTCGACGCCAATCTGAGCATGGTCGGCCTGATCTACCCCGGCATGAAGACGATCAGCCGCAACGATGTGCGCGAAGGCAAGCCGCATGCCGAGCCGTTCCTGCGCGCCGCCTATCTGGCCGATGTCGACCCTACGCACGCCGTGGCGATCGACGACAGCTGGCCGGGCGCCATGGCGGGACTGGCGGCGGGCATGAAAACGATCTTCTGGCCGGAAAAGCCGATGGAAGGCCCGCCCGGCGCCGTCGTCATCAACAGCGCCGAGGAATTGCGGACTGAACTGGGGCTTTAAGCTTGGGGAAAGTGGGTGGCTCTTCCTGCGACGTCGATGATTGGCGAAACCGGCGAATAAGAGCGTCCTTCTCCCCGTCACTATACGGGGAGAAGTGCCCGGCAGGGCGATGAGGGGCGGCGCCGCGATTGACAATGAAGGCGCTTTCCATGGCGTATTGAGATCACGGTCAGGCCGAGTTTTGGTTCGTCCCACACTTTCGGGGCTTGCGCCGCCCCTCATCCGCCTGCCGGCACCTTCTCCCCGTATAGTGACGGGGAGAAGGGTCCTCAATTCCGGTAAACCGGTTCCTGCTCGTCGAGGATCGCCTTCAACTCGCTGAGATGGCGTTCGGCCTGGCCGGGATAGTCGTCCATCTCGCTCGCGGCCTTTTCTGCGATCGCGTCGGAAAGCGTGCGCAGCGGGCGGCCGGTCCACAGCGCCTTGATGTAGGTCTCGGCGGCGCGTTCGAAATAGAACATGCGGTTGAAGGCATCGGCGACCGTGTCGCCGATGACCAGCACGCCGTGATTGCCCATCACCATCACCTTGACCTTGGGATCGACGAGAAGCTGCGAGCAGCGCTCGCCCTCCTCCTCGAAGGCCAGCCCGCCATAATGCGCGTCCACGACATGGCGATTGAAGAACATCGCTGAATTCTGGTCGATCGGCGGCAGTGTCGAGTCAGCGAGCGATGCCAGCACCGTGGCGTGGATCGAATGGACATGCATGACACAGCGCGCGTGGCGCACATTGCGATGGATGGCGCCATGCAGTCCCCACGCCGTTGGGTCGGGCGCATCGGGGCCGGAGAGCGTTTCTGGATCGTTGGCATCGATCATCAGAAGGTCGCTCGCCTTGATGCGCGAGAAATGCACCTGGTTGGGGTTCATCAGGAACTGTGTCCCGCCATCATTGACGGCCAGCGAGAAGTGATTGGCCACCGCCTCATGCATGTTGAGCCGTGCCGTCCAGCGGAAGGCGCAGGCAAGATCGACGCGCTCCTCATAGTAGGGCAGGTTGGTCAGCGTTTCCTTTTGCAGACGGGCAAGGCTCATCCTAAAATCCTCCGGTTTCGGCAAGAATGCCGTGGCCAGCCCATGTCCGCAACCGGTTTTGGTTGGTGCAGGGATAGCTGTCTCACGCTGCCGTGCTGGCAGCGGCACCGCTGGCCCGCAGGCCGCCATGCTCGATGATGAAATCGATCACCTCCTGCAGCCCCTTGCCGCGCGACAGGTCGGTGAAGCCGAACGGCCGTTTTCCGCGCATGCGGCCGGCGTCGCTCTCCATGACATCGAGATTGACGTTTACGTAAGGAGCAAGATCGCTCTTGTTGATCACCAGGAAATCGGAGCGGGTGATCGCCGGCCCGCCCTTGCGCGGAATCTCCTCGCCCTGGCAAACCGAGATGACATAGAGCGTCAGGTCGGCGAGGTCAGGCGAGAAGGTCGCGGCAAGATTGTCGCCGCCGGATTCGATGAAGACGATGTCGAGATCCGGGAATTTCCTGTTCATTTCGGCGATTGCCTGCAGATTGATCGACGCATCCTCGCGGATGGCGGTGTGCGGGCAGCCGCCGGTCTCGACACCCATGATGCGGTCCTCGGGCAGTGCCTGCAGCCGCGCCAGCATCATGGCGTCTTCCTTGGTGTAGATGTCGTTGGTGACGACGGCGATCGAAAACTCGTCGCGCAACGCCTTGCACAGTTTTTCGGTCAGCGTCGTCTTGCCCGAACCGACCGGGCCGCCAATGCCGATGCGCAGCGGGCCATTTGTCTGTGTCATGTCGGAAACTCCGTGATGGCGAGGATGGCAAAGCCGAGCCCGATCAACAGGCAGAGCGGCGAATAATAGCGGACATCGAGCCGCGCGAAAGGTTGTTCCGGCGCCAGCCGCCGCCACCATGGCGTGAAGCCGGCTATGCCGCGACCCAGGAACACCAGGCCGATGAGCAGCGAAGTGGCGGCGAGGCCCTGCTTTGGGAAGGGTGAAGCAAAGACGCCTTCGAGCGCCAGCGGCCATAGTGTCGCCAGGCACAGGCACGCGGCAACGGCGAAACTGGCGAACGGCGACGGCATCTCATCGACACCGCGAAAACCGACCACGGCGCGAGCGCACGAGGCCGCATCCCGGCCCGGCCAGATGCCGCCAAGACCCCAATAGACATGCAGCGCGGTGATCAGCAGCAGAGCAAGGGAGAGCGAGAAAGCGAGAAAAATCATGAGCGGAACAGTCGCGAATACTGGGTTTCATGCTTCATCGCCATGATATCGGAGACGAAGGCGCAGCCACCGAGATCATCCAGTGTCGAGCGCGCGGCGCGGCTTGCGGTCGCCAGGGCCAGCGGCTCGAAGCCGGCTAACAACGTGGTCGCGCCGCTCTGGCCGACGATGCCAAGCCGGATCGCGGCCTGCACGAGGTTGGAGAAGAAGGTTTGCAGGAAGGCGGACAGCGCGTCCTGAAACGCGATGCCGTTGCCGCCGGCAATGGCGCCGACGGCGACGCAATAGGCGCATTCGGCCGGCAGGCGCGCCAGCACCGGATTAGGCCAGGCCGCCGCCGCTTTAAGGAAGGCCGCACCCTGCAGCATGGTCTCGGTATGGCGTTCGCGCGAGCCGGCGAGCGCCTCGGCGAGTGCCGCCACTTCATCGAGATCACCGGCGTGGCGTGCGCGGCGCCAGCTCTCGGCAAACAGCACGGCATCGTTCCAGCCCGAGCCCATCTCGACCAGCGTTTCCAGCCAGTCGGCGAGGTTTTCTGCATCGGAAACCAGCCCGTCATGCACCGCGCGTTCGAGGCCATGGCTGTAGGAAAAGCCGCCGACCGGAAAGGCAGGCGACAGCCACGCCATCAGCCGCAGCAGGGCGATATTCGAAGGCTGGTCAGTCATGGTCGTGGTGATGGCCGGCATGACTGTGCGAATGGGAATGCGCTTCGCCATGAGAATGGCTGTGGGCTTCGGCGTGGCTGTGCGCATGCGCATGGCCGTGATCGTGGCTTTGCCCACTATGGCCGGAATAGGCGCCGCGCACCGGTTTGAACGGTTCGGAAACGTCGGTCACGGTGGCGCCGAGCCCCTCCAGCATCGCCTTGATAACATGGTCCCGCAGGATGAGGATGCGACCGGCCTCGATGCTTGCTGCGAGATGGCGGTTGCCGATGTGCCAGGCGAGCTCGGCCAGATGCACGCCGTCGCGGGCGCGGATGTCATAGACCTCTTCCGGCGCCGCGATGATCTCGACGTGGCCGCCATCCTCCAGCACCAGCCGGTCGCCATCGTTCAAGGCGACGGGTTCGGGCAGGTCGACCAGCACCTTGCTGCCGTCAGCAAGCTCGATGGCGCGGCGGCGCAGATGCCGCTCGTCATGGGCGAGAATGGCCCGGCCCAACGGTAGGGTGGTTCCGGCATTGCCGGCGGACAGTACGGAGACGGCGCGCGGGAATTTGGTGAAGTCGGTGTTGAGGTTGAGCTTCATTTCATGGATCCCCCATTTGCTTGCGCCCGTGCACGGGCGGGCCGTGCCAGCACGCGGTCGAAATAGGCGTTGACGCGCTCGGAGTCGATCGGGAATCGGCCGGCGCGAGCCCAGCCGCCCATGTCGCCGAGCAGCACATCGACAGCGGAAAACCGATCGCCGAGCGCAAACGGTTTGTCGCCCAGCCGCCGCTCCAGCGCCTTCAGTTCCGAGGCAAAATCGTAAGCCGCCGCAGGACCGACATCGACGCGCACATCCCTAGGCAGCAGGAAGCGATGGCGCAATTTGTTCCACAGCGGCGCTTCCAACTCGCTCTGGGCAAAATGCATCCAGGAATCCATCTCGGCCCGGCCGGCGACACCCGGATTGGCGCCCATTCCCTTGTCCGCGTGCTTGTCGGCGAGATAAACGCAGATCGCCGCCGAATCCGTCACCGTCAGTTCGCCGTCGATGAGGATCGGTACCTTGCCCGATGGGTTGAGCGCATAGGCTTCCGGTGAGCGCAGATGAACCTCGACGAATTCATAAGGCTGCGCGAGCTCCTCGAGCATCCAGAGAACGCGGCTGACCCGGGATCCGCGCGATCCGACGGCCTTGTACATGTCGAACCCTTGCCTTTCCCCAACAAGCTAGACCATCGCGTTCGTTCAGACGATGGTGTCGAAGAGCCGCAGGATGAACGATATCTGGTAGATAAGCGCCGCCGTGACGAAGGCGATGTGGAAGCGGCGATCGCGCACCAGGATCGCGACGATACACAGCGCAACGAAGACCGGCGTGCGGAACAGATACTCGCTGCCGAAGCGGGCGAAATGCTCTGGCCCTTTCAGCAGCGTGTCGACCACGTCGAGCAGGTAGGTCGCAGCCAGCAGGCCGAAGAACCACGCCCGGCGCGAATAGAAGAAATCCTCATAGCTGGTGTAGTCCAGCATCGAATCGGGAAACAAAAGCGCGCACAGCAGGAACAGCGTGATCGCGTAGAAGATGATGAACAAATATTTGCCGAAGGTCCAGGTTTCGATGGCGTAGAGGCCGAACTCCCACCACCAGAAATGCACCAGCATCAGGAGCACCGAGACGACCCAGGCCAGATGCACGGGATAGAGCTTGTACTGGCCGGGATGCTGGACGATGCGCGCCACCCCCGACAGCAGGCGGGCGACGCCAAGCCCGATCACCATGCCCATGACGATGCGGATATGGGGGAAAATGTCGTGGGCGGAAGCGATTTCGGTGGCCATGCTCGATCACAATGCAACTGTTGGTCGGCCGCATATTGCTGCCTCCCACCCAGGGCTGCAACGGATAATACTCGCCCGGTCGAATCGCCGCTTCAGAACAGAAAGTATCTCTGCGCCATCGGCAGCACCGTCGCCGGCTCGCAGGTCAAAAGCTCGCCGTCGGCACGCACCTCGTAGGTTTCCGGATCGACCTCGACATGCGGCGTGGCGTCGTTGAGCACCATCGAATGCTTGCCGATGCCGCCGCGGGTGTTCTCGACGGCGACGAACTGCTTGTCGACACCGAGCCTGCCGTGCAGGCCTGATTCGAGCGCGGCTTTCGAAACGAAGGTCACCGACGAGTTGGTCCTGGCCTTGCCATAGGCGCCGAACATCGGCCGGTAGTGCATCGGCTGCGGCGTCGGGATCGAGGCGTTGGGGTCGCCCATCGGTGCTGCGGCGATCATGCCGCCGATCAGCACCATGTCCGGCTTGACGCCGAAGAAGGCCGGGTTCCACAGCACCAGGTCGGCGCGCTTGCCGACCGCGATCGAGCCGATGTCTTTCGACAGCCCATGCGCGATGGCCGGGTTGATCGTGTATTTGGCGATGTAGCGGCGGACGCGGAAATTGTCGTTGTTGCCGGTCTCCTGCGGCAGCGAGCCGCGCTGGCGCTTCATCTTGTCGGCGGTCTGCCAGGTGCGGATCGCGACTTCGCCGACGCGGCCCATGGCCTGGCTGTCCGACGAGATGATCGAGAAGGCACCGATGTCGTGCAAAATGTCTTCGGCCGCGATGGTCTCCTTGCGGATGCGGCTTTCGGCAAAGGCGATGTCCTCGGGGATCGACGGCGACAAATGATGGCAGACCATCAGCATGTCGAGATGCTCGGCCAGCGTGTTGACCGTATAGGGCCGCGTCGGGTTGGTCGAGGACGGGATGACGTTGGGCAGGCCGCAGACCTTGATGATGTCGGGTGCGTGGCCGCCGCCGGCGCCCTCGGTGTGGAAGGCGTGGATGGTGCGGCCTTTGATGGCGGCGACCGTGTTCTCGACAAAGCCGGATTCGTTCAGCGTATCGGTGTGGATCATCACCTGCACGTCGTAGTCGTCGGCGACCGACAGGCAGCAATCGATGGCTGCCGGCGTCGTGCCCCAGTCCTCGTGCAGCTTCAGCGAGCAGGCGCCGCCCAGCACCATCTCCTCGAGTGCTGCGGGCAGCGAAGCATTGCCCTTGCCCGACAGGCCGATGTTCATCGGGAAGGCATCGAAGGACTGGATCATGCGGGCCATGTGCCATGGTCCCGGCGTACAGGTGGTGGCCAGCGTGCCGTGCGCCGGACCGGTGCCGCCGCCGAGCATGGTGGTGATGCCTGACATCAGTGCCTCTTCGATCTGCTGCGGGCAGATGAAGTGGATATGCGCATCGAAGCCGCCTGCCGTCAGGATCTTGCCTTCGCCGGCGATGATCTCGGTGCCGGGGCCGATGATGATGGTGACGCCATCCTGGGTGTCCGGATTGCCGGCCTTGCCGATGGCCGCGATACGGCCGTCGCGAAGCCCGATATCGGCCTTGAAGATGCCGGCGCTGGCGTCGACCACCAGCGCGTTGGTGATCACGGTATCGACGGCGCCTTGCGCCCTGGAAACCTGGCTCTGGCCCATGCCGTCACGGATTACCTTGCCGCCGCCGAATTTCACCTCTTCGCCATGGATGGTGAGATCCTTCTCGACCTCGATGAACAGTTCGGTGTCGGCAAGGCGCACTTTGTCGCCGACCGTCGGGCCATACATCTGCGCATAGGCGGCGCGGGTAATTCTGGCCATCAGCGATTGCTCCTGAAATGCGGTTGGATTGAAGCGGTGCTGCACATTGCTGCCATCCTATGGTCACGCAATGACCCGCTGGGCGACACCTTCTGATCCCATTTGGCGGTTGAGGTTAGGGGGTCACCCCAGACCGACCGTTTGCCAATCGATGGAAAGGAAAATCCATGCGCAAAACGATAATTCTTGCCGCCGCAGCCAGCCTGATGCTGGCGGGCGCCGCCAGTGCCCAGCAGCAACCCGCGCCACAGCCTGCTCCGGCGCCGGCAACGCCTGCTCCAGCCACGCCCCAGGCTCAGCCTGCGGTGCCGACGATCCAAAGCGTCAACATCGTCGACATCACCGAGTTGCCAAAGGACACCCAGACACAGGTCAACCAGGTGATCGCCCAGCGCGGCGATGACGGCTTGAAGAAACTGCGCAGCTCGATCGATGCCACACCCAAGGTGAAGTCGGCGCTGGAGGCCAAGGGAATGACCTCTGCGCAGGTGGTCGCGGCCAGTATGGAACCCAATGGCGCACTGACCCTGATCACCAAGAAGGCGAGCTGACGCCACGGCACGGCGGGCCGGCATCCGGCCGGCCGGCCGCATCGGGAAAGGAACCTTCGCCGGGCGGCATTCGTTTTGTTCTTTTCGCGCTAACCCGCGCCCCGAAACGATTTCTCTCAGGAGCGAGCGATGGCGACCAATTCTTTCTCGACCGGAATGCGGGCAATCGCCGCCATGGCGTTCCTGGCGGTGGCCGGTCCTGTTGCCGGATTGAAGGCGCAGGGGCTGGAAAGCACTGAGACCGTTAACCGCATCGTCGGCTCGCAGGTCAAGCAGGAAGAGACCAACGCCACTACTGAGGCCGCAAACGTCAACACGGCGATCGACCGGACGCGTGAAAACATCGGTACGGTGCGCAAGACGTCCAAGCTCGACAAGGTCGACATCGTGTTCCTCACCGATGCCGCGCGCAGCGAAGGCGGCCCGCCGCCGGAGATCGAAAGCAAGGTCAAGCAGCATCAGGACGACATCACCGAGCTGCGCAAGGAGATCGAGGCCAACGCGCTGCTGTTCAACGCCATCGAATCGCGGCGCGTGCAGGCGCAGGATGTCCTCGCCGTCGAATTCGGCGATCCCGGAAAGATCGTCATCTACGCCGCGGCCAAGCCATCGAACTGAGCTGCGCGCGCCGGAAGATTTCACAGCTTGCCCATCACCTTCTGCTGAAATCCGTAGACCTCGCGTTTGCCGCCGAGCGGCACCAGCGTGACGTCGCGCTCCTGGCCCGGCTCGAAACGCATCGCCGTGCCTGCGGCAATGTCGAGACGCATGCCCCTGGCGCGCTCGCGGTCGAATTTCAGCCCCTCATTGGTCTCGAAGAAATGGTAGTGGCTACCGACCTGGATCGGCCGGTCGCCGCTGTTGGCGACTTTCAGGGTGACGGTCGGCAGGCCCTTGTTGAGCTCGATGTCGCCGCCCACCGTGATGATTTCACCAGGGATCATGGTCGCCCTCACACGATGCCGAAGGCGAGACCGATGCCGATCGCCGCACAGGCGGCACCGGCAGCACGGGCCACTCCACGGAACCGGATGCCGAGACTGAGACCGGCAGCGATGCCGGCGGCATGCAGCAACAGCGTGGCGATGGCAAAGCCGGCCATGTATTCAAGCCCGCCGGCATTCTCCGGCACCTCGGTGCCATGCGCGTGGCCGTGGAAAAGTGCGAACAGGCCGATGATGGCGACCCCGGCCGAGACCGGCAGATCGATCGCCAGCGCCACCAGCAGCCCGAGCGTCACGACCGATGCCAGTATGCCCGGTTCGACGAAGGGCAGCGGCATGTGCAGCATGCCCAGCGCGCCGCCGACCAGCATGACGCAGACAAAGGCCGCCGGCCAGGCAAGAACCGCCTTGCCGCCCTTGAGCGCCGCCCACAGCCCGACCGCGACCATCACCGTCATATGATCGAGCCCGGAAAGCGGGTGCATGAAGCCGGCCGTGAAGGAGGAGGCCGTGCCGATGCCGACATGAGCATAGGCCGGCATGGCAGCGGCCAGCAGCAGGATCGCCGACAGGCAGAGGCGTTTGGCAGGGATCATTCTATTTGCCTTTCGTTTTGCTCGGTCTGGTGTTTACGCCGCCTTGCGGGGGCCGCAGCCTTCAGCCTTGAGAACGCGTCTGCTCGACGCCGGATATTTCTTCAGCATCGCTGGCGGGCGGATCGGCCGCGCCGAAAAACCACCGCAGCAATTGGGGCAGATGCCGCCCAACACCTGTTCCACGCATCCGGCGCAAAAGGTGCACTCGAAGGTGCAGATCAGCGCATCCGTCGCTTCGGGCGGCAGGTCCTTGTCGCAGCATTCGCAGTTGGGACGCAGCTCCAGCATCCTGTCCTCCTCAACGGATCGGTTCGTGCACGGTCACCAGCTTGGTGCCGTCGGGAAAAGTCGCCTCGACCTGCACGTCATGGATCATCTCGGCGATGCCTTCCATGACTTGCGCGCGGCTGACGATATGAGCGCCGGCTTCCATCAGTTCGGCGACCGGACGGCCGTCGCGGGCGCCTTCGACGACGAAGTCGGTGATCAGCGCGATCGCTTCCGGATGGTTGAGCTTGACGCCGCGTTCGAGCCGCTTGCGCGCCACGATCGCCGCCATGGCGATCAGCAGCTTGTCCTTTTCCCTCGGCGTCAGGTTCATGCGTTTCCCTGGATTGGTAGAGACAGGCCTATAGTGACCATAATTTGGGCAACCCCGCCCTTCCGTTGAGCAATTCGACGAGTGGAACCAGCCGCTGGCGCAGCCGGTAGCCGTCCCCGGCGTAGAGCCTCGCAAGAAGCTTGCCAGATTTCTTCACGCTCCAGACGCTGGCGCTGCCGTGGTCGCCGACGATCTCCAGAACCCGGTCGAGCAGGGCCTCGGCGCGTGGCGACACCAGAAGCAGCGTCGCCACCGCAATCGCGCCGCCGGCAACCGCCGGGCGGTCGAGCGTGGCGGCGATATCGGGTCCGATGCGGAAATCCTCGGCATGAATGAGGGCGCCATCCTGGCGCACACGCCAGCGGTCATGGAAGTTGCCCTGCGTGGCGCGTTCGCCCATCGCCAGGCGGCCGAAGACGGCGGCTTCCAGCACCAGCGCCTCGGCGCCGGCGGCAAGCTCGACGTCGAGCGTGCGGACAAAGGCCGCCCGGTCGAAGACGATGGTTTCCTGCGGCAGCCAGGCGATGCGGCCGTTTTCCCCGACCGACAAATTGACCCGCACTTCGGCACGGTCGGATGCCGCCCGGTAGATCTTCTCGCAAGCCTGGGTGGTGATCGATGCCGAAGCGGCCGCGCCGACATCCACGTCCCAGGCGATACGGTCGCCGCCGGTCATCCCGCCGGCGGTGTTGATCAGCACCGCCTCAAACGGATCGGCCGAGACGGCCGGCATTCTTATCTTGGCGGCGCCGTCCTGATAGAGGCGCCGCAGGCGCGTGCGGCCCTCGCTGAGCGCGCAGGAAAGCCGCGCGACGCCCGCAACGCGCTGCGTCGAAATCCCGCCATGTTCGCCGCTAGGTTCGCCCATATCCATGCCTGCACGTTAAGCACTCCGTCGGCTTTGTCGATATGGAGTTCGATATAGCTTGTTGCTTGACAACGTTTCGGTTTCTATAGAGGGAACCACCTTGGTACGGTCATGCTGCGCTTGGCGGGGGCATTAAACGACGACGGCGGCTTGATACCAGGAGAAAAAGGGGCGCTGCTCAGTTGGCGTCGGGAAACGTCGAGATAGTGGGGAAGGAACCGAATGGCCGACCAGCTGGCAACGGATATCATCGCGAAGATCAAGGCTCATGCCGAGCCGGGCGGCGAAGAAATCACCACCACCACCGAATTGACCTCGCTTGGCATCCATTCGCTCGAGCTGACGGAGATTATCTTCGATCTTGAGGAAGAGTATGGCATCGAGATCGAGATGAACACGGTCGACGCCTGGAGCAATCTGAAGAACGTCGGCGACATGGTCGAAGCTGTGCGCGCGCTGATCGCGAAAAAAGCCTGAACTGAATGCGGCAGCGCGTTGTCATCACCGGCATGGGCGGCATTTGCGGGCTCGGCACCAGCGCGCCCGCGATCTGGAACGAGATGCGCGCCGGCCGCTCGGCCATCGGCCAGATCACAAGTCCCCAACTGCATGATTTGAAGGTCAAGGTCGGCTGCGAAATCAAGGCGCTTCCCGATCACGGAATCGACCGCAAGCAGACCGTGTCGATGGACCGCTTCAGCCTGCTGGCGACCATCGCAGCCAGAGAAGCCATGCAGCAGGCCGGCCTGGTTTCGAATGAAGCCACCACCTATCGGATGGGCACCGTCGTCGGTGTCGGCGTCTGCGGCTGGGAGGCGATCGAAGAGAGCTATCGCGCCATTTTGGTCGAGGGCAAGAACCGCGCCGGTATCTTCACCGTGCCAAAGGTCATGCCAAGCGCGGCCTCCGGCCATGTCAGCATGAATCTGGGCCTGCGCGGCCCGGTCTTCGGCGTCACCTCGGCCTGCTCCTCCTCCAACCACGCCATCGCCTCGGCCGTCGACCAGATCAGGCTTGGCCGCGCCGATGTGATGGTCGCCGGCGGCACCGATGCGCCGCTGGTCTGGGGCATCCTGAAGGGCTGGGAAGCATTGCGCGTGCTGGCGCCCGATACCTGCCGGCCATTCTCGGCGGATCGCCAGGGCCTGTCGCTCGGCGAGGGCGCCGGCATGGCGGTCCTGGAAACCTACGAGCATGCCATGGCGCGCGGCGCCACCATCCTTGCCGAGGTCGCCGGCGCCGGCCTCTCCGCCGATGCCTCCGACATTGTCGCGCCGACCGTCGAAGGGCCGACAGCGGCCATGCGCGCCTGCCTGGCCGATGCCGGCTTCAATCCCGAGGATGTCGACTACCTCAACGCCCATGGCACCGGCACCAAGGCCAACGACCAGATCGAGACGGCAGCGATCAAGCGCGTCTTCGGCGACCATGCCTACAAGCTTTCGGTGTCGTCGACCAAGTCGATGCACGCTCATTGCCTCGGCGCATCGGGGGCGCTGGAGATGATCGCCTGCGTGATGGCGATCCGCGAAGGCATCGTGCCGCCGACGGCCAATTTTCGCGAGGCCGATCCCGATTGCGACCTCGACGTCACGCCGAACGTGCCTCGCGAGCGCAAGGTGCGCGCCGCGATCAGCAACGGCTTCGCGTTCGGCGGCACCAATGCCGTGCTGGCCTTCAAGGCCGTCTGATCTAAGGGGCGCGCGATCTGCCTCAGGCAGACCATTCCGTTGATTGTTCGTGCACGACGAAACCTTCACCGCCATATTGATCGTGCCGTGCGCCGCGTCTAATCCTTGGCCGACCCGCCAAGACCGCGCCGCTCGGCGCGAACCCCATTCAGGAGTTTCCATGGCAGACCTGTCCGACTTTCCGATCGCAACGCGTTGGCCGGCCAAGCATCCGGACCAGCTCCAGCTCTATTCGGCGACAACGCCGAACGGCGTGAAGATATCGATCGCCCTGGAGGAGCTCGGCCTGCCCTATGAGCCGCATCTGGTCAACATCGGCAAGAACGAAAGCTGGACACCGGAATTCCTGTCGCTCAACCCCAACGGCAAGATACCGGCGATCATCGATCCGAACGGTCCGGACGGCAAGCCGATCGGCCTGTTCGAATCCGGCGCCATCCTGCTCTACCTCGCTGAAAAAACCGGCCTGCTCATGCCCATCGATACCGCGCGCCGTTACGAGACCATCCAGTGGGTGTTCTTCCAGATGGCTTCGGTCGGGCCGATGTTCGGCCAGGTCGGCTTCTTCCACAAATTCGCCGGCCGCGAGATCGCCGACAAACGCCCTCTGGAGCGCTATCGCGACGAGTCAAAGCGACTGCTCGGTGTGCTCGACGGCAGGCTGAAGGGGCGCAAGTGGATCATGGGCAATGACTACACCATCGCCGACATCTCGCTGCTCGGCTGGGTGCGCAACCTGATCGGCTTCTACGAAGCCCGCGAACTCGTCGGCTTTGACGATTTCGTCAATGTCTCGACATGGCTGGAGCGCGGCCTGGCGCGGCCGGCGGTGCAGAAAGGCCTGACCATCCCCGCCAAGGGATAGCCAGCCTCCGAAGCGCGGCTATTTGGCCTTCGCTTTGGCCTTCGAACCGCCTTTGCCCATGACGGAAGCGGCGAGCGACGCAGCACCTCGGGCGGCGACCATGACCGCGCCGGCAGCGACGTTGGCCGTCGCCTTGGCCGTGCGCATCGCACTGCCGCTCAGGGAGTCGCTGGAACTCGCGGGCTTCTTCGGCTTTGCGGCTTTCGGCGCGGCTTTCGCTGCGGTCGGCACCACTTTCTTCGGCGCTGCCTTGCCGAAGGCCGGCTTGGCGTCCTTCGAACGGGCTGTCATCGCCGGGCCGGCGCCGGCCTTGGATTGGGTCGCCTTGCCCTTGGCGGGCGCGGGCTTTCTTGCCTTGATTGCCATTGGACCGAATCCCTCTTTTGGCACAATTGCCGTGTCGGGATAACGGCCTGAAAGTCTTAAGGTTCCCCTTGCGCAATCCGTCGAATCAAGCGGAACGGCCGATCACAAGATCGGCAGCCCGGCGCCGCGCGAGCACGCGCTCGATGTTGGGCAGGTCGTTGGACGCGATCCAGGCGCGCGCATCTTCATCGGAGCGGCCATGTCCGTGCCAGCGCTCCATCAGGCGGCGCTCGAGCTCGTTGCGCGGCACGTCGACGAAGATCGAGAAATCGAACAGCGGCGCCAGCCGCGACCACGGCTCTTCGTCGAGCAGCAGATAGTTGCCCTCGACCAGGATGAACTTGGTTTGCGTGGCGACGATCGAGGCGGCGGCGCGTGACAGCTCCATGCTGCGGTCGAAGACCGGGATGGCGATGTCGGGTTCGCCGGCACGGATACGCTTCAGCAGGGCTTCAAACCCGGCAAAGTCGAAGGTTTCCGGCGCGCCCTTGCGCGCGCGCAGGCCGCGCCGCTCGAGCACGGCGTCGTCATAGTGGAAGCCGTCCATCGGCACGACCTCAGCTGCCCCTTCGGGCAGCAGTTCATGCAGCCTTGCCGACAGCGTCGACTTGCCGGAGCCTGGTGGACCGGCAATGGCGACGATGAAGCGCTTTGCCTTGCCGGCGCGTTTGAAGATGGTGGCGGCGAGATGGGCGATTTCGGACATGAGAGCCTCTCTGGCCTGGATGATCGGCACGATAATTTCCGCTGTATCTTGTCGGCAGTTGGCGGAAATTTCAAATCGGGATTTGAGCTATTGGAGGCGGTCTTTTGCCAAAGTTGGCGCCGCCCCTCATCGCCCTGCCGGGCACTTCTCCCCGTATAGTGACGGGGAGAAGGGGCCAGCCGCAATCTCGGCGCCTACTCTGTAACGCTGGTAGTTGGCGAAATCGGTGATGAGAGCACCCCTCTCCCCGTCACTATACGGGGAGAGGGTGCCGGCAGGCAGGTGAGGGGCGGCGCCAACTTTGGCAATTGATGGGAACCCTTGAACGAACAGAAGTCAGCTGTGCTGTTCGTTCAGGCAGCCACAGGCTGCCCAATACGCAGGAAATCGCTGTCGAAGGGAACCTCCCGCGCCGCGCCGCCCGTCACCAGCCGCATGCGGCCATCCGCCGTCGTGACCTCTTGTGGCGGCTCGCCGCCCGACAGCGGCATCGCGCCGATGACATGGCGAAAGGAAACGCTTTGGCTTTCGCCCAGCGCAAAGGCGGTCGCTACCCCTTCGCGCCTCAGCCAGTTGTCGCCGATCGAGGCGGCATGGCCGACGGCAGCACGGCCATCCTCGATGCCGAGCACGCCCAGGTGGCGACCGCTCCAGGGCGCGTAGTCGCGCCCGCCATTGCTGAGCCACAGCATGGTGATCGGCAGCTCGGCAGGGTTCTTCAGCACCAGCACCAGATCGTCCTCGGCCTGGCGCGCCAGCGCGGTCCAGCCCGGTCCGCCATGATCTGTCTCGACCAGCGTGAGGAAATCCTCGCGCAGGTCGCCCATGCGGTATTCCGTCAGGTCGAGCGTGCCGCCGCCTGCGGCGGGGAAATGGCCGAGATCGGCGGAGCGCGCCGGATAGGCCAGCAGGAAGCGGCCGCGGGCGGGATCCGGCTCCAGCGGATCGTCCAGCGTCGCGGCAAAACGTTTGGGCGAAAAGGCCAGCCTGCCGCCGCCGGTCATTGCCGTCATCGGGTGATGGGCGACCGAAATCGCACCATGGCCACCGGAAAACACATGTTCCTGGTAGAGGAAGGGATGGCCGTCGCGCAGCGTCAGGATCTTGTCGACCGAAGCGCCCATCACCTTGTGCCGCAGGCGGTAGACGGCTCGCCAGCCATCCCCTGTAGCAGCACTATCGACCACATCCCAGGCGCTGTTGGCCGGCCAGCCATGCAGCGGCGCCTCCTCGACATCGCTGCGCGAAAACGGCGCGCAGAGAAAATCGCCGGACAGCCGAACCGTACCTTCCGGCAGATTGTCCGGCAGCGTCTCGCCCGCATCGACCCAGGGCGCGCGATGCAGCGGCTTCAGCTGCCGCCCGCCGCCCTCGACGACCATATCGGCGATATGGCCGACCGTGAGGTCGAGCGAAACCGAAATGCCCCGGGCCTTGATGGTGTGGATGGTCATCGCGCTCTCACCGATTCTGTAGGCGCAAACTGGCCTGTTCGGCGGCACTTGCGCAAGCATTGCGGCAGGCATTTTGCATCAGTTGTCACTCTCCCACATCGCATATGGATTCTTTCGAAGAGGACCCCCACCCTAACCCTCCCCACAAGGGGGAGGGAACGCTGCCGCGTGCCTTAATTGTTCTTTCTTTGCCCCGAAAAGACAGGCGACTAGCCTGGGTCGGCGCCAACGGAAGTCTCCCTCCCCCTTGTGGGGAGGGGTTAGGGGTGGGGGTCCGTGCCGGGCAGACATCTCAAGAATTCCACGTGCGATAGCCCTCCCCACAAGGGGGAGGGTGGGCGCCTCTACTGCCGCTTGTATTCCCGCACCGGCGACTTGGTGTCGTCGGTGTAGGTGACCTGCACCGACATCGATTTCACGCTGTCGGCGACCTTGAAATAGGGCTGGTAGTCGTAGGGGATGGCGTAAGGGTCCTTCTTGTCGCAGGGCGGCATCTTGATCTCCTTGTCGAGTGCCGCGCCGTTCAGGCTGTAATGCACCTGTTTGATGGCACAGCGGTAGGACAGCATCTGGGTGAAATAGACCAGCCCGTGATTGCCGCTGGCATCGAAGGCGATCCACGAGGTCCAGAACTGGTCGAGGATCTGCTTGTTGCCTTGCTGAAGCGCCGTCTCCGGGTCGAAGCGGATGTCGAACGGGCCGGTCTCGCGGCCCCTGATGTCGAGATATTTGATGGCGATAATGCCGGCCACGGTGCTGTCGGGCATCTCGAAGCTCGGATTGGCCATCGGCTTGCCGGTCGTCTGATCGTTCATCGCCAGGAAACCGGTGTCGGTGAACGGACCGCTGTCGCCCATGCGCCAGGAGATGGCGGTCGCCGGCTCCGGCAGCGAGATGGTCATCGACCAGCCCTGGTTGGAGCGCATCGGCGTCAGCGAAGGCACGAAGCGGGCGGGATCGAGCACGTCGCCGAGCGCCGCCAGCCGGCTGCGGCTGCGGTCCAGCCAGTCGGCGAGCTGCGTCTGGTCGACGAAATATTTGAGCAGCCCGCCATCCTTTTCGTAGGACACGAACCTGGTCAGTGCCTTGGCCTCGTTGCGCTTGTCGGCCAGCGTCTGGGCGCCGAGCCGATCTTCCGAAAACTCCTGCGCCAACAGGAAATAGGCCGGCGCGAAATCTGGATTGGCTGATATGAAGGCGTTGAGCTTGTCGAGGCGCTGGGCGTCGTCGAACTGCTGGATATGCACCAGCTTGATCGACAGCGCCTTGCCCTTGTCGGCAAGCGCGCCGAACACCTCGCGCGCGCCGGCCTTGCCGTCCTGCACCCGAAGCAGCGTGGCAAAGCGCGTGTAGGGGTCGATGGCGTCGACGTCGAAACCGGCAAAGGCGAGGTAGGAGCGCCGTGCATTGAGCATGTCGCCGGACAGCTCGTAGACGCGGGCATTGTGGTAGAACTCGTCCGGCCGCTTCGGCTCGGCGATCGCCCCGCCCTGCGCGGCAAGGGCGGCAAAGCCCTTGGCGATGGTGTCGATCGAGGCGGCGATCTGCTGCGTCGTTTCTTGCAGCTTCTCGGTCTGGGCCTGCTGCTGCGCCTGGCCGGCGGCCAGCGTCTCGGTCTGCTTCTTCACCTCGTCGGTGGTCTTCTGCACTTCCGCCGTCTGCTGCGTCTGCTGCTGCTGGACCGAGGCGATCTCGTCGGCCTTCTTCGCCACCGTGTCGGTCGTCTGCTTGACCGCCTCGACCGTCTTTTGCGTCTGCGTGACGGTCTGCTCGATCCTGGCCACTTTTTCGGACACGATGCCCATCGACTGCTGCAGCCCGGCAATGGCCGGCACCAGGCTGGCGATCACTCCGTTCTGGGCGTTGGTCTGCTGCTGCAGGCCGTAGACGCCGCCGGCGACGGCCGCCGCTGTTGTGGCGAAGATCAAGGCCGGCAGCGCTCTGGCCGCCAGCACCAGCCTGAGCACGATGGCAATGGCGATGATAGCCGCAGCCACCGCGGCGACGAGCGCGATATAGGCGGCGAACGGCGCCAGCGGATTGAGGATGTCGGAGGCAGCACCCCCGATAAAGGCGACGCTGCCGGCCCATTTGCCGGTGCGGCTGAGCGATGCCCTGATAAGCGAGGGCGCTGCGCCCCCGGCCCCGATATTCGTCATGCCAAGCCCCCAAGCCCTGAGATACCACGCCCCTTCCCACGGGAAACGCGGCCCTGGCAAGGAAAGACACGGGAAAACCGGCGTTTTCGGGGCAGATGCTCGGCGGGGCCGATAGCCGACACCGGCGCTGCCCCTCATCCGCCTGCCGGCACCTTCTCCCCGTGAACGGGGAGAAGGGAGATGCCGCGGCGTTGGCGTTCACTCTGCGACGCCGGCGGTTGGCGAACCCGTCGAGGAGAGCGTCCTTCTCCCCGTTCACGGGGAGAAGATGGCGGCAGCCAGATGAGGGGCGGCGCCAAGCTCTGAAAATATGCGCAAACCTGGGCAAATGCCTTGCTGCCGCCATTAACCAAATGGACGCATCACATGCGTTACGTTAGCTTCGCCGCATCTCAGCAACAGCCGACCCCAGAACAGACTTGCCCTTGTACAACCCCCTTCCGCTCATCCAGAGATTTTTTGCGGCACTCGCCCTGCTGGTGCTGCTTGCCGGCTGCTCGACCACGACGCCGCCCGACAGCGTGCTGGCCGTGCCGGCGCCGGCGCAGAAATATGCCGCCATCGTCGTCGACGCAAGGACCGGCAAGCAGCTGTTCGAGGTCAGCTCGACGGCGCAGCGCTACCCGGCCTCGCTGACCAAGATGATGACGCTCTATCTGCTGTTCGAGGCGCTGGACTCCGGCCGCGTCAGCAAGCAGACGCAGATCCCGGTTTCGGACCATGCCGCCTCGCAGCCGCCGACCAAGCTGCGCTTCCGGCGCGGCGAGAGCATCGACGTCGATTCCGCGATCCGCGCCATCGTCGTCAAATCGGCCAATGACGTGGCGGTCGCGGTCGGCGAATATCTCGGCGGCTCGGAGGATCAGTTCGCCGCCATGATGACATCCAGGGCGCGCCAGCTCGGCATGACCAGCACCATTTTCCGCAACGCGTCCGGCCTGCCCGACGGTGGCCAGATGACGACGGCGCGCGACATGGCGGTGCTCGGCATGGCGCTGCGACAGCGCTTTCCCCAGCAGTTCCACTATTTCTCCGAAAGCGACTTCATGTTCCGCGGCAAACTCGTGCGCGGCCACAACGACATGCTCGGCCGCGTGCGCGGCGTCGACGGCATCAAGACCGGCTACATCAGGGCCTCGGGCTTCAACATCGTCACCTCCTACAACGCCGACGGTCGCAATTTGATCGTCGTGGTGATGGGCGCCGACAGTGCCCGGCAGCGCAACGACCATGTCGAGGCGCTGATCCAGCGCAGCCTGTCGCCGACCATGGACGGCGCTAAGACAAGGCTGATGTTCGCCGAGCAGTAGTGGGACGCGGGGCGGTTTGCGTCTGGGTGCTCGGCTGCCGCCCACCACTTCGTCATCCACGGGCGAAGCAAGGAGCGTAGCGACGCGGCGCAGACCCGAGGATCCATGCCGGGACTCCAAACGCGTCACCACGGTGCAGAACCTTGCGCACGCTGGCGGGACAGAGGGGGGTGATTGGCGCCAACATCGGGCAAGTTCTTCACCGCAAGCGACACTCGCAGGTCGCGGCATGGATCCTCGGGTCTGCGCGTCCGCTTCGCTCCCGCTCCGCCCGTGGATGACGAAGTCGGGAAGCGATCAAAAACACTTGTAGTCCCACGAAATCCGTCGCGATGCTGGCGATGTTGCGGCATACGTCGCCCAGCACCACCAGGAGCCCACATCATGAGCACCGTCCCCAAAACGCCCGAGCAACCGGCAGACAACCAGCACGACAGCGGCGGCGAATATTTCGAGGCGCCGATCATTGGCGAGCTGGAGGCCGATCCGGTATCGGACGAGCATTTCGACACGCCCGAAGTGCCGGACTCCGAACCCGCGGGCCCCGGCGCCCACCGTGGCAAGCCGAAGAAAAAACCGTCGGCGATCTCGGGCCGCAAGTTCCGCAAGCGCGATCTGGTGCGCATCGACACGCTGCGCCCGAGCCTCGCCGACCGCATCCGATCGGACCATCCCGACCTGCCGGCCGGAGCCCGCATCAGCCGCGCCGAGCTCGGCCGCTACCGCATGCGCTACATGGAGGAGCTGCTGCAGCAGGAGCACGGCGAATTCTCCGAGCTCGACCGCCAGGTGGTCGAATCGATCGCCAGGCAAGACACGATTTCCGAAAACTCGGAGGAGGAGTTCGAGGAGCACCGCACCTTCGCCGACCGCGTCTCCGACAACATGGCGGCTTTCGGCGGCAGCTGGTGGTTCCTGATCTCGTTTGGCAGCGTGCTTCTGGTGTGGATCGGCATCAATTTGATCGCCGGCATGAGTAGCGCCTTCGATCCCTATCCCTTCATCCTGCTCAACCTGCTGCTCTCCTGCATCGCCGCCATCCAGGCGCCGATCATCATGATGAGCCAGCGGCGGCAGGAGTCCAAGGACCGCCTGCGCTCCTTCAACGACTACCGCGTCAACCTCAAGGCCGAGCTGGAAGTGCGCCATCTGCACGAAAAACTCGACTACCTCATCTCGCGCCAATGGACGCGCCTGGCCGAAATGCAGCAGATGCAGCTGGATGCGATGCACGAACTGGCGGGCGCGAAGAAGCCAAAGCGGGCGGTGCGCGGACGGCGAACGGTGGGGGGCGAGGCGGGACAGTGAGGGGGTTCCTCGCCCCCACAAGGTGGGGGGTCCGAAGGACGGGCGAGACCCGTGGCTCGCCCCGGCAAGGTGGCTCGGCGAAGCCGAGACCGAGAGGGGGAGCGCCATATCCAACAAGCGGGTACCAGTGAGGGGACCAACCCGACCCTTGCGACCGACAGCAGCCAATCGCCATTTGCCCGTTGAAGCCCGCCCCGGCTTCCGCTAAGAAGCCGTGACTTGCCGGTTCACCGGCTGGTTCGTTTTCCGGATCACCGGTCCTGAAAGCACCCGTAGCTCAGCTGGATAGAGCGCTGCCCTCCGAAGGCAGAGGTCACAGGTTCGAATCCTGTCGGGTGCGCCAGTCTCACTGAAATATTTGGTTACTGGCCTTGTGCATTAGCCGTACGGCGACGGAGTAATGCCGGAGCACGGCGATCGAGGTTAGTCGCCTGGCGCTCGCTATATATTGGACAACACAGACGAACGGAGGCGATGCCTACGATACGCTTCCCCATATGCCTGGCCAATTCGGAGCTTCGTCGCCAAGCAACAAACCTACACCACTCCAACCAGTCCTGTAGGAGCCTGACTCCCTCGATAGCGAACCTCACTTCTCGCCATCCGCAGGATATCCTCTACAAACTCAAACTGTCCGGATTGGAACCAAATCGGCGTGATGCCTAGTTTAGCCAGATAGGCGTTTCTAGCGACGATGCCGGCCTCGGTCTCAGGACACTGCTCAATAGCGAAATGCTGCGGTAGGAAGCCCCCAGGCGTCAGATTCGCCTTTATGGCTTTGAAGACATCAATTGTCCGGTCGTTGTTCAGCCCGCACCCTAGAAACAGGAGGCTGCTCGTTGTGAAATAGTACGAGAGGATACTCGGCAATGGCAGCGCAAGATCGATATCCACAACACCGTAAGCCGCGTCATACTGTTCCTTGCTCAAAATGCAGCCAGCAGGGTGTCTAATGTCTCCGTGGAGCTTAATGATCGTCGTCTCGTCGACCTTGGGCGCATCAGTAATGGTACTCGGAGTCAGTATTTGGGTTTTGCGCTCTCCGCCGGTATCGTAAGCCTGTTCAATGAGCCGATCGTAGTTGGTGGTGATGAGCGTGTCCGAAAACATTTCAGACAGAATGTAGATCACTTCCGTGATCGTGCCTGTCTTGGAAAATGAGTCTCTAATCTCCTGAACGAATACGTCTCTGCCGATACCTTTTTCGATCCGATCTATGAGCTGCTCATATTGGCCAGCCGCTAGACACTGTTCGATGTCGTGCGTTGCAATTCCGGCCGTTCGGCCTTGGTCCTTGAGGTGCTCTTTCCATGTCTTGAAACCGCCTGGCTGCGAAATGCCTGCGCCGACAAAGGGCACGACATCGCCAGAGAGGATCCGCTCCACCAGTTGATCAAAACGCTGTTCGTTGCGCTCAAACCAGTGGTCATCGCTACAAAGCTCATGCAAATACGCTTGGTTCAAACAGGTAACCCGGCGTTCAATTCGGTACTCACTGAACGCCTGTTGGTAGGCTTCCTTGTCCCCTGCGTAGAGAGCTTTGCTCGATTGCGCCAAACTCAAGGAAACGTTATTTCGGATAAATGTAATTTCTAACTTTGTATCGAGCCATTCATTGAAATCTGAAAAACCTTCAAATTGGCTATGCCCGTCTTCATCGCACCACGTTATTTTCGAAACATTCGCCACCATTTCATTCATCCAGCGGCTTTTGCTACGATGCTATCTGCGAGTCGAAGTTTTTGGCTATCGGCTTCTTTCACTGCTTCTTTATAGGCATCGCAAAGGGCCGTGAGTTCGAAGACTTTGGAGATTATCCGAACTTGTTCCGACATCGGAGGAACTGGGATCGGGAACGCTCGTACAATTGCCATATTTACACGAGGCGCTGCCCCACCAGTTGTCTTTTCTAGCGCAAAGTCCGTTATCCACTTTGAATTCAGAACAAGTTCAAGAAATTCGGGTAGTAGAGCCTTGGTAGCTCGTATCAACATCAGGCGCTGCCCAAGGCAAAGCCGAACGTTTGAAGGAATACGGGCGGCAACCCCCAAAATGCCGCCTTCTCTCTTAAACAGGATATCATTTTCTTGCGGCTGTAACCGCTCAATGCGTTCAGCGAATGTTTCCTCAGAGACAAAGTTGGGCGAGGTTAAGTCCAAAAAACCGGGTTTAACTTGGTCAGATTTTACGCAGATATATCCCTCAACTGTCCATTTTGGCGTGGTGTGTGGGCAGTCGACAATATTGCTGCAAACCCTGCTCAGAGGCTGAACCGCCCAACCTTTGGGCGCCGGAAAGACCCGAGCGCGGGCGCGAAATGACTTCAGGTCGAACGGCTCTGCCTGATCATCCAGGCGCAGGTCGTCCTGATTTGATCTATCGTCACCCTCGATTTGACGAGATAACTTTCCCATAATTGCCATTTGCAAAATTATTTGCTTCAGCTGATCGACACTGTCGTCGGTAACAAACAACATGTCGAAATGGACTTGGATCCGCGCCCAATTGTCGGCCATGTCGTCGGCGTCGCCGCTTGCGATTAGCGTCGCCAGCAATTCTACGACAAGCAGGCGATGTGCTTCTATGGCCCCAAAGGTCCAGGCCTCCAGCCGATCGCAAAGCGCCATTAGCTCGTCGACTTTGGCGACGATGCGTTTTTGTTCTGCGATAGGAGGGATGCCAATTTGAGCTTCAGCAATCTGCCTGCCGGACAAGTGATCAACCGTAGTATAAGCTTTGACGCCTTGAAGGTTCGAGAGTTCAATCTGTAAGGCCATTGCGACGAATGACTTTTCAATCTCGTCACCAATAAATACCAAGCGGGCCACCCGTTGGTTGAGCAATGCGGATGGCCCCGTCCAAGTCGCAACTCGGAACTCGCCGTCCATGCTCACTAAATAGTCTCCATCGCGAACTACGAATTCGTCACGGTATTCACCCGCATAATATGTCCCTGTAAACGGCTGGCCCACATCTCTTATTCTTATAATTGGCAAGCCCAACCCAACTTCGTTGAATTCGTTTGATTTGAAAGCGAAGCCCGGCTGTGGCGTGGCAATCTGCGAAATCGTAGCCAGGACCCATCCACCCGGCAAAACCGCAGATCGCTCATTCCTCTTCGGAATACTCTGATCAGCCTTTCGCATCTGGCCACTTTGAATTAAGCGCCGTTTGGCTTCTGTAACTCGAGCCATAGCAGCTGAGGCATGCTCATCGCTCGAATCTTGCGCAACCAGTTTGCCACGCACCGCCAAATCCAAGATCAGTGCCCGCAATTTGTCGATGCCATAGAGGCCAAATTTCTTCGAACGGCCGCGCCCGGCAGACGACTTGCGGGCGATCGCAGCGGTCCAGAGATCGAGATGGTCGGTCAGAAGGGTGTCGACGCTCACGATTCCGCTCACCGTGCCAACGCTTCGGCAAGGATCGATTTCAGCTGATCGCGGATCGCCTGCATGGAACCTAGAGTTTTTTGGTAGCTCTCTAGCAAATGCTCCGGATCATGGTCGATGACCTCGGCCATATGAGGGTTCTTGCGATCGAGATTGTAGTTGTCGGCAGCGACCTCGGCAGCACCGACCTTCCAGGCATGTCGCGTCACCTTGCGATGGTTGAAGCCATCGGCCTCGCTGCCCCACCAATCGCGCTCAGACTGAAATTCCTCGAATTGCATTGGTTTGGTTTTGTTGTAGCTGGTCACACCGTCCGGATAGGGATGCTCGTAAAACCAGATGGTTTCGGTGGGTAAACCCTTCGTAAAAAACAGGATATTTGTCTTGATGCCGGTATAGGGCGCGAATACGCCATTCGGCAGACGAACCACGGTGTGGAGGTTGCACTCTTCCAGCAGCTGCTGTTTAAGGGTCGATTTGGTGCCCTCGCCAAACAGAAAACCGTCCGGCAGCACCACCGCCGCCCGTCCGTGGGAGCGCAAAAGCCGGATGATCAGCGCCATGAAGAGATCCGCAGTCTCGCGGGTACGCAAATGCGCCGGAAAGTTGTTCTCGATCCCATCTTCTTCCATGCCGCCAAATGGAGGGTTGGTGGCGATCACATGCACGCGGTCACGCTCGCCATAGTCGCGATAGGCTTTTGCCAGCGTGTTACCGTGGGTGATGCCGCTCGGAGTGTCTATGCCGTGCAAGATCATGTTGGTAATGCAGAGCATGTGCGGCAACGCCTTCTTCTCGACGCCACGAATGGTGTTTCTCAACACTTCCTCATCGGATGGCGATTGCACAGATTTGCGTTTGTGTTCGATGGCGCAGGTCAGAAAGCCGCCGGTGCCGCAGGCCGGATCGAAGACGATCTCCCCTAGTTTAGGATCTAACCGATCGATGATGAAACGGGTGACCGCACGCGGCGTGTAGAATTCCCCCGCGTTGCCAGCACTTTGCAGATCTTTCAAAATCTGCTCGTAGATGGCGCCAAACGTATGGCGATCCTCGCTGTTATTAAAGTCTATCTCGTTGATCTTGTTGATTACTTGACGCAGTAGCGTGCCGGATTTCATATAGTTGTAGGCATCCTCGAAGACGTCGCAGAGTAGTTGCGCGCGTCGTCCGGCTTCACCCTGCGCAGTTTGCGGCGCTTTCAGCTGCGGGAAAAGCCGAAAGTTGACGAAAGCGGCCAGTGTATCACCGGTGATACCTTCGCTATTGGCCGCCCAGTTGCGCCAACGCAGGTCTTCCGGAATCGACGATTTAAAGTCATCCTCAATCAGTTCCAGCTCGCTTTCGCGGTCATCATAGATCTTCAGAAAGAACATCCACACCAGCTGGCTGATGCGCTGGGCATCGCCATCGACACCGACATCCTTGCGCATGATGTCCTGGATCGACTTGATAACGCCGGAAATATTAGTCATTCGTTAGACGCCTGTTCATAAATCTGATCTTCGAGCTCGCGCACAGCGTGCTCATATTTCGCTTTTCCGCCGAATGCGCCGTTGATGATTTCAAGCGGCGTGCCAATGTCGGTAAACGGCCTGAGTCGCAGCACCTTGGCTTCCTCGATCGTGGTGATACCCTCATCGGCATATTTGTCGAGCAGCGCCGACAGCACGGCGCGGGCCGTGTCGCCATATTTGGCAAAATAGTTTCGTTTTTTTACTTTTTCGGCCCGCTCGCGTCGGGTCAGTGGCGGCTGGCCATAGGCGATGTGGCATAACAGGTCGAAATCGCCGAAGTCCTTCCCGACTTCTTCGGCGAGATTTGACAGCACAACGCCGTATTCCTCCAGCGCGTCGATAATCGCCTGCTTGCGGTCGCTCGCCTGCCATTTGCGCACGAATTCATTGAGCGAGCTGTATTCAGCTATGATCTGCTTGCGGGCGAACTCGCGGTAAGATTCGGTGATCAGCGCACCATCGGGTCCGATATACTCAATCCGCTCGGCGACGATCCGAGCATCGACACCGCTAATCCGGATCTTGGTGACGCCCGTCGGATCCGCTGGCCCATCGGTACCCTCGCCGTAGTTATCGAGTTCTGGATCCGGATCCGGAGGCACAGGATCGTCATCTGGTCCAGGCGTGTAGATCACCACCGGCTCGCCATCAAAATCGGGATCGCTAAACAGCTCGGTCGCCTTCTTGAAGTCCATTATGGTGTAGAAATACTTGTTATTATCCTCGTCGATGCGGCTGCCGCGCCCTATGATCTGCTTGAACATTGTCATCGAATTGATCGTCCGGTCGAGTACGATGAGCTTGCAAGTTTTGGTATCGACGCCGGTGCTCAAAAGCTGCGAAGTTGTAGCAATCACTGGATAGAGTTCTTCCGGATCGATGAAGCGATCTAGCTCGGCTTTTCCCTCGACGCTGTCGCCTGTGATGCGCATGACGTACTTAGAATTATCGCGCGCCAAATCACCGGCTGCATTGACAATAGCCTTACGCATTCGCTCGGCATGGTCGATATCCTCGCAAAAGATAATGGTTTTCGACATCGGGTCGGTTGCCAGCAACAGTTTCATCACCCGTTCCGCTACCAACTTGGTGCGCTGGTTCAGGATCAGGATGCGGTCCATGTCACTTTGATTATATTCGCGCTCCTCGACTGCATTACCCAGATCGTCAATCATGCCTGGCGGTGGCGTCCAGCCCTCTATATCGCGATCGATATCGATGCGGATAACCTTGTATGGCGCCAGGAATCCGTCCTCGATGCCCTGTCTCAGGCTGTATTTGTAAACCGGGTCGCCGAAATAGCTGATATTGGAGACATACTCGGTCTCCATCGGAGTCGCAGTCATGCCGACATGCACGGCATTGCCAAAATAGTCGAGTATTTCCCTCCAAGCAGAGTCCTCGGCAGCACTGCCGCGATGGCACTCGTCGATGACTATCAGATCGAAAAACTCTGGCGACACTGACTTGAAAATCTTGTCGGATTCGTTTGGTCCAGTCAGCGCCTGGTACAGTCCTAGGTGGATTTCATAGGCCGGATCGATCTTGCGGTTTTTCACCTTGGTCATCACCGGGCCAAACGGCTTGAAGTCATTGACGAGGGTCTGGTCGACCAGGATATTGCGATCGGCGAGAAACAGGATGCGTTTGGCCTTGCCCGCCTTCCACAGCCGCCAGATGATCTGGAAGGTGGTATAGGTCTTGCCGGTGCCGGTCGCCATTACCAGAAGCACCCGCCTCTGCCCTTTAGCGATCGCCTCAACGCTACGGTTGATCGCCTCGACCTGGTAGTAGCGCGGCTCCTTGCCTTCGATCTCGCGGTAATAGGGTTGCTCCACTAGGGCGACTTCATCAGCTCCGATGTTGTGGAATATCCTGTAGCGTCGCCATAGCTCGTCCGGCGTTGGAAACTGTTCGAGCGGCAATTCGGTTTCGATATCCGTTCCTGATGGGACGGTCATGTCATGGCTGGCGAAGCCTTCGCCATTGGAACTGAAGGCGCACGGCAGCTGCAAGATGCCGGCATAGTCCAGCGCCTGTTGCAGACCATGGCTCATCGAAAAGGTATTGCTCTTGGCCTCGATGATTGCCACCGGAAGCGATGGCTTCCAAGACAGCAGATAGTCGGCGAATTTCTTTTTCTTTTTGTTGCGAGACGAGGCATTGCCTCGCACAATTATCGGCCCAGGCGCCAGCGTAACCTCACGCCGAATTTGCGTCATGGGGTCCCAGTTAGATGCCTTAAGGGCTGGCGAAATGAAAAGATCGCAAATGTCAGACTCGCTGAGCTTAAGTTTTTCCGATTTTTCCATTCTTCCGTCCCCGGCTAACCCTGCATGTCATATGAGGGTGAGCCTCCTTATCCCCTATTCAATCACATCGGAGCCGAAATTAGTTACCGTCGAGGCCGCCATCCAACCAAGGTTCGCCATGTTGTCCTGGTGGTACCCCAATCCACGGCTTAAAACAAATCGTGCGTCACGAGATGACAGATGCTTAATTCTCGCAGTCGGTTATTGATCAGCCATTGAAAGCCATGAGAATTGGAGCATTGCCTTCGGCGGGCAGCGCTCGCGGTTTTACAGCCTGTCTAGGTCACAGGTTCGAATTCTGTCGGGGTCTATCAGCCGGCCGTTATCTCGCTAGACGCCTAGGCCATCCCCACCACCCCCCTTACACTCTCCCTTTCCACCAGCGGGCACTCCAGCTTCGTAATCGGATACCGCCCCCGCCCGGCCACCCCCGGCGCCTCCAGCTGTTCGATCGCCCATTGGCCCATCGCCATGTGCGGCAGGATCGAGGTGGTCAGCGGCGGGAACAAATGCCTGGCGATTTCCTCGTCGTCGTAGCCGACTACGGAAATATCCCCAGGGATGTGCAGGCCGGCTTCCTTCAGCGCTTCGTAGCAGCCGATCGCGGTGCGGTCGTTCTGGCAGAAGATGGCGGTGGGCTTGTCTTTCAGCGCCAGCAGCTTGACGGTGGCGGCGTAGCCGGCGCTGGCCGACCAGTCGCCCTCGACCACCAGCTCCGGGTCGAACGGAATGTCGGCGGTGGCGAGCGCGCGGCGGTAGCCTTTCAGCCGGTCCTGTGCGGCCTGCATCCACGGCTCGCCGGTGATGGTGGCGATGCGGCGGTGGCCGTGGCTGATCAGGTGGCGGGTCGAGTTCTGGCCGCCGGCGATCTCGCTCGGCACCACGGCAGGGAAGGCGTAGTCCGCCGTGTAGCAGTTGAGCAGGATCACCGGGATGTCGAGGCCGTAGAGGTAATCGGGCGCTGTGATCTCGCGGGTGAAGATGGTCATGTAGATCAGCGCCGAAATGCCCCGCTTGGTGAGGGCGGCGATGGCGCGCGGCTCCATGACGGAATCGCCCAGCGTCTGCGCCACCAGAAGCACGTTGCCGGCATTCCACGAGGCCTGGCGCGCGCCCTCGATGGCGACCACGGCTTCCGGGCTGGTGGCGAGCTGGTCGACGGCAAAGCCGATCACCCCGTCCAGCCCTTCGAAAGCCGGCAGCGGTGGGTGAAGGGCCTCGAAAGCGGGCGCGGTGTAGCCAAGCGTCCGCGCGGTTTCGATCACCCGTTCGCGGGTCTGCTGCGACAGCTTGATCCCTGGTGAATTGTTGAGCACGAAGGAAACGGTCGCCTGCGAGCAGCCGGCGGCCCTGGCGATGTCGATCATGGTGACGCGGCCCTTGGCGCCCTTGGCCGGCGCCTTGCGCCGCCTCGCCGTGTCGCTGGCCCGATCCGTCGTCTCGCTCATGGCAAATCCCAGTCTGGCGGGCCGGTCAGGCCGGCAAGATGGCGTCACGCCGTCGATTTATAGGAATAACGTCAACGCCGTTTATAACTATTAGTATGCCGGAGGTCCATCCACCTGCATTCTCATACAAGCCAAAACTCAAATGGAAAAAGGCTGAGATAGTGGGCCGGCGGTGACCACGGCTCGGCGTTAGGCACACGCGAAATCGCCGGCATTGGCTCGGAACTAATACTGTTTACTAATACAAAAATGCGCTGTACCGTCAATCCGTCGCGGCCAGCCGGTCAGGTACGGGGCGGCGGGAGAGTGCGAAAAATGGCCCGGTGGCGAGCGGATCCTACCTCCGCAACCCTTGTCTCGGATATGTGATATGTCAGACAAATCGGACTATTTACGAACGAAGGATGAGTCTCTAAGGTCCATGATCGTGGCTGGAACGACGCCATTCTTCGGTGCCGGGAACCCCTTTGAGGAGGAGGGCGTCCACGCTGCAAACGGCAAATCAGGTCAGTGCCAAAATCAGGTTAATGCAAGATCGGCCGGTCCAACGACTGAGCCAAACGGGAGGTTGAACATGAAATCCTTGATACGAACTGCATCCGTAGCCGCGACCGCGCTGCTGCTTGGCCTGTCGGCCACGGCCATCGCGCGCGCCCAAGACAAGCCGACGCTGGCCTTCGTCGTCAACGGCGCTTCCGATTTCTGGAAGGCCGCCGAAGCCGGCGTCAAGAAGGCGCAGGGCGAACTGCCTGACTACAATCTTGAGCTCAAATATCCCGAGCAGTCCTCGGTCGCCATCCAGCAGCGGCTGATGGACGATCTGGTGACCGCCGGCGTCAAGGGCATCATGGTCTCGGCCGTCGATCCCAAGACCTCGACCGATGGGTTGAACAAGATCGCCTCGGAAACGGCGCTGTTCACCACCGACTCTGACGCACCGCAGACCAAGCGCGTCGCCTATATCGGCTCGTCCAATGTCGATGCCGGCAAGCAGGCGGCCGAAATTGCCAAGAAGGCGATGCCCAATGGCGGAAAATGCCTCGGCTTCGTCGGCCTGCTCGGCGCCGACAACGCCAAGGAGCGCATCCAGGGCATGAAGGACGGCCTCGCCGGCACCAAGATCGAGCTGATCGACGTGCGCGGCGACGACATCGACCAGGCGCGCGCCAAGAAGAACGTCGAGGACGCGCTGGTCGCCAGCCCCGACGTCACCTGCATGGTCGGCTTCTACTCCTACAACACGCCGCGCATCTATGAAGCGCTGCGCGACGCCGGCAAGCTCGGCTCGATCACCGTCGTCGGTTTCGACGACGATCCGATCACGCTGGGCGGCGTCAAGGAAGGCACCGTTGCCGCAACCGTCGTGCAGCAGCCCTTCGAATGGGCCTATCAGGGCATGAAGCTGATGGCTGCCTACCTCAAGGGCGACAAGTCGGGCATCCCGGAAGGCAACCTCATCATCATCCCGACCAAGATCATCGGCAAGGATGACGTCGACGCCTACGCCGCCAATCTGAAGGCGATGTCTGGAAACTGATCGTCGTTAGCGCCGCCCCTCATCCGCCTGCCGGCACCTTCTCCCCGTATGGTGACGGGGAGAAGGGAAGCGCTCCAACGCTGGCAATCCCCCTCTCCCCGTCTCTATACGGGGGTCCGAAGGACGGGCGAGACAAGTGGCTCGCCCCGGAAGGGGTAGGGTGAGGGGCGGCGCGACGCCTCGCTTTTTATTGACGGGCCTCCCAAGGCCCGTCAGTCTGCGAGGAGGCCGTTCCGCCAATCGCTGTCAGGCATGATGAACTATTCCGACACATCCATTGCTGCATCCGTGACCGCCCCGTTCCTCAGCCTCGAGAACGTGCGCAAGACCTATCCGGGCGTCGTCGCGCTCGACGGCTTCTCCATGGAGGTCAGGCCGGGCGAGGTCATCGGCCTCGTCGGTGAAAACGGCGCCGGCAAATCGACCTTGATGAAGATCCTCGGCGGCGTCACCACGCCCGACAGCGGCACCATCACCGTCGACGGCACCGCGCATGACAGGCTCTCCGTCGAAGCCAGCCTGGGTTCGGGCATCGCCTTCGTCCACCAGGAACTCAACCTGTTCGAAAATCTCGACGTCGCCGCCAACATTTTCTTCGGCCGCGAGCCGTTGCGCGCCGGGCCGCTGAAACTCGTCGACCGCGCCAGGCTGCGCACCATGGTGGCGCCGCTTTTGAAGCGCGTCGGCGCCAATTTTTCCGCCGACACGCCGGTCGCGACCCTGTCGCTGGCCCAGCAGCAGATGGTCGAGATCGCCAAGGCGCTGTCGATCGAGGCGCGGCTGGTCATCCTCGACGAGCCGACATCGAGCCTGCCGCTCGCCGAGACCGACAAATTGCTCGACGTCATCAAGGCGCTGAAGGCCGACGGCATCAGCGTCATCTTCATCTCGCACCGCCTGCACGAGGTCGAGCGCGTCGCCGACCGCGTCGTCGTGCTGCGCGACGGCATGCTGGCCGGCACCTTGCCGAAGAGCGACATCGGCCACGACCAGATGGTCAAGCTGATGATCGGCCGCATGCTGAAGGAGCGCGAAAAGGCCTCGGAGGCGGCGCGTGCGCCCGGCGCCGTAGCACTCGCGGCCAAGGCCATCCGCACGCCTGCCTATCCCGGCCGGCCGGTCGATCTCGACGTCAGGCGCGGCGAAATCCTCGGCCTTGCCGGCCTTGTCGGCTCCGGCCGCACCGAACTGGCGCGGGTGTTCTTCGGCATCGACTCGAAGCTCGGCGGCGCGCTGGAACTCGACGGCAAGCCGCTTGCACTGGGCTCGGCAGCCGACGCCGTCGCGCATGGCATCTTCCTGGTGCCGGAAGACCGCAAGCTCACCGGCATCCTGCTCGACCTGTCTATCGCGCAGAACATTTCCTTGCCCAATCTGCCCGCGCATGCGCGCCGCTCCCTGGTGTCCAAAAGCGCCGAGACCGCCACCGCCGAGAAGCAGAAGAAAGATCTCGGCATCAAGGCGCCTTCGGTGCAGACGCGCACCGGCACGCTGTCGGGCGGCAACCAGCAGAAGGTCGTGCTCGGCAAATGGCTGGCCATGAATCCCAAAGTGATGATTTTGGACGAGCCGACGCGCGGCATCGACATCGGCGCCAAGGCGGAAATCTACGGGCTGATGCGCGCATTGGCCGACGCCGGCGTCGCCGTGCTGATGATCTCGTCGGACATGGAAGAGGTGATCGGCGTGTCCGACCGCATCGCCGTCATGCATGAGGGCCAGATCTCGGGCATTCTCGACAAGGATCGGTTCAGCCAGGAAAACGTGCTGCTGCTGGCGGTGGGCAAGCAGCCGAAGTAGTTTTGCCGGGGTCTCGCGCAAGCGCGATCCGCTCAGGCATTGGGGAGAAGACGATGAGCAAGAAAGATCTCGGCCTGCTGATCCTGATCCTGGTGGTCGGGGCGATCGTGGCGATCATCAATCCGCGCTTCCTGCTGCCGATCAACCTCGCCAACACCTCGAACCTGATCGGCCTGTTCGGCATCCTGTCGATCGGCCAGGCCTTCGTCATCATCACCGGCGGCATCGAATTGTCGGTCGGCTCGGTGGTCGCGCTGCTCGGAACGCTGTTCATCGACTTCATCGCCGTGCGTGGCATGGAATGGCCGCTGGCCTTCGTGCTCATCCTGGTGCTTGGCGCCATCATCGGCCTGGCGCATGGCTGGCTGATCACAAGGCTCAAGCTGCAGCCCTTCGTCGTCACGCTGTGCGGCCTGCTGATCTACCGCGGTGTTGCCCGCTTCTACACCGCCGACGGCACCGCGGGTTTTGCCTTCGGCCAGAATTTTCCCGACCTCGAATTCCTCACCGCCGGGCGTTCCTATGGCGTACCCAACAGCTTCATCGCCCTGATCGTCATCTCGATCGTCATGTGGGTGGTGCTGCACCGCTCGGTGTTCGGCCGCTATCTCTACGCCATCGGCAAGAACGAGGAGGCGGCGAAATATTCCGGCATCCGCACCGGCCGCGTCGTCATCGCCGCCTACGTCATTTGCGGCGTGCTGACGGCGCTGTCGGCGATCTATTTCGCCATGTACACGCGCTCGATCTCACCGGCCAGCCACGGCCAGTTCTACGAACTCTACGCCATCGCCGCAGCCGTGCTCGGCGGCTTCTCGCTGCGCGGCGGTGAAGGCTCGCTGATCGGCGTCATCCTCGGCACGGTGCTGCTGCAGGAACTGCAGAACCTAGTCAACCTGCTCGGCATCCCGTCCTCGCTCAACTTCGCGGTGATGGGCGGCGTCATCCTCATCGGCGTGCTGGTCGACCAGCAATGGGGCGTGTTCCGGGAACGGCGGCTGATGGTCGACGCCACCCGCAAAGGCGCTGCCGGCGCGGCCGCGGAATAACTGCCTCGCGGCGAATGGCAGGCGATGGCTGCAATTCCTGAACCGTTGACGCTCAGGGCCGGCGCGCTTGAGGTCGCACTGGTGCCGCGTATCGGCGGCAGCGTGAGCGCGCTGCGCTGGCGCGGCATCGATCTCATGCGCAGGCTCTCGGACCATGATCGCGAAGCCGGCAATGTGCTTGGCGTCGCCATGTTCCCGATGATGCCCTACGCCAACCGCATCGCCGGAAACACTTTCGAGTTTCGAGCGAAGCGCTGGCGGGTCCAGCCCAACAATCCGCCCGAAGCCATCAACGTGCATGGCAGCGGCTGGAAACACCCCTGGACTGTCACTGCAGCGGGCGACGCCCAGGCAACGCTGTCGCTGGATATCGCAGCCGGCCTCGAACCCTACTCCTATCACGCGACGCAGGCTTTCGTGCTGTCCGAAGAAGGCCTCGACGTCACCATGACACTGACCAACACGGGGCCGGTTTCCATGCCGTTTGGTTTCGGCCTGCATCCCTGGTTCGACCGCGACCCGGACGTCACGCTGCAATTCAAGGCCGCGCGGTTCTATCTGGAGGAACCGCAAGGCATCGCCGGCGATCCGATAGCGCTTGCGCCCGAACTCGACTTCGCCGAGGGCCGGCCTTTACCCGCCGGCTGGCGCAACAATGATTATGGCGGCTGGACGGGTGAGGCGACGCTTCGCTTTCCGGCGCGCGGCGCGGGTTTGCGCATCAAGGCCGATCCGATCTTCAAGCACCTGATGCTGTACGCCGACCCGGCCAAGCCTTACTTTTGCGTCGAACCGCAGACCATGGCCTCCGGTGCTTTCAACCGGGGCGGATGGAGCGATCCAGACGAGGGCGCCATCGTGCTCGCCCCAGGTGAAAGTTCGGCCGGCACGGTGTCGCTGATGCCCTTTGCGCTTGGGGCTTAAAGCGCCCATCGCGTGAACGAGGCGTCAGGAGCCGACGATCTAGATCAGGCCCGACATGTCGGAAAAAGCCATCGCCTTGCGCAGCACCTCGGCGAAGCGTTCGCCGGCCGCTTCGCGCGGGCCGCTGTTGTCGATCGAGGTGACGCCGGACCCGGACAGAGTGACATTGGCGCTGCGTGCCAGCCGCGCCAGCACTTCGCCGCGTGACTCGCGGCCGCGCATCGCCAGACGCTCGGCCAGCACTTCAGGCGAGGCGGTGATCTCGACGATGGCCAGATTGGCATAGCGTTCGCGCAAGGAGGGGATGATCGCGCGCGACACATTGGCGACAGCGACACGGCCATTGGCAACGGACCAGTCGACATCGGCGGGGATGCCGTAGCGCAAGCCGTGCGCTTCCCAGGAGACGGCGAAGGCGCCATCGGCTTCGGCCTCGACGAAGGCGGCATCGGCCAGCGTGTCGTGGTCCTCGCTGGCGACATCGCTCGGCCTGGTGATGACGCGGCGGACGAACTCCAGCCGCGTTTCATCGGCAAAGCGGGCGCGGGCGTAGCCGATCACCGTGTCCTTGCCGGCGCCGCTTGGGCCGACGACGGCGACGAAAACGCCATCGCGGATCGGAAACGTCTCGGCCGACAATTCCCGCTCGATCGATGCCGACACCATCATGCGACCCGGCTTCCCTGCCGCCACACGGTGCGCACCACCGGGACATGGTCGTCGACGCGCACGCGCACCAGATCGGCGCGGCGGCCCTGTTCGATGACGCCGCGATCGGTCAGGCCAACCGCATCGGCCGGGTTCTTCGAGACCATGGCGACGGCCTGCGGCAGGGAAATGCCTTCGACGACATCGCCGAGGAAGAACGCCGACTGGATCAGGCTGAAGGGAATATAGTCGGATGACAAGATGTCGAGCAGGCCGTCGCTGGCCAGCGTGCGGGCCGAGACATTGCCCGAATGCGAGGCGCCGCGCATGACGTTGGGCGCGCCCATCAGCACACCCATCCCGGCCTCTTTCGAGGCCCTGGCGGCCTCTTCCGTGGTCGGGAATTCGGCGACGCGCACGCCCTGCTCGATCGCCTCGTCGACATGGCCTGATGTGGCGTCGTCGTGGCTGGCTAATACGATGCCGCGCTCCTGGCAGGCGGCTGATATCACCGCCCGGTTCGGCGCCGAATTGCGCGCCGATTCGGCCATCCGCTTTTCGCAGAACAGCTTGAAGTCGCGATCGGTCAGCTTCAGCTTGCGCTGGTAATAGTAGGCATAGGTCTCGAGATCGACGAACTGGCGCTGGCCTGGCGCATGGTCCATCAGCGACGCCAGCTTGACCCGCTCGTCGCCGTCGAAATTGGCGAAAGCCCTGAGGCAGTCCGGTGCCGAAACCTCGCAGCGCAGATGGATGAAATGGTCGGCGCGCAGACGGTCCTGCTTCACACTGTCCTCGATCGCGTCGGCCAGCTTGCGGATGTCGGCCGATGTCAGGTCGGCGTCTTCGTCCATGCCGACGCGCAAGGCGTCGAGCACGGTGGTGATGCCGGCGGTCGCCACCTGCGCGTCATGGGCGAGCACGGCGGCGATCGGATTCCAGCGCACCTTGGGCCGCGGCGCGTAGTGGCCTTCGAGATGGTCGGTGTGCAATTCGACCAGCCCGGGAATGATATAGTCGCCGCCCATGTCCTCGCCGATGCGGCTGATGCCGGATTCGATGCCGGCGATAAAGCCGTCGCGCAGCACCAGCGAACCTTCGACGATCTCGTCGGCAAGCACGATGCGGGCATTGTGGAGAACAGTCTCGGCGGTCATTTCAGGCAGTCCTTCAGGCGGTTTTTCTGGCCGGGCGGCGCCCGAGCGCGTGATGCGAGAGCACCATGAACGGTGCACCCGGTTCGGTTTCGACAAACAAGGTCAGCGCATCCACCAGCACCTTCTGTTGCAGCACCTCCGCGAACAGGCTGTCGATCGCTGCGCGCAAACGAGGGCTTTCCTGTGACCCCGCCCGGCCCGACAGCGTCATGTGGAAGCGAAAGGTTTCGAAGACATAGGGGTAACCCCATTGGCAGAGATTGCGGAACTCGGCCGGCTTCAGCGAATCCGGGCTGCGCCGCTCGATTTCCGCTTCGCTCAGCGGTGCGCGAAACCGGTCGAAATCACGCACCACGTCATCGGCGAACCGGTTGAGCGCAGGCACTGGCCCTTCCGGCACCAGTGCGAAGAAGCCGTCGATCTGGCTGACCACGAGACGCGGGATGGTCACCACCGGCGTCGCCTCGGCGAATTGGTCGAGTGCGGCGCGCAGCGAGGCTTCCGTCTCGTTGGCAGCCAGGCGGAAGGGGGCTTTCAGCGTCGCGTGAAAGCCATAGCGGCGCGCCGAAGCGGTGTGGAAAGCGACTTCCGCCGCCGACAGGTCCGCCACCGCTTCGACCGGCCTCGTCGCGGCGCCGAACGCGTCGCGGCCCAGCCAGTCGGCGGCGATCCGCGCCAGTGGCTCGTCCTGCCGGGGGGTGAAATAGAGGGCGTAGCGCATGGAAAGTCCTTGTCAGCTTCGCTGCCATAGGTGATTTCCATGACGAATTGACGAAGCCTTGCTGGCTTTCAGGTAACAAAACGCTGCGGCGGGGTCATTAGCCGACGATTTTTTCGTGCTGGACCAGGGAGCGAGTGCTCACGCAGCGACCGATCAGGCCTTCATCAACCACTCGTGCTCGGGCGCGTTGTGGAATTTCCACGTCCGCTTCGGCCCTGCCATGACGTTGAGATAATAGAGGTCGTAGCCGTGGCAGGCGGCGCAGGGGTGATAACCCCCGGGCACCAGCACGACATCGCCATCCTCGATCGCCATCGCTTCGTCGAGCGCGCGGTGGCCATTCTTGTCGGCGTCGGTGTAGACGCGCTGGAAGGCAAAACCCTGCGCCGGGTTGAGGCGGTGATAGTAGGTTTCCTCGAGGTAGGATTCGGCGGGTAGATTGTCCTGGTCGTGCTTGTGCGGCGGATAGCTCGATGTATGCCCGCCGGGCGTGATGACCTCGACCACCAGCAGCGAATCGGCCGGCTCGCCCTCCGGCAATATGTTGGTGACGTAGCGCGTGTTGGTGCCCTTGCCGCGCACCTCCTGGCCGAGGTCGTCCGGCGCGATCACCCGCACCGGCAGACCGCCGCCAAGGCCCGGCGCCGAGCAGACCGCGAGTTCCAGCCCGGTGTCCGCTGTCACCGACCAGTCCGAACCCTCAGGCACATACACCGACCACGGCTTGCCCTCGAAGGGCGACATGCGCTCGCCGAGCAGGCCGAGATCCTTGCCGCCGGCTGAAGCCTTGCCCTTGCCGGTAACGAACACCAGGCAGACTTCGCGATCCTCCGTCTTGCCGGAGACGCTCTCGCCCGGCTTCAGCCGATGCAGGTCGAAACCGACATAGGTCCAGCCGGCGCCTTTCGGCGTCACATGGGCGACGCGGCCATGGCCCTTGTCGGCTTTGACGAGCAGCTTCGACATTTTTGTCTCCTATTCCGTTGGCTTGAAGGACTCCGTGAAGCCAAGCCGCCTGTTTGAAAGGGCCATCGCAAATCTTCGGCCGGCGCCCTTCCAACTTCGTCATCCTAGGGTCTGCGCCGCGTCGCTTCGCTCCTTGCTCCGCCCCAGGATGACGAAACGAGAAGCACTGCAAGCTAGTCGCCAACGCATGCGATCAGTTACTCCTTCGGCTCGGGCTCGACCGAAGGCTTCGCCTCGTCAGCAGGCTTGTAGAGATAAAAAAACTGCCAGACGGCGTAGCCGGCGAAGCCGAACGCGATCATGCCCCAGAACGGCGTGCCGGTGGCGAACTCGATGATCGACCAGATGACGCAGACCGCGACGATGGCGGCACGCCGCCACAAAGGCCGGAAGAAGGGGTGTTCGGAATCTTTCATAGGGCCAATCTACAGCAATCGGTCTCGCCGGGAACCCGTCGCACCAGCCATTGGGAAACTAGACATTTGGAAAGCCTTGCGTCTCGACCGTATAGCCGGCGGCGGTCATGACGCGCATCAATTCCTTGTAGCCAACCTGTGCCATCCTGAGTGGCGGGTTCTTCTTCGGGTCCTGCTCGGCCTCGACCACGAACCAGCCCTCATAGCCATGGTCGGCGAAGCGCTGCACGATGGCGCCGAAATCGAGTGAACCATCGCCCGGCACGGTGAAGGCGCCGAGCGCCACGGCGTCGAGGAAAGATTGCTTCGAGCGGTCTAGCCTGTCGATCACCTCCATGCGAACGTCCTTCACATGCACATGGCTGATGCGGGTGTGATGGTTGTCGATGGCACGCAGCACGTCGCCGCCGGCGAATGCCAGATGTCCGGCATCGAGCAGCAGCGGAATGCCGGCTCCGGAATAGCGCATGAAGGCATCGAGTTCCGGCTCGGTCTCGACCACCGCCGCCATGTGGTGATGATAGGACAGCGGCATACCCTGTTCGGCGCACCATTCGCCAAACGCGGTCAGGCGTTTCGCGTAGGCCTTCATCTCGTCATCCGACAGCTTCGGCTTGGTCGCCAGCGGCTTCGAGCGGTCGCCCTGGATCGAGCGGCCGACTTCGCCATAAACGATGCAAGGCGCATTCACCGCCTTGAACAGGTCGATCATCGGCTGGATGCGATCCTTGTTGTCGGCCATCTCCCCATCGACCAGCGTGCCGGAGAACCAGCCGCCGCACAGCGTGACGTCGGCGGCCTTCAGGATCGGCAGCATGATTTCGGGGTCATTGGGAAAACGCCGGCCCATCTCCATGCCGGTGAAGCCGGCCGAGCGCGACTGGCGCAGGCATTCTTCCAGCGACACGTCATCGCTGAGTTCCGCAAGATCGTCGTTCCACCACGCAATGGGGGACATGCCCAGTTTGGCTTTCAAGTCGTCACTCCGGTTTAGAACAGTTATCCTTTGGTTGCCGCCGCCCCTCATCCGCCTGCCGGCACCTTCTCCCCGTATAGTGACGGGGAGAAGGGGTCTAGCCGCGACCTCGGCGTCTTTCTTGCGACGGCGGTGATTGGCGAAACCGGTGGTGACAGCGTCCCTCTCCCCGTCCCTATACGGGGAGAGGATGCCGGCAGGCAGGTGAGGGGCAGCGCCGACCTCAATCACCCACACTCTGCATCTTCCGCTTTTCGTCATACGCCTTGCGCGCCGCGTTGACCTGCGGCCGTACAGACACTTCCGGCACCGCCACGTCCCACCAATGGCCGCCGGCATCCGTGGAAACCAGCGGGTCGGTGTCGATGACGAGCACCGTTGTGCGCGTATTCTTCCTGGCTTGTGCCAGCGCGTTTTCCAGCCCGGCGATCGACGGCACTTTCTCGGCAATCGCCCCCATGCTCGCCGCATGCGCGGCAAAGTCGATGTCGGGCAGGACCTCGTGGCGCGAGTCCTTCAGCAGATTGTTGAAGTTGGCGCCGCCGGTCGCCATCTGCAGCCGGTTGATGCAGCCATAGCCTCTGTTGTCGAGCAGCACGATAGTGAGCTTGAGGCCGAGCATCACCGAGGTGGCGATTTCGGAGTTCATCATCAGGTAGGAGCCGTCGCCGATCATGACGACGATCTCCTCGCCGGGCTTCGCCATCTTGGCTCCGAGCCCGCCGGCAATCTCGTAGCCCATGGTCGAGAAGCCATATTCGCCATGATACGATCCGGGCGCGCCCGCCTGCCAAAGTTTGTGCAATTCGCCCGGCAACCCGCCGGAGGCATTCAGCAGCGTCACACCGGAGCCCATGGCGCGCTGCACGGCGCCGATCACCTGCGCATCGGACGGGTAGGCGGCATTGGTCGACGCCGTCACCTTGGCCGCCTCGGCCTGCCAGGCCTTCTTGCCGGAGGACGCATTGTCGGTCCAGCTTGCCGGCGCCTTCCAGCCCTTCAGCGCAGCACTGAGTTCGGCCAGGCCCTCGGCCGCATCGGCCACCAATGGCAGGGCGCGGTGCTTGCCGGCGTCGAAGGGCTGCACGTTAAGCCCGATGATGGTCTTGCCCGAATTCTTGAACAGCGCCCACGAACCGGTGGTGAAATCCTGCAGGCGCGTGCCGATGGCCAGCACGACATCGGCTTCCTCAGCCAGCCGGTTGGCGGCAGAAGTGCCGGTGACGCCGACCGCCGCCATGTTGAGCGGATGATCGTCCGGCAGCGAGGATTTGCCGCCTTGCGTCTCGCAGACCGGGATGCCGGCGCTCTCGGCGAATTTCGCCAGTTCGTCCGACGCCTGCGAATAGAGGACGCCGCCGCCGGCGATCACCAGCGGCTTTTTTGCGCCCTTGAGCGCCGCTACCGCGGCGGCAAGCTCATGGCGATCCGGGCGCGGCCGGCGCTGGTGCCAGACCCTCTCGGCAAAGAAACTCTCGGGGTAGTCGTAGGCCTCGGCCTGCACGTCCTGGCACAGAGACAGCGTCACCGGGCCGCATTCGGCCGGATCGGTCAGTACAGCCATGGCGCGGCTGAGGGCAGGAATGATCTGCTCGGGCCGGGTGATGCGGTCGAAATAGCGTGAAACCGGACGGAAGCAGTCATTGACCGTAGCCGTGCCGTCGGAGAAATCCTCGGCCTGCTGCAGCACCGGATCTGGGATGCGGTTGGCGAAGACGTCGCCCGGCAAAAACAGGACGGGCAACCTGTTTACATGGGCGAGCGCCGCCGCCGTCACCATGTTGAGCGCGCCGGGGCCGATCGAAGAGGTCGCGGCCATGAAGCGGCGGCGGAAATTGGCCTTGGCGTAGGCGATCGCCGCATGCGCCATCGCCTGTTCATTGTGGGCGCGGAAGGTCGGCAGCTCGTCGCGCAGCTGATAAAGCGCCTCGCCGATGCCGGCGACATTGCCGTGGCCGAAGATCGCCCAGACGCCGCCGAAGATCGGGACTTTGCTCCCGTCGATCTCGGTCATCTGGCGTGACAGGAAGCGGGTCAGCGCCTGCGCCATTGTCAGGCGGATTGTCTTGCTCATGGTGTTTTCCTCCGCAGTCCTATTCCGCGCCTTCTTATGCCGCCTTGCGGCCGCGCGCGGCAAGCCACGCATCCGTCAACTGTTCGAAGCGCTGCGCCATGTCGGCGATCGCCTCGTTATCCGACATCTTGCCGGCCAGCCATTGTTCGGCCGCATGGACGAAGATGGTGCGGCCGACGGCAAAGCCCTTGACGATGGGCGCCTTAGCGGTGGCGGCGAACGCCGCTTCCAGCTCGTCCTGCGGCGCTTCCAGGCCCAGCAGCACGACGCCGCGGCACCACGGGTCGTGCTTCAGGATGACGGCCTCGATCTTCGCCCAGGCGCCGCTCGACGCCTGCGGCTCGAGCTTCCACCAGTCCGGCTTGATGCCCAGCGCATAGAGCTCCTCCAACGCGCGCGGGATCGTCGTGTCGTCGAGCTTGCCATGCTTGCCGGCAATGATCTCGATGAGAAGTTCCCTGCCGACCTTCCGCGCGCCTTCGAACAGGGCTCGCAACTTCTGCTGCTGTTCTTCCTTCAGCGCCGCCGCATCGTCGGGGTGATAGAAACACAGGCATTTGATGCAATGGTCGACCGGCCATTCGACAAGCTGCGAGCCGATGTCCTGCGAGAATTCGAAGCGCAGCGGCCGCGAACCCGGCAACTCCACCGGCCGCCCGAGCCAGGCGAAGGAATGCCTGGCGAATTCGAACATTGCCTTGCGGCCGTGTTTCTCATCGATCAGCATGCCGTAGCCGTCGCGGCCGGCAGCGACCTTCGCAGCCGCCTTGACCGCCAGCACCTTGAATTCTTCGATCCGAGCCGGATCGGCGCCGGCCTTCGCCGCCACATCCTCGAGCTGCACGCGGTGGTCGCAGGCAAGCGCCATCAGCGAGGGGATGTCGCGCCGGCGCGTCGTCGCCCAATGGATGTGGTTGATCGCCTCGTCCTTGCGCAACGCCAGATGCTTGCTGCCGTGTTTGAGGAAGAACCGCAGCTCCTCGAAGGTCGGATATTCCGGCGCGCAGAGCAGCCGCGACACGGCAAAAGCACCGCAGGCATTCGCCCAGGTCGCGGCTGTCGCATGGTCTTCTCCGCCCAGCCAGCCACGCAGGAACCCGGACATGAACGCATCGCCGGCGCCGAGCACATTGTAGATCTCGATTGGGAACCCCTTGCCGACAACGCCGTCCTCGAGATCGTCGCTGATCGGCCCATCATAGACGATGCAGCCCATTGCGCCGCGCTTGAGCACAATGGTGGCAGACGACAGCGAGCGGATCATCTTCAGCGCGCTCAGGCAATCGTCTGCACCTGACGCGATCATGATCTCTTCCTCGGTGCCGACGACGAGGTCGCAATCGGGCAGCACCGTCTTCAGCTGGGCCGAGACGCGGTCCGATTTCACATAGCGCTCGAACCCTTCGGCATGGCCGGCAAGGCCCCAGAGGTTGGGCCGGTAGTCGATGTCGAACACCACCTTGCCGCCCTTGGCCTTCATGATGCGGATCGCCTTGCGTTGGGCGGCATCGCTGTTGGGCCGGGAAAAATGCGTGCCGGTGACGACGATCGAGCGCGCCGAGGCGATGAAGGCCTCGTCGATGTCTTCCGGCGCCAGCGCCATGTCGGCGCAGTCCGAGCGGTAGAAGATCATCGGCGAAACGCCTTCGTCCTCGACCGACAGCAGCACCAAGGCGGTAAGCCGCTCCTTGTCGGTCTTCAGCCCGTCGACATTGACGCCTTCACGCGTCAGCTGCTCGCGGATGAAGCGGCCCATCTGCTCGTCGCCGACGCGGGTGAGCAGTGCCGAGCGCAGGCCGAGCCTGGCCGTGCCGACCGAGATGTTGGCCGGGCAGCCGCCGACCGACTTGGCGAAGGAGGTGATGTCCTCCAGCCGCGAGCCGATCTGCTGCCCATAAAGGTCCACGGAAGCGCGACCGATAGTGATAACGTCGAGCGGCGCGTATTCAGCGTCCACGGCTTCGCTCATTGGAACCTCCCGTCGGCCTTGTTGTGTTGGGGTACACGCGCGAGCGGCAGCGTGGCGCCGGGAATATGAAATAATAATTCCAATCCATAGTCAATATGGAATGAGTGTTCCTTCCGTGAAAAGTGCCTTTTCGGCGATGGATCAGGCCTTGCGCTTGCGGCCCGTGTCGCGTCGCTTCTCGCCGACGCCGACGGTCAGCGCCATGGCCAGCGCCATTGTCGCCGACAGCGAGCGGAAGCCGGCGAAATCGGCCTCGGCAACCTCGAACCAGACCTTGGCGAACTGGGCGAGCGGCGAAAACGAGCTGTCGGTGATGGCGACGATCGGCACGCCCTGTTCCGAAATGCTGCGCGCTTCCTCGATCGTGGCCGGTGCGTAGGGCGAGAAAGAAATGGCGATGACGGCATCCGCCGGCGTCGCGAAGCCGATCATCTCGGCATTCAGCCCGGCCGCCGATTCGATCAGCTGGTTGCGGATCTTCAGCTTGCCCAGCGCATAGGCGATGTAGGAGGCCACCGGATAGGAGCGGCGCTTGGCCAGCACATAGATGGTCTCCGCCTTGGCAAGCAGGGAAATGGCCTCTTCCAGATGCGCGTCGTCCAGCGTGCGCGAAATGTCGTTGAGCGAGGTCGAGGCGGCGGCGACGAAGCCGTCGAAAATCGCCCGATGGCCGGCGCCGCCTTCTGCCTTGGCGCGCAGCGCCTGCAGCCTTTCGTCATAGGATGAGTTGCGCTCGCGCAGCCGTTCGCGAAACACCTGCTGCAGGCTGGTGAAACCGTCGAAGCCAAGCTGCTGGGCAAAGCGGATCAGGGTTGACGGCTGCACGCCGGCCGAAGCGGCGATGCTGGCGGCGGTGCCGAAGGCGATGTCGTCAGGATTGTCGAGCGCATGGGCAGCGATCTGGGCGATGCGCTTCGGCAGGCTTTCGCGCCGCTCCAGAATGGTGGTGCGCAGCGTCTCGAAATCGCGAGGTACCCGTTCGTCCATCGTCGCTCTGTCCAGGCTCATACGTGAAGCGTCCTCTGTGCATCATCATAGCGAGCCTGCGCAAGAACACCATAAAAAATGAGGCAGACATTCCATTCCGGGATAAAATGGACTAATTCATCCACGCAGCGCTTCAAGCAGTGGAGAAACGGAAAATGGTCGGCGTCGGTCTCATCGGTACGGGTTTCATGGGCAAGTGTCACGCCATCGCATGGAGTGCCGTCAGCGCCGTCTTTCCCGACGTTGCCAAGCCACGGCTGGTCCATCTCGGCGAGGTCAATGAAGAGCTTGCCCGGCGCAAGGCGGGCGAGTTCGGTTTCGCCAAGGCGTCGGGCGACTGGCGCGCCGTCGTCAACGATCCCGAAGTCGATGTCGTCTCGCTGACCACGCCCAACCAGTTCCATCCGGAAATGGCCATCGCGGTTCTTCAGGCCGGCAAGCATCTGTGGTGCGAAAAGCCGATGGCGCCGAGCTTTGCCGAGGCCGAGGCGATGGCGGCGGCGGCGAAAAAGTCGGGCAAGGTCGCGGCGCTCGGCTACAACTACATCCAGAGCCCGGCCATCCGCCACATCGGCGCGCTGCTCGACGAGAAGATCATCGGCGAGGTCAACCATCTGCGCATCGAGATGGACGAGGACTTCATGGCCGACCCCGAAGCGCTGTTCTTCTGGAAGCACGAAGCAGCTTCCGGCTACGGCGCTCTCGACGATTTCGCCGTGCATCCGCTGTCGCTGGTCTCAGCCCTGTTCGGCCGCGTCGCCAGTGTCATCTGCGACATGGCCAAACCCTATGCCGATCGCAAGCTGGCCAGCGGCGGCCGTCGCGCGGTCGAAACCTACGACATCGCCAGCGTGCTGATGCATCTGGAAAACGGCATTGCCGGCACGCTGCTGGTCAACCGCTCGGCCTGGGGCCGCAAGGGCCGCATCGCCGTCCAGATATTCGGCTCGAAAGGGTCGATCCTGTTCGACCAGGAACGATCGAACGAATTCCAGCTCTACCTCACATCAGACCGGCCGACCGAGCAGGGCTATCGTACCATCCTGGTGGCGCCGCACCACAAGCCTTATGACCTCTTCGTGCCGGCGCCAGGCCATGGCCTCGGCTTCAACGATCTCAAGATCATCGAGTGCCACGAACTGCTGACGCGGCTTGAAGGCAAGCCGGCGCGGCTCATCGAGTTTGCCGAAGGGCTGGAGATCGAGCGCACGGTGCACGCGATGGCGCGTTCGTTCGAGGAAAAGCGCTGGGTCGATGTGAGGTGATATAAGCCCGCTTCAGACGAGGGTGGCCGCAGCGTTCGTCTCCCAGCCGTTGACCCAGACCTGCCGCAGCCGGTCGCCTTCGCCCTTGAAGCGTAGCCCCGTCGCCTGGCAATCCTCGATCCGGTCGCTGCGGAAATTGCGGATCGCCTGGCGCAGCTCGCACCAGGCGACGATGTTGGCGGTTTCGGCGTAGTAGATCAGCGCGATCGGGCGGATGAGACGCTCGGAGGCGCGGCCCATTTCGTCGCAATAGGAGAGATCGAGCTTCTCCTCGTCGCGGATGGCGCGGCGCACCAGCGCCAGGTCGATCGCGCCGGTCGAAGGCGCGGCGAACCCCCAGGCATGCAGCGCATTGGCGTCGAATGCCTGCCGCAAGGGTGGCGGCACCGCGCCGGCGATCTTGGCGCTGACGCGCTTGGCCGCCTGCTTGAGCTCGCTGTCGCCCGTGCGCTCCAGCAGCGCCAGCGACAGGACGATCGCCTCCATCTCCTCGATCGAGAACATCAGCGGCGGCAGGTCGAAGCCGGGGCGCAGGATGTAGCCGATGCCGCGTCCGCCCTCGATCGGCACGCGCATCGCCTGCAACGCTGCGATGTCGCGATAGATCGAGCGTACCGTCACTTCCAGCCGCTCGGCAATCGTCGCTGCCGTCACCGGCTGCCGCGCCAGCCGCACGATCTGGATGATCTCGAACAGGCGTGACGCCTTGCGCATTTTTTACCCCAGGTCGCGCGCCCAACTGACACACCATTGTCAGTTGGGCTGACCTATAGGAGCGCCTATCGAATTGAAAATCAACAGGTTCCGTTGCGGTTTGGCGGAGCGAGGCGGCAGGCAACTGACATGGGCTATGCGGAAAATCTCTGGCTTTTCTTTATCCTGCTGTTCGGCATCATCGCCGTTCCGGGCATGGACATGCTCTTCGTGCTTGCCAATGCACTGACCGGCGGACGCGACAGGGGTCTCGCCGCGACCGGCGGCATCATGGTCGGCGGCATGGTGCATACGCTGAACGGCGCCATCGGCGTCGGCCTGCTGATGCATTTCGTGCCGATCCTGTTCAAGCCGCTGCTGCTTGCCGGCGCCGCCTACATGGCCTTTATCGGTATCACGCTGATGCGCAGTTCCATCACTGTCGGCCAGGAGGGGCCTGCCGGCAGCCGGTCCGCATGGAAGGCCTTTCGCCAGGGTTTTGTGACCTGCCTGATCAACCCGAAGGCATACCTGTTCGTGCTTGCCGTCTACCCGCAGTTCCTGAAACCGGACTACGGTCCGATCTGGATGCAGGCGACGATCATGGGGCTGCTGACCGTGGTGACGCAGGCTGCGATCTATGGCGGGCTGGCGATCACGGCCGGCCGCAGCCGCAACCTTCTGATCGCCAATCCGCGGGCCACCATTTTTGCCGGCCGGGCGGCCGGACTGCTGCTCTTTGCCGTGTCGGTGTTTACCGCATGGGAAGGACTGAGAGCGGCGTAGGGATTTCTTGCGAAGAAGACCCCACCCCTAACCCCTCCCCACAAGGGGGAGGGAGACTCCCGCCGGCGCTGACAATGGCAAACTGCCGAGGCTTTCAGGCGTCAAGGTTCGAGTAGGAGTGCGCGGCAGCGTTCCCTCCCCCTTGTGGGGAGGGTTAGGGTGGGGGTCGTGCCGGGCAAAGGCCGGCAATAGTGGCTCAAGCGGCTCCCTGCCGGTTGTCGATCATGGCGCGGCGTGCCGAGCGGCGCCACTCGACGGCGCCGGCAAGGCCGTGCAGCACCGTCTCGGTGGTCGCCCAGTCGATGCAGCCATCGGTGATGCTCTGGCCATAGAGCAGCGGCTTGCCCGGCACCACGTCCTGCCGGCCGGCGACGAGGTTGCTCTCGATCATCAGGCCGATGATGCGCTCGTCGCCTGCCGCGACCTGGCCGGCGACATCTGCCGCGACCTTGGGCTGGTTCTCGGGCTTCTTGGCCGAGTTGGCGTGGCTGACATCGATCATCAGCCTGGGCGCAACGCCGATGCGGGCGAGTTCCACAGCGGCGGCTTCGACGCTCGCCGCGTCATAGTTGGGCTGAACGCCGCCGCGCAGGATGACGTGGCAGTCCTCATTGCCCGTGGTCGTGGCGATGCCGCTGCGCCCGCCCTTGGTCACCGCCATGAAATGATGCGGCTGGGCAGCCGATTTCACCGCCTCGGCGGCGATGCGCAGATTGCCGTCGGTGCCGTTCTTGAAGCCGACCGGGCAGGAAAGGCCCGAGGCGAGTTCGCGGTGGATCTGGCTCTCGGTCGTGCGCGCGCCGATCGCGCCCCAGGCGACCAGGTCGGCAATGTATTGCGGCGTGGTCATGTCGAGGAATTCGGTCGCCGCCGGCAGGCCGAGATTGTTGACGGCCGACAGCACGTTGCGCGCCATCCGCAGCCCCTTGTCGATGTTGAAGCTGCCGTCGAGGTCGGGATCGTTGATCAGGCCTTTCCAGCCGACCGTCGTGCGCGGTTTCTCGAAATAGACCCGCATCACGATCTCCAGCCGGTCCGACAGGCTCTCGCGCAGCGCCGCCAGACGGCTGGCATAGTCGACGGCCGCGACTGGATCGTGGATCGAACACGGGCCGACAATGACGAGCAGCCTATCGTCGGTACCGTTCAAGATGGCATGGATCGCGTTGCGCGACGCGGTCACGGTGCGCGTCGCCGTCAGCGTGCGCGGTATCTCCCGCATCACCTCGTCCGGCGTACTCAGTTCTCGGATTTCCTTGACCCGGAGGTCGTCTGTGGTGGTCAACACGGCTTTCTGCTCCTGTCGAGAGCATGATGCCGAAAAGTGTGAAGCGGTTTTCGGACGACATCATGCTCCTCTTTGATTTAGAGGGAACCTGCCGGCTGAAACAAAAAAGCCGCCAGGTATGGCGGCTGTTCGGATCTTGTTGCTGCAATCTTCAGATCGAGCGCAATCCTCCCGCCGCCAGCGAGCTCCTAAAGTACCAATATGTGGCGGTCAGGTTGATCATGAGGTTCATATAGTCGATGCGGAGGCGCTTGTCACGTGCCCTGATGAGGCTGCTATCGTCATCCAGTCCAGGGATCAAAAAGTTCAATTCCAAAACCTTCGAAATCCTTCGTATTGCGTGTTGCCAAGGTAAGCTCCTGCGCAATCGCCGTGGCTGCGATCAGGCCGTCCATCGACGACAGGCCGCGACCGCTGCGTTTTGCAAACCCCATCAAGTCGCCCCAGGCCAAGGCAACCGATTCGTCCACCGGAAGAACCCTCTGCTCGAAGCGCTGCGGCAGGTCCCGAGCAAGCCACTCGGCCAGGGCCTCACGTTTCCGACCCTCATCCATGAGGGCGACTCCGCGCCGGATCTCGGCGATCGACACGACGCTGATGAAGGAGCGATCCTCATCAAGCCGATCCAGCCAGTTCAGAACGCGTGCGTCCGGCGCCGGTCGTGTCACTTCAGACAGGACATTCGTATCGAGCAGAAGCCTCACAGCGGCAGATCACGCGGTTCGTCGCGCTGACGCTCAAGGTTGATATCGGCGCCGCGCAGCGGCGACTCCAGCAGGAACTCCGCAAGCGTACCCTTGCGCGCGGTCTTGCGCTGCCATTCCTCGGCCGAGACGACAACCACGCTTGGTTTGCCGTTTCTGGTGATCGTCTGCGGCGAAGACTGCGCGCGCTCGATAACCTCCGAGAGCCGGGCTTTTGCCCCGGCGACCGTCCAATTGGTATTCTCTTTGGGCGCAGACAGCATTGCGACCTCCATGACCAGTCTGACTATCTTGACTATATGGGAGTGGTGATGCGGCGGCAACAGGGGAAGGGAGGGCTTTCAGAGCTCGGGTCCCTTGGTGATTTTGGTCTGGAGCCGGTCACGCTGGCGAGGGCAAGCTCGGCCAAGGCTTGGCCGAGCTGCTTCTGGACGAGAGGCTATTCGGCTGACCCTATTCCGGAGACGACCCCGCAATGCTCTGGTCATAGTCGACCAGCGATCCGGTCATGACACCGGACTGCGGGCTGACCATGTAGCTGATCAACCGTGCAAGCTGGTCCGGCTTGACCAACTGGCCCATCGGCTGCGCCGCCTCGGCCTTGGCCAGCCAGTCGTCCGGCGCGTCGTGCCACTTCTTCTGCACGATGTCCTCGCCCTCTGTGTCCATCCAGCCCGGCAGCACCGCATTGCAGCGGATGCGGTTGTGGCGATAGGCATTGGCAACGTTCTTGGTCAGCGTCATCAGCGCCCCCTTGCTGGTCGAATAGGGCGTCAGGAACGACTGGCCGGTATGCGCCGACATCGACAGCACGTTGACGATCGAGCCGGGTGCTTTCTTTTCCAGGAGATGCGCCACCACGCCTTGCATCAGGAAAAACGGGCCGCGCACATTGGTGTCGAAGATGGTGTCGAAAAGCTCCTCGGAGGTTTCGACCAGCGAGCCGCGCGCCGATGTTGCTGCAGCATTGACCAGCGCGTTGATGGTGCCGAAATGCGAGATCGCGGTGGCAACGGCGCCCTTGCAGTCGGCCACTTTCGAGACGTCGGCGCTGATGAAGATCGCGTCGACGCCGGCTTTCCTGAAATGGGCGACGGCCTTGTCGCCCTTCTCCTGCGAGCGGCCGATGAGCGCCAGTGCCCGGCAACCTTCCTCGGCCAGCGCTTCGGCGACGGCAAAGCCGATACCTTGCGCGCCGCCGGTGACGACGGCGCGTGTCTGTGAATTGCGATCGGCTGTTCCGCTCATCGCTCTGCTCCCGTGGTTCTTTCTAAGGGTTACTACTTGTCGAGACGGACGGTCTTGCCGGTCGTTGCTGATTTCAGCGCCGCGTCGGCCAGCTTCAGCGCCACCAGCCCATCCGCACCGCTCGGCGACGCTTTCTTGCCCGAGGTCGCGGCCGTGATGAACGCGGCGATCTCAATAGCGTAGGCGTCGAGGTAGCGGGTCATGAAGAAGTCGTGCAGCGGCGGGCGGGTGTAGCCCTTTTCGTTGGCCAGTTCGATCGACACCGGGCGCTGGTTCTCGGCGGCAACCATGCCTTTCGAGCCATGCACCTCGATGCGCTGGTCGTAGCCATAGGTGGCGCGGCGCGAGTTGGAGATGACGGCCTGCTTGCCGGAAGCGGTTTCGAGGATGACGCTGACGCTATCGAAATCGCCGGCAGCACCAATCTTCTTGTCGACCAGCACCGAGGCATGCGCACTGACGGCCACCGGCTCCTCGCCGAGCAGGAAGCGCGCCATGTCGAAATCATGGATGGTCATGTCGCGAAAAATGCCGCCCGAGCGCTTGATGTAGTCGATCGGTGGCGCGCCCGGATCGCGGGACGTGATGGTGACCATCTCGACGGTGCCGATGGCGCCGTCGTCGATCGCCTTGCGCACGGCGGCGAAATGCGGATCGAAACGCCTGTTGAAGCCGACCATCAGCGTCGCTTTGGTCTTCTCGACCACGGCTAGGCACTTCTCGACGCGCTTGACGTTGAGGTCGATCGGCTTCTCGCAGAAGATCGCCTTGCCGGCCTTGGCGAAGCGCTCGATCAGATCGGCGTGGGTGTCGGTCGGCGTGCAGATGACGACGGCGTCGATATCCCCGGCTTTCTCGATATCTTCGATGCTGCGCACCTCGGCGCCATAGGCGCTCGCCAGCTCTTTGGCGGCCTTCTCGAACGCATCGGCAACGGCAACCAGTTTGGCCTGCGGGTTGGAGCCGACGGCGCGGGCGTGGACCTTGCCGATGCGGCCGGCACCGAGGAGAGCGAAGCGAACGGTCATGGGTATTTCCTCTGGGGGATGGATCTGAGAGAGTTGTGTCCGCACCTTCCCTGAGGAAGGGGGCAAGATTACTTCACGCACGCATACCTTAAAACAGGGTGATCGCCCTGTTTTAGGCCGCGAGTTCCGCCTCCCCGGTCTTGGCGCCGGTGATGTAGGAGACGATATCGTTTCCGTCGGTGTTCTCCTTGCGCAGATTGGCGACGATGCGGCCGCGCCGGAACACGACGATACGGTCGCAGAGATCGAACACCTGGCGCATATTGTGGCTGATCAGGATCAGCGGCTCGCCATTGTCCTTGAGCGTACGGACGATGTTTTCGACCTGCGCGGTCTCCTGTACGCCAAGGGCAGCCGTTGGCTCGTCCATGATGATCAGCTTGGAGGCGAAGGTCGCCGTCCGGGCGATCGCCACGCACTGGCGCTGGCCGCCTGACATGTGGCGGATGGTGTTGGACAGATTGGGGATCTTCACCGCCGTGCGGACGAGCGCCGCCTCGGTCGCCTTGCGCATGTATTTGCGGTCCAGGATCGAGAACGGGCCGAGGTTGAACAAAACCTTCTCGCGGCCGAGGAACAGGTTCGAAGGCACGTCGAGATCGTCGGCCAGCGCCAGGTTCTGGAACACGGTCTCGATGCCCGCCGTGCGAGCCTCGATCGGCCCGGCAAAATTCACTTCCTTGCCGTCGAACCAGATCTGGCCGCTGGTGCGCTGCTCGACACCGGTGATCTGGCGCACGAAGGTCGACTTGCCGGCGCCGTTGTCGCCCATGATGGCGACATGCTCGCCCTTGCGCAGTTCGAAATTCGCCCCTTCCAGCGCGTGCACGCCGCCATAGCGCTTGGTCAGGTTTTCAGTCTTCAGGACGATGTCTGACATGGTCATGCCCTCATTGCCCGCAGGCGTTGGCGCCACTGGTCGAGAACCACCGCACCGACGATGATCACACCCTTGACCATCTCCTGGTAGTAGGCGTCGAGGCGCAGGAAGGTGAAGCCGGAGATGATGACGCCGAAGATCAGCGAGCCGATCACCGTGCCGATGATCGAGCCGCGGCCGCCCGACAGGGAGACGCCGCCGATGACCGCCATGGCGATGGCATCGAGTTCGTACATCACGCCCATGCCGGACTGCGCGGTCAGGTTCTTGGAGCTCAGCACCACGGCGGCGAGCGCGGCGAGAATGCCGGCGATGACGTAGACCAGGATCTTGTGGTTGGCGATCTTGATGCCGGACATGCGCGCGGCATCCTCGTTGGAGCCGATCGCGTAACAATGCTTGCCGTACCTGGTGTAGGTCATGATCAGCTGGAACAGGATGGCCAGCGACAGGAAGATGACGACGGGCATCAGGCCTTTGCCGATGCCGGCGAAACTCTCGGTGGGAAACGAGATCGGCTGGCCCTTGGACCACCATTTGGCGATGCCGCGCGCGGTCACCATCATGCCGAGCGTGGCGATGAACGGCGGAATGCGTGTGTAGGCGATCAGCGCGCCATTGACCAGGCCGGCAAACAGGCCGCAGGCGATCGCCACCAGCAGCGGCACGATGACAGGCAGGTCGGTCCAGCCTTGCGCCAGGAACATCGCCTTGGGATTGGGGTTGCCGTTGACCGTGGCCACCTGGGCGAAGCTCATGGCGATCATGGCGGTCGCGCCGACGATCGAGCCCGAGGACAGGTCGATGCCGCCGGTGATGATCACTTGCGTCACGCCGATGGCGATGATGCCGACGATCGACACCTGCAGGATGATGATCTGCAGGCGCGCTTCGTTGAAGATGCCGCCGACGTCGCTGCGTGTGTTGAACAGAAAGCTGTCGCCCAGAAAGATGCGGCCGATCAGTTCGAAGATGACGACGAGAATGACCAGTGCCAGGAAAACATTGAACTCGGCCGGCCATGTGCGCTTCCTCGCATCATAACCGACGCCGCCGACGCCATGAGATGTCTGTGCCACGTATTCTGTCCTCCATCAGCCGCGGTCGCCCTCGCGCCTGCGGCGCTGAGGGAGAGAGGGGAGCGGCGCTGTCTTGATCGAGAGCGCCGCTCCGTATCGAACCGTTGGCGGCTCAGTTCTTCTTCAGGAACTTGTCGATGTTGGCGGGCGTCACCAGCTGGAAGGGCACGTAGACCTTGTGCTCGACCTTCTCGCCCTTGGCGAGCTTGAGCGCCGCATCGAGAGCGCCGGCGCCCTGGCCGGCCGCGTCCTGGAACACGGTTACGTCGAGGTCGCCCGCCTGCATGGCCGCCAGCGCGTCCTGGGTGGCGTCGACGCCGCCGACGACAACCGTCTTCATGTCGATGTTGCCGGCCTTCATCGCCTGGATGGCGCCGATGGCGCTTTCGTCATTGTTGGCGATGACGCCGTCGAACGGCTTGCCGGTCGACAGCCAGTTGGTCATCAGGTTCTGCGCCTCGTCGCGGTTCCAGTTCGACGTCTGCTTGTCGATGATCTTGATGAAGCTGCACTCCGGCGTCGCGATCACGTCGTCGATGTCCTTGGTGCGCTGCACGGCGGCCTGGTTGGAAAGCTCGCCCATGATCACATAGACATTGGCTTCCTTCTTGCCGGCTTCCTTGAACAGGCGGCAGACTTCCTTGGTCTCGAGCGTGCCGGAATCGGCTTCGTTCGAGGCGACGAAGGCCTGGTTGTCGGGCAGCGTGTCGACATTGACCGGCTCGCGGTTGACATAGACCAGCGGGATCTTGGCTGCGGCGGCGGCGTCCGACATCGCCTGCGTGGCCGAAGTGTCGACCGGGTTGACGATGATGGCATCGACGCCCGAGGCGGCGAAGTTCTTGATCTGGTCAAGCTGCTTGGCAACGTCGTTCTGCGCGTCCTCGACCTGCAGCTCGACGCCGCTCATGCCCTTGGCCTGCTCGATCATGCCGTTGCGCAGCACGGTCAGGAAGTTGTCGTCGAACTTGGCCATCGACACGCCAACCTTGGCGGCCAGGGCGGATGAGCTCATCAGCGCCGCGAAGGCGACGCCCAAAATCAATTTCTTCATTGTGTTTCTCCTCCACATATTGGTGTCCGGTTTCACCGATTTATCCGGAATCCCCGATCTCCCCGGGGAATCTCTCCCTGATGTCTCTTCTGTTCCGGGTGACGCCTGCCTCCTGGCTGGAACGTCAAACCCTCCGTTTGAAACAGATATTACGGAACGAAAGAACCAAAATACACAGATGATGAAATATTTATTCCATTTCACATCGGGGCGTCAAGGGCGATTCCGCGGCCTGCGGGCCGATTTACGCCTCGCTCTGATGGATTCTATCATTTGCCTCGGCGGCCTTGCGCGGCGGCGGGCTAGATGTTTTCCGGCAGATAGATGTCGAAGGGCAGGAAGGTCTGGCCCGGAGCGTTGGCGGCGCCGGTCTCGATGGCATGCGCCATCAGGTCGACAAGCTCACGGCACAAAGCGGCGAGCGGGGTCGAGATCACCATGGTGAGGATGTTGTCGGCGAGTGCCGCACGCGATTCGGCGTTGATCTCGTTGCAGACGACCACCGGCATGGTCGCGGGCTTCGCTGCCCGCAGCGCCGAAACCGCGCCTTCCATGCCGCCGCCGGCGACGTAGCAGCCGGCAAGATCCGGATAACGCGCCAGAAGATCGATCATCGCGTCATGGGTCACCTGGTTGGCTTCCAGATTGACCAGCGTTTCAAGCACGCTGAACTCCGGCGCGTGCTCGCGGAAGAAGGAGCGAAAGCCGATCTCGCGCAGCTCATGGCCGTGGAAGCGGTGGCTGCCGACGAAGAGGGCGACCTTGCCGGGCCGCTTGGCTGCCTTGGAGATCATCCATGCGGCGGTGCGCCCGACCTTGCGGTTGTCGAGGCCGATATAGCCTTCCCGGATGCCGGCGGCAAAGTCGGACAGCACGGAAAAGACCGGCTGCCCTCTCGCCTTCAAGGTTTCCACGACCGCTGTCAGGGTCGGATGGTCCGGACCGACAACGGCGATGGCCCTCGATTTCGCCGCCAGCCTGCGCATCTGGGAGGCGATCTCGTCGGGAGCCAGGGAACTGGCGAAATCGATGGTCGCAACGCCGCGGAAGCGCTGCGATCGCGAGATGGCCAGTTCGAGTTCCCGCGCGAAGTCGCCGTAAAAGGCATCATTGCCCCGCAGCAGCAGGAAGCCCAGCCGGTACTCCGGCAATTCCTGGCGCATGCGCTGCTTGATGAGGCCGGCGGCGTGATAGCCGATATCGGTAGCGGTCTCGTAGACGCGGCGCGCTGTCTCCTCGCGCACCGGCAGCCGGTTGTTCAGCACGCGGTCGACGGTAGCGACACTGACGCCCGAGATGCGCGCCAGATCAGATATGGTCGGCCGCTTCACCATGCTTGCCCCGTCGGATTTGCTTGAGCCTTCGTACAGCATCCTGATGGGAAATGATAGAAACTATCTTTATGATGTTGAGTCCATCATCGGTCGGCGTTACTTTGACGCTAGAAGCCAAAGGAATTCATGGCATTCGCCTTGGCGGATGCCTTTGCCGAGGGAGGCAATCATGTCCACTGCGCCGTCCCGGCGTGACTACAGCCTGATCGGCCGCGATGCCAAGCTCGCGGTCGAGACCGGCCTGTCGGCGGCCGAGTGGTATCACACCGACATACCGCGCAAGCAGATGAAGGAGCTGATGCAGCGCTCCGACGGGCCGGCGATCCGCGATACGGCAATCTGGTTCGCCGCGCTGATCGTCAGCGGGGCCGGCGGCGCCTGGTTCTGGGGCACATGGTGGTGCGTGCCGTTCTTCTTCGTCTATGGCGTCCTCTACGGCTCCTCGACGGATTCGCGTTGGCACGAATGCGGCCACGGCACCGCTTTCCGGACGCAATGGATGAACGATGCGGTCTATCAGATCGCCTGCTTCATGATCATGCGCAATCCGGTGACCTGGCGCTGGAGCCACACGCGCCACCACACCGACACCGTCATCGTGGGCCGCGACCCGGAAATCTCGGTCATGCGGCCGCCCGATCTGGTTCGCGCCATGCTGGGTTTCGTTGGCGTGCTCGATGCCTGGCATGCGATGTCAGACATGCTGCGCAACGCCGCCGGCAACATCAGCGCCGCCGAAAAGACCTTCATTCCCGAACAGGAACAGCCCAAGGCGATCCGCGTCGCCCGCATCTGGACGGCGATCTATGCCGCCACCGTCGGGCTGGCGCTCTACACCGGTTCGTTCCTGCCGCTGATGCTGGTCGGCCTGCCCAGGCTCTACGGCGCCTGGCACCATGTCATGGTGGGGCTGCTGCAGCATGGCGGCCTGGCCGACAATGTCACCGACCACAGGCTGAACAGCCGCACCGTCTACATGAACCCGATCAGCCGCTTCATCTACTGGAACATGAACTACCATGTCGAGCATCACATGTTCCCGATGGTGCCGTACCATGCGCTGCCGAGGCTGCACGAACTGATCAAGCACGACCTGCCGGAACCGACACCGTCGATCCTGGCCGGCTATCGCGAGATGATCCCGGTCTTCCTGCGCCAGCTGCGCAACGAGGACTATTTCCTCAAGCGCGAGCTGCCGCCGACCGCACGGCCATATCGCGAAGAATTCCACAACGACACTATCGCCGCCGCGGCGGAATGATCGTGCTTCCATCCGATCTAGACTGTTTATTTTAACGCAATTCCGGGCGGAAAACCGCTGCGCACTTTTCCTGGATTTGCTTTTGGGGAGGACTTGAATGAGCGACTGGGTCGAGGCCTGCGCCACCGGCGACATAGACGAGGAGGATGTGATGCGCTTCGACCATGGCGGCCGCACCTTCGCCATCTATCGCAGCCCCGACGACGAGTTCTTCGCCACCGACGGCCTCTGCACGCATGAAAAGGTGCACCTGGCCGACGGGCTGGTGATGGACGACATCATCGAATGTCCCAAGCACAATGGCCGCTTCAACTACAAGACGGGTGACGCCCGCGGCGCGCCGGTCTGCGTCAACCTGAAGACCTATCCGGTCAAGGTCGACGCCGGCAAAGTCCTGATTCAGATCGGATGACCGACATGGCGGGGGGAATGGTCATCATCGGCGCCGGCGAATGCGGCGGGCGGGCGGCATTGGCGCTGCGCGACCTCGATTATCGGGGGCCGGTGACGCTGGTCGGCGATGAGCCGCATCTGCCCTACGAGCGCCCGCCTCTGTCCAAGGAGGCGATGGCCAGCGATGCGCCCGAGATCAAGGCGATCGCCAGCGACGCCATTCTGGCCGAGAAATCGATCCGGCATATCCATTCCGTCCAGGCCGTGGCGATCGATCCGGCGGCGCATGCGGTGCGCCTGTCGGACGGATCGGTCCTGCCTTACGAAAAGCTCCTGCTGGCAACGGGTTCGATGCCGCGCAAGCTGCCGATGCCCGGCCTTGGCGCGCACTGCGTCTATCTCAGGACCTTCGCCGACGCGCTCGCGATTCGCGCGCATCTCACCCCCGGCAACCGTATCGCCATCATCGGCGGCGGTTTCATCGGCCTCGAACTTGCCGCCGCGGCACGCAAGCTAGGCGCTGCGGTCACCGTTATCGAGGCGCAGCCGCGCATCCTGATGCGCGGCGTGCCGGCGGAGATCGCCGAAATCATCCATGACGCGCATGTCGCCGAGGGCGTTGATATTCTGTGCGGGGATGGCATCGCATCCATCGCCGACGACGGCAACAAGGTGCGCATAGCGCTTGCCGGCGGCCGGGAAATCGTCGCCGACCTCGCGATCATCGGCATCGGCGCCGTGCCGGTGACCGGGCTGGCGGCCGAAGCCGGCCTGGCGATCGACAACGGCATCGCTGTCGATGCGCAATTGCGCAGCAGCGATCCCGACATCTATGCCGCCGGCGATTGCTGCTCGTTTCCGCTCGCCGTCTATGGCGGCCGTCGGGTGCGGCTGGAAGCCTGGCGCAACGCCCAGGAACAGGGCGCGCTGGCGGCCAGGAACATGCTCGGTGCCGGCGAGGCGCATGCGGCGGTGCCGTGGTTCTGGTCGGATCAATATGGTCTGTCCCTGCAGATCGCCGGGCTGTCCGACGAAGGCAGCAGCACCGTGCGCCGCGACCTCGGCGATGGCGCCTTCATTCTCTTCCATTTGGCGCAAGACGGCAGGCTGGTGGCGGCCAGCGGCATCGGCCCCGGCAACGCGGTCGCCCGCGATATCAGGCTGGCCGAAATGCTGATCGGCAAGCACGCGAAACCGGCGCCGGAAGCGCTGGGATCACAGGCGGTCAAGCTGAAGTCGCTGCTGGCGGCGTGAGCCGTCACGCCAATTGCCGACGTCTGCGCTGCCCCTCATCTGCCTGCCGGCATCTTCTCCCCGTATAGTGACGGGGAGAAGGGCGCTATCATCGCCGGTTTCGCCAATCACCAGCATCGCAAGAAGGGCGCCGAGGTTACGGCCAGCCCCTTTCTCCCCGTCACTATACGGGGAGAAATGTCCGGCAGGACAATGAGGGGCGGCGCAGGCGTCGGCAAATTAACGTCAGCGCGCCTGAACCCCAGCCTAAAACAGCGCCTTCAGCTCCGCCAATTTGTCATTCACCAGCCAGCCATAGTAATTCTCTTCCGGCAGCTTTTCCGGCTCGCCGGCGGCGCGGCGCCTGTCGTTCTCCGCCTTCAGCGCGTCGGCGCGCTGCTCCGGATTGCCGACATTGTAGAGCGTGGCCGTGACCCCCGGATTGCCCGAAATGTCGAAGCCGGCAATGCTTTTGTAGGCATCGATCGATTTCCGGATCGTCGCGGCGACGTAGGGCAGCGTCAGGTCGGGATCCATGATGGTCTTGTAGACCGAATTGGGATCGCCGACGTCGAGCTTCGGCAGGCCGGAAACCTTGTGCACGAGATCGCTCATCTGCAAGGCGGTCAGCGGATTGAGCTGGCCGAGGCCGAAGGTCTGGCCGGCATAGTAAGGCTGGAAGAAGGTGGCGCCGAAACGGTCGTCGGGAAAGCTGGTCCCGCCGACGCTCTTGCCGCGAAACGAATGGTTCCACACCTGCTCGCGGCATTCCCACAGATCGTAGCTGTCGGACATTGCGGCGCATTTCTTGAATTCCGGCCGCTGCACGAAATCCGTGATGTCCTCGCCTTCATAGGCGAAGGACAGCTTGCTGGAGAGATAGGAGATCGCCTTGACGTAGTAGGTCTGCAGCCGGTCATAGGCATCGACATTGTAGGTGTGCTCGCCGACGATGGCGCCGACGATGTGCAAGGGATCGATGCCGTAGGTGGCTGCTGCCTTCTTGATCTTGCCGCGCAGATCGGCGTCGTTCTGCAGCAGGGCGTAGACCTTGCGGTACTTCGCCTGGAAGCTGGTGTTGGTCGCCTGCGTGCGCCGGCTGGAGGCGCCGGGAATGTCGGGCTGCACGGCATTGCGATTTCCCGCCGGCACCAATGTCGCTGCCTGGGCGGCGAACAGCGTCGCCGCCAGCGTCAAGCCGAGAATGACCAGGATCAGTTTTTTCATGCACCCGCCGCCCAAGCAATTCCAGGAAAAGTGTGAAACGGTTTCCCGGAATTGCGTCAAACCAAGAGATCGAGAATTGCCGCGCAAACTAGGTAAAGCTCTTGGTCGAGTCGAGAGCGCCCCTTCACCCGGCACTACGAAAGGTGGCCAGATGGTACCATCTGGCCACACATGATTTTGCTTGCCGGAAAATGTTGTCCGGACCGGCGCCGGAACGTTCCGGCGCCGTCGTTTAAAGGATGAACCGCGACAGGTCGGTATTCCTGGACAGGTCGCCGACATGCTTCTCCACATAGGCGGCATCGATGGTGACTGATGTGCCGTTGCGGTCGGGCGCATCGTAGGAGATTTCGTCCAGCACCCGCTCCATCACCGTCTGCAGCCGCCTTGCGCCGATGTTCTCGACGCTGGCGTTGAGATCGACGGCGATGCCGGCCAGCGAGTCGATAGCGTCGTCGGTGAAGGTCAGCTCGACGCCTTCGGTCTTCATCAGAGCGATATACTGCTTGATCAGGCTCGCCTCGGTCTCGGTCAGGATGCGGACGAAATCATCCTTCTCCAGCGCCCGCAATTCGACGCGGATCGGCAGGCGGCCCTGCAGCTCCGGCAAAAGGTCGGACGGCTTCGAGACGTGGAAGGCGCCGGAAGCGATGAACAGGATATGATCCGTCTTCAACGGCCCGTATTTGGTCGCCACCGTGGTGCCCTCGACCAGCGGCAGCAGGTCGCGCTGCACGCCTTCGCGGGACGGACCGCCCGAAATGTCGGATCTCGCCGCTATCTTGTCGATCTCGTCGAGGAAGACGATGCCGTCATTTTCCGCGGCATCGAGCGCCCGGCGCACGACTTCGTCCTGATCGAGCAGCTTGTCGGACTCGTCATTGACCAGCAGATCGTAGGACTCCTTGACCGTCGTCTTGCGCGTCTTGGTCTTCTTGCCGCCCATCGCCTTCGACAGCATGTCGTTGATGTTGAGCACGCCGATATTGGCGCCCGGCATGCCGGGAATCTCGAAGCCGGGCATGCCGCCGCTGCCGGTGTCGGCAACCTCGACCTCGATCTCCTTGTCGTCGAGTTCGCCGTCGCGCAGCTTCTTGCGGAAACTATCGCGGGTGGCCGGGCTCGCCGTCTTGCCGACCAGCGCTTCCAGCACGCGTTCCTCGGCGTTGACGTGGGCGCGCGCCTTGACGTCTTCGCGCATCTTCTCGCGCACCAGGCCGATGGCGATCTCGACCAGATCGCGGATGATCTGCTCGACATCGCGGCCGACATAGCCGACCTCGGTGAACTTGGTCGCCTCGACCTTGACGAAAGGCGCACCGGCAAGACGCGCCAGGCGGCGCGAGATCTCGGTCTTGCCGACGCCGGTCGGCCCGATCATCAGGATGTTCTTCGGCATCACCTCTTCGCGCATCTGGCCTTCCAGCTGCTGGCGGCGCCAGCGGTTGCGCAAGGCGATGGCCACGGCGCGCTTGGCGTCCTTCTGGCCGATGATGAAACGGTCGAGTTCCGAAACGATTTCGCGGGGAGAAAATGTGCTCATATCACTAGATTCCACTTTGCCACTGCTTGATGGCCTCGAACGGATGCAGCAGCATGATCACGTTGAGTGTCAGATTGTCCCGGATGAGATAGCCGGTACCGAGTTCGAAGATGATGGCAAGGCTGACGATCACCCATATAGGTAGCCTTCGCGCCATCACAAATCCCAGCACCATGGCCAGAGTGTCCGACACCGAATTGATGATGCTGTCGCCGTAATAGTCGAGCGAGATGGTGCCGGCGCGGTAGCGCTCGATGATGAATGGGCTGTTTTCGAGCAGCTCCCAACCGCCTTCGATGAAGACGGCGAACGCCAGTCTCAAGCCGATCGGCGAACGCGGGAACAGGAATCTTGCCAGCGCATAGAACAGGAAGCCGTGGATGATGTGCGAGAACGTATACCAGTCCGAAATGTGCTGGGAATTCTCCGAACTCTGCACGACGCCATGCCAGAGCTTGACGTAGCCGCAGGTGCAGATCGGCGCTCGCCCCATGCCGTAGAGCGCCCCGGCCTGGAAGATGATCAGCGCGAGGACGAGCAGAAGCCCCATTCGCCAGCTGTCTTCATAGGCCGAATAGCTGTTCTCCGCGGCCGGTGTCGTCATCGGTTCATTCCCCCTCATTTCGCGTCGCCGTCTCGATCATCACAAAGCCTTGTCACGCCTTCAGCGGCGGTAGCCGGCGGATCACGGCAGCCGGCAAGGTGGGTTTGACCACAATCCGCCGGATACGCTGCCAGCCAGCCCCGAACAGAATGATCAGCGCGCCAACAACGACCAGGATCAAGGCAAAAGGCGGGATGCCCGTCGAATCGGAGGCGGAATTCACCAGATAATAGATGCCCAGCGAGCCGAAGTAAGCCAATGTCGGAACCAGAAGCGAACGGCGGTCGATGGCAAGCGCGACATAGAGGAAGCCAAGGATCAGTATAGTCAGCATGAGGGTTGCATTGGTATCCGGCGCAATATGTCCGAATACGACGTTCTGGCCGGTTGCCATGATGAAGAGCGGATGCACCAGCATGGGCGCCGAGACGACATGCAGCCAGAAAGCGCAATCGGACCAGATCTTGCGTCGATCCCTGTCGTAAATGTCAAAAGCTACACCCGTTGCGAACACGATCAGGCCGCAGATCAGCGGCATGTAAAGTGCCGCGCGGAGCAATTCGGGAACATCCTCCATACGCGGCGGCGCAATCGCACCCGCTGTCACGCTGTCATACAGGATTATCGCCGTTTGCAGGAAGGCAAGCAGTGTAAAGGCGATGGCGATAGCCCCGGCAATGATGGGGACGCGAAAACGCCAGAAATAGATCGCCGCCGCGATTATTCCTCCGCCCAGGAACAGATATCCGGCCTGGGACGCCGTCTGGCGCAACGCCAATAGCTGCCAGATAGTCTCCGGCTTGCGTATGCCGAAGCTGGCCTCCACCTGTAGCGCCAGAGCGGCCAGAATGGCGGCCATGAAAATCAGGGCAAGCACGGACGACGATAATTTCATCCGGTGCTGACGCGTGACGATTTCGGCGAGCCCCCAGGTGAAAACCGCGAGGATGCCAGCGATCCAGAATGTCTGGCCTGGAAGCAAGGTGGTCAGGACAAAGAAGAAGCCGGCGCTGAGCAGAATGGTTCCCACGGTGACGAACAGATCGTTGCCGCCGCCGACCAGCCGCAGGTTTTCCTCGTCACCCTCGTCATCGGCGCGCCTGGCCTCGGGGGCGAGAGCGACCGCACGTTCCATGGCCTCCAACTGATCGCGCAGGGTCTGCGAGATCAAACCTTTCGCGACTGCCTTGTCGAGGGTTTCGGCGCTGATCAATTGGGCTCCTGCGTCGCGTCGCGCGCCATCATCAAGGCCGGCCCGTACTCCGATGTTCTGGTGTCAAAGGCAACAAAGCCAGCCTTTTCATAGGCACGGATCGCCCTGACATTGGCGGGATCCGGATCGATGATGACGCGCGGAACACCTTCCTCGAAAAGCTGTTCGACGAACTGGCGCACGATTGCCGAGCCATGGCCGCGCCCGAGCAACTCCGGCACGCCGATCGACACGTCGATGCCGAGCGTGCCGAACGGCTGGTCGGCATAGGGATGGTCGTCTTCCAGATGCGGGTCGTAGCTCTGCAGATAGGCGATCGGCTTGCCGTCGAGCTCGACGATCAGCGGCTCGACCGAAATCGAGTCGATGTGCTCGCGAATCCCGGCGATTTCCGTCTCCGGATCGTCCCACCACTCTGCAACATGCGGCTCGGCGAGCCAGCCGGCGATCATCGGCAGGTCTTTTTCCGTCACCGGCCGAAAATCGTAATTATCGTCTTGTTCGGCCATGATCTCTGGACGAACGGAACCGTTCGTCCGAGAAAACCGGTTTCCACTTTTCGGGGTCATGGCCGGCCTTTTCAGCCGACATCGAGCGTTTCGACGACGAAACTGTTGTTGGTGTAGACGCAGATATCGGATGCGATCTGCATCGCCTTGCGGGCGATCTCCTCGGCATCCTTGTCGCTGTCCATCAGCGCGCGCGCCGCGGCCAGTGCGTAATTGCCGCCCGAACCGATGGCCATGACGCCGAATTCGGGTTCGAGCACGTCGCCGGTGCCGGTCAGCGCCAGCGATACCGACTTGTCGGCCACCAGCATCATCGCTTCCAGCCGGCGCAGATAGCGGTCGGTGCGCCAGTCCTTGGCGAGTTCGACGCAGGCGCGCGTCAGCTGGTCTGGATATTGTTCGAGCTTGGCTTCGAGCCGCTCCAGCAGCGTGAAGGCGTCGGCGGTGGCGCCGGCGAACCCGGCGATCACATTGCCGCCCTTGCCGATGCGGCGCACCTTCTTGGCGTTGCCCTTCATGATGGTCTGGCCAAGGCTGACCTGGCCGTCGCCGGCGATCACCACCTTGTTGCCCTTGCGCACCGTCACGATGGTCGTGGCGTGCATGGTCAGATTATCGGACATTTTCTGGCTCCGAGCAGCGCCATCCCGATAAGGCGATCGGCGCGGTACGAGTGACTTGATCGGCCATATGTATGCATGGGACCGATGATTGCAAACCGCTGGATAGCGGCCGGGTTCGCAACTGGCAATCGCCGGATCATGCTGCTAGAAGGCTTTCGTTTTCAAGCCTGCGAGGGCTTGAACCTCTGAGCCGGTCACGATGTGAACCTCTGGGACAAGGATAGAGTGATGCCGCCCCGCGCCGCCGAAGTCAGCCGCAAGACCAAGGAAACCGAGATTGCCGTCTCGGTCCATGTCGACGGCACCGGAAAATCGGACATTTCGACGGGCGTCGGCTTCTTTGACCATATGCTGGACCAGCTGGCGCGCCATTCCCTGATCGACATGACGGTCAGGGCCAAGGGCGACCTGCATATCGACGATCATCACACCGTCGAGGACACCGGCATCGCGCTCGGCCAGGCGCTGGCCAAGGCACTGGGCGAGCGGCGCGGCATCATGCGCTATGCCTCGATCGACCTTGCCATGGACGAGACGCTGACGCGCGCTGCGATCGACGTGTCCGGCCGTCCGTTCCTGGTCTGGAACGTTTCCTTCTCGTCGCCGAAGATCGGCACCTTCGACACCGAGCTGGTGCGCGAATTCTTCCAGGCTTTGGCGCAGAATGCCGGCATCACGCTGCATGTCACCAATCACTATGGCGCCAACAACCATCACATCGCCGAGACCTGCTTCAAGGCGGTGGCGCGCGCGCTGCGCGCGGCTCTCGAACGCGATCCGCGCCAGCCGGATGCGGTTCCCTCCACCAAGGGATCGTTGAAGGGATAAGGCCATGGCCACCTATGTCGTGATGGAACCGCCAGGCCGAAGCGAGAAGGCCGATGCCACGGCCTTTGTCCGCGATGGCTTCACCTGGCTGGGCCTCCTGGTGCCGCCGCTATGGTTCGCCTGGCATCGGCTGTGGATCGAGGCAGCGCTTGCCTTCGTCGTCATGGGCCTGCTTTCGATGCTGGGCCAGAAGCTCGGCCTTGGTCTGGCCGGCTCGCTGCTGTCACTGTTGGTTTCGCTCTATGTCGGACTGGAAGGGCAAGGCCTGCGCATCGCGGCACTTCGCCGGCGCGGTTGGCACGAATGGGGCGCGGTCGAAGCCGGTTGGCTCGACGACGCCGACACACGCTATGCGCTGGAAGCGGAAGCGCTTGCCGATGAGGTTGTGCCGGCGCCGCGTATGGTCCCCGATGCTGCCCTCGCGCGGCCAGCGCAGCCGGGCATGGCGCTGGGGCTGACCCACATTCCGGGAAGAAGCTGACATGCGGGTTGCGATCATCGACTACGGTTCGGGCAATTTGCGCTCGGCCACCAAGGCTTTCGAGCGCGCCGCGCGCGAAGCCGGCATATCGGCCGATATCGACCTGACCGCAGATGCCGAGCGGGTGCGCACGGCCGATCGCATCGTCCTGCCCGGCGTCGGCGCCTATGCCGACTGCGCCTCCGGCCTGCAGGCCGTCGAAGGCATGTGGGAAGCCGTCGAGGAGGTTGCGATCGTCAAGGGCCGGCCGTTCCTCGGCATCTGCGTCGGCATGCAGCTGATGTCGCAGCGCGGCCTCGAAAAGACGATTACCAAGGGCTTCGGCTGGATATCGGGCGACGTGAAGGAGATCATGCCTTCCGATCCGGCGCTGAAGATCCCGCAGATCGGCTGGAACACGATCGAGCTCAAGCGCCAGCATCCGCTGTTTGCCGGCATACCGACTGGCGCAAGCGGGCTGCATGCCTATTTCGTGCATTCCTATCATCTCGATGCGGGCAAGGCGGACGAGGTTCTGGCGGTTGCCGACTATGGCGGCCCGGTGACGGCGGCCGTCGCCCGCGACAATCTTGTCGGCACGCAGTTCCACCCGGAAAAGAGCCAGGCCCTCGGCCTCGCGCTGATCACCAATTTCCTGCGCTGGAGGCCCTAGAGCATGATCCCGAAAAGTGGACCCCGGCTTTCTCGGACAAACGGTTCCCGTTTGTCCGGAGATCATGCTCGAGCAGAGGGATAGACCATGAGCAAGAAGGGCTACTGGATGGCGATGGTCGAGGTGACCGATCCGGAAAATTATCCGCTATACATTGCCGCCAACAAAGCGGCTTTCGACAAATATGGCGCAAAGTTCCTGACCCGCGGCGGTCAATCGTCGAGCCCGGAAGGACCATCGGGCAATCGCCATGTCATCATCGAGTTCGAGAGCTATGCGGTCGCACTCGCCTGCTTCCATTCGCCTGAATACCAGGTGGCGCTGAAATTCCGACGCCTCTATTCGACATCCCATTTCGCCATTGTGGAAGGCGCCTGAACGGATGATCCTTTTCCCGGCGATAGATCTCAAGGACGGCCAGTGCGTGCGCCTCAGGCATGGCGACATGGCGACCGCGACCATCTACAACGATGATCCTGCCGCGCAGGCGCGGGCCTTCGAGCAACAGGGTTTCGAATGGCTGCATGTCGTCGACCTCAACGGCGCCTTCCAGGGCCAGAGCGTCAACAGCGCGGCGGTCGGCGCCATCCTCAAGGCAACGAAGAACCCGGTGCAGCTCGGCGGCGGCATCCGCACGCTGGCGCAGATCGAGGACTGGCTCGATCGCGGGCTGGCCCGGGTCATCCTCGGCACGGTGGCGGTGCGTGACCCGGACCTTGTCAAACAGGCCTGCAAGGCGTTTCCGGGCAAGGTCGCCGTCGGCATCGACGCCAAGGGCGGCAAGGTCGCCGTCGAGGGCTGGGCCGAGGCGTCGAGCCTCGGCGTCATCGAACTGGCGAGGAAGTTCGAGGGCGCCGGCGTCGCTGCCATCATCTACACCGACATCGACCGCGACGGCGTTTTGACCGGCATCAACTGGGACGCCACCATCGACCTCGCCGATGCCGTGTCGATCCCGGTCATCGCGTCGGGCGGCCTCGCCTCGATCGCCGACATCGTGCGCATGACCATGCCCGATGCGCAAAAGCTCGAAGGCGCGATCTCCGGCCGCGCGCTCTATGATGGCCGCATCGATCCGGCCGAGGCCCTGGCGATCCTGCAGGGCAGGGCGGAGACGCGGACGTGAAAATCTCCATTATCCTGGCCTCCTATGACAGCGGCCACTACCATGGCGGCATGGGCCAGGGGCCGGACGCGTTGGTCTCGGGCGGGCTCGTCGACGCCCTGACGATGGCCGGCCACGATGTGATGATCGAGGATATCGGCAAGGTTGGAGATGCCCAGGAGCGTGAAATCGCCACCGGCTTTGCCGTCTGCAACGCGGTTGCGACCGAGGTTCGCCTTGCCCGTGACGCCGGTCGGTTTCCCATCGTCCTTGCCGGAAACTGCCTGACCAGCGCCGGCGCGGTTGCTGGCGAGGACGCCGATGCGATCATCTGGGCCGGCCAGCATGGCGACCTCAACACGCCCGAGACATCCACATACGGCTTTCTCGACGGCATGGCGCTGGCGACGGTGCTCGGCCTGTGCTGGCGGCCGGTGGCGTCGGCCATTCCCGGCTTCAAGCCGGTCGATCCGTCGCGTTGCGTGCTCGTCAACGCGCGCGATCTCGATCCGGACGAGAAGCGGCTGCTGGAGACATTGCCGATCGTGCGGACGGAATGCTCCGGGGTGGCCCAGGCGGCCGAAAGACTGAAGATCGCCGGCGCCAGACGCGTGCACATGCATCTCGACATGGACGTGCACGATCCCCGGGAGCTGCAGGCCAACCGCTATATCACTTCGGGCGGGCCGAGCCCGGAACAGCTGCGCGATGCCACTTGCGCCATGGCGCTTGCGGTGCCGGTCGTCGGCATCACCGTCTCCGCCTACGACCCGGCCTTCGACGCCCAGGCCGATGTTCCGCCGCTGGTCGGCCAGTTGCTGAACGATCTCATCGCCACGATAGAGGGCCGCTGATGCTGAAAGCCCGTGTCATCCCCTGTCTCGACGTCAAGAGCGGCCGTGTCGTCAAGGGCGTCAACTTCGTCGATCTCGTCGACGCCGGCGATCCGGTCGAGGCGGCCAAGGCCTATGACGCGGCCGGCGCCGACGAACTCTGCTTCCTCGACATCACGGCTTCGTCGGACAATCGAGAGACCATCTTCGACGTCATCGCACGCACCGCCGAACAATGTTTCATGCCGCTGACCGTTGGCGGCGGCGTGCGCCAGGTCGCCGATATCAGGAAGCTGCTCTTGGCCGGCGCCGACAAGGTGTCGATCAACACGGCCGCGGTGAAGAACCCGGATTTCGTCGCCGAGGCCGCCGACAAGTTCGGCAACCAGTGCATCGTCGTCGCCATCGACGCCAAGAAGGTGTCGGGCACCAGTGAGACCGACCGCTGGGAGATCTTCACTCATGGCGGCCGCGAAAAGACCGGCATCGATGCGGTCGAGTTCGCCCGGAAAATGGTCGATCGCGGCGCCGGCGAGATCCTGCTGACCTCGATGGATCGGGACGGCACCAAGGCCGGCTACGACATCGCGCTGACCCGCGCGATATCAGACGCCGTGCGTGCGCCGGTGATCGCCTCCGGCGGCGTCGGCACGCTCGACCACATGGTCGAAGGCATACGCGACGGCCATGCCGGCGCGGTGCTGGCCGCGTCCATTTTCCATTTCGGCACCTACACGATAGCGCAGGCCAAGGCGCATATGGCCGCCGCCGGCCTGCCGATGCGGCTGGACTCTGTGAATAATCGGCCCTAAAGCATGATCCCGAAAAGTGGGAACCGGGTTTCGGAAAAGATCATGCTTAAACAAGCAGATAGATGACGCCATGACCGAGTTTTCGCTTTCCGATCTGGAAAAAATCATTGGGGAACGCGCCCATTCCGGAGATCCGGATTCGTGGACGGCAAAATTGTTCGCGCGCGGCATCGACAAGGCGGCGCAGAAGCTCGGCGAGGAAGCCGTCGAGACGGTGATTGCCGCCGTCAGGGGCGACAAACCGGCCATCGTTTCAGAAAGCGCCGATCTTATATATCATTGGCTCGTCGTTCTCGGCCTCTCCGGGGTACCGCTGAGCGACGTGCTTAGGGAACTCGAAGGCCGCACCCGGCGTTCGGGCATCGCCGAGAAGGCGTCACGGCCCAAGGGCTGACCGCGAGGAAGGGCAGGTATCTCGATGGATCAGCTCGCGCCGACCGAGAAGTATTCCCCCTTTCGCTTCTTCTCCGCCGAGCAATGGTCGCAATTCCGCGCCGATACCCCACTGACGCTGAGCGCGGACGAATTCCGCCGCCTGCGCTCGCTCAACGATCCGGTCGATCTCGAGGAGGTCACGCGCATCTATCTGTCGCTGTCGCGGCTGTTGTCGGCGCATGTCGAAGCGAGCCAGCTGCTGTTTCGGCAACGCCAGGCCTTCTTCAACGCGGTCGACGTGGTCAAGACACCGTTCATCATCGGCATTGCCGGTTCGGTCGCCGTCGGCAAATCGACCACCGCACGCGTGCTGAAGGAACTGCTGGCGCGCTGGCCGTCGAGCCCCAAGGTCGATCTCATCACCACCGACGGCTTCCTGCTGCCCAACGAGGTCCTGCGCCGCGAGAACCTGATGGAGCGCAAGGGTTTCCCCGACAGCTACGATGTGGGCGCGCTGCTGCGCTTCCTGTCGGGCATCAAGTCGGCGCTGCCCGATGTCCGCGCGCCTGTCTATTCGCACCTGACTTATGACGTCATTCCCGGCGAGTTCGTCACCATCGACCGGCCCGACATATTGATCTTCGAGGGCATCAATGTCCTGCAGCCCGGCAAGCTGCCGCAGGACGGCAAGATCGTCCCTTTCCTGTCGGACTTCTTCGACTTCGCCATCTACATCGATGCCGACGAGAAGCTGATCCACAACTGGTACATTTCCCGCTTCATGCGGCTGCGTGAGACCGCCTTCCGCAATCCGGACTCCTTCTTTCACCGCTATTCGCAGCTGTCGGAGAGTTCGGCGCGCGCCATCGCCGAAGGCCTGTGGACCAACATCAATTTGAAGAATCTGCGCGAGAACATCCTGCCGACGCGGGCCCGCGCCGACTTGATCCTGCGCAAGGGCGCCGACCACCTGATCGAGGAAGTGGCGCTCAGGAAGCTGTGACGGCCGGCTCCGTCACCCGCCGCAGCGTCAGATTGATCCGCCCGCCGTTTTTCAGCAGCGCCGAGGTCGAGGGATAGATCCGATCGACGCCGTGAAAGCACAGCCGCCCCTCGCCGCCGAGCACCACGACGTCACCGCTTTGCAGCCTGAACGACTTGGTGGCGCCATCACGCGTAGTCTGGCCGACTCGGAACAGGCAGTCGTCGCCGAGCGAGACGGAGACGACCGGCGCCGAAAGATCGGTCTCGTCGCGGTCCTGATGCAGGCCCATTTTTGCGTCCGGCGTGTAGAAATTGATGAGGCATGCTTCCGGCGGGTGCGGATAGCCCGAGACCTCGCGCCACAGGTCGAGCAGCGCATCCGGAATTGGCGGCCAAGGCGCCCCGGTTACCGGATGCGCCGGCTGGTAACGATAGCCGTGCTCCTTGTCGGTGACCCAGCCGAGCGGCCCGCAATTGGTCATACGCACGCTCATCTCCTTGCCGGTGCGCGGCATGGCCGGCACGAACAGCGGCGCCTGCTGCACGATCCGTCTCACCTCGTCGACCAGCTCTTCCTGCGCGCTGCGCGACAGGTAGGCCGGCATGTGGCGGACGCCTTTGGGCAGGACGAGCACGGATTCGATTACCTCTTGGATGGTTCGGAACCGTAAAATGTCACGTTCAAATGAAAACGGCGACCCGAAAGCCGCCGCTCTTGTCGAATTGGCAGCCGCCGATCAGGCGAGGTCGGGAATGCGCAGCACCTGGCCCGGATAGATCTTGTCGGGATGGGTCAGCATCGGCTTGTTGGCCTCGAATATGACCGTGTTCTTGACGCCTTGGCCCTTGCCGTAGCTTTTCTCGGCGATCTTCCAGAGATTGTCGCCCTTCTTCACCGTGTAGAAGGTGGGCTCCTTGGCGGGGGCGGCGGCCGTGCCAGGTGCTGGCGCGACCTGCAATTCGTCCGCCTGCACTTTGGAGACGCCGAGCGTGTTGCCGACGGCGATGACCGCCTTCTCGAAGATCGACTGGTCCTTGACCACACCCTTCAGCACCGCCGTGTCGCCCGTGACGACGACCTCGACGCCATCGGTGCCGAGCTTGTGCGAATCGAGCTCCTTCTTGAGTGTGTCGGCCGTGGGTGCGGCTTCGTCGTCACCGCCGATGCCCAGTTTCTTGCCGACGCTCTTGACGAAATCGAACATGCCCATCCTTGGTCTCCCTTGCTAATGGCAATGGTTGAACTTTGCATCTGCGGTCCAAAATGGGAAGTCGTTTTGCGCGTGATTGGTGTGGTGCTTAATCGTTCTCCACCCGGCCCCGCAGCTTCTTGATCGTGCCGCGCCCGGCCTTGCTCTTCAGCCGCCGTTCCACGGCACCCTTCGACGGCCGTGTCTTCTTGCGCGGCGGCGGTGGCGGTTCGGCGGCCTTGGCGACCAATGCCGTCAGCCGTGCCCGCGCATCCGCCCGGTTCTGTTCCTGGGTGCGGAAGCGGCCTGCTTCGATGACGATGACACCGTCCTTGGTGGCACGCTGGCCGGCAAGCTTGATCGTCCGCTCGCGCACGCGCTCCGACAGACCCGTTGCGTTGGCCGCGTCGAAGCGCAGTTGCACCGCCGTCGCCACCTTGTTGACGTTCTGGCCGCCGGGACCGGACGAGCGGATGAAATCCTCGTGCAGGTCGCCCGGATGGATCACCGCATCGCCTGATATGATGATGTTGTCGTCGCTCGCCATGCCGCAGTCATGGCGCGGCGGATCGAAAAAGAAAAGGCCCGATCGAACCGGGCCTTTCAACGAAAGCTGACCCCTGTGGCGCGATTACTCCGCCGCTTCCTGCATGCGCGGCGCCGCGCCCAGCACCACGGCGTCGACATGGCTTTCGAATTTCTCGAAATTGACGGCGAACATGCCGACCAGCCGTGCCGCCTGCCGGTCATAGCCGGCCTTGTCGGCCCAGGTCGCCCGGGGGTCCAGAATCATCGGGTCGAGAATGGCGCTATCGATGCCCGGCACAGCCACCGGCACCTCGAAACCGAAATGAGGGTCGGTGCGGAACTCGGCCGTCTTCAGCGAGCCGTCGAGTGCGGCTGCAAGCAAGGCGCGCGTCGCCTTGATCGGCATGCGCTTGCCGGTGCCGTAGGCGCCGCCGGTCCAGCCGGTGTTGACCAGCCAGCAATCGGCGCCGTGGCGTGCAATCAGCTCGCGCAGCAGATTGCCGTATTCGGAAGGGTGGCGCGGCATGAACGGCGCACCGAAACAGGTCGAAAACGTCGCTTCGGGCTCGGTCACGCCCTTTTCGGTTCCGGCCACCTTGGCGGTGTAGCCGGACAGGAAATGATACATCGCCTGCGCCGGGGTCAGCCGCGCGATCGGCGGCATCACGCCGAACGCATCGGCGGTCAGCATGATGATGTTGTTGGGATGGTTGGCGCGGCCGGTCTTGCTGGCATTGGGGATGAAGTCCAGCGGGTAGGCGCAGCGTGTGTTCTCGGTCAGTCTTCCGTCGTTGAAATCCGGCACGCCATCAGCGTCGACCACGACATTTTCCAGCACCGTGCCGAAGCGTTGCGTGGTGGCGAAGATTTCCGGCTCGGCTTCCGCCGACAGCTTGATCGTCTTGGCGTAGCAGCCGCCTTCGAAATTGAAGATGCCGTGCGGCCCCCAGCCATGCTCGTCGTCGCCGATCAGCGTGCGCGAGGGATCGGCCGAGAGCGTCGTCTTGCCGGTGCCCGACAGGCCGAAGAAGATGGCGGCGTCGCCGGCCGCACCCTCATTGGCCGAGCAATGCATCGGCATCACGCCTTTCGCCGGCAGCAGATAGTTGAGCATGGTGAACACCGACTTCTTCATCTCGCCGGCATAGGAGGTGCCGCCGATCAGCACGATCTTGCGCGAAAGATCGACGGCGATCACCGTTTCGGTGCGGCTGCCGTGACGAAGGGGATCGGCGCGGAAGGACGGCAGGTCGATGATCGTCATCTCAGGCACGAACTGTTCGAGTTCGGCGGCATCCGGACGGATCAGCAGATTGCGGATGAACAGCGAGTGCCAGGCAAATTCGGTGATCACCCTGGTCGGCAGCCTCGACTCCGCATCGGCGCCGCCGACCAGATCCTGGACGTATAGGTCCTTGTCCGCGGCATGCGCCTGGAAATCGGCGAGCAGCGTGTCGAACTGGGCCGGTGAGATCGCCTTGTTGTTGTCCCACCAGACATGTGGTTCGGTGGCGCCATCGCGGACGACGAACTTGTCCTTGGGCGAGCGGCCGGTGTGCTGTCCGGTCTCGGCGACCAGCGCGCCATGGGCGGTCAAGCGGGCCTCGCCGCGCCGGATCGATTCCTCATAAAGGGCAGCCGCACCGAAATTATAGCGCACCACGCCGGTGGTTTTCAGGCCGATATGATCGATCGCGCAGGCGGAATTGCGTTTGCCGACTTCCGACATCGAGTGTCCCTCTTGGATTTGCCGCATCTTTGCCGGCACGTTTCCAGCACGCCCATTACGCGGGCTGAGATGGTCAGAACCAGAAAAGCCAAATGATATCAAATCATTAATCGATTTAAATATTTTGAAAGTTGTTTAAATCGTTTATATGTGCAAAAAGTTTCGCGGTTGCCCAAAGGATTGGCGATGTCCGTTCGTCCAATCCATGTCGAGGTAGGATTGTGGCCGCCGGCATGCCGCGCGTGACAGCGGACAAGGCCTATGCCACATTTTGTACCTAATTTGTCCTGCAAAAGCCCCTTCTCTACGACAGAAGGGACAGCTCATGAGGGAGCCGCTTGAAATGGCAACAATCGCGCTTGTCGATGACGACCGCAACATTCTGACATCGGTGTCGATCGCCCTGGAATCCGAGGGGTATCGCGTCGAGACCTACACGGATGGTGCGTCAGCGCTGGAAGGCCTGGCGGCACGCCCGCCGAACCTTGCCATCCTCGACATCAAGATGCCGCGCATGGACGGCATGGAACTGCTGCGCCGGATGCGCCAGAAGTCCGACCTGCCGGTGATCTTCCTGACATCCAAGGACGATGAGATCGACGAATTGTTCGGCCTCAAGATGGGCGCCGACGACTTCATCCGCAAACCCTTCTCGCAGCGCCTGCTGGTCGAGCGGGTGCGCGCCGTGCTGCGCCGCGCCAGTGCCCGCGAGGCTGCCGCCAAGACGCCAAGCCAGCAGGCCCGCTCGCTCGAGCGCGGCCAGCTCGTCATGGACCAGGAGCGCCACACCTGCACCTGGAAAGGCGAGCCGGTGACGCTCACCGTCACCGAGTTCCTGATCCTGCATTCGCTGGCGCAGCGTCCCGGTGTCGTAAAAAGCCGTGATGCGCTGATGGATTCGGCCTATGATGAACAGGTCTATGTCGACGATCGCACCATCGACAGCCACATCAAGCGGCTGCGCAAGAAGTTCAAGGCCGTCGACGACGACTTCGAGATGATCGAAACCCTTTACGGAGTCGGATACCGGTTCCGCGAAGCGTAATGATGCATGTCGCCCAAAAGTGGTCCCGGTTTTGGGATGACGACATTCATCGGAGCAAAGTAATGCATGTCGCCCAAAAGTGGTCCCGGTTTTTGGGACAACGACATGCATCAAGCTAAAGACTAGGCGGGAGCTGCTATTCGATGGCAGTGGAAGCACAGCGAACAAGACCGGCGGGCGCCTCCAGGCGGCCGTCGCGGATCATGCCGTCCTTCGTGTCGAAGATCACGGTGCCGATGCGCCGTTTCCTTGGCCATCATATCTTTTCCAGCCTGACACGGCGTATCCTGTTCCTCAACCTTGCCGGCCTTGCCGTCCTGGTGACCGGCATCCTCTATCTCAACACCTTCCGAGACGGGCTGATCGACGCCCGCGTCGAAAGCCTGATGACCCAGGGCGAGATCATCGCCGGCGCGATCGCCGCGTCGGCGACGGTCGAGACGGATTCGATCAGCATCGACCCGGAAAAGCTGCTTGAACTGCAGGCCGGCGAAAGCCTGGGGCCGGGCTCCGACCAACTCGACAACCTCGACTTCCCGATCAACCCGGAGCGGGTCGCCCCGGTGCTGCGAAGGCTGATCTCGCCGACCAGGACCCGCGCCCGCATCTATGACCGCGACGCCAATCTGCTGCTCGATTCACGCCACCTCTATTCGCGTGGCCAGATCCTGCGCTACGACCTGCCGCCGGTTGAGGAGGAAGAGCCCGATCTGGTCGAGCGCATCCAGAAATTCGTCTTCGACTTCTTCCGCAACACCGAGCTGCCGGTCTATCACGAGCAGCCGGGCGGCAATGGCGCCGCTTTCCCGGAAGTGGTCAAGGCACTCACCGGCAGCCCGTCGACCATCGTGCGCGTCAGCGAGCAGGGCGAACAGATCGTTTCGGTGGCGGTGCCGATCCAGCGCTTTCGTGCCGTCCTGGGCGTACTGATGCTGTCGACCGAAGGCGGCGACATTGACAAGATCGTCGCCGCCGAGCGCAAGGCGATCCTGCGCGTCTTCGGTATCGCGGCGCTTGTCACCGCTATCCTGTCGATGCTGCTTGCCTCCACCATCGCCAATCCGCTGCGCCGGCTGTCGGCGGCGGCGGTGCGGGTGCGGCGCGGCGTCAAGAGCCGTGAAGAGATCCCCGACTTTTCCGACCGTCAGGACGAGATCGGCAATCTGTCGATCGCCATACGCGACATGACCAACGCGCTCTACGCCCGCATCGAGGCGATCGAAAGCTTCGCGGCCGATGTCTCGCACGAGCTGAAGAACCCGCTGACGTCGCTGCGCAGCGCGGTGGAAACCTTGCCGCTGGCCAAGAACGACGATTCGCGCGGCCGGCTGATGGATATCATCCAGCACGATGTCAGGCGGCTGGACCGGCTCATCACCGATATTTCCGACGCATCGCGCCTGGACGCGGAGCTCGCGCGTGAAGATGCCGGGACGGTCGACCTGAAGAAATTCATCACCGATCTGGTCGCCGTTTCGCGCGAAGCGACGCGCAACAAGAAGGCGGTCGAGATCGAGTTCAAGGCGGCCAAACTGCCGCAAGGCGTCAAAGGCTACGTCGTCGTCGGGCATGATCTTCGCATCGGCCAGGTCATCACCAATTTGATCGAGAACGCCCGTTCCTTCGTTCCCGAGGATCATGGCCACATCAGCCTGTCGCTGGCGCGTGCCGGCAAGTTCAACATCGTCACCGTCGACGACAATGGCCCCGGCATCCGGGCCGACAACATCGACCGCATCTTCGAACGGTTCTACACCGACCGGCCGGCCGGCGAGGCATTCGGCCAGAATTCGGGGCTTGGCCTGTCGATATCCAGGCAAATCGTCGAGGCCCATGGCGGCACGCTCACCGCCGAGAACATCCCCGGCACCAAACCCGGCGAGATCAAGGGCGCACGCTTTGTGGTGACATTGCCGGCCGAAGGCTGAGAGCATGAATCCCAACCACGCCTGGTCCAGCCGTGCAGCCTGAAAACATTCACGCGACAATGGTTTTGATCGGCGAGCGCGGCATTCTCGTCACCGGAGCCTCCGGTTCGGGCAAGACGACGCTGGCGCTGGCGCTCATCGACCATTGTCGCCATCGCGGCCTGTTCTCGCGGCTCGTCGGTGACGATCAGCTCTTTGTCGAGGTGCATGCCGGGCGGCTTCTCTGCCGCGCTCCCGCCATCATAGAAGGCCTCGTCGAGGTGCCTGGGCTCGGGCCGCGAGCGGTGCCGTTCGAGCCCGCCGCCATCGTCGATTTGCATGTCCGCCTGACGCCGGCCGGTGAAACGGCACGCTTTCAGGAGGATGCCGACACCAGCATCGCCGGCTGTCGGGTGCCGCGTATCGATGCGGTCGAACGCAACGTCGCTGCCGCCTTGCCGGTCGTGATGGCGCGGCTGTCGATCGCGCCTTTTCTATGATCCGTTCCGGGTTTTTTGCTGCAATGCGTCAAAATGGCATGTGCCTGCGCAATTTTGGGCTTGTCAACGGGCCGTGCGTCGACAAGATAGCGCTCCCGCCGCCTGGATTGGCTGGCGAGCATAAAATGCGCCTGTGAAGCGGCGATGACGGGAGCCACCAAAGAATGATCGGACTCGTGCTTGTAACGCACGGTCAACTGGCCACCGAGTTCCGACATGCCGTCGAACATGTCGTCGGGCCACAAGACAATTTCGAAACCGTGGCGATCGGTGCCGACGACGATATGGAGCAGCGTCGCCGCGACATCGTCGACGCTGTTGCCCGTGTCGATACCGGGGCGGGCGTCATCGTTCTGACCGACATGTTCGGCGGCACGCCCTCCAACCTTGCCATCTCGGTGATGGAGTCCGGCCGCACCGAGGTGATCGCCGGCATGAACCTGCCGATGCTGATCAAGCTCTCCTCGATCCGCAAGGGCGACAATATGTCCGCCGCGCTCGATGAGGCTCAGGCCGCCGGCCGCAAATACATCAATGTCGCCAGCCAGCTCCTGAGCAGCAAATGACCGCGCTGTCCCCGGAAAAAGACCAAATTGTCCGGGATTTTCCCATCATCAACCAACGTGGCCTTCATGCGCGCGCTTCGGCGAAGTTCGTCCAGCTGGCCAGCGGCTTCGATGCCTCGGTGCATGTCGAGAAGGATGGCGTCAAGGTCGGCGGCACCTCGATCATGGGCCTGATGATGCTGGCGGCAAGCCCCGGCTATTCGATCCGCGTCACCGCCAGCGGACCGGAAGCCCGGCAGGTCATCGACGCCCTGGAGCAGCTGGTGGCGTCCCGCTTTGGCGAGGAATGCTGATCAGGTAGAGCGCCGATGCGTGTCTGAGAGACATGCAGGGATAAAGATTTCTTTATATCCCATTGTCGTCCTTGCTCCGATCTGCTAGTCAGGCCGGCAATTCGCGCCCTTCGACGCGCCGACCGGCGCGGGCGTGTCCGCAACAAATTCGCAAGCACAACATTCGCATCGGAGTACTGCCATGACGGGTAGCAAGGACTATGTGGTCGCCGACATCTCGCTTGCCGGCTGGGGCCGCAAGGAACTCGAGATCGCCGAAACCGAAATGCCGGGCCTGATGGCCTGCCGTGAGGAATTCGGTCCCAAGCAGCCGCTCAAGGGTGCGCGCATCACCGGCTCGCTGCACATGACGATCCAGACGGCGGTGCTGATCGAGACGCTGAAGGAACTGGGCGCCGATATCCGCTGGGCCTCCTGCAACATCTTCTCGACCCAGGACCATGCGGCCGCGGCCATCGCCGAAGCCGGCATCCCGGTGTTCGCCGTCAAGGGCGAGTCGCTCGAGGAGTATTGGGACTACACCGACAAGATCTTCCAGTGGGCCGACGGCGGCCTCTCCAACATGATCCTCGATGATGGCGGCGATGCCACCATGTACATCCTGATCGGCGCCCGCGCCGAGGCCGGCGAGGACGTGCTGTCCAACCCGCAGAGCGAGGAAGAGGAATACTTCTATGCCCAGGTCAAGAAGCGCCTGAAGGCTTCGCCCGGCTTCTTCACCAAGCAGAAGGCGGCGATCCGCGGCGTCACCGAAGAGACGACCACCGGCGTCAACCGGCTCTATCAGCTGCAGAAGAAGGGCCTGCTGCCCTTCCCCGCCATCAACGTCAACGACTCGGTCACCAAGTCGAAGTTCGATAACAAATATGGCTGCAAGGAATCGCTGGTCGACGGCATCCGCCGCGGCACCGACACGATGATGGCCGGCAAGGTCGCTGTCGTGTGCGGTTATGGCGACGTCGGCAAGGGCTCGTCGGCCTCGCTCAAGGGCGCCGGCGCCCGCGTCAAGGTCACCGAGGTCGATCCGATTTGCGCGCTGCAGGCGGCGATGGACGGATTTGAAGTCGTCACGCTGGAAGATGCGGCCCCCACCGCCGACATCGTCATCACCACCACCGGCAACAAGGATGTCGTCACCCTCGACCATATGCGCTCGATGAAGGACATGGTCATCGTCGGCAACATCGGCCACTTCGACAATGAGATCCAGGTCGCCGCGCTGCGCAATTTGAAATGGACCAACGTCAAGCCGCAGGTTGACATGATCACCTTCGCGGACGGCAAGCGGATGATCCTTTTGTCGGAAGGGCGGCTGCTCAATCTCGGCAACGCCACAGGCCACCCGAGCTTCGTCATGTCGGCATCCTTCACCAACCAGGTGCTGGCGCAGATCGAGCTCTACACCAAGCCCGGCCAGTACGAGAACCAGGTCTATGTCCTGCCCAAGCATCTCGACGAAAAGGTCGCGCGCCTGCATCTCGACAAGCTCGGCGCCCGTCTGACCGAACTGTCGGGTGAACAAGCCGCCTATATCGGCGTCACGCCGCAGGGTCCGTTCAAGCCGGAACACTACCGCTATTAACCAAAGCTAAAATTGCTACCAGATATTGAGGCCGGGCGATTGACTTTTCGCCCGGCCTTATTTTTGCGCGCCATCAGCCTTCACGGCGATTCGGCGAGGGGTTATTGTCAGGTGATTCGGCGATGCTTCCAGCCCGAGAGGGTCAAGAGAGGCACGCATCAGGGCGGTCTTGCATTCAGGCGGCGGAGAGGACCAAGACATGCCGGGGCAACACCCGCACAGAGCGGGACGGGCCGTTTCCGGCGGCCATGACGATTCGGGGATTGCTAGCTCCGCCCTGGAAGGCGGGAGCCTGTCCTGGCGCGCCCGTGCGTCGACATTCCTTGCCACCTCCGCGCTCGCGGGCCCCTTGGCTGGCGCCGTCGCGCATGCCGAAACCGCTGCTGCCAGCGTCGCGGGACTGTCGGTGAGCGCCATCGAGGTCATGCAGCTTGCCGTGTTCGTCGGCGTGACGGGTGCCGCACTGATATCGGCCATCGTTCTCATCCGCGAAAGAGCCCGCACCTCGGCGGAGAATGTCGAACTCAGGAGCCGCCTCGCCGACATCAACGCGGCGCTCCGCCGCTCCGAGGCGCTGCTCAATCTGCGCGACCAGCGCGTGGTCGTCTGGGCCGCGGAAAACAAGAAGCCCGAGCTTATCGGCACATTGCCCGTCGAAAGCGGCGCTCCCGAGGATAGGGCCGCTTTTCTCGCTTTCGGCCGCTGGCTGATGCCGCGTTCGGCGGCGGCACTCGAACATGCCGTCGCGGGATTGCGCGAGAAGGCCAAACCCTTCGACCTCGTCATCGAATCGCAGGCCGGTGCGCCGCTCGAAGTGCATGGCCGCAAGAGTGCCGCGCATGTGCTCGTGCGTTTCGTCTCGCTCTCGGAGACGCAGCGCAGCCAGGCCAGGCTGAAGATCGAGAACCAGCGGCTGGCCGCCGACCACGACACGATGATCGGCCTGCTCGACGCGCTGAACATGCCGGCATGGCTCCGCGGCGAGGATGGCGGGCTGAAGTGGGTCAACCGCGCCTATGCCGATGCCGTAGAAGCCGAAAATGCCGAAGCCGCGGTCCGGGAGAAAAAAGAGTTCCTCGGCGGCCAGGCGCGCGATGCGATTGCCGCCCAGCACAAGACGCATCCGGTTTTCGAGCAGTCGCTGTCCACCGTGATCGAAGGTGACCGCCGTGTGTTCGCGGTCACCGATTTCGCCGGCAGCGATGGCTCGGCCGGCCTTGCCTGCGACACCAGTGCCATTGAGGCCGTTCGCGGCGAATACGAACGGACGGTGCGAAGCCACGCCGACACGCTCGACCAGCTCAACACGGCGGTCGCCATTTTCGACACCGACGAGAAGCTGCGGTTCTTCAACCAAGCCTTCCAGAAGCTTTGGGGGCTGGACGCCGGCTTCCTGCACAGCGCACCCGACAATGCCTTGCTGCTCGACCGGCTGCGCAGCGAGGGCAAGATCGCCGAACAGCCTGAATGGCGTCGCTGGAAGGAAGGCCTGCTCGGCGCCTATCGCGCCGTCGAATCCCAGGAACATTGGTGGCATCTGCCGGACGGCAAGACCATTCGCGTCGTCGCCAATCCGCAGCCCAAGGGCGGCGTGACCTGGGTGTTCGAGAACCTGACCGAGAAGATGGACCTGGAAAGCCGCTACCAGACAGCCGTGCGGGTTCAGGGCGAGACGCTCGACAATCTTGCCGAAGGCGTGGCGGTGTTCGGACCCGACGGCAGGCTCCGGCTGTCGAATCCTGCCTTTGCCACTCTCTGGGGATTGAACGGTGAAGCGGCCAAGCCCAGCGTCCACGTGTCGACGATCCGCGACCTCTGCGACCGGCAGGCCGCGGACAGCCCCTGGCCTGGCTTCGTTGCCGCCATCACCGGCTTCGACGACGAGCGCCGCGACCGCCACGGACAGACCGAGCTCAACAACGGCAACGTGCTGAGTTACGCCATGATCCCGCTGCCCAACGGGCAGGTGATGATGACCTTCGTCGACGTGACCGACAGCGTCCATGTCGAGCGGGCGCTGAAGGACAAGAACGAGGCGCTGCAAAAATCCGACCAGCTCAAGAACGAATTCGTCCAGCACGTCTCCTATGAACTGCGCTCGCCGCTGACCAACATCATCGGCTTCACCGAACTCCTGTCGCAGCCCACGACCGGTCCGCTGACGCAGAAGCAGCGCGAATATGTCGAGCATGTCAGCTCGTCCTCCGCGGTCCTGCTCACCATCGTCAACGACATACTCGACCTGGCGACGGTGGACGCCGGCATCATGCAGCTCGACATTTCCGAGGTGCAGGTCGATCGCACCATCGCCGCTGCGGCCGAACTGGTGGCCGACCGGCTGGAAGAGCATTCGATCAGTCTCCAGGTGGACGCCATCGCGGCGCCGAAGACGTTTCACGGCGATGAGGTCCGCGTCCGCCAGATCCTCTACAATCTGCTCAGCAACGCCGCCAATTACGCCCCGGAAGCCAGCATCATCCGGCTCACATGCCGCCATCTGGCGGATGGGGTGGAATTCTCGGTTCATGACGATGGTCCCGGCATGCCGCCGGATGTGCTCGATTCGGTGTTCCGCCGTTTCGAGCCGCGCGCCAATGGCGGCCGCCGGCGCGGCGCCGGCCTCGGCCTGTCGATTGTCAAGAGCTTCGTTGAGCTGCATGGCGGCAGCGTTCGCATCGAAACCGGCAAGGACAAGGGCACGACCGTCATCTGCACCTTTCCAGACATGCCGGGCATCCGAGCCGCGGCCGAGTAGCGCGTTCGATGACCGGACTGGTGCTGGAGCGATTACTCGCCGACGAGACACAAACAGCGCGGCTGGGCGAAGATCTGGCGCTGTCGCTGCGCCCGGGTGACGTGCTTGCCCTCAAGGGCGATCTCGGCGCCGGCAAGTCGACGCTGGCGCGGGCCTTGATCAGGACCCTGGCCGACGATGCGAGCCTCGACGTTCCGAGCCCGACCTTCACGCTGGTGCAGAGCTACGACACCCGCATTCCGGTCCATCATTTCGATCTCTACCGCCTGTCCTCGGCGGACGAGATCGATGAGCTTGGGTTCGACGAAGCCCTGGCGCAGGGTGCTGCTTTGGTCGAATGGCCGGAACGGGCGGAAGCCCATCTGCCGAAAACCACGGTCCTGATCGAGCTCGTCCAGCATGGCGACGGCCGGCTGGCGCGATTGTCAGGCCAGGGTGATGCCTTCGATCGGGCGGCACGATCGCTGGCCATGCGCGACTTTCTCGTGAACGCCGGCTGGGCGCAAGCGCAGCGCCGCCATTTCATCGGCGATGCTTCGGCCCGCTCCTACGAGATCGTTTCGTTGCCGGACCAGAAGCCGCGGGTTTTGATGAACTCGCCACGGCTGGTGCTCGGCCCGCCGGTTCGCGACGGCAAGCCCTATGCCGAGATCGCGCACACCGCCCAGTCGGTCTCCGCCTTCGTCGCCATCGACCGCGCCTTGAAGGCAGGCGGGGTCAGCGTTCCGGAAATCCATGCCGAGGACCAGGAGCAAGGTTTCCTGCTGCTCGAACATCTTGGTTCCGAAGGTTTCCTCGGCGGCGATGGCCAGCCGCTGGCCGAGCGCTGCGCGGCAGCGGCCGAGCTGCTGGCCATGATGCATGGCAGGACCTGGCCGCAGCGCCTGGAAACAGGGCAAGGCGGCTTCCACGAGGTGCCGCCTTTCGACCGCGATGCCATGATGATCGAAGCCGATCTGCTGGTCGACTGGTACGTGCCGGCAATCACTGGCGCTCCGGCAAGCGAGAGCTTGCGCGCCGGTTACCACAAGCAATGGAATGCGCTGCTCGACCGGCTGCATGGCCGCGAGGTCACGCTGATGCTGCGCGACTTCCATTCACCCAACATCATCTGGCGCGGCGACCGTTCAGGGCATGATCGGCTGGGCATTGTCGATTTCCAGGATGCGCTGATCGGCCCTTACGCCTATGACGTCGCCTCGCTCGCCATGGACGCGCGGGTCACCATCTCGCCCGAGATCGAGAAACAGACGCTGGATGCCTATGTCGCGGCGCGCCACGCAGCCGGCGCTTTCGACGAGGCAAGCTTCCTGGAATCCTACGCCATCATGGCGGCGCAGCGAAATTCCAAGATCCTCGGCATCTTCGTCCGTCTCGAAAAACGCGACGGCAAGCCCTATTATCTGAAGCACCTGCCGCGCATCCGCGATTATCTGCGCCGGGCCCTGTCTCATCCGGCGTTGGCAAGCCTGCGCGAGTTCTACGACGCCCACGGTTTGCTGGAGGAGCGAGCGCTGTGACAGCAAGACCGGACACCGCCATCGTACTTGCCGCCGGGCTTGGCAAACGCATGCGGCCGATCACCGACACCATTCCCAAGCCACTGGTCAAGATTGCCGGCAAGACGTTGCTCGACTGGAGCCTCGACAGCCTGGCCGCCGCCGGCGTCGGCAAGGCGGTCGTCAACGTCCACTACTTTCCCGAACAGATCGTCGCCCATGTCACTGCCCGCCGCGCGCCAAACATCGTCATTTCCGACGAGAGCGAACAACTGCTCGATTCCGCCGGCGGCATCGTCAAGGCGTTGCCCGAACTGGGCGATCAGCCCTTCTACATCCTCAACGCCGACACGTTCTGGATCGATGACGGTCCTCTCAATCTCCAGCGCCTCGCCCTTGCATGGGACGCGGCGAAAATGGATATTCTGCTGATGCTGGCGGATCTCCAACAGGCGACCGGACACTGCGGCAGCACCGATTTCCTGGTGGCGCCGGATGGCGGCTTGCGGCGTTCGAAAGGCGACCCGGCGGGGCTGATCTATGCCGGGGCGGCGATCGTCCATCCGCGCCTGTTCGAGGGTGCACCGGCCGGGCCGCACTCGCTCAACGCCTATTTCGATTCCGCCATCGCGGCCGGCCGCCTGTTCGGCATGCCCATGCATGGCCACTGGATCACCGTCGGCACGCCCGATGCCGTACCACTCGCGGAAGCGGCGGTCGCCGGTGCGCTCATCGAGTCGCAATGAGCGGCTCCAGCCGCGTTTTCTCGATCCCGCCCGGAGCGCCGTTTCTGCCGACGCTTGCCGAGGCGCTGCTTGCCGGCCGCCTTGTTCCGGGGTTTCGATTTGACGGCGACCCGCTCGCTTTGGCCGATGTCACCATCTATGTGCCGACACGCCGTGCTGCGCGCGCTCTGCGGGGTGTCTTCGTCGACAGCCTGGCGGCACGCGGCGGCGGCGGCTCGGCGATCCTGCCGGTCATCCGGCCACTCGGCGAGTTCGACGAGGATGAGGCCGCATTCGAGACCGAGGCATCGGCGGCCATCGATCTCGCGCCGCCGATCGCCGCGATCGAACGCCTGTTGCTGCTGACGCCGCTGGTTCGGGCCTGGAAACGCCGGCTGCCGGCGCATGTCGCCGCCCTTTTCGCCGAGGAGATCGTCATCCCGGCTTCCACCGCCGACGCAATCTGGCTGGCGCGCGATCTCGCCCGGCTGATGGACGAGATCGAGACGGAAGGAACGGACTGGGCCAAGCTCACCGATCTGGTGACCGGCAACCTTGCCGGATGGTGGCAGGTGACCCTCGAATTCCTCGGCATCGTCACCGAAGCCTGGCCGAAATTCCTCGCGGAAAGCGACCGTTCCAATCCGGCCGCGCATCGCAGCGCGCTGATCCGCGCCGAGGCGGCGCGGCTGCAGCGCAATCCGCCCGCTGGCCCGGTCATCGCCGCAGGGTCGACCGGCTCGATCCCCGCCACGGCCGAACTGCTTGCCGCCATCGCGCGCCTGCCCGGCGGCGCCATTGTGTTGCCGGGTCTCGACCGAACGCTGGACGAAGCGTCATTCCAGGCGATTGCCGCGCCCGGCGCGCGTCCAGCTGTGCTCGGCCACCCGCAATATGGCTTGGCCAGGCTGATAGGCAAGATCGGCGTATTGCGCGGCGACGTCGAGGAGATTGGCGTGGCCGAACCGCGACTTGCGCTTCGCGCCGCCCTTGTCGGCGAAGCGCTGCGGCCGGCCGAAACCACCGAACTCTGGGCCGAGACACGTGCCGGTTTCCCGGCGTCCGACATTGCCGGCGCCTTCGCCGGGGTGACCTTGCTCGAAGCTGCCAGCGAACGTGATGAAGCTGTCGCCATCGCCGTCGCGCTCAAGCGCGCGGTCGAACAGCCCGGCCAAAGGGCGGCTCTCGTCACCGGCGACCGCGCGCTGGCGCGGCGCGTCTCGATCGAGCTCCAGCGCTTCGGCGTCGCCGCCGACGATTCCGGTGGCACGCCGCTCGCCAACACCCCGGCGGCCAGCCTGCTCAGGCTGGCGCTCGAGGCATTGTTCAGGCCAGGCGATCCGGTCGGCCTGTTGTCGCTGCTCAAGCATCCGCTGCTTGGCCTCGGCCTCGAACGGGCCGATGTGCGCCACGCAGCGGAACTGGTCGAGCTGGTGGCGCTGCGCGGCGGCACCGGCCGCCCAGACATCGTTTCGCTGCCGGAACTGTTCGAGGCCCGCCTCACCGGCCTGGGCGGCGGCAGTCGACAGCCCTTCTGGTTTTCCCGGCTGACCGTGCGCTCCATCGAAACTGCCCGGAATTTGCTTGAACGTCTCAAGCAGGCGCTGGCGCCGCTCGCAGCCTTCCGCGGCCGGGACGATGCCGACCTTGCCGCGCTTGTCAGGGCCAGCGTCGCCACACTCGAAAATCTCGGCCGCACCGCCGACGGTGGTCTTGGCGAGCTCTATGCCGCTGACGCCGGTGAAAAGCTTGCCGAACTGCTGCGCGGGCTGGTCTCGGCTTCGGCTTCACTGTCCTTCGCGGCGACCGAGTGGCCCGATATCATGGCGGCGCTGATCGCGCCTGAAACGGTCAAGCCGGCACAGGGCACCGACCGGAACATCGCCATCTGGGGTGCGCTGGAAGCCCGATTGCAGACCGTCGACACGCTGGTCATCGGCGGGCTCAACGAGGGCGTATGGCCGCGCAAGCCCGAGAGCGACCGCTTCATGTCGCGGCTGATGAAGACCGGCATCGACCTCGAACCGCCCGAGCGGCGCATCGGCCTTGCCGCGCATGATTTCCAGATGGCCATGGGCGCTGGGAAAGTGGTGCTGTCCCGCTCGGCGCGTGCCGGCGACGCCCCCGCCGTGCCGTCGCGCTGGCTGCAGCGGCTGCTGACCTTCATCGGCAGCGACCAGGCAGCGGAGCTGCGCCGGCGTGGCGACGAACTGCTCGCCTGGGCGCGCGCGCTGGATACCGGCCCAAGGCAGGATTTCGCGCCACGGCCGCAGCCGAAGCCGCCGCTGTCGGTGCGCCCGACGCATTTCTCGGTCACCGAGATCGAGACCCTGCGCCGTGACCCCTACGCTGTCTATGCGAGACGCATCCTTGGCCTGATGCCGCTCGATCAGGTCATCCGCGACCCCGGTGCGGCCGAGCGCGGCACGCTGTTTCACGCCATCCTGCACCTGTTCTCAGGCAGTGTCGCCGATCCGCGCACCCCCGATGCGCTTGCCGGCCTTATCGCTGCAGGCCGCGCCTGTTTCGCCGAAGCGGCCCTTCCGGCCGATGTCGAGGCGGTGTGGTGGCCACGTTTCGAGAAACTCGCCGCCAACATCATCGAGTGGGAGCGCACGCGCGCCGATGCAGTGACAAGGCGCCATGCCGAGGAGCGCGCCGGCAAGACTGTCGTCGGCCAATCCGGCGTGACTCTGTCCGGCTACGCCGACCGGGTCGATCTGCTGGCCGGCGGCATGGCCGACATACTGGATTACAAGACCGGTTCCTCGCCGTCCAAGGCGCAGGCGCACACACTGCTTGCGCCGCAACTGGCGCTGGAGGGTGCGCTGCTCAGGCGCGGCGCCTTCAAGGATCTGGGCGTACGCGAGCCCTCTCAACTGGCCTTCATCAGGCTGAAGCCGAATGGCGAGGTGTTCGAGGAATCCATCCTCGAACACAATCGCCAGCCGCGGACCGCGACCGATCTTGCCGAAGAGGCCTGGGCGCGGCTGGAAAAGCTGTTGATCCACTATGCCGATCCTGCGACGGGTTATCTGTCGCGCGCGCTGCCGTTCCGCGAAGGCGAGACTGATGGCGACTACGACCATCTTGCCCGCGTGCTCGAATGGTCGGCAGGCGGCGATGCCGGCGACGAGGGAGGGGAGGCATGAAAAAGGCCTATCCCATCCCCAGCGACACCGCGACCAGCCAGGCCCGCGCCGCCGATCCCGGCAATTCCGCCTGGGTGTCGGCGAATGCCGGATCCGGCAAGACCCATGTGCTGGCCCAGCGCGTTATCCGGCTGCTGCTGCGCGGCACCGATCCGTCGAAGATCCTGTGCCTGACCTATACGCGCGCCGCCGCCGCTAACATGTCCAACCGGGTGTTCTCGACACTGTCGGAATGGACCACGCTCGGTGACGCCGACCTTGCGGCAAAGGTCGAGGCTCTGGAAGGCCGCCGGTCCGATCTCGAGACCATGCGCCGGGCGCGGCGCCTGTTCGCCGAGGCGCTGGAAACACCCGGCGGGCTGAAGATCCAGACCATCCATGCCTTCTGCGAATCGGTGCTGCACCAGTTTCCGCTGGAGGCCAACATCCCGGCCCATTTCGAGATGCTCGACGGCCAGATGGAAGCCTCGCTGTTTGCCGCGGCGCGCCGCGACATGATCTCCGGCACATCCGCCGGCGACAGGGATCTGGCCGAGGCTTTTGCCGCCATTCTCGATCGGGGCGGCGAAGCCGGGCTCGACGCCTTGCTGGGCGAGATCGTGCGCAAGCGCGACGGCCTGCGCAATTTCATCGACGCCGTCGGGCGTGGTGACGGCACGCGCTTCCAGGCCTTGTTCGACGAATTCCATTTCCATCCAGGCCAGACGGCCGAGGGCATAGCCGCTTCGGTATGGCCGTTGCCGGGTTTCCTGCCCGACTATTTTGCCGGCTTCGCCCACGCAGCCGAGGCCACCGACGCCAGATCGGTGCTGAACAACATCCTGCCCTATGCGCGGCAGGCTTTCGCCGAGGGCGATCCCATTCGGCGCCTGCAACTGCTGGCGCGAGCCTTCCTCAAGACCGATGGCGACGCCTACGACCCGGCAAAGGCCTTCAAGAAGGCTCTGGTCGACCGGCTGCCGGATCTGGCGGAGCGCTATCTCTCGGCCGCCAATGCCATCGTCGAAACCACCGACCGGCTGGCCCTGTTCCGGATGCTGGAAGGCACGGCTGCGGCGCTGACCATCGCCGACTGGCTGATCGCCCGCTACGAAATGCTGAAGCGCAGCCGCGGCTTTCTCGATTTCAACGACCTGATCACCCGCACCGTCAACCTGCTGGCGCGGCCAGACGCCGGCCCCTGGGTACAATACAAGCTCGACCAGGGCATAGATCATATCCTGCTCGATGAAGCGCAGGACACCAGTCCGGACCAATGGGAAGTGGTGAAACGGCTGGCGGAAGAATTCTTTGCCGGCTTTGGCGCGCGCGACAGGGTCCATCGCACGGTCTTCGCCGTCGGCGACGAGAAGCAGTCGATCTATTCGTTCCAGGGTGCCGCCCCGGACTCCTTCGCCGACAGCCGGCTGTTGTTCGCCGGACGGGTGCGCGACGCCGAGGCGTCCTTTGCCGACCTCAAGCTGACCTGGTCGTTCCGCTCGACCGACGATGTTCTGACCGCGGTCGACCGCGTCTTTGCCGACGCGAGCGTGCGGCGCGGCATCAGCCATGATCCCGATCCGCTGCGCCACCAGGCGATCCGCACCGACGCACCGGGCTATGTCGAGGTGTGGCCGTCAGTCGGCGCCGATGTCGTCGATGAGCCCGACGACTGGACGCAAGCCATCGACCATGCGCATGCGCCTGCGGTGCGCGTGGCCGAGAACGTCGCCGCCACCATCGCCGGCTGGATCGGCAGTGGCGAGATCATCGAAGGCCGCGGCACGCGGCTGCGGCCGGGCGACGTGCTGGTGCTGGTGCGCAAGCGCGATCGCTTCGTCCACGCGCTGACCCGTGCCTTGAAACGGCGCGACATTCCGGTTGCCGGCGCCGACCGGCTGAGCCTGCCCGGGCACATCGCGGTCAAGGACCTGATTGCGCTCGGTCACCTCCTCATCCAGCCGCAGGACGATCTGTCGCTCGCCGCCGTGCTGCGCAGCCCGATCTTCGATCTGCCGGAAGAGACGCTTTTCACGCTCGCCGCGCAGAGGCCGTCCGGCTTGTCGCTGATCGCGTCGCTGCGACAGCACGCCGGCGACAGCGAGAGACTGGCGAAGATCGTCGCCCAGGTCGACATCTGGACGAACGAGGCCGCCTTCAAACCGGTGTTCGAGTTCTACGCCGGGCTGCTGGCGCGTGATGGCGTGCGCCGCAAGATGATCGCGCGGCTCGGGCCCGAAGCCGGCGACATCCTCGACGAGTTCCTCAGCTTCTGCCTGGCCGAGGAACGGACCGGTCTGCCGGGGCTTGAAGCCTTCCTGTCGACGCTGGAAAACGCCGGTCCCGAGATCAAGCGCGAGATGGACCAGACCCGCGACGAGGTCCGGGTCATGACCGTGCATGCCGCCAAGGGGCTGGAAGCGCCGGTCGTGTTCCTGGTCGATGGCGGTTCCGCCCCGTTCAGTGACCAGCATCTGCCGCGCCTGATGCCCTTCGATGGCTCCGGCGCGAATTGGGACGGCAAGGGCTATCTCTGGCGCTCTGCCAGCGACGTCGCCAACGGCTTTTCCAAAGCAGCGGCGGCGCGGGCACGGGAACTCGCCGACGACGAATACCGCCGGCTGCTCTATGTCGGCATGACCCGAGCCGAGGACCGGCTGATCGTCTGCGGCTATCACGGCAAGCGGGCGCCGAACGCCGGCACCTGGCATTCGATCGTCAGCCGCGCGTTGATCGGTGCGCCGGAAAGCGAGCAGCGTGCGCATCCCGCCGGCGGCGAGCCGGTGCATCGTTTCCATGTCACCAAGCTGCCGCCGGTCGCACTGGCTTCCGGCGAGCAGGCGCGGCCGACGGATGCTTTCGGACCTCTGCCGGCGACCTTGTTCCGGCCCTTGCCCCCCTTCGAGGATCTGCCGCGTCCGCTGTCGCCATCCGGTGCTGCGGCGCTGATAGACGAAGGCAAGGAAGCTGTGGTCGACAAGGCGTCGCCGGTGCTCGACGCCGATGCCGAGCCGGGCTTTGCGGTGCTGCGCGGGCTTGCCCTGCACAAACTGCTGCAGATGCTGCCCGGCATTGCCGAGCCCGAACGCCAGCGCGCGGCGGAGCGCTATCTCTTGCGAACGGGCGCGGACTGGCCGCCGTCAGAGCGCGAAAAAGCCTTGGCGTCGGTGACATCAATCCTTGCCGACGTCGGCTTCGGTCAGCTGTTTGCACCATCGTCACGTGCCGAGGTCGCGATCATGGGCAGCCTGGAAGTAAAGGGCAAAAAGCGCTCGATTTCCGGCAAGATCGACCGGTTGGCGGTGACGTCGGACACGGTCTCGATCGTCGACTACAAGACCAATCGGCCGGCGCCGGCCACTCTGGCCGAGGTGCCGCCGGCCTACCTGCTCCAACTCGCACTCTATCGCGCCCTGTTGCAGCCGCTCTATCCCGGCCGCACAGTCAAGGCGGCCTTGCTGTTCACCGAGGCGCCGCGGCTGATCGAGCTGCCGGCCGGTGCCATGGACGACGCCCTTGCCCGACTCACGGGAGCGTGACACAACACCTGCTTGAAGAAGGGCGCGATCACCACCACATTTGGTGGGACAAAAACTTTCAAAAGGATTTTCCATATGGCAACCGTGAAGGTCGACAAGAGCAACTTCCAGGCCGACGTGCTTGACGCCAACGTACCGGTCGTCGTCGATTTCTGGGCGGAATGGTGCGGTCCCTGCAAGATGATCGCGCCAGCGCTCGAAGACATTGCCACCGAACTTGGCGCCAAGGTCAAGATCGCCAAGCTCAACATCGACGAGAATCCGGAGCTTGCCGCCCAGTTCGGCGTGCGCTCGATCCCGACGCTGATGATCTTCAAGGGCGGCGAAATGGCCGACATGAAGGTCGGTGCGGCGCCCAAGACCGCGCTGTCGCACTGGATCAACGGCAATCTCGCCTGATCCATCTGAAATTCATATGACCATCAAGCCCGGCCTCGCGCCGGGCTTTTTGTTGGCGTCATCGGTGCGTGGCTCTGGCTCTCGCATCCGGCCACTCCATGTCATCTGCTTGAGCCAGACAGGAGAAACCCATGACCGGATCCGCCAAGGCCACCGTCTTCATCGACAATGAGCGCGTCATCGTCACCGAATACCGCTTCGCACCGGGCGAAAACACCGGCTGGCATCGCCACGGCCACGACTATGTCGTCGTGCCGCTGATGGACGGCAAGGTGAAGCTGTTGACCAAGGACGGCGAGACCTTCGCCGAGATGAAGAAGGGCGCGCCCTATTTCCGCAAAGAGGGCGTCGAACATGACGTCATCAACGCCAACGAAGGCGAATATGCCTTTATCGAGATCGAATTGAGGTGACGGCATGCCATCATGTGCCATCTTGATGGGCGCTGAGAGACTACATCTTCTAGAAAGGGGAGTTTGAAATGGCCGAACCCCAGCTTTCCGTCCGCAGCGCAAAAGCACGAGATATTGCTCATCGACTCGCTCGTCGCGAAAACCGTTCAATAGCTGATATCGTCGAACGCGCACTTGAATCCTATGAGATTCGGGAGGCCGGGCGAGAACCGGCCTCCCTCTTCTATTCCCGCCTGACGGCAAGCATCGGCGTCGACATCGATCTGGAAGCAATCATACCATTGTGATTTCAGAGACCCTTAGAAAGGCGCCTGATGCGGTGTCATGGCTTGGCTGGTCTCACCAATCAGCGATGCGGTCGTCGCCGGTGAATTGTGCGCTTTTCTGGGTGTACTCGAACAACTCGATTTTCACGTCGTTTGGATCGCGGATCCAGGCCTGAAATGTGTCATCGCAGGCCAGTTTCTTTGAGGTGACGTCGACACCTTTCGACCTGATGTGGGCGATCGCGGCATCAATGTTCTCCACTTCTAGGCAGAAGTGGTTGATCTGGTTCAGGTCGCCATAGCGGGCCTCGTTTTTCCCGAACACCTCGACATGGCTGCCGCCGCCGCAATCGAGGTAGAACCCGAAAATCTTGCCGTCACGCAGGAAATTGAAGCAGGTGTCCATGCCCAGCACGTCGCGATAGAAGCTTCGTGTCGCTTCAAGGTCGTTGGCGAAGATGCAGACGTGAGCGAGCTGCTTGACTTTGATCATGACAGGTTCCTCGCAGAAAAATCCGCCTTCAGGTCGGCGGGGTGCCGTTCTCGGCCAGCACCGCGCCGGTCAGATACAACGAACCGCTGATCAGGATGCGTGGCGCCGGACCGTCCCAGGTGTCGCGCAGCAGCATCAGCGCGCTGGCGACGGAACTCACCGGCTCGGCGGTCAGCCCGGCTTCCGTCGCGCGGACCGCCAGTTCGTCGTTTGGCACGCCGGCCTCGCTAAGGCTCACCGGCACCGTGTAGACATGCCGGGCGAGGCCCTTGAAGGCACGGAAATAGCCGCTCTGGTCCTTGGTGTTGATCATGCCCGAGATGAGGAACAGCGGACGCGGGTTCTTCTCTTCCTGCTCGGCCAATGCTTCGGCAACCACCACGCCGGCCCCCGGATTGTGGCCACCGTCGAGCCAGATATCGGCGCCCTTGGGTGCCAGTTCGGCCAGCCGGCCTTGCATCAGCTTCTGCATACGCCCGGGCCAGGCGACATTGATCATCGCCTTTTCGGCGGCGCGATGGCTGATCTCGAAACCGGCCGCCTTGACCGCGGCGATCGCCGCCGCCGCATTGGCGAACTGGTGGCGGCCGGGCAGCTTGGGCGGCGGCAGATCCATCAAGCCGTCTTCGTCCTGGTAGACCATGCGGCCGTTTTCCTCGAAGGCAAGGAAATCCTGGCCGTAGACGAAGGTGGGGCATTCAAGCCGTTCGGCGGTTTCGATCAGCACCTGCAGCGCCGTTTCGCTCTCCTGCGCGCCGATGACCACCGGACAGCCGGGCTTGATGATGCCGGCCTTTTCGGCCGCGATCAGTTCGACACGGTCGCCGAGATAGGCCTCGTGGTCGAGCGACACCGGCATGATCACCGACACGGCCGGCTCCTTGACGACATTGGTCGCGTCGAAGCGGCCGCCGAGCCCGACCTCGATGATCGCGGCGTCGGCCTGGTGTTCGGAAAACAAGAGGAAGGTGACCGCGGTGAGGATCTCGAAGACGGTGATCTTCTCGCCTTCATTGGCTCTGGCCGCACGGGCAATGGCATCGGCGAAAACCCTGTCTTCGACCAGCCTGCCGCCGCCATCGGCGGCCAGCCGGTAACGCTCATGCCAGTTGACCAGATGCGGCGAGGTGTGGACATGGACGCGGTAGTCCGCTGCCTCGAGCAGGGCGCGCGAAAAGGCGGCGCACGAGCCTTTGCCGTTGGTGCCGGCGATGTGGATGACCGGCGGCAGCCGATCCTGCGGATTGTCAAGCCGCTCCAGCAGCTGCGAAATGCGGTCGAGCGAAAGGTCGAAGCCTTTAGGATGAAGCGCCATCAGGGCTTCGATTTCGCGGTCGGCGGCAAGCGTCGTCATGGCAGAATCCTAGCGCATGAGCCGTGAAAACCAGAATCGGTTTCGGATGGCCATGGCAATCAAAAGCTACAGCGCGCCGAAGCACCCGTGCAATCGCGGTCGCGGCGCTTCGTGTCGCTTCAGGCTTGCGGCCGAGCTTCCGCGGCGACCACCGCCGGGGGCAGGATTTCCGGCTCCAGCGTTTTTTGCTCTTCCGGCAGCTTGAGCAGCATCTTGAGCAGGCGCGCGATCGTTTCACGCATTTCCAGCCTGGATACGACCATGTCGACCATGCCGTGCTCCATCAGATATTCGGAGCGCTGGAAGCCGTCGGGCAATTTCTCGCGGATCGTCTGTTCGATGACGCGCGGTCCGGCAAAGCCGATCAGCGCGCCGGGCTCGGCAATGTGCACGTCGCCCAGCATGGCATAGGAGGCGGTCACGCCGCCCGTGGTCGGGTTGGTCAAAACGACGATGTAGGGCAGGCCGGCTTCCTTCAGCCGGTCGACACCAACCGTTGTCCGCGGCAATTGCATCAGGGACAAAATACCTTCCTGCATCCGCGCGCCACCGGAAGCGGCGAACAGGATCAGCGGCCGCTTGCGCTGCAGGGCCACTTCGAAGCCATGCACGATGGCGTCGCCAGCGGCCATGCCGAGCGAGCCGCCCATGAAGGCGAAATCCTGCACCGTGACCACCACCGGCAGACCCTCGACGGTGCCCAGCGCATTGATGATCGCGTCCTCAAGGCCGGTCTTGGCCTTGGCGTCCTTCAACCGGTCGACATAGCGCTTCTCGTCGCGGAATTTCAGCGGATCCTGCATCACCTTGGGGTTGTCCAGGGTCTCGTATTTGCCGCCATCGAAGAAGAATTTCAGCCGCTCCTTGGCCGAGATCTTCATGTGATGTCCGGAGGACGGAATGACAAACTGGTTGGATTCCAGGTCCTTGTGGAACACCATCTCGCCGGTCTCCGGATCCTTGATCCAGAGGTTCTCGGGCATGTCGGTGCGCCGGCCGAGCATCGAATTGATCTTCGGGCGAACGTAATTGGTGATCCAGTTCATCGCTTCGGCTCCTGTCCTGACGAGGATTGGGAAGAGGTAGGAGAACTATTCGGCAGCAGCAAGGCGGGCCGAGCGCACGCCTTGCGCAAGGCCGCTGACCAGCGTGGCGACGGCTTCGGCCGGATCGGCGGTCTTTTCGCCCTTCGGTCCCAGCACATTGGCAACCGCATTGACGATCGCGGTGCCGACGACGACACCGTCGGCATTGGCGCCGATCGCCCGGGCCTGCTCGGCGGTCTTGACGCCGAAGCCGACGCAGACCGGCAGGTCGGTGTGGCCCTTGATGCGCTTGACCGCCGCCGCCACCTTGCCGGTGTCGGCCAGCGCCGAGCCGGTGATGCCGGTCATCGACACATAGTAGACGAAGCCCGACGTGTTCTGCAGCACTTTCGGCAGGCGCTTGTCGTCGGTCGTCGGTGTCGCCAGCCGGATGAAATTGATGCCGGCCTTGAGCGCCGGAATGCACAGTTCCTCGTCCATCTCGGGCGGCAGGTCGACGACGATCAGCCCGTCAATGCCGCTGGCGATCGCGTCCTTGAGGAAGCGGTCGACGCCATAGATGTAGATCGGATTGTAGTAGCCCATCAGCACGATCGGCGTTTCATTGTCACTGGTCCGGAAGTCGGCCGCCATCTTCAGCGTCTTGACCAGCGTCTGGCCGCCCTTCAGCGCCCGCAGGCCCGCCGCCTGGATCGCCGGGCCGTCGGCCATCGGATCGGAGAACGGCATGCCGAGCTCGATGATGTCGGAGCCTGCGCCGGGCAGTGCCTTCATGATCGACAAGGAGGTGTCGTAGTCAGGGTCGCCGCCCATGAAATAGGTGACGAGCGCCGGGCGGCCTTCGGCTTTCAGTTTTGCCATGCGGCGGTCGATGCGGGTCACCATGTCTGGCCCTTTGGACGAATTTTGCTCATAATCAACTCCCAAATCGAAACTGTCCAAAGGGGCCTAGATCTCCATACCCAGCATCGAGGCCACCGTATGCACGTCCTTGTCGCCACGGCCGGACAGGTTGACGATGACGATCTGGTCCTTGTCCATGGCGGGCACGATCTTCACGGCATGCGCAATGGCATGCGCGGATTCCAGCGCCGGGATGATGCCTTCGACGCGCGTCGTCAGCTTGAAGGCCTCCAGCGCCTCGTCGTCGAGGATCGGCACGTATTCGACGCGGCCTGAATCGCGCAGCCAGGAATGCTCGGGGCCGACGCCGGGATAATCGAGACCGGCCGAGATAGAATGGCCGTCCATGATCTGTCCGTCGGCGTTCTGCAGGAGATAGGTGCGGTTGCCATGCAGCACGCCCGGCGCGCCGGCATTCATCGAGGCGCAATGCTCGATGCCGTCAAGGCCGCGTCCGCCGGCCTCGATGCCGATGATGCGGACCTCTTTGTCGTCGAGGAAGGGATGGAACAGGCCGATGGCGTTCGAACCACCGCCGACAGCGGCGATGATGGTGTCCGGCAGTCGGCCTTCCTGCTCTAGGATCTGCGCCCGCGCTTCGGTGCCGATTACCGACTGGAAGTCGCGCACCAGCTCCGGATAGGGATGCGGGCCGGCGGCGGTGCCGATCAGGTAATAGGTGTCCTCGACATTGGTCACCCAGTCGCGCAACGCCTCGTTCATGGCGTCCTTCAGCGTGCCGTGACCAGCGGTCACCGGGCGCACTTCGGCGCCGAGCAGCTTCATGCGGAAGACATTGGGGCTTTGCCGGGCGACGTCGGTGGCGCCCATATAGACGACGCAGGGGAAGCCGAAGCGGGCCGCGACCGTGGCCGATGCCACGCCATGCTGGCCGGCGCCGGTCTCGGCGATGATGCGCTTCTTGCCCATGCGCTTGGCCAGCAGGATCTGGCCGAGGCAGTTGTTGATCTTGTGCGAACCGGTGTGGTTCAAATCCTCGCGCTTGAAATAGACCTTTGCGCCGCCGAGATGCTTCGTGAGGCCTTCGGCGAAATAGAGCTTCGAGGGTCGCCCGGCATAATGGGTCGACAGGTCAGTCAGCTCGGCCCTGAAATCCGCATCGTTCTTGACCTCGTTCCAGTGCCGCTCCAGATCGAGGATCAGCGGCATCAGCGTTTCGGCAACGAAACGACCGCCGAAAATGCCGAACATGCCCTGTTCATCGGGTCCGGTGCGGAAGGAATTGGGTGTCGCCGGCTTGTTCATCGCCGATCTCCTGGCATCTTGACTTATGAAGCATGTCCTTGTCGGAAAACCGGTTCCCACTTTTCCGGGACATGCTCTGGTTTAAGGCACTACTAGGCTGCGCGGGTGTTCCGCGCGGTCCTGACGGCCCGGAAAAACTGTTCGATCAGCGCCGGATCCTTGACGCCCGGTGCGCTTTCCACGCCTGAGGAAATGTCTATTCCGGGCGGGTCGGCAAGCCGAAGGGCATCGCCGATATTGGCGGCGTTGAGCCCACCGGAAAGCATGTAATCGACGCCGCCGTCAAGGCCGACAAGAATGCGCCAGTCGAAGGCAACACCATTGCCGCCCGGCAGTTCTGAGCCTTTCGGCGGCTTGGCGTCGAACAGGAACCGGTCTGATATGCCGATGAATGGCTTTATCCGTTCGAGATCGGCAGCCTCGCTGAGCGGCAGCGCCTTCATCACCGGCAAACCATAACGGGCTTTGACCTCGGCGACGCGCTCGGGCGTTTCCGCGCCATGCAGTTGCAGCATGTCGGGCTGCATTTGGGCAAGGATTTCATCCAGGAAAGCGTGGCTGGCATCGACGGTGACGGCAACCGCCGTCGCTTTGCCGCGCGCCGCCTCGCGCAGACGGCCAGCCTCGGCGGGTTCGACATAGCGTGGGCTTTTGGCGAAGAAGATAAACCCGACATGGCTGGCGCCGCCGGCCAGCGCCGCGGCCATTGCCGCGTCGGTCTTCAAGCCGCAGATCTTGATGTCGAGTGCCATGGCGCGGGAATTGGCATGAAAAGCGATAAGAGTCGAGAAAAAGCATGCTGTTTGCCGGCGCGGCCAAAGGCGCTACCTATGGATGAATAGGACACATGGCGGGAGCACGATCATGACCGACAGGACAATTGCCGAACTCAGGCAGAAGATCGCGCAGGCGCGCGAGGTCATCGCGCACCTGATCGACAAGGCCGCCTTCAACGGCGCCGAGGCGCACCGCGCGCTCGACTATTTCGGCGGCGATGAATTCGACGGCAATTTCCTGCCGTGGCCGCATCATGGCGATGAGGGGCTACGGCCTGAGGACTTGAACGCCGCCAACGACGACTGAGCGATCTACTCGAACATGATCGCCTGCAGCGCACCGCCATTGCGCTTCAGCCAGTCCTTGCAGCGATCGGTGTCGGGGCAGAGCTTTTCGCACAATTTCCAGAATTTCGGACCGTGGTTCATCTCCTTGAGATGCGCCACTTCATGCGCGACGAGGTAGTTGATGACCGGCGACGGCGCCATCATGATGCGCCAGGAAAAGGACAGATTGCCTTCGGAGGTGCATGACCCCCAGCGGCTTGATGTGTCCTTGAAGCGGATAGCCTTGGCGCGCTTGCCGAGCGCCTCGGTGTGTTTGGCCACCAGCTTCTCGATTTCCCTCTTGGCCTCGCGCTTGAGGAAATCGGCGAGGCGACGCGGCAGATGTATGCGGTCGCCATGCACGATCAAGAGCGGGCCACGTTCGTCGCGCGACACGGTGACGGTGCCGCGCTTTGATGGTTCATGGACGATGCGGTGCGGCACGCCGCGCACCGGGATCCTGATGCCGGGCCGCACCTGCGGCCGCGTCGGCACCTTGGCCAGTCGCTGCTCCAGCCAGTCCTGGTGCCGCTCGAGGAACCTGTCCACTTCGCCGCGGCGCAGGCCTGGCGGCACGGTTATGCGTAGACCCTGGCCGCCTGAATCGATGCGCAGCGTCATTCGGCGCGCCCTGGCGCTCTCGACGATCTTGAGCGGCAGCGTGCGGCCGGCGACGCAATATTCGCGCTCCACGACAGGCGTGGGCTTGGGCTTTGTCAGATTGCGAAAGAAGCCGAGAGTCATGGCGGGACGATACGCGATTCGAGAAAAACGACTAGAACAAAAAAGAAACGGCGCCGCTCGCGCGACGCCGTTTTTCACGATGTGGCCAGTCGCTTGGCCTCAGTCGTCAAGCAGGTTCGAGCCCTTGCCACGCTTGGTGGTCGTCGTTCCGGTGCTTGGATCGGTCTTCGTCGGAGCCGTCGACTTGTTGCGGTTGGCCATGAACCGGTCGAACTCGTCCTGGTCCTTGGCGCGGCGCAATTCGCGGGCATACTCGTCGAACTGGGTCAGCATCTCGTCGAGCTTGCGGCGCTCTTCGTTCAGCCGCTCAAGTTCCTTTTCGCGCCAGTCGTCGAAAGCGACGTTGCCGGTGCGGGCGGAGCCATTGCCCCAGCGCGCGGCCTTGTCGGAACCGCGGCGGCAGCCGGCGAAGATGCCGTCGGTCGCGCGGTTGACGTCACGCTTGAAGCCATCGAGGCGGTCGCCCCAGATGATGTAGGCGAGCATGGCGAAGCCGAGTGGCCAGAACACCATGAAACCTACAACCATCAACGCGATGGTTGCCGGCGTCCAGGCCGGACGGATCAATGCGGATGCGTTCATTTTCTCCCATTCCTTCGGTTGGAGACAGCCAAATCCGGGCTGCGTGGGATCGAAATGGGAAGAGAAAAACGGCGATTCAAGACAATGTCCGCCAAATCCGGACAAGCATCTGAAATGATTATCGCTTTTTGATCATATCGAGGAAAAGCACGACCAGCCCGGCAATCAGGCCCCAGAATGCGGCGCCAACGCCGAACAGCGTCAGACCCGACGCGGTGACGACAAAGGTGACGGTGGCGGCCATGCGATCCGCCTCTTCCTTCAGCGCGATAGACAGCGCGTTGGCGAGCGACGCCATCAGCGCCAGGCCTGCCACCAGCACGATCAGGCTCTGCGGCAGCACCGCGAAGATCGCCACCAGCGAAGCGCCGAAAATCGCAAAGATAAGATAGGCGAGCGCATAGAACGGCCCGGTCTTCCAGCGCTCGGCAGGATCGGGGTGGACGTCCGGTCCGGTGCAGATCGCCGCCGAGATCGCCGCCAGATTGGTCGTCGAGCCGCCGAACGGCGCCGACAGCAGCGAAAACAGGCCCGTGACGCCGATCAGCGGGCCGGGCTCCGGGTGATAGCCGGCGGCGCGCAGCACGGCGAGCCCGGACAGGTTTTGCGAGGCCATGGTGACGAGGTAGAGCGGCAGTGCCAGGCCGATCACCGCTTTGGTGGTGAAGTCAGGCGCAATCAGCGTCAGCGTCGACAGTTCCGGTGTCGGCAGGCCACCGACACGGCCGGTGAGGAAAGCGGCGAGACCACCACCGATCAGCACGGCCAGCACCGACAGCGCCGGGTTGAACAGGCGGATGACGAAGAAGGCGGCAATCAGCGGCAGGATCAGCCACGGGTCGACAGGAACAGTCTTCACCGCATTGAGCGCGAAGGTGACGACGATGCCGGCCAGCATGCCCGAGGCGACGGAGGGCGGTATCCTTGAGATCAGCTTCGTCAGGGGCCGAAACAACCCGGTGGCGATCAGAAGGACGCCGGTGACGATGAAGGCGGCGACGGCCTCACCCATCGAAAAGCCGCTCGATGCCGCGATCAGCGCCAGGCCCGGCGTCGACCAGGCGGTGATGACAAGCATCTTCGTGCGCCATGACAGCCACAGGCTCTCGATCGCCATGGCCAGGCAGATCGTCGTCACCCAGCTTGCCGTCTCTATCTGCGTCGCACCGACTGCGGTGGCGGCTGCGATGACGATGGCCAGCGTGCCGCCGAAGCCGACGATCGCCGCGACGAAGGCGGATATCGGGATGGAAAGGCGCATCAGTTTCCCCTCTGCGCCATCGCATCGACGGCCCTAACCAGCATGTCGAGATCCTGCGGTCGCGACAGGCGATGGTCGCCGTCAGGGATCAGCGACAGTGTCACGTCGTCGGCGGGCAGCAGGCTGACCAGCTTCAGCGCATGGCTTGCCGGCACATCTGCATCGGCCAGGCCCTGCAGGATGTGCACCGGGCAATGGGTGTCGATCGGGCCTGTCATTGTCAGGTTGTCGCGCCCGTCCTCGATCAGCGCGCGGGTGTAGATGTAGGGTTCCGTGGAATAGTCCGACGGCTCTTCGAAGAACCCTTTTTTGGCGAGATCGCGCTTCTGCGCCTTGGTCAGCATCGGCTCGACAAGTTCGGCGGTGAAATCCGGGGCCGGCGCCAGCAGCACCAGGCCGGCGACGTTGCTATCGCCTGCCTTGCGCAATTCCTGCACCATGCGCAGCGCGATCCAGGCGCCCATCGAGGAGCCGACCAGGACCTGGCTGCCCCGGGTGAAATGCCGGAACACGGCAAGGCTTTGCGTAAGCCATGTCGAAATCGTGCCGTCGGCGAAGGCGCCGCCGGATTCGCCATGGCCGGAATAGTCGTGGCGCAGGAAGGCGCGGCCTTCTTTTGCCGCCCAGTCCGCCAGCGTCTGCGCCTTAGTGCCCAGCATGTCGGACTTGTAACCGCCGAGCCAGACGATGCCCGGCGTAGAGCCAGCAGTATGGCGCACCGCGATGCGCGATCCATCTACATCCAGAAAGATTGGGGGCGTGGCAGTCATGGCTTTTCCTCAACGCCGGTCTTGTGACACGGACGGTGGCGTGGCGAAAAGTGCTCACGATGTTGTTTGTTTGGTGCAGAGCAGCGATCAGGGTGATTTTCTGTCAATGCTGTGCTATTGACTCCGCCCGCGCGCTCACCACATTGGCGCGTCCATGCATCAACACTGACAGACCCTGAACGAAACGGCCAAGGAGACCACGACCATTCGCAGACCTTTCAAAGCAGCGGCGCCGACCAAGGATGGCCCGCGCTCCAACCGTGACATCCGGGTTCCCCGGGTCCAGCTTATCGACGCCGAAGGCCAGAACCGCGGCGATGTTTCCATCAACGACGCATTGCTGCTCGCCGAAGAGGCTGGGCTCGATCTCGTCGAGATATCGCCCAATGCGGTGCCCCCCGTCGTCAAGATACTCGATCTCGGCAAACTGAAATACGCCAACCAGAAGAAGGCGGCCGAGGCGCGCAAGAACCAGAAGGTCATCGAGATCAAGGAGATCAAGATGCGCCCGAACATCGACAGCCATGACTACGAGACCAAGATGAAGGCGGTTCGCCGCTTCTTCGAGGAAGGCGACAAGGTCAAGCTGACGCTGCGCTTCCGTGGCCGCGAGATGGCGCATATGGAACTCGGCATGCAGCTTCTGAACAAGGTCCGCGAGGAAGTGGCGACGATCGCCAAGGTCGAGGCGGAACCGAAGCTCGAAGGCCGCCAGATGATGATGGTGCTGTCGCCGCGCTAGAGCGATCCCCGTCAAAAGCAAAGGCCGCTTCGGCGGCCTTTTGTTTTGTTTTGTCTTCGCCATGATTTCTCCGCAAGTTGCTTCGACAAGGATTCTGGTTGCCGGTCCTCGCGGCGAAAGGATTCCCCCCATGACCGCCGCGGCACGTTCTACGAGTGAAATGGGTCGCTATCAGCGGCGCCGGCGCGTCCTGCTGGCGCTGCTAATCGGCGCTTTTTGCGCTTTGCTGATCTTCGGCGGCTCCCCGCACGATGAGCTAACCCACGAACGCATAGAGGCGCACGGGATCGCCCTGATACTGATCGGGATCGGCGGCCGGCTCTGGTCGATCCTCTATATCGGCGGCCGCAAGTCGGCCGAAGTGGTTGCAACCGGCCCATATTCGGTGATGCGCAACCCGCTGTATTTTTTCTCCACCGTAGCGGCCGTCGGCATCGGCACCCAGACCGGCAGCGCGATCGTCGCGGTAGCGTCGGCGGTTTTGTGCGCGGCCGCGTTCCACATCGTCACGCTGCGCGAGGAACGGCATTTGATGACCGTGCTCGGGGCGCCATACAAGGACTACGTCGCACGGGTGCCGCGCTTTTTTCCCAATCCCCGGCTTTATCGCGATCAGGCCGAGGTCACCTTCACACCGCGCATCTTCAATCACACGCTGCGCGACAGCTTGATGTTTCTGGTTTCCATACCGTTTTTCGAACTCATCGAGTCCGGGCAGGAAAGCGGTGTAATTCCCGTCCTCTTCTGGCTGTATTGAGCGGCGGCAGGCAGTCAAAAGAGGCGACATGCATTAAATCCGCCTGAATTATCCTGCAAGTCATCCCAACGATCGGCGGGCCCTGTTTTCTTGGCCAGAAGCTGCGATCGCCGGCAAATTTTTCGACGATCGGATTCCGCCATGGTCAATGAAATCAAGTCTGCGCCCGTCGAGGCACACGGGCTGGGCAACTACCAGCATATGCGCCGGATAGTGCTTGCCGTTCTCGTGGTCGTGCTGTTCGCAGCATTGCTATTTGGTCAATCGACGTTTCCGCCCGACACGCCGGTGCACGAATCGATCGAAATGTTCGGCGTGCTGCTGATTTTCCTCGGCATCGTGGGCCGTCTTTGGGCGACACTCTACATAGGCGGGCGCAAATCTTCCGAGGTGGTGACCGGCGGGCCTTACTCGATCACCCGCAACCCGCTCTATGTATTCTCGACCGTAGCCGCGGCCGGCGTCGGTGCGCAGATCGGTTCTTTCTCCGGCATCATCCTCTTCGGGCTTTTGTGCGCGGGGGCCTTCCACATCGTCATCCTGCGCGAGGAGAAGTTCCTCAAGGAAGCGCTCGGCGCGCCGTACCAGGCGTATCTGGCGAGGGTGCCGCGCTTCTTCCCGAAACTGTCGCTCTACCAGGAGGGCGATACGGGCAGCTTCAAGCCGCGCCTGCTGTTGACAACGCTGCTCGACGGCTTGGTGTTTCTCATCGCGCTGCCGGCCTTTGAATTGATCGACGGGGCGCAGCTGTCGGGTATGTTGCCGGTCTGGTTCACGCTTCCCTGACCGGGGACAGAGCGTCTATCCTGGCAGGTGTTGCGCGCGGGCCGTCTTTGACGTATAGGACCGCCGTTCAAGAAAACCGCCCGGCAGGGCATGCCGTGGCGGTTTCATTTGCTTTTCGGGCTTTGGTCGGCCTGAAGCGAACAAGAAGCGCGATAGTGCGCCAACGATACGGAGTAGCAAAATGCCCAAGATGAAGACCAAGTCCGCCGCCAAAAAGCGGTTCAAGATCACAGGTACGGGTAAAGTCCTGTCGGCTGCGGCCGGCAAGCGTCACGGCATGATCAAGCGTTCCAACAAGTTCATTCGAAATGCCCGCGGCACGATGGTTCTGGCTGAACCGGATGGCAAGAAGGTCATCAAGAATTTTCTGCCGAACGGCCTCTAAGGCATTCGGTCCGGACACGTTTTAAGGAGATCATGACATGGCACGCGTAAAAAGAGGCGTCACTTCGCACGCCAAGCACAAGAAGGTCCTGAAAGCCGCGAAAGGCTTCTACGGCCGCCGCAAGAACACCATCCGCATCGCCAAGCAGGCGGTGGAAAAGTCGATGCAGTACGCGTATCGCGACCGCAAGAACCGCAAGCGCTCGTTCCGCGCGCTGTGGATCCAGCGCATCAACGCCGCGACGCACGAGCATGGCCTGACCTATGGCCGCTTCATCGACGGCCTCAACAAGTCGGGCATCGAGATCGACCGTAAGATCCTGTCGGACATGGCCATTCACGAGCCGCAGGCTTTCGCAGCCCTGGTCGCCAAGGCCAAGGTGGCGCTCGAATATCTGAAGAACACCACGCCGAACGCTTTTGAAAGCGCTGTCGCCTAAGACCAGCGCTTCCCAAGCATTCGCAATTCTGATTTGGGGAACCCGCGCTGGCACGGCTGGCGCGGGTTTTTCTTTTGCCTGAACTTTCAACTTAAAAGTGACTTTCACTTTGAGCTGATTTCCAACGTAGCGAGTTTTGACCGTGAACGACGCAACCACTGGCCTGGATACGCTTGAAAACTCACTTCTGGCCGAAATCGCCTCGGCCGCCGATGAGCCGGCCATCGAGGCCGTGCGCATCGCTGCTTTCGGCAAGAAGGGCGCCGTGTCCGAGATGCTGAAGACACTTGGCGCGATGACCGCCGAGGAGCGTCAGGTCAAAGGCCCCGCAATCAACGGACTCAAGAACCGCGTCACAGATGCGCTGACGGCGCGCAAGGCCGAGTTGAAAGATGTGGCGATCACCGCGCGCCTCGCCGCCGAAAAGGTCGATGTGACGCTGCCGGTGCGGCAGTCGCCGGCTGAGCGCGGCCGTATACACCCGATCAGCCAGGTCATCGACGAGATTGCGGCGATCTTCGGCGACCTCGGATTTTCCATCGCCGAAGGTCCCGATATGGAGACCGATTACTACAATTTCACCGCGCTGAATTTCCCAGAAGGCCATCCGGCGCGCGAGATGCACGACACCTTCTTTTTCCAGCCGGACGAGAAGGGCGAGCGCAAGCTTCTGCGCACCCACACTTCGCCGGTGCAGATCCGCACCATGGAGACGAAGAAGCCGCCGATCCGCATCGTCATTCCGGGCAAGACCTACCGGCAGGATTCGGATGCCACCCACTCGCCGATGTTCCATCAGGTCGAGGGGCTGGTGATCGATAAGACGGCCAACGTCGCCAACATGAAGTGGGTGCTGGAGGAGTTCTGCAAGGCCTTCTTCGAGGTTCCGCAGGTCAAGATGCGCTTCCGGCCGTCCTTCTTCCCGTTCACCGAACCGAGCCTCGAGGTCGATATCCAGTGTGACCGCTCCAGGCCCGGCGAAGTGCGCTTCGGCGAAGGCTCCGACTGGATGGAGATCCTCGGCTGCGGCATGGTGCACCCCAACGTGCTGCGCCATGGCGGGCTCGATCCGGACGAATATCAGGGCTTTGCCTGGGGGATGGGCATAGACCGTATCGCCATGCTGAAATACGGCATGCCGGACCTGCGCGCCTTCTTCGATGCCGACGTGCGCTGGCTGTCGCATTACGGGTTCAGGCCGCTCGACATGCCGACGCTGTTCGGAGGCCTGAGCGCATGACAGCGCCCTATGCCGGCGGCTGCCGCTGCGGCGCCGTGCGGTTCGAGGCATCAGTCGAACCGCATCACGTCAGCTATTGCCATTGCGGCGATTGCCGGCGGGCCAGCGGCGCGCCGATGTCGGCCTTTGTCGGCTTCCTGGTCGATCAGGTCGCGTTCACCGGCAAGGCGCTGAAGATGTATGAGAACGGCCCGGTGACGCGCTCCTTCTGCGGCACCTGCGGCTCACCCATCGCCTATGTCGACGAGCGGCTGGAGGACGACATCTACTTCATGCTCGGCGCCATGGATGCGCCGGCCGATTTTGAGCCGACGCAGCATGCCTATGTCAGTGAGCAGCTCCCCTTCCTGCATATGTCCGACGACCTGCCGAGACATCTGAAAACAAGCGTCAAAAGACCAGACGGAACAGTCCCATGAAATTCACCCTCTCCTGGCTCAAGGACCACCTAGAGACCGACGCCACGCTCGACGAGATCGTCGAGCGACTGACCTCGATCGGCCTCGAAGTCGAGCATGTCGACGACAAGTCGAGCCTGAAGCCCTTCGTCATCGCCAGGGTGCTGACGGCGGTGCAGCATCCCGATGCCGACCGGCTGCGCGTGCTGACCGTCGATACGGGCAACGGCAAACCACCCGTGCAGGTCGTCTGCGGCGCGCCCAATGCGCGGGCCGGCCTGATCGGCGCCTTTGCCGCGCCCGGCACCTATGTGCCCGGCATCGACGTGACGCTGACGGTCGGCAAGATCAGGGGCGTCGAAAGCCACGGCATGATGTGTTCCGAGCGCGAACTGGAACTGTCCGACGAGCACAACGGCATCATCGACCTGCCCGAGGATGCGCCGGTCGGCACCAGCTTCGCCGCCTATGCGCATATCGACGATCCGGTCATCGAGATCAATTTGACGCCGAACCGGCCGGATGCCACCAGCGTCTACGGCATCGCCAGGGATCTGGCGGCGAGCGGGCTTGGCCGCCTCGTCGGCGGCGCCATCATGCCGCATGTCGGCAACGGCATGTGTCCGGTCAAGGTAACGATCGAAGCGCCGGAGCTTTGCCCCGGCTTCGCACTCAACCTGGTCAAGGGCGTCAAGAATGGGCCGTCGCCAAAATGGCTGCAGCAGCGGCTGATCGCCATTGGGCTGAGACCGATCAGTGCGCTGGTCGACATCACCAATTACGTCACCTTCGACCGCGGCCGCCCGCTGCATGTGTTCGACGCCAGCAAGGTTGCCGGCAATCTCGTCGTGCGCCGCGCGCGCGATGGCGAAAAGGTGCAGGCGCTCGACGGCCGCGAATACACGCTGACGCCGGAAATGTGCGTCATCGCAGATGACAACGGCGTCGAGTCGATCGCCGGCATCATGGGCGGCGAGCATTCGGGCTGCGACGAGAACACATCAGATGTGCTGATCGAATCCGCCCTTTGGGACCCGATCACCACGGCGCGCACCGGCCGCACGCTCGGCATCATCACCGACGCGCGTTACCGTTTCGAGCGCGGGGTGGACCCCGAATTCATGGTTCCCGGCGTCGAGCTGGCAACGAAACTGGTGCTCGATTTCTGCGGCGGCACGCCGACCGAAATGGAAGTCGTCGGCTACGCCGGCCACAAGTCGAAGATCGTTTCCTTCCCGCTTTCGGAAGTGAAGAGGTTGACCGGCATCGAGGTTCCCAGGGCGGAAAGCCTCGACATCCTGTCGCGCCTCGGCTTCAAGCCGGAGGGCTCGGGCGATGTGGTCAATGTCGCCGTGCCGTCCTGGCGCCCCGACGTCGACGGCAAGGCAGACCTGGTCGAGGAAGTCATGCGCATCCATGGTGTCGACAACATCGCACCGCAACCGCTCGGTGCGCATGACGCGGTCAACGCAAGGATCCTCACCACGCTGCAGGTCCGTACCCGCACCGCCAAGCGCGCGCTTGCCGTGCGCGGCATGATGGAAGCCGTCACCTGGTCGTTCATTCCGGCCAAGCACGCCGAGCTGTTCGGCGGCGGCCAGACCGCGCTGAAGCTCGCCAACCCGATCGCCGCCGACATGTCCGACATGCGGCCCTCGCTGCTGCCGGGCCTGATCGCTGCTGCCCAGCGCAATGCCGACAAGGGTATCGGCGACGTGGCGCTGTTCGAAGTGTCGGGCACTTATGAGGGCGACGGCGCCGACCAGCAACGGCGCGTGGCCGCCGGCGTGCGCCGCGGCACCGCCAAGCTCGACGGCTCAGGCCGCAACTGGGCCGGCAATTCGGGTGCGGTCGGCGTGTTCGACGCCAAGGCCGACGCGATCGCCGCACTGGAAGCCTGCGGTGCGCCTGTCGACCGGCTGCAGATCGAGGCCGGCGGCCCGGCCTGGTATCATCCCGGCCGTTCCGGCACGATCAAGCTCGGTCCGAAAACCGTGCTCGGCACCTTCGGCGAATTCCACCCGAAGACGCTGGAAGGCCTCGATGTTTCCGGCCCGCTGTGCGGCTTCGAAGTGTTTGTCGATGCCGTGCCCGAGCCGAAGGCCAAGCCGACGAAAACCAAGCCGAAACTGGAACTGTCCCCCTTCCAGGCGGTCAAGCGCGACTTCGCTTTCGTCGTCGACAAAACGGTCGAGGCCGGCACGCTGGTGCGCGCGGCGCTCGCCGCCGACAAGAAGCTCATCACCGCCGTCTCGGTCTTCGACATCTTCGAAGGCGCTTCGCTGGGCACGGACAAAAAATCGATCGCCATCGAAGTGTCGATCCAGCCGGTTGAAAAGACACTGACCGACGAGGATTTCGAGGCACTGGCCAAGCGTATCGTCGAGAATGTCGGCAAGCAGGCCGGTGGCGTTCTGAGGACGTAGCGCCCAAGGCGACTGAACTGTTAGCGATGGGGCTGCTCATCCGTCCACGGGACGGATGAGCAGCCGTTGCCGCAATGGTCAGAACCCGCCGCCGACCCTCAGGCCAAAGGCATGGCTGTAGCTGTCTTGAAAGCCGATTGTGCCGCGATAATCGAGCCCGATGGATAACCCTTGGTGCAGCAGCAGATCGGCGCCCAGGCCGATCATCACCTGGTCACTCGCCAAAGGCTGCGTCTGGAAGCCATAGACAAGGCCATCCGGACTATCCGCGTAGCGGATATCGACGCCGCTCGAGCCGGAGAATTCGTGAGTGTATTCAACCCGGAAGCGTGGTGTGAAGACGCCGAGGGCCATCGGCATGTCATAGCCGCCGGCAAGGCCAAGCGTGCCGCCGAGGCTGTCGACGCTCTGCTTGCCGAAGCTCAGCGAATAGATGCCTGCTCCGGTTTCGGTAAACGCGTCGAGGCTCGAAGAGGATGCCGTCAACCTGGCGAACGGAGTGAGTCGCAGCCCGCCGACGCGATGATCGAAACCGGCAGTCAGCGAGCCGAAAATCTGGTCGCCGTCACGCTGACCGTCGGCAAAGCCGCCAACACTTGTCACGAAGCGCTTCGAATCGAAGCTGAACGAACCGTAGCCGGCCAGGGCATCGAGAAACAGGTTTTCGGCCGGGCGATAGCTTGCATAGAGCGTCGCGCTGTAGGCCTCGCCGGAACTCTCGGTGCCATTGCCGCCAATGTCGCTGTCGTCGCTGGAGTAGCCGACGGCCAGACCGGCGGCGAAACGGTCGTTGAAACGGTAGTCGATGCCGGTGGTCATGTTGATCGAAACGGAGTCCCGCTCCGCGCTATCGTCAGGCGAACTATGGCCGAGATCGATGTGGCCGCCGGCCCACAAGCCGAAGCCCAGCTTTGCCGCGTCGCCCCCACAATCGGATCCGTCTGGAAAGTCGACGCTGGCGGCATTGCCATCGGCGCCTTGGCCAGACAGTTCGAGCCCATTCGCAAAGGCCTTGCGGCACGCCTCGCTTCGCAAAGCGCCCATGCGATGGTTGATATTGTCTGTCTGCCCGGCGGCGAATTGCTGCACCGCTTGCGCCTGGGCATTGAGCAGCCCGGCGACCTCCGGATCGTCGGAGGGGTCCGGCCGTGTGGTGACGGTGATGGTCACCGTGGCCGGATCGGAAACGCCGCCGGGTCCGGTCAGTGTGTACGTTACGATGACGGTGCCTGAAAACACCGGCGAGGACGCGAAGGTCAGTAGGTAGTTGGGCGCGCCGGACAGCGTCGCCGTGCCGCCCTCGGCGGGGGCGCTGGACATGATCGCCGCGGCGCTGAATGGTTCGCCGGTAGCACCCGGCGTCAACGGCAGCGAAGCCGACATGCCGGCAACGATGGTCATGGTCAGTGACGGCGCCGTCGGTCGGGGCGCCGCAGCGATGTCCAGCGTATACTCGCGCCTTGCCCTGTTCTCGGAGGTGTCGAACACATCGACGGCAAAGGCAAATGATCCGCTCTCGGTCGGCGTGCCGCCGAGTGTACCATCGGTTGCGAGCGAAACGCCTTCGGGCAGATTTCCGATGATCCGCTGAAACGTGTAAGGCGCGCCCACACCGCCGGTTGCGGTCAGCATCTGGCTATAGGGCTGCCCAACCTGGCCATTGGGCAAAGCTGCCGGTGAAATTACGATGGGCGGACCAGTGGTGATCGCAAGCGTGTAGTCGCGTTCGCCGTTGTTGCCGACATGGTCCGTCGCCCGGACCCTGAAACTGTAGACGCCGGGGGGCGCTATGACCGGCCCGGAGAGGACGCCGGCACTGCTGAAGCCGACGGGCATGGAGCCCGAAACGATCGAGAACGTAAAGGGGCCGCCAGCACCACCCGAAGCCGTCAGCGCCTGGCTATAGGGCTGGCCAATCTGCGCGCCGGGCAAGGCAGCTGGTGAAATGACGACCGGGTTGTCCGCGATCACGATGGTGTAGTCGTGTTCGCCGCTGTTGCCGACATGGTCTGTCGCCCGGACCCTGAAACTGTAGACGCCGGGGGCGGCTATCACTGGCCCTGAGAGGACGCCGGCACTGCTGAAGGCGACGGGCATGGAGCCCGAAACGATCGAGAACGTGTAGGGACCCCCAGCGCCACCCGAAGCCGTCAGCGCCTGGTTATACGGCTGGCCAATCTGCCCGCCGAGCAACGCAGCAGGCGAAATCAAGACCGGGTTGTCCGCGATCACAATCGTGTAGTCGCGTGTGCCGGTGTTGCCGACCTGATCTGTCGCCAGGACTCTGAAATTATAGGTGCCGGGGGCGGCTATCACTGCCCCGGAGAGGACGCCGCCGCTGCTGAAGGAGACCGGCGTGACCCCCGAAGTGAGCGCGAACGTGTATGGCCCGCCAGCTCCGCCTGAAGCCATCAGCGTCCGATCATAGTGCTCACCAACTCTCCCATCCGGCAGCGTGGCCGGGGAAATCACGATCGGCTCCGCCGCAGCACTTGCATTGAGCGAGGCTGCGATCAGAACGCAGAAGGTCGCGGCAATCCAGAACCACTTCGCAGTCAATTTTGCCCTGTCGATCGGTCCTCTCGACGATGCTGCTGGCCAAACCGACGATATCTGCATGCCCAGGCTACCCCAGCCGGTGTGGAAAATTCCAATAGCAATCGTCCATGCCGGCAGATGGGCAGACGCGCATAGTCGTCAGATGACGAGGGTGGGGCTGTTTTAGGTCCAGGCCGAGCATCATGGTCCGGTCACGTTGCAATCTGGCCACATCTTTGGTGGCGCTATGGGCGAAGCATTGCGGATACTTGCCGAATCGCTCTCCAAAGGGCGATGGATCCTCTCTGCTATTCGGGCCTTCCTCTTGAAGAGCAGCGCGCGGCGTTTCTCGCCATCGTGCTTGCCGACCCGCTGTTGCGCGACGCGCTGGCGCTGGCTCGCACGCTCGACCTGCCGGACTGGCTGGTGGTTTCCGGCGCGCTCTACAACAGTGTTTGGAACCATCTGACCGGCAAGCCTTCGGGGTATGGCATCAGGGATGTCGACCTGTTCTACTTCGATGACAGCGACCTCTCCTACGAGGCCGAGGACGCCGTTATTCGCCGCGCGGAGAAGCATTTCGAAGGACTGCCGCTGCCGGTCGAGGTGCGCAATCAGGCGCGGGTGCATCTTTGGTATCCGCAGAAGTTCGGGCGGCCGTGCCCGCGCTATTCGAACGCTAGCGATCCCGTCTGCTATTTCGCGTCGAAGACGCACGCCGTCGGGGTTCGATACGATGCTGACGGGCAGCTGGTGTTGGTGGCGCCGTTCGGGCTGGATGATGTTTTTTCGTTCCGCATCACACCGAACCGGGTGATGGACAACCAGCAGACGCATGAGGTGAAGGGGGCGAGGGCGAGGGAGTGCTGGCCGGAGATTACGGTTGTGCCGTGGTGACCTCACCCTCCCCTTGTGGGGAGGGTCGATCCGCGCAGCGGAGCGGGGTGGGGGTCTTCGTAGGGCGCTCCCCCACCCCGTCCCGCTGTCTCCGCTTCGCTGCGACAGCGAGCCGACCCTCCCCACAAGGGGGAGGGGGAAGACCTAGCCGTTCACCAGTGCCAGCAACTCTTCGGTGTAGCGCTTGCCCATAACCTTGTTGGGCGACAGCGCGTCACCAATAGCCTGCACCTCGGCCGCGCTTAGCGCGATGTCCGCCGCCGCCGTGTTCTGCTCCAGATGGCGTATCTTGCGCGCGCCGGGGATCGGTACGATGAAATCGCCCTGGTGCAGCACCCAGGCCAGCGCCAGCTGTGCCGAGGTCACGCCCTTTTCAACAGCCAGCTTTTCCAAGGTGGCGATGACAGCGGCGTTGGCTTCCATCGCCTCGGCCTGGAAGCGCGGCAAGGTCCGGCGCCAGTCGCCGTCGCTCAAGGCCTCGGGCTTGGCGATCGTGCCGGTCAGCAGCCCACGGCCGAGCGGGCTATAGGGAACGAAGCCGATGCCGAGCTCGCGGCAGACGGCGAACACCTCGTCTTCCGGGTCGCGGCTCCACAGCGAATATTCGCTCTGCACGGCCGATATCGGATGCACGGCATGGGCCCGGCGAATGGTCGCGGCACTCGCCTCGGACAGGCCAAGCGCGCGCACCTTGCCCTCGCGCACCAGTTCGGCCATGGCGCCGACCGTATCCTCGATTGGCACGTTGGGGTCGACACGGTGCTGGTAGTAGAGGTCGATCACATCGGTGCCCAGCCGTTTCAGCGAGGCCTCGGCGACCGCTTTGACGTGCTCGGGGCGGCTGTCGACGCCCGCCATGCGGTCGAGGCCTGTACCTTCCTCCAGAATCCGGAAGCCGAATTTTGTCGCGATCGTCAGATGATCACGCACCGGCTTCAGCGCCTTGCCGAGCAGAATCTCGTTCTCGAAAGGGCCATAGACCTCCGCCGTGTCGAAGAAATTGACGCCGATGTCGACGGCGCGGTGCAGCGTGGCGATCGCATCGGCTTCCGCTTGGCCGCCATAGGCGAAGCTCATGCCCATGCAGCCGAGGCCGACGGGGTAGACGTTCAATTCAGTTCCTAGCTTGCGGGTTTGCATAACGCGTCTCCTTGTTGCGATGTGGGAGAAATAGCGCCTTGCCTTGTGTTCGATAATCGGCTTCCATCCGCACGGGCTGTACTAAAAGATAGATCAATGAATCGCGCGCATCTTTCCCAATTGGCCGTGCTGGCAACTGTCGCTCAATGCGGCAGCTTTCGGGGCGCCGCCAGGGAATTGGCCATCGCGCCTTCGGCTGTCAGCCACGCGGTATCCAGCCTGGAGGCGCGGCTTGGCGTTCGGCTGCTGGCGCGCAGCACACGCAGCGTCGCGCCGACCGAAGAAGGTGCGCAGTTGCTGGAGCGGCTGCGGCCGGCGCTGTCGGAGATCGACCTGGCGCTGGAGACGGCAATCGAGACGCGCGACCGGCCGGCCGGCAATCTGCGCCTGACCGTGCCGCGCACGGCAGCGCATTTGGCGCTGACGCCACGGCTGGGCGCCTTTGCGTCGGCCTATCCCGACATCGTGCTGGAGATCGTCATCGAGGACCGCTTCACCGACGTGGTGGAAGGCGGCTTCGATGCTGGCGTCCGGCTTGGCGAGAGCCTGCAGCGCGACATGATCGCGGTGCGCATCGGGCCGGACCTTCGCGGCGCGGTGGTCGGCGCCCCGGTCTATTTCGAGGTCAACCCCAAGCCGCGCCACCCGCGCGACCTGGCCGGCCACCGCTGCATCCGCTTCCGCTTCTCCAGCGGCATCCTCTACCGCTGGGAGTTCGAGAAAGGCCGCGAGACGATCGAGATGGCGGTGGAGGGACCGCTGATCCTCGACGAGGACCATCTGATCGCCCAGGCGGCGGTCGACGGCGCCGGGCTCGCCTTCGTCTTTGAGGATTATGTCCGCGCACCGCTCGCCGACGGCAGGCTGATCCGCGTGCTGGAGGACTGGTGCCCGCCCTTCGACGGCTTCTTTGTCTATTATCCGAGCCGCCGTCAGATGCGGCCAGCGCTCAGGGCGTTTGTCGATTTCTTCAAGGTGAGTGGATAGAGCGGGCTCGCCCCCCCTTGGTGGAAGATAACCGGCATCGCGGTCGTTCACCAACGATGCAAACATCGATCACCAACAGCACCACCCGCTATGGCTGGGGCGCGATCATTCTTCACTGGCTGATTGCGCTGATCTTCATCGGCCAGTTCGCTCTCGGCTTCGTCATGGTGCGGGTGACCAGCCAGCGCACCGCCTTCGAACTGATCCAGCTGCACAAATCCTTCGGCTTCCTGCTGCTCGGCCTGATCATCCTGCGCATCGTCTGGCGCTGCGGCAATACAACGCCGGCGCTGCCGGGCTCGGTCGGGACTTTGGAACGTCGGGCGGCACCGTTGGCCCATTTTGCGCTCTACGCGTTTCAGCTTGCCTTGCCCTTGTCCGGCTGGGCGCTGGTGTCGGTCTCGATGCTGGAGATACCCAGCCTGCCGTTCAACCTGTTCGTCATGCCGAACCTGCCGCTGGCCGAATCGGATGGTGCCGAAAGCTTCTGGGCGGCGGCGCATTGGTATCTTGCCTATGCCGGCATGGCGCTTGTGGCTCTCCACGTTGCGGCGGCACTGCGGCATCACTTCCAGCTCAGGGATGGCGTGCTCATGCGCATGATCACGCCTTCGTCAGATCCGGAATAGAGCGAGCGGTTCATTCGTTCATGGAGTGAGGGCGCAGGAATGCGCTGCCTCCAACAAGGAACATCCCCATGTACACGCGCATTCTCGGATTTGCGGCGGTCGCCGCTTGCCTCGCCATGCCTGTTTCAGCGGCCGTCGCGCTTGGCGACGCCGCCGGCAGCTATTCGATCAGCCCGGCCAACTCCAGCATCCACTTCTCCATCGGCAAGGTCGGCGGCGGCGGCCTGAATGGCGCCTTCGCCCGCTTCAAGGGCTCGATCCGCATCGACAACAGCGATGTCGGGCGCTCGCAGGTCAATTTCACCATCTTTCCCGAAAGCGTTGGCACCGGCCAGGGCCGTATCGATGCCTTCCTGCGCTCCGACGCGGTGTTCGATGCCGCCAACAACCCGGAGATCCAGTTCCGCTCTACCAGCGTGACCCGAACCAGCGACACCACGGCCCTCGTCAGCGGCCGGCTGACGGCGCGCGGCAAGACGTTTCCGGAAAAGTTCACGGCCGAGCTTGGCGGTCTCAAGGCCGGGACGATCAAATTCCATGTCACCGGCAAGGTGCTGAGGTCGCGCTACGGCATGGATGTCGGCACGCCAATCTATTCCAACATCGTCGACTTCGACATGACGCTGACCGGCAAAAGGGGCTGACCCTCGTCATTGGCTTTTCCGGCGATTTCGGGCAAACCTCGTTGCCTGTAATCGTGATGGAGAAGCCTGATGTTCCGATGGGGTGTGTTGTCGACGGCCAAGATCGGCCGCGAGCATTTGTTGCCGGCGATGGTCGAGGCGGAGAACGGCGTGCTGTCGGCGATCGCCAGCCGTGACCTGTCGAAGGCCAAGGCGCTGGCCGAGCGCTTCGGCGCGCGCCATGCCTTCGGCTCCTATGAGGAACTGCTTGCCTCCGACGAGGTCGATGGCGTCTACATCCCGTTGCCGACCTCGCAGCATGTCGAATGGGCGGCCAAGGCCATCGAAGCCGGCAAGCACGTGCTGGTCGAAAAGCCGCTGGCGCTCGACGCCAAGGACATCCTGCCGCTGATCAAGCTGCGCGACCAGAAAAAGGTGCTGGTCTGCGAGGCCTTCATGGTCATCTACCACCCGCAATGGATCAAGGTACGCGACCTCATCGCCAGCGGCGCCATCGGCCGGCTGCGCCATGTGCAGGGTGCCTTCTCCTACTACAATGTCGACCCCAGCAACATGCGCAACCAGCTCGACCTCGGCGGCGGCGCGTTGCCCGACATCGGCGTCTACCCGACCGTATCGACGCGCTTTTCGACCGGCAAGGAGCCGCTGCGCGTCCAGGCGACGATCGAGCGCGACAAGACATTCGGCACCGACATCTACTCCTCGATCCGCGCCGATTTCGGCGACTTCGAGCTGTCCTTCTATCTGTCGACGCAGATGGCGGCGCGCCAGGTGATGGTGTTCCACGGCGAGAAGGGTTTCATCGAGCTGTTCTCGCCTTTCAATGCCGGGCTTTACGACCACCACCGCGTCGAACTGCACAACCAGAACCACACCGAGGCGCAAGTGTTCCGCTTTCCCGGCACGCAGCAATACCGGCTTGAGGTCGAGACCTTCGCGCGTGCGGCACAGGGCGGCAAGGAGCGCGTCTTCACGCTGGAGGAATCCGTGCTCAACCAGAAAGTCATCGATGCCATCTTCCGCGTCGGCGGCAAAGAAGGCTGGGAGACAGTCTGACCCCTTGCATTGAAGTAGCCGGCTAATTCTGGGAGGAAAGATGGCTGACGATGCGGACGTGATCATTGTCGGCGCCGGTCTTGCAGGGCTGGTTGCCGCCGCCGAGCTTGCCGAGGCCGGCAAGAAAATCATCATTGTCGACCAGGAGCCGGAGCAGTCGCTGGGCGGTCAGGCGTTCTGGTCGTTCGGCGGCCTTTTCCTCGTCAATTCGCCCGAGCAGCGGCGCATGCGCATCCGCGATTCGCATGACCTGGCGTTGGAAGACTGGCTGGGCACCGCGGCTTTCGATCGGCCGGAGGATTTCTGGCCGCGCAAATGGGCGGAAGCCTATGTCGGCTTCGCCGCCGGCGAGAAACGCTCCTGGCTGATGCAGCGCGGCCTGAAATTCTTTCCTGTGGTCGGCTGGGCCGAGCGGGGCGGCGGCAATGCAATCGGCCACGGCAATTCGGTGCCGCGCTTTCACATTACCTGGGGCACCGGCCCCGGTGTGCTCGAACCGTTCGCCCAGCGCGTGCGCGAGGCCCAAAAGCGCGGATTGATCAGTTTCAAATTCCGCCACCGCGTCAATGAACTGACGCGGACGGGTGCTGTTGTGACCGGTGTGCGTGGCGACATCCTGCAGCCCAGCGCTGTCGAGCGCGGCCACAAGAGTTCGCGCGAAATATCAGGCGATTTCGAGCTTCACGCGCAAGCGGTGATCGTCGCCTCCGGCGGCATCGGCGCCAACCATCAACTGGTGCGGGAGAATTGGCCCAAACGGCTGGGCGCCGCACCGAAGCGCATGATCACCGGCGTGCCCGATCATGTCGACGGCCGCATGCTGGCGATCACGGAACGGGCCGGCGGTTCGATCATCAACCGTGACCGCATGTGGCACTATGTCGAGGGCATCAAGAATTGGGCCCCGGTCTGGACCGATCATGCGATCCGCATCCTGCCCGGCCCGTCATCGCTGTGGCTCGATGCGCGCGGCAAGCGCCTGCCGGTGCCGCTCTATCCCGGTTTCGACACGCTGGGCACGCTCTCCCACATCATGAGCACCGGCTTCGATTATTCCTGGTTCATCCTGACCAAAAAGATCATCCAGAAGGAGTTCGCGCTGTCGGGCTCCGAGCAGAACCCCGATTTGACCGGCAAGAGCTGGCGCCAGGTGCTCGGCCGCGCCACATCGGGCATTCCGGGTCCGGTCAAGGCGTTCATGGAGAAGGGCGAGGATTTCATCGTCGAGGCCGACTTGCCGACGCTGGTCGCGCGCATGAACGCGCTTGCCGGCGGCGAGCCGCTTCTTGAGGTAGCCCAGGTCGAGCGCGAAATGCGCGCCCGCGACCGGCAGCTCGACAACCCGTTCTCCAAGGACATGCAAATCACCGCTCTGCGCGGGGCGCGCGCCTATCTCGGCGACCGGCTGATCCGCACGGCCAAGCCGCACAAGATGCTCGATCCGGCAAACGGCCCGCTGATAGCGGTGCGCCTCAACATCCTGACCCGCAAGACGCTGGGCGGCCTGCAGACCGATCTCGACAGCCGCGTGCTGGGTGCCGATGGCCAGCCGGTTGCGGGACTCTACGCCGTCGGCGAAGCCGCCGGTTTTGGCGGCGGCGGTGTGCATGGTTATGCGGCGCTTGAGGGCACCTTCCTCGGCGGCTGCATCTTTTCCGGCCGCAGCGCCGGCCGTGCGGCGGCCGCTTCGGTGGGATGAGCCGGGGCCGGTCGGTCCTCAGAGTCCAGCCGCGATCACCAGCGCCAATCGCCCTGTCCAAGCGCGGTCACCGCATCGACGATCCGGGTGAAGCTTGCGCGGGCGCGGCCGACCGTGTGCCGGCCTCGGAGATAACCATGCACCAGCCCCGTTTCCTCGAACCAGGTTGCGCGTCCGCCCGCCGCCACGACCAGGTCGTGATAGGCCTCACCATCCGACGACAACGGGTCGCACTCAGCGGTGATCAGCACAGTCGGCGGCAGGTTGGAGAAGTCGGTGTCGGCGAGCGGCGACAGCGTGATGTCCCCGGTCCTATCAACGCCGCCGGTGCGGATATGCTTGTAGAATTCGAGATCGCGCACGGTCAGCATTGGCGCTTCGGCGTGCTTGACATAGGAGCCTTTCGCGCGGTCTCCGCCGAGGCCGGGATAGATCAGCACCTGGCCAAACGGCCTTTTCGAACGGTCACGCGTGGCGTGACTGACGGCGGCGCAGAGATTGCCGCCGGCGCTGTCGCCGCACAGCACGATAGGATGATCGCGATTGGCGGCGGCCCATTCGAAGGCGCTCATCGCATCGTCGAAGGCCGCCGGATGCAGATGCTCCGGCGCCAGCCGATAATCGACCGAGACCACCTCATAGCCGGTGCGGGCACAGAGCTCGGCGCAGACATCGTCGTGGCTGTCCAGCCCACCGAGGATGAAGCCGCCGCCATGGACATAGAGCACCGTCACCGCAGCTTTGTGTGTGCTTCGGTAGGTGCGGATCGGGATGTCGTGCGTGGGCGTCGCAATGGCTGAGGTTTCGACCGCCACGCCTTCGGGATAGCCGGCAAAGAATTCGCGGCACATGCGGTCATAGATCCCGCGCTGCTGCGCGATCGTGTAATCGATCGTGTCGGGCGGATAGTAGGAATTGGTCCGCTCTATGAACGCCCAGGTCTCGGCGTCGATGAGGATTTTGTAATCGGTCATGGGTGCTGGAAAGGCGCCCAAGGCTGAGCCAGGGCGCCCCCCTCTGTCCTGCCGGACATCTCCCCCTCAAGGGGGGAGATCGGATGTTGCGAAGACTTTCGCCAACCTTCTGCGTCGCAAGAAGAGTGCAGAGATCGAAGCTGCCAATCTCCCCCCTTGAGGGGGAGATGGCCGGCAGGCCAGAGGGGGGTAAGCGCCATCGTTCCGGCGGTATCCACTACTTCCCCTTCCAAACCGGCTCACGCTTCTCCGCAAAAGCGCGAAAACCCTCCATGCCATCCTCGGAGCCGTAGAGGGCATCGACCGTCGGCAGCTGGCGGCGGGTCACCTTGTTCATGGCGTCCTGGAAGGTCAGCGCCTCGGCCACACGCGCGGTCTCCTTGATCGCTGCAAAGACCAGCGGCGGGCCGCCTGCGAGCAGCCGGGCGATCTCCCAGACACGGTCCTCGAGCTTCTCCTTGGGCAGCACTTCGTTGACCAGGCCCCAGCGATGCGCCTCGGCCACATCCATCCAGCGGCCGGTCAGCAGAAGGTCCATGGCGACATGGTAGGGGATGCGCTTCGGCAGTTTGATCGTTGCCGCGTCGGCCAGCGTGCCGGCGCGGATTTCGGGGAGCGCGAAGGAGGAATGATCGGAGGCGTAGATGAGGTCGCAGGACAGCGCCAGCTCGAAGCCGCCGCCGACCGCCATGCCGTTGACGCAAGCGATCACCGGCTTGTTGAGGTCGCGCAATTCTTGCAGCCCGGCAAAGCCGCCGACGCCATAGTCGCCATCGACGGCATCGCCGCCGGCAGCGGCTTTGAGGTCCCAGCCGGCACAGAAGAACTTGTCGCCGGCGGTCTTGACGATGGCCACGCGCAATTCCGGATCGTCGCGGAACGCCTTGAAGGTCTCGCCCATCAGCCGCGAGGTCTTCAGGTCGATGGCGTTGGCCTTGGGCCGGTCGAGGGTGACTTCGAGGATCGGGCCCTCGCGGCGGGTAGAAATGACGTCAGACATTCTTGTTCTCTCCCAGCACCAGCAGCGCGTCGGCGATCCAGGCGCCCTTGCCCTCTGCACAGACGATCAGCGGGTTGATGTCGAGTTCCTCGATCTCGCCGGCATTCTCCTGCACGAAGCCGGCAATGCCCGAGATGGCATCGATGGCGGCCGCGACATCGGCTTTCGGCCGGCCGCGATAGCCTTCGAGCAGCGGGAACAGTTTCAGGCCGCGCAATGCCGCCTCGATGTCGTCGCGGGTTGCCGGCAGCATCAGCGTGACGCTGTCGCGCAACAGTTCGACCAGCACGCCGCCGGTGCCCAAGGTCATCACCGCGCCGAACATCGGGTCGCGGGTGAAGCCGACGATCAGTTCCGCGACACCGTCGCGCACCATGCGCTCGACATAGAGCCCGGTGCCGAGCGGCAACAGGTCATGCGCCGCGGTGCTGACGGATTCGGCATCCCTGAGGTTGAGCCTGACGGCGCCAACTTCGGATTTGTGGCTGACGCCGAGCGCCTTCAGCGCCACCGGGAAGCCAAGCGCCATGGAAGAGATCACCGCCTCGACCGCATTGGCGGCGCGTTCGCCCTTCGGCACAGGCAGGCCGGCCTTGATCAGCCGCGATTTTGCTTCGGCCTCGTCGGGCGTGACATGGTCGCCACGAGGCGCACCGGCAGCAGAAGTGTCGATCGGCTGCGCCTGTGGTTCGGCCCAAGCCCAACCGATGAAGGCCGCCGCCCCGGCGGCATCCATGGCTTCCGAAATGCCGAACAACGGCACCATGCCGCGCGCCATCAGTTCGGCGGTGTACTCCTCCGGCAGGTTTTCCGGCAGCGACGAGACGATCGCGCCATGCGCCTTGTTGGTCTTCAGCGCCGATTCGAAGGCGCGCAGCGTCGCCCACCAATCGGTGACCGAACAACGATCAGGTCGCGGAAAATCCAGCACCAGCATGTTGAGGTCGAAGCCGCCCGACACCATTGCGGTGAAGGTGGCGGTCATCGCCGGCTCGTTGTTCCAGATGAAGGTGTGATAGTCCAAGGGATTGGCGACCGCGACCAGCGGCCCGAGCGTCGATTTGACATGGGCGCGGTGGCTGTCGGTCAGCACAGGGAAATTGACCCAGCGCCCTTCGGCGCTGTCGGCCATGACAGAGGCCTCGCCGCCGGAGCAGCTCATCGACGACAGCCTATAGCCGGGCAAAGGTCCGGTGATGTGCAGCAGCTTCAGCGCTTCGATGAAGGCGGGAATCGAATCGACACGCGCAATGCCGAGCCGCCGCAGGAACGCACCCGAGGCCGCATCCGAGCCGGCCAGCGACGCGGTATGCGAGACGGTCGCCTGCCTGGCCTGTTCGGAACGGCCGACCTTCATGGCGATGATCGGCTTTTTCAGCTCGCGCGCCCGTGCTGCCAGCCGCTCGAAGCCGGCTACCGAATCGAAAGCCTCGATGTGCAGGCCGAGCGACGTGACCCGCTCGTCCTCGATCAGGCCAAGCGCCATTTCGGACAGCCCGGTCTGCGCCTGGTTGCCGGCGGTCATCAGGAAAGCGATCGGCAGGCCGCGCCTTTGCATCGTCATGTTGATGGCGATGTTGGAGGACTGGGTGATGATGGCGACGCCCTTGCCGCCCTCGGCCAGTCTTATGCCGCCATGCTGGTCGGGCCACAAAAGCGCGCCGTCGGCATAATTGATCAGGCCGTAGCAATTCGGCCCGATGATCGGCATCGAGCCGGCTGCCGCAACCAGCTCGGCCTGCAGCCGCTCGCCGTCGTCGTCGTAGGCCTCGGTCTCAAGGAAGCCGGCGGCAAAGCAGACGGCGCCGCCGGCGCCGCGCTCGGCCAGCGCCTTGATCACCTCGATGGTCAAATGCCGGTTGACGCCGACAAAGGCGGCGTCCGGCGCGTCAGGCAAATCGGCGACCGAACGATAGGCCTTGCGGCCCGCGACCTCGTCCTTGGTCGGATGCACCGGCCAGATCTCGCCGGCAAAGCCCATCTTGATCGATTGCGCGACGACGGCCGCGGCCTGCGCACCGCCGAAGACGGCGATCGATTTCGGCCGCAGGAGACGCTCAAGTTTATGCATATGTTATGCCCCGAACGGACGCAGCAGCGCCCTTGAAATAATGTGGCGCTGGATCTCTGACGTGCCTTCCCAGATGCGCTCGACGCGCGCGTCGCGCCAGATGCGCTCCAGCGGTAGATCGTCCATCAGTCCCATGCCGCCATGAATCTGGATCGCCTCATCGGCAACGTATGCAAGCATCTCGGTGGCCTTCAGCTTGGCCATGGCCATGTCCTGGTCGGTGACAGTGCCCTGATCGTACTTCCAGCCGGCTTCGAACACCATCAGGTCGGCGGCCTTCAATTCGGTCGCCATGTCGGCAAGCTTGAACGATACGCCCTGGAACTTGCCGATCTGCTGGCCGAACTGCTGGCGCTGCGCGGCATACTCGATGGCATGGCCAAGCGCCCGCTCGGCGCGGCCGAGGCAGGTGGCGCCGACCTGCAGCCGGGTGGCGCCGAGCCATGAATTGGCGACGTCGAACCCCTTGTGGACTTCGCCCAACACTTGGGCGGCGGGAAGCCGGCAATCGTCGAATTCGAGGATGGCGTTGGTGTAGCCGCGATGCGAGACGTTGCGGTAGCCATCGCGGACGGTGAAGCCCTTCGTCCCTTTGTCGACGAAGAATGCGGTGATCTTCTTGCGCCTGCCGCGCGGCGAATCCTCTTCGCCTGAGGCCATGAAAACGATGGCAAAGTCGGCGAGGTCGGCGTGGGAGATAAAATGCTTGGTGCCGTTCAGCACCCAGTCGTCGCCGTCCTGTACGGCGGTCGCCTTCATGCCGCGCAAATCGGAGCCTGCGCCCGGCTCGGTCATCGCCAGGCAGTCCCATTTCTCGCCGCGGATGCAGGGGAACAGATATTTCTCGCGCTGCTCTGGCGTGCCGGCCAGGAGGATGTTGGAGGGCCGCGCCACGCAGGTCCAGTGCAGCGCGTAATTGGCGCGGCCAAGCTCCTTTTCGTAGAGCAGCCAAGTCACCGTATCGAGGCCAGCACCGCCGACATCGGCCGGCATGTTGGCGGCATAGAGCCCGGCTTCGATCGCCTTGACCTTGATCTCCTCGATCAGGTCGCGGCGCAGCACGCCGGTGCGCTCGACCTCGCGCTCATGCGGGTAAAGCTCGTTCTCGACGAACGCACGCGTCGTCTCGATGATGAGCCTCTGTTCCTCCGACAGCCCGAAATCCATGCTCTCAGCCTTTCTTCTTGCCGGGCTTTTTCTTCGGCTTTTCGGCTTTCTTGACCGGTTTCAAGGCTTTGGCCTTCTCGGCAGCCTTGGAGGCCGTGGGCTTCTTCGCCGCCAGCTTGGCCAGCTGCCTGGTATAGTCCTTGTGCAGGGCGCCGGCGCCCCAGCCCTTGCCTTTGTTCTGCTTCGACAGCGCATCCATGATGGCGACCAGATTGTCGTCGCGGATTTTTTCCAGCTCGCGGATCGACAGCCCATGCGCCTGGTCGTCCGACTGCGTGGCGATCAGGTCGACCAGTTCGTCGTTGAACTCCGGCACATCCATCAGCTTGGTCCATGGCCATTTCAGGCAGGGCCCGAACTGCGCCATGAAGTGGCGCATGCCGGCCTCGCCACCGGCGACGCGATAGACCTGGAACATGCCCATCTGCGCCCAGCGCAGGCCGAAGCCATAGCGCATGATGTCGTCGAGTTCCTCGACCGTGCAGATGCCGTCCTTGATCAGCCACAGCGCCTCGCGCCATGCCGCTTCGAGCAGGCGGTCGCCGACGAAGGCCTCGATCTCCTTGCGGATGACGACCGGCTTCATGCCGATCGAGGCATACATCTCCTTGGCGACCTCGATCGCCTCGGGAAAGGTCTGCTCGCCGCCCACGATCTCGACCAGCGGCAGGAGATAGACCGGGTTGAACGGATGGCCGACGACCAGCCGCTCCGGATGCTTCTTCATCGCCACCTGCATGTCGGTTGGCTTGATGCCGGAGGTCGAGGAACCGACAATCGCATTGGCCGGCGCGTGGGTATCGATCTCGGCGAGCACCCGGTGCTTGAGGTCGAGCCGTTCCGGCACGCTTTCCTGAATGAAATCGGCATCGGCCACTGCCTCGGCGATGGTCTTGGCAAAGGTCAGCTTGCCCTCTTTCGGCAAACCGCCGGGTACCATCTGCTTGTAGGCGCGGCGCGCGCCCTTCATCACTTCGCCGACCTTGCGCGACGCCTCGGGATCGGGATCGAAGATCGACACGTCGATGCCGTTGAGCAGCAGCCGCGCCACCCAGCCGGCGCCGATGACGCCGCCACCGATGGCGGCTGCCTTGTTGATGATGCTCATGCGGAAGCTCCGGTTCTGGTCATGGCGGTTGTGGGATCTATGAGCGGCACGCGTTCGCCGGCGCGGATCACGGACGGGTCGTATGCCTTGCGGGCGAAGACTTCGAGGACGAAGGGCCGGAAGAATTCGATCGGCAGCGTGTCATAATCGGGGTCGAAGCTGGACTGGTCCCAGCGTTCGCAAAACTGGTCGCAATCGTCGAAATAGGCGTGGCCGGCAAAGCGGTCGCGCGCATGGCGGTTACCGCCGAGGTGATGGGCATAGTAGAGCCGCTGGAAGTCGCCATGTTTCTCCACCACCCAAGTGCATTGTTCGCGCACGAAGGGTTTCAGGATCGAAGCGGCATATTCGTCGTGATTGTATGGCGCGTAGATGTCGCCGATGTCGTGCAGTAGCGCGCAGGCGATCCAGTCGGTGTCGGCGCCGTCGCGCCAGGCACGCGTCGCCGCCTGCAGCGAATGGCCGAGCCGGGTGATCTTGTAGCCCGATAGGCCCGCGTCGAGCTGCACCAGCGCATCGAGCAGCCGCTCGCCGGTCCTGGCGGCATAATCGATCTCATGCGCGGTCAGGAACTCGTAGTCGTCCCGGTCGCCATCCTTCATTGCGGTGAATTTTACGGTAGTCATGCCGACCTCCCGACGAATAATTTATGCCGCGATCGGCGCCCGCTTGGTGAGGTTGAGCTTCTGCCGTACCTCTTCCGGCCCAAGGATCCTGGCGCCGAGATTGGTGACGATGCTGGCGGCGCGCTCGACCAATTGCGCATTGGTCGCCAGTACGCCCTTGTCGAGCCAGAGATTGTCTTCGAGACCGACGCGGACATTGCCGCCGGCCAGCACCGCCGCAGCAGCATAGGCCATCTGGTTGCGGCCGATGGCAAAGGCCGACCAGTTCCAGGTCGACGGCACATTGTTGACCATGGCCATGAAGGTGTTGAGGTCGTCCGGCGCCCCCCACGGCACGCCCATGCAGAGCTGCACCAGCGCATCGGGGTTGAGCACCTTTTCCTCGACCAGCTGCTTGGCGAACCACAAATGGCCAGTGTCGAAGGCCTCGATCTCCGGCTTGACGCCAAGCGCCGTCATCATGCCGCCCATGGCGCGAAGCATGCCTGGCGTGTTGGTCATGACATAGTCGGCCTCGGCGAAATTCATGGTGCCGCAGTCGAGCGTGCAGATTTCCGGCAGGCATTGGCGCACATGTTCCATGCGGTTGGTGGCGCCGCCCATGTCGGTGCCTTTTTCGTTGAGCGGCAACGGCGCTTCCGGCGATCCGAACACCATGTCGCCGCCCATGCCGGCGGTCAGGTTCAGCACGACGTCGACATTGGCCTCGCGGATGCGCTCGGTCACTTCGCGGTAGAGATGCACATCGCGCCTGGGCTTGCCGGTCTCGGGATCGCGGACGTGGCAGTGCACGATTGCGGCGCCAGCCTTGGCCGCGTCGATGGCCGAATCGGCGATCTGCTTTGGCGAGCGCGGCACATGAGGGCTGCGGTCCTGCGACCCGCCGGACCCGGTCACGGCACAGGTAATGAAAACCTCACGGTTCATCGCAAGCGGCATGAAACTCTCCTCCGATAGAAACACTATGCATGTCGCCCAAAAGTGGAACCGGTTTTGGGATAACGACATGCACAAAGACTAATCAACAATGCCCGACTTGCCGGAAACTGTTTTGCGTTTTACGAAGCTTCCATGACGAAAAGCGAAAAACCAACGATCTTTCGCGCCGAGCGTCTGCCGCTCAAGGTGACGCTGCTGGTGTTTTCCGGCTCGTCCATCATGTGCGTCGCATCTGCCGTCGATCCGCTGCGCGCCGCCAACCGTATCTCCGGCGAGACCCTGTTCGATTTCAGGCTGGTCTCGGTGACCGGCGAGGCTCCGGTCACCACATGCGGCCTGCCGGTGGCGGTCAGCGGCCGTTTCGACGCGGCCGAGCCGTCCGACGTTCTGGTCGTCGTCGCTGGCTTCGGCACCCAGAACTATGCAACCTCGGCTCTGTTGTCGGGCCTGCGCCGGGCCGCACGCACGGCGCGTGCTTGCGGCGGCGTCGAGGCGGGCACCTGGCTGGTCGCACGCGCGGGCCTGCTGGAAGGGCGCAGTGCCACCACCCACTGGGAGGACATGGAGGATTTTTCATCGTCCTTCCCCGGCGTCGATGTCCGCCCTGACCGCTATGTCATCGACGGGCCGGTGTTCACGTCGGGTGGCGCGTCACCGACCTTCGACCTGATGCTGCATCTCATCCGCACGCGGCTCGGCATGGCCGTCGCGCTCGATGTCGCCAGCGTCTTCATCTACGACCAGGCGCGCGCCGCCACCGACGCACAGCCGCTGGTCTCGCTCGGCCGGCTCGATGGCTACGACCCGCGCCTTGCGCAAGCCATCCGGCTGATGGAATCGCATGTAGACCAGCCGCTGACCATCGAAGCGGTGGCCAAGCGCACCGGCGTGACGGCGCGAACCCTGGAGAGCATCTTTCGCAAATCGATCGGCGAGACGCCGGGCGCCTATTACCTCAGGCTGCGCCTCGGTGCCGCGCGCCGGCTGGTGATTGATACAAGGGTTGCCATGGCCGACATTGCCGGGCGGACCGGGTTCTCGTCCGCCGCGGCATTTTCGAGGGCGTTTTCAAGGACTTTCGGCGAAGCGCCGGTCAGGTTGCGGAGGGGGTAGGTTTCAACGCGCGATCAGGCCGCGTTCTGGCGGTCGCCGTCGATTTGCGAGCGCATCTGTCTGGCCAGATGGGTCTCGAAACGGCTGGCCACGGCGCGATCCCATTCATTCGAAATCTTGGCGTCGTCCGTTTTCCTCGGCATCGCCATCAGCCGGTCGATGATCGATCCAGCCTCGCCAGGTGAGAGCAGGGCGTCGATTTCACGTTCGTTCTGCATATCGGTTCGCCTCCTTCTTCCTCTCCCGCCACAAGCCAGTCTTATACGAGATTCGTGACGGCTGTTTGAAGGCAAGAGCGAGGTCATTGAAGGGCGTCGAAGGGCAAAACCGTGTCGCGGGACCGGGCCATGCGCAAAGCTGTTCCTGCGCCTTGGCAGGTCAGGTCAAGGAGAGATCTACAGCCGCTTTTCGAACAGCACCGTGGTAAAGCCACTGTCCCATTCGTCGTCTGGATAGCGGTTTTTCTCGACATAGCCGACCGCCTTGTAGAGGGCTTGTGCCGGCAGGTTGAACGTGTCGGTTTCCAGCCGCGCCTGCGCCAACCCGGCGGTGCCGATTGCCTGTTCGGCATGGGAGAGCAGCTTGCGGCCGACACCTTGGCCTTGACGGGATGCCATGACGTGCAGGGCCTCGATGAAATCGGCGCGCCAATGGATCAGGCCGGCGACCTCGCCATCGATCTCGGCAACGGCGAACTCAGGCCAGCTCCGGTCGACATAGCGCCCGCCAATATCCGTCTCGACATAGCGCCGCGCCGCTGCTTCGGTGATGTTCGGCAGCCATGTGCCTTCGAACGTTTCCTGCAGCACCTGCTTCAACGCCGGAATATCGCTCGCCTGCGCCGGGCGCACGATGATTCGATCCTCTGCCATTTTCCGTCTCCCGCCAATGCATGTCGCCCAAAAGTGCCAGCGGTTTTGGGATGACGACATGCATAAAAATAAAGGCTGCCGCACGGGCTCTCTTTCGGCGACACGCGTGGCATCTTGATCTCACGCTGGCTGCCGAAGATCTGTGCGATCCTCGGCAGCCTCTCGCGAAGTGGGCTGACTAGCAGATAGCGATGGCGGCGGCTTTCAGCCAGTGGTGCCGGATGTCGGTCCAGAGATGGAGCGGCGCGCGCCTTACACGTAGCGGTTGACGATATTTTCCAGCAGTTCCTGGCGGCCGGACCTCGGCTGCGGCTCGATCTTCTTCTTGACGACACGCTCGGCGATATCCTCAAGCGTGCGCTTGCCGGCGAGCATCGCCTTGCCCTCGGCCGTGTTCCAGCCGGCATAACGTTCGGCCAGCGGCGCCGATAGCGCCTTGTCTTCAACCATGCGGGCCGCGGCTTTCAGGCCACGTGCGCAAGAGTCCATGCCGCCGATATGGCCGATCAGCAGGTCCTGCGGATCGAGCGACTGGCGGCGCAGCTTGGCGTCGAAATTGGTGCCGCCGGTCTTGAAGCCGCCGGCCTGCAGGACCTGGTAGTAGGCCAGTGCCATTTCCGGCACGTTGTTGGGGAACTGGTCGGTGTCCCATCCCGACTGATAGTCGTTGCGGTTCATATCGATCGAACCGAAAATGCCGAGCGCATTGGCCAGAGCCAGTTCGTGCTCGAAGGAATGGCCGGCCAGGATGGCGTGGCCCTGCTCGATATTGACCTTGACCTCCTTCTCCAGCCCGAAGCGCTTGAGGAAGCCGTAGACCGTGGCGACATCGTAATCGTACTGATGCTTGGTCGGCTCCTGCGGCTTCGGCTCGATCAGGATCGTGCCCTTGAAACCGATCTTGTGCTTGTAGTCGACGACCATGCTGAGGAACCGGCCGGCCTGTTCCTGCTCGCGCGCGAGGTCGGTGTTGAGCAGCGTCTCATAGCCTTCGCGCCCGCCCCACAGCACGTAGTTTTCGCCCTTCAGCCGCTTGGTGACGTCGATGCAGCTTTTTACCGTCGCCGCCGCGTAGGCAAAGACATCCGGATCGGGATTGGTGGCCGCCCCCGACATGAAGCGGCGATTGGAGAACAGATTGGCGGTGCCCCAAAGCAGCTTGACGCCGGTCTGCTTCATCTTCCCCGCGAAGTAATCGGCGATCTCGTCGAGGCGCGCGGCACTTTCGGAAAAATCCTTGCCTTCCGGCCGCACATCGGCGTCGTGGAAGCAGAAATAGGGCGCGCCGAGCAGCGAGAACATCTCGAAGGCGACGTCCGCTTTCAGCTTTGCCAGTTCCATCGTGTCGGTGCCACCTGCCTTGGGGAACCACGGCCGGTCGAAGGTCTGGCCGCCGAACGGATCGCCGCCCGGCCAGGCAAAGGAGTGCCAGTAGGCGACGGCGAAGCGCAGATGGTCTTCCAGCCGTTTGCCGGCGACGAGCTCGTCGGGATTGTAGAACCTATAGGCCAGCGGATTGGTCGAATCCGGCCCTTCATATTTGATTTTCTTGATGTCGCCGAAAAATCCGCTGCTCATGATTTCTGTCCTCTCACAAAGTTCTGCCGCCATTACCTCAGGCGTAATTGGTTTCAGGCCAGCGCCGGTTGAAAAGGGTCATGTCAAAACCGTCAAATGAAGGAGACAGACCATGACCGACCTCACCAAGATCGCTGAAAACTACATCACCGCCTGGAACGAAAGCGATGCCGTCCGCCGGACCGAATTGCTCAAGGCGACCTTCACGGAAGACGTCAGCTATCGTGATCCGCTCATGCAGGGCGACGGCCATGAAGGCGTCGCGGCTCTGATCGACGGCGTGCAGCAGCGCTTTGCCGGCTTCCGGTTCTCGCTGAAGGGCACGCCGGACGGTTTTGCCGACAAGATCCGCTTCTCGTGGAATCTCGGGCCTGAGGGGACGCCATCGGTGATCGAAGGTACCGACATCGGAATCATTGAGAACGGCCGCCTGAAGAGCGTCACCGGCTTTCTCGACAAGGTGCCTGCGCAGTAAGGACTTCTGGGCGAGGCGGGTGCGAAGCGCCCCCCTCTGGCCTGCCCCCCTCTGGCCTGCCGGCCATCTCCCCCTCAAGGGGGGAGATTGGCTGTCTTTCCCGCCTTCGCTAATTATCAACCTTGCAAGACGAGTAAAGCCGTCAACGCTGCCGATCTCCCCCCTAGAGGGGGAGATGCCCGGCAGGGCAGAGGGGGGCGCCTCGCACTGACTCACGCGGTTACAGCCCTGATTGCTGGGTACAGCGCCCGGTAGCGCTGATAGGCGTCGGCATAGACCCCGCCAAGCGCCGCGTCCGGTTCGATCGTCGCATCCGTCCTCGGTGCCGTACAGATTTCAAGCGGATCGGCACCCGTCGCCGCGACCAGGCCGAGCCGTGCGGCACCAAAGGCGGCGCCGAAATCGCCGTCGGCGGGAATGTCGACAGGCAGTTGAAGCGCGGTGGCAATCGCCTTCAGCCAGTAGTGCGAGCGCGAGCCGCCGCCGATCGCCGTCACCCGCGTCAAACTCGTGCCGGCTTTCGCCAGGGCTTCGAGGCTGTCGCGGAAGGCAAAGGCTACACCCTCCAGCACGGCCTGGGTCAGCACGGCACGGCTCGATTCATGCGCCAGCCCGGCGAACGCGCCGCGAATGGCGGCATCATTGTAGGGTGTGCGCTCACCCGAGAGATAAGGCAGGAAGGACACGCCGCTCGGCGCCTTCAATGTGTCGCCCAGCTCAGTGGTCAATTCGCCGGCGCTCTTCCCGGTGATTTCGGACAGCCAGTTGAGCGAATCCGTCGCCGACAGGATGACCCCCATCTGGTGCCAGGTGTTCGGCAGGGCGTGGCAGAAGGTGTGAACCGCGCTAGCCGGGTTGGGCAGGTAGGAAGCGTTGGCGGCAAACAGCACGCCCGATGTGCCGAGCGAGACGAAAGCGTGGCCGGCGCCGACCGTGCCCATGCCGCAGGCCGAGGCCGCATTGTCGCCGGCGCCGCCGGCGATTGGAATGCCGGCCTGGACGCCCCATTTCGAGGCCAATTCACTGCGCAGTGCGCCTGCCTTGTGCGTACCCTCGACCAGCGACGGCATCTGCTCCTCGTCGAGCGACGTCGCTGCGAGCAGGTCCGTACTCCAGCGCCGGTTGCCGACATCGAGCCAGGAGGTACCGGCAGAATCCGACATCTCCGAAATGTGTTCGCCCGAAAGCCAGAGCCGCAGGAAATCCTTGGGCAGCAGCACTTTTGCGACCTTGGCGAAGAGAGCGGGTTCGTTGTTTTTCACCCAGGCAAGTTTCGGCGCGGTGAAACCGGGAAAGACGATGTTGCCGGTCAGAGCGCGGAAGCGCGGATCGGCATCGAGGACAGCCGCCTCGGCATGGCTGCGCGTGTCGTTCCACAGGATGCAGGGACGCAGCACCTTGTCGGCGGCGTCGAGCAGCGTGGCGCCATGCATCTGCCCGGACAGGCCAATGCCCTTGACTGCCGCGAGTTCATCCGGATGGGAGGATTTGAGCTCGGCAATTGCGTCTTCGCAGGCCCGGATCCAGTGCTCGGGATTCTGTTCCGACCAGCCGGGATGCGGCCGTGAAACATCAAGCGAACCATGGCCGGAACCGATGACGGTTTGCCCGGCATCGATCAGCAGCGCCTTGACGCCCGACGTTCCGAGATCGAGGCCCAGATACATGTCTTCCTCCCACGCCAGTTAATTTTTTCGGGTCTCGAAAAAATCTGACTTGGCCAGTTTTTAAAACAAGATCCGCTTCGGGTCAATTCTCCGACAAATCGGCGGCGCGTCGCACAAACAGCGCTGACAGCGGACTGTCGGGCCGCGCCATCGAACGCTCGGCCGTGAGCGCCCTGGCCAGCGCACCGTCACCGGCGCGCAACGCTGCCTCGATCAGCGTCAGGTCGATAACATCGCGCTGGGCGTGGCTGCCGCCGAAGCGATGGGAGATCGATCGGATCGGCCGGATCAGGCGCACGGTCTCGGCGTAATTGCCCTCACCGAATGCCTTGATGGCGAGCGTCAGCGGATGGCCGACATCCCGCGTGAAAGCCGCATTGTCGTCGCTGCCACGCATGGCCTCGCGCTGAGCCTCAAGCAAAGCGAGGGCCGGCGCATCTAACCCTGCACCGACAAAGGCCATCATCGCGTGGGCATCGTTGAAGGCATAATTGCCGGCGCCGGCCTTATGCCAATTGGCGGCGAGCGCCGCCCAGCGGTCGCCGACATCGACGCCGCCGAGGGCGAGCCGCCACAGGACTGCCGAGGCATCGACCATGTTGAGCGCCATCGTCGATTGCACGCTGTAGATGGGGCCGTCATAGAGGGCCAGCACCGCGTCGGTCTCGCCGAGATCATAGTGGAACAGCGCCAGGTGCCACCAATTGTGGACCTGCAGGAAACTCTCCCTTGTCCACGCTTCCGGCTTGGTCAGCATCCAGGCGATGCCATCCCTTTGCCGGCTCTGCATCTCCATAACATGGGCGACGGCATGCTGCGCCCAGCCGTCGCGCGGCTCGATGTCGACCGCCGCGCGGCCAAGCTGCTCGGCCCTGACATAGTCACCCATTTCCTCCAGCCCGAAGGCGTGCATGCCGAGCATGGCGTGGTAGCCGGGCATGCCGCTTTGCCAGGACGGCAGGGCGCGTGCGATGCGGTCGCGCAGCATGCGTGCATTGCCGGTGAAGAAATCGATCTGGTGGCCGACCTGCAGCGCCAGCCCGTCGCGCGGGGTCTCGATGGTGATGTCCTCGAGAATGCGGCTGGCTTGATGCCAGCGTCCGTTGGCGAGATGACCCAGGGCTGTGACATGCGCCCGCTCGCGCGTGGTCGCGGCAAGCGGCAGTGACGCCTCATGGCAAGCCTTGGCCACCGCTGTCGCCTCCCGCTCGGTGGCGAGGCCGAACAGATAGCCCTTGAAGACATGCGCCATGACGAAGCCGGGATCTTCCGCGATGGCGCGGTCGACGGAGGCTACGGGGTCGCCGATGAAGCACTGCAGTTCACGCACCGCCTGGCTGTAGGGGGTGGATCCCGCCGCCGTCGCGCCCGAAAGCGCCAGGCCGAATGCGTCCCTGGTTGCCATGCGATGTCCTTTCATCGATCCGTGACAGGGCCTCGATCCTTCGGCCCAAACCGATCCTAAAGCATGGGCCACGGACACGCCAACCGCGCGCTACGCCAGATCATTTCAGTAGTCTTTGCAGTTTAGCAACCATGCGGGGCAGATTAGGCTTTGTAAAATCGAATGAATTGTGTCTTCATTACGGCGGCTGGCGGGGGCTGGAATCGCGAATCGAGAGGGGACGCGATGCGGCATATGAAGAACTCGCCTCCGAACAGTCGTTCGGGGGATGCTCAGGTGGCAGTTGCTTCGCTTCGGCGAAAGCCGCAGCCGCTACACCCGTGGCTTATTAGCATCTTCTCAACTACAGCTTTTGCGTTGCTGCCCAATTCAGCTGCGTTTGCCGCATGCGTGCTGGGCCCAATCGCCGGAAATACCGTCTACACCTGCGATAGCGGCGACTCGGGCGGCAGCCTCACCGATGCCGATGGCGATAACACGCTGAATTTTCCCGCCGGCGGCACCGGGCAGATATCAGGCAATGTCAGCTTTGGCGTCGGCACGGACCGCATCGACATGCAGTCCGGCACCATCACCGGCACCGTCGATCAGGGTGGCGGCACGGATTTTTTCACCATTGGCGCGGGGACCGTCGCCGGCAATGTCCAGCAGGGCGCCGGCATCGACGACTTCAACATGAGCGGCGGCCAGATCGGCTCGCTCAACCAGGGCGACGGCCTCGATACCTTCACCATGACCGGCGGCCGCATCGTCGATTTCTTCGACGATGGCGACCGCGCCGTGATGACCGGTGGCCGCATCGGCCGCGTCAACATGAAGCTCGACCAGAATTACTTCAACATGTCCGGCGGCACCATCGACCGCAACCTCGTCACCGGCTTCGACAAGGACACGATCATCCTGTCGGGCGGCACCGTCGGCGGCAACATCAGCGTCAGCGGCGGCAATGACAGCGTCACGATCACCGGCGGCACGGTCGGTGGCGATATACTGATGAGTTTTGGCGCCGACGATTTCGTCTGGAACGGTGGTGGCATCATCTATGGCGCCGTCGATCTCGGCGGCGACAACGACACCGCCAGGCTCAGCAACCTCACCAACGCCAATCTAGGTGCCACGAATGCCATATCAGGCGGCCTCGGCACCGATGCGCTGACCCTGGACAACGTCAAACTGGATGGGGTCAGCCGGCTCCAGAACTGGGAGAGCATCGACGCCACCAACGACACCGAGCTGACGATGGACAGCAATCTGGTGCTCGGCGATAGCGGCACCGGCACAGGTTCGCTCAGTGTCGATGCCGCGAGCACGCTTTATGGCGGCGGCTTCAACACGGCGATCCAGGCCTTTACGGCGGGCCAGCTGGCGCAGGTCACCAATGCCGGCCGCATCGACCTGACCAATGGCAGCACCGGTGCCACCGACAGCCTGACGATTTCGGGCAACTATGTCGGCCTGGGTGGCCTGCTGCTTATCCAGACCGAGCTCGGTGACGATTCCTCCGCATCCGACAAGTTGGTCCTGTCGAGCGGAACGGCTTCCGGTTCGACCGGGATCTCCGTGGTCAATCTCGGCGGCGCGGGGGCTGCGACCACGCAGGACGGCATCATGGTCGTCCAGGCAATCAACGGCGCCACCTCGGGCGCCACGACATTCGCGCTCGACGCCCCGGTCGCCGCCGGTGCCTTTGAATATTATCTGTTCAAGGGCGGCGTCAGCGCCGGCAGCGAGGAGAACTGGTACCTGCGCTCGACGCTGAACACGCCGGCCCCTCCGGCCGCCGCCCCGCCGGCGCTGGAACCTACTGCGCCGCCGGAACCAGAGCCGCCGGCGGCCGAACCGCCGCCGCCGCCGCCTTCCGAGCTGCCGCCGACGCCGCCTCCGACCGAGGGCGACATCAACAACCCGCCGGTCGATCCGACACCGCCGGTGCAGGCCGCCGATCCGGAGCCCGAGCCGCCGCCGGCACCACCGCCGGCACCAGTTGCGGATCCGCCCCCTCCGCCGCCGGTTGTGCCAACGGATGTGCCTGACCTGCCGACACCGGCGGCGGGCGAGGAGATCCTGCTCTATCGCATCGAGGTTCCGGTCTATTCCGCCTTGCCCCCGGTCGCCGAACATCTGGCGATGACGACGCTCGGCACCTTCCACGAACGGCGCGGCGAGCAGAGCCTGTTGTCGAACACCGAGCTGTCGCCGGTCTGGGGCCGCATCTTCGGCCAGGACAGCAAGATGGCGTATTCAGGAACGGTATCGCCGTCCTTCGACGGCACCCTGTTCGGCCTCCAGGCGGGCTTCGATCTGTTCGGCCGCGAAACCGCGTCGGGCCAGACCGATCGCGCCGGCCTGTTCGTCGCCTATGCCAGCATGAATGGCGACGTGCGCGGCCAGGCGCTGGGCTGGGACAATCTGTCCGTCGGCAGCATGGATATCAACGGCACCAGCGTCGGCGGCTACTGGACCCGGATCGGTCAGGGTGGCTGGTACCTGGACGGCGTCCTCATGGCCACCTTCTTCGGCGGAGACGCAACATCATCGCGCGACATCGGCATCGACGTCGGCGGGACCGGTGTCACCGCTTCGCTGGAAGGCGGCTATCCCATCGCGCTGGGGCAAGGCTGGACGCTTGAACCGCAGGCGCAACTGGTCTGGCAGCAACTGTCGCTCGACGATGCATCGGACCGCTTTGCTTCGGTTTCCTTTGATACCGACGGCAACGTGACCGGCCGGCTCGGCGCACGGCTGCAAGGCGAAACAACGATCAATGGCATGGCGCTGCAGCCGTACCTCAAGGCCAACATCTGGCACGATTTCGGCGGCACGAGCCATGTCAATTTCGACACCACCGATATCTCCACCGAGGGCAGATCGACCTCGTTCGAGTTCGGCGGCGGTGTGATCGCCAAGGTGACGGACAAGGTCAGCATCTTCGCCACCGGCGACTACACCACCAATCTCGGCGGCGACGAGCGTCGGATACTCGAAGGCAATCTTGGGTTCAGCGTCAAATGGTAAGGCCGGTCATGACCCCGAAAAACAGTTTCGGGGGCATGGTCAGACAGAGAGCCTAATTGCTGGAACGCATCGCCACCGTGGCGATGCCGGCGCCGACCAGCAGCGTGCCGCCGGTGCGGTTGAAGATCCGGATCGCCTTGGGATTGCGCACCACGTTGCGTGCGCGTGAGGCGATCAGCGCATAGCCAAAGGCATTGGCGAAGGCGAGCGCCAGGAAGGTCGTCTCGAAGATGAGCATCTGCGTCCAGAAATCGGCATGCCGGTCGAGGAACTGCGGCAGAAAGGCGACGAAGAAGGTGATGCTTTTCGGGTTGAGCGCGGTGACCAGCCAGGCGTGCGCCATCATCTTGGCCGAGGAGACCGCGTCGGTGCGCGGTTCGGCTTTCAGCGCGCCGCCGGCGCGAAACAGTTTCACGCCGAGATAGATCAGATAGCCGGCGCCGATCAGCTTCAGGATGGTGAAGACACCAGCCGAAGCTGCCAGCAGCGCGCCGATGCCCAGCATCGACAAGGTCATCGCGGTGAAGTCGCCCAGCGCCACGCCGATTGCCATAGGCAGAGCGGTGCGCCAGCCCTGGCCCAACGCGTAGGACACGACGAGAAGGATGGTCGGACCCGGAATGATGAGGAGGATCGTCGACGCGGCGGCGAAGGCGGCCCAGTTTTCGAAGGACATGCTCGTCTCCCTTGAGCTTAAAGAAGAGGATAAATCCTTAGGCCCAGGAGAATGTAAAGAGGCGATTTCCCTGACTGCGCCAGCGGCAGATCGGTGTCAGTTCGCGCCGCTCAGCGTGCTCACGATATCGGCCAGGCTGACATTGGCACCGAGAACGGTTGCCGCCGCGACAATGGCAGCGGCAAAAAGCTTGATGTCGGTTTTTAAGATCTTGCACATGGAGGCCCCTCGCTGATGGTTCGAGGAGTAGGAAACGCCGGCGCCGGGAATATGACCCGACCGAGGTCTTTTTGTGCAGCAGCCTTCGTTCAAGCCCAGGCAAGAGGTCGGACATCGTCAAGGCCATGCGCAAATGCAGGCTATGCAAGGTCTTCACGCTTTATCAACCATGAATGATGAAAATGCCCGCTATCCGGCCGGACCGTGCTTCCCGCCGACAGCGTAGGGTCTGGGTATATGCGTGAGTTGCCGCAAGGTCTGACGCCGCCGCGAAATGGCGACGCAATCGAAACCGATCATCATCTTTCCCGCCGCGCCATCCTGTCCGGGGCAGGGGCGCTCGCGCTGCTGAGCGCCGCCGGTTGCTCGACCTCGGGCTTGGGTCTGCCGGCGCTCGAGCTCGACGACGTCACCACGGGTTCCGTGCGGCCGATCCGGCCAAGCATCAGCGTCGACAAGAACATCACCAGCCCCGGCGTCATGTATGCCGGGCTGACCGACGGCGGCTTCAACGTGCCGGAAGTGCCATATCTGAAGGTCAAGCCGGAATTCCGCCGCCAGATCGTCGTCGACACGACAGGCGAGGCGCCCGGCACCATCGTCGTCCATCTCAAGGAGCGCATGCTCTATCTCGTCCAGCCGGGTGGCGACGCCATTCGCTACGGCGTCGGCATCGGCAAGGATGGTTTCCGCTGGTCGGGCCGCGCCAACATCCAGTACGGCAGGGAATGGCCGACCTGGACGCCGCCGCCGGAGATGATCGCCCGCAAGCCTGAACTGGTGAAGTGGCAGGCCGGACAGCCCGGCGGCCTCACCAATCCGCTCGGCGCGCGTGCCCTCTACATCTACCAGGACGGCAAGGACACCGGCTATCGCATCCACGGCTCGCCCGAATGGTGGAGCATCGGCCAGGCGATGTCGTCGGGCTGCGTGCGCCTGATCAACCAGGACATCATCGACCTCTACAGCCGCGTCTCCAAAAAAAATCCGGTCGTCGTCGTCTGACGCTTATGCGGCGTGTTGGCGCCGCTCGAAACTCCCGTTGCGCGATGCAGCAAGACAGGCCAAGGTGCCTTGAAAACCATCGCGCCGGGAGAAATCAAGCATGGCTGGAACGTTTGTCATCGCGCAGGGCGGCGGCCCAACCGCCGTCATCAACCAGACGGTTGTCGGGGCGACACTGGAGATCCGCAAGCGGCATCCCGGTGCCAAGGTGCTGGGCTCCATCCATGGTGTGCGCGGCATCCGTGACGGCAATTATGTCGACCTTTCCGCCATCCCCGAGGACCGGCTGCGGCTGATTGCCGGCACGCCGAGCGCCGCCCTCGGCTCGACCCGCGACAAGCCCGACGCCGCCTATTGCGATGTCATCCTCAACGGCCTGAAGAAGTCCGGCGCCGACGCCTTCATCTATATCGGCGGCAACGACACGTCGGGTACCCAGCAGATCCTGACCGATGCCGCCGGCGGCTCAATTGCCTTCGTCCATGCGCCAAAAACCATCGACAATGATCTCGAGGAAAACGATCACACGCCGGGCTTCATTTCGGCGGCCGAGTTCGTCGCCGGCGCCTTCCTGTCCGTCGATCTCGATTTTCGTGCGCTGCCCGGCATCTATGTCGGCATCGTCATGGGCCGGCATGCGGGCTTCCTGACCGCGGCCGCGGCCGCCTGGCAGCTCGACCCCGACAGCGGCCCACACCTCGTCTACGTGCCCGAGCGCCCATTCTCAGCCGCCGGCTTCATCGACGACGTGCGTGCCACGCTCGATCGCCACAAGCGCTGCATCGTCGCCGTTTCGGAAGGGGTCAGCACCGCCGACGGCAAGGCACTGGTCGAAAGCCTGGTGCCGCCGGACAAGCTCGAGCGCGACGCGCACGGCAACGTCAAGCTGTCGGGCAGCGACCTGCCGGCCGCACTCGAGCGCGCGTTGGCGGAAGGCCTGCCGGGCAAGCGGGCCCGCGTCGATGCGCTCGGCTACATGCCGCGCGGCTATATCGGCGCCATCAGCGCGGTCGACGCGCAGGAGGCGTTCGATGCCGGCGCTTTCGCCGTCACCGTCGCCGAACAGGGCGGCGGCTCGGTGGCGTTGCAATATGACGGCACCAGAACGGTGCTGAAGAAAGTGCCGCTCAAGAACGTCGCCGGCAAGACACGCCACATGCCGGACGATTTCATGAAGCCCGATGTCAATCAGCTGTCGGATGCCGGCATGGCCTATCTCAAGCGGCTGGTGCCGGAAAAGTACAAGGTCGGGAAGCCCTTCGTCTGATGCCGGGCTCACACTTGATGCCCGGCTCACAGGTGATGCCCGACTGGTTCAGCAGGAGCGTCGTCGACGACAAGACGACGATGCTGACCGAGCCCTTCGTCCATGCCTATGTTCGGGCCAATATCTGGCATCTGCGCGGTCGCGATGCCGACCTGCTCGTCGACACCGGCATGGGCATCTGTCCGCTGGCGCCGCAGATCGAGACGGCGGAGGGCAAGCCGCTGCTGGTCGTTGCCACCCACATCCATCTCGACCACGTCGGCTCGCTGCATGAATTCCCGTTGCGGGCAGGGCCAAGGATGAGCGCGGCTCGGTTCGAGACCATGGATGAGGCCGCGACCTACGCCTACATGTTTCATGACCTCGAGGGTGCCGTCTCGAAACCGCCGGCGCCTGGATGGAAGTCGGCCGACTACAGGATCCCGCCCGCGCCGTTGACGCGAACCCTGGACGAGGGCGATGTCGTCGATCTTGGCGACCGGCAATTTCGCGTGCTGCATTTGCCGGGCCATTCACCGGATTCGATCGCGCTGTTCGACGAGGTCGACGGCCTGTTCTTCAGCGGCGATGCCATCTACGACGCCATGCTGATCGACGACCTGCCGGATTCCGACGGAGCCGCCTATGTCAGCACGATGCAGCGCCTGCTCGACCTGCCGATCCGCATCGGTCATGGTGGACACGGACCGAGCTTCGACGGCAAGCGCATGCGCGATATTGCCACGGCCTATCTCGAGCGAACCGCCGGTGGCTGAGGCTCCAGCGAGACGGCAAGGTGCGGCCCGACGACTTTGCGAACCTGCCGCCGTGCGGATATTAAATCTTCGTAAGGTCGCCCGGAAACCCTAAATCGGGCCAATCCGCGCCCTAGATGCAAGGCCGTCGATCCGGTTGGCTGCCATGTAGGCGAGACGGGCAATTGCGACCTCGACACGCCGATGACCGATTTCCCCGCACGGGAGAGGCCACGGCGCTGGATCAACTCTCGCCCGGACAAACGACCATGTCAGATATCCTTCGCAGGCATCGCGTCGCGGCCTTGCTGGGCGCTGCGCTGATCATATCCCCCTTCGTCATGTCTTTCGCCCAAGGCGAGGGCAACACCATTCCGACGACCCAGACGCCTGTCGCCGGCATCACCGCGCCCAATGGCTCGTTCGCACCCATCGTTGCCGCCGACAAGCCGGCGGTGGTGACGGTCACCACCGTCATGAAGGCACAACCTGAAACGATGAGCGATGCATCTCCTTTCGACGGCGGCTCGCCCTTCGATGACTATTTCCGCCAGTTCTTCGGTGACCAGGGCATGCCGACGCCCAAGACGCCGCCACAACAGCAACCGCAGCGCGCCGAGGCGCTGGGTTCCGGCTTCATCGTCGGCGCGGATGGCACCGTCGTCACCAACAACCACGTCATCGATGGTGCTTCTTCGATCAAGGTGACGCTCGACGACGGCACCGAACTTCCGGCCAAGCTCATCGGCCGCGATGCCAAGAACGATCTCGCCGTACTCAAGGTCAAGTCGGACAAACCCCTGCCGATCGTCAAGTGGGGTGATTCCGACAAGCTGATGCCAGGCGACCAGGTGCTGGCCTTCGGCAACCCGTTCGGCATCGGCACCACCGTCACGGCAGGTATCGTCTCGGCGCGCGGCCGTGACCTGCATAGTGGCCCGTTCGACGATTTCATCCAGATCGACGCGCCGATCAACCACGGCAATTCCGGCGGCCCGCTGGTGGATGTCGCCGGCAATGTCGTCGGCATCAACACGGCAATCTATTCACCCAATGGCGGCAGCGTCGGCGTCGGCTTTGCCATTCCATCGGATCAGGCCCAGAAGGTGGTCGCCAAGCTGATGAAGGGCGGCTCCATCCAGTACGGCTATCTCGGCGTACAGATCCAGGAGGTGACACCGGATGTCGCGAGCGCCATCGGGCTCGACCATTCCGGCGGCGCACTGGTCTCAGAGGTCAACGATGGTTCGCCGGCGGCCAACGCCGGCATCGAGACGGGTGACGTCATCACCAGCTTTGCCGGGCAGGACGTGAAGGATCCCAAGGACCTGTCGCGGGCGGTCGCCGATGTCGCGCCGGGCGCCAGGGAAACGGTCGATGTCTGGCGCAAGGGCAAGCCGATGCGGATTTCCGTCGATGTCGGCCACAACAGCGACGATGCGAAGACCGCGTCCCTGGACGACGGGTCCGACGCGCCGAGCGCCGGGCGCGCTCCGGCGATAGGGCTCGGCTTGATGGATATAACACCCGACATTCGCCAGCAGATGAACCTAGCCGGCAAGCAGCACGGCGCGGTGGTTGCCAGCGTCAACCCCGACAAAGCGGCCGCTGCTTCCGGAATACAGGCCGGCGACATCATCGTTGCCGTCAATCAGGTGCCGGTCAAGAACGCCAGGCAGGTAACCCAGGCGATCGCCTTGGCCGGCAAGTCCGGCAGGAAATCGGTGCTGTTGCTGGTCGAGCGTGGCGACGCTCAAATGTACATCGCGGTGCCTTTTGCCAATGGCTGAGAAATGGCGTTGACGTGAACATGGGAGCGGCAGGTCCATCGGTGACGATCCCGCCGGTCTTCGCCCGTCAAGATTTCGGTTGCCCGTCACGGCATCTTCGAGAACATTGCGTCAGGCCGATAGTGGCCTGATTGCATGGGGATTGCCGCTATGGTCACCCGAGGTTTCTCTTCAGGACGGCGCCCGCCAGCCGATGGCGATGCCCGCATCCCGCCAGGCCAGTATCTGGAACAGGGTTTCCCGGTGCTGTCGGCCGGTCCGACGCCGCGCGTGCGTACCGAGGATTGGTCTTTCACGCTGAAACATGGGCCACGCCCGATCAAGAAATGGAACTGGACCGAGTTCAACGCGCTGCCGATGACCAAGATGACACGCGATATCCATTGCGTGACAGCATGGACCAAGTTCGACACGCCGTGGCAGGGCGTGCTGGTCGACGATATCCTTGCCGATGCGGGTGTGGAGCCGCCGACCGGCTTCACGCTGGCGCACGCGTTCGACGGTTACACCACCAACGTACCGGTCACGGATCTCACCGCCGGCAAGGCCATGGTGGCGCTGCTCTACGAAGGCAAGCCGATCACACCGGACCATGGCGGCCCGGCAAGGCTGCTGGTGCCGCATCTTTATTTCTGGAAGTCGGCCAAATGGTTGAACGGCCTGCAATTCACCACGCGAGACGAGCCCGGTTTCTGGGAATTGCGCGGCTACCACATCTATGGCGACCCATGGCGCGAGCAGCGCTACACGGACGATCCATGAGCGATGCGGCGGCAGTGCAGTCGCCCTGGCAAACAGCCGGTATCGTCCGCATCGAAAAGCGTACGCCGCGTGTCACCAGCTTCTTTTTCCAGCCGTCTCGGCCCTTCGCCTATCGCGCCGGGCAGCATGTCGACGTCAGGCTGACGGCGCCGGACGGCTATCAGGCGCGCCGCTCCTATTCCATCGCCTCCGCGCCCGAAACGAGCGGCGCAATCGAACTGGCGATCGAAAAACTCGACGATGGCGAGGTCTCGCCCTTCTTCCACGAGGTCGCGGCAGTGGGCGATGAAATCGAACTGCGCGGGCCGCTTGGCGGGCATTTCGTCTGGCCGGAGGATGAGAGTGGACCGCTTGTTCTGGTCGGCGGCGGTTCGGGCGTCGTGCCCTTGATGTCGATGCTCCGCCACCGCGCCGCGCGTAATTCAGCGGTGCCCGTCGTCCTGGTCTTTTCGGTCCGGGTCTGGGACGAAGTGATCTTTCGTCACGAGTTGATCGCCCTCGACGAACGCCAGGACGGCTTCGACCTGATGCTGACACTGACGCGCGAAGCCGCACGCCGTCCAGCCGACTATGCGCGGCGGGTAGACGTCGCGATGATGGTTCAAGCCATGACGCGGCTGCCGGAGCCGCCTGGCATCGCCTTCGTCTGCGGCTCCAACGCCTTCGTTTCCGCGGCCGCCCAAGCGCTGATCGATGCCGGCGTTGCAGCGGAAATCATTCGCACCGAACGCTACGGAGTTTGAACGGACTCTGGCGGTTCGGTCGAGACACGATGCTTCAAGCCTTGAAAATCGACCGATGAGGTAATACCTTGTCGGAATATGGTATTACCAAGGAGTGAAGATGGCCACCACCGTCACGGCAAAGGGACAAGTGACCATTCCCAAACCCGTCCGCGACCTCCTGGGGATCGTCCCGGGCAGCAGAGTCGATTTCCGGCGCGCCGCCGATGGCAGCGTGGTGTTGGCTCGGGTTGACAGAAAGCCGCCTGCGAGCCGCTTCGCCAATCTGCGCGGCCATGCCGGCGAGGGGCTCACGACCGAGGCTATCATGGCGCTGACGCGTGGCGGAGCGTGACGTTCGTCGACACCAACGTTCTGCTCGACCTTGTTACGGACGATCCCAATTGGGCGGGCTGGTCGATCGCGCAACTCGAGGCGGCAAGCCTCGATGGGCCATTGTTGATCAATGATGCGGTCTATGCAGAACTTGCCGTTCGCTACATCAGAATCGAGGATCTTGAGGCATTTCTGGATGCGGCCGGTCTCGAAATGGCTCCGATGCCAAGAGCCGCCCTTTTCCTTGCTGGAAAGGTATTCACGCAATACCGCCGATCAGGAGGATCGAGGACCGGCGTCTTGCCTGACTTCTTCATCGGCGCACATGCCGCCGTCACCAAGCTTCCGCTTCTGACCCGTGATGTCGGCCGCTACCAGACCTATTTCCCATCCTTGAGGCTGATCACTCCCGACGCCTTATAGCTGCCGGGTGGGCCTTCCTTCAGCCGACCGGAAAGAAATCCGCCGACAGCAACTGGAAAGGCAAGGCGCCATAGGCGGCCACCGTGGCCGCGTCGTTCCACTCGCGAAACTGTCGCGATGGTCGCGCCTCGAGCGTCAAGGCAACTCGCGCGCCGTCGAGAGTCACCTTGCCGCGAAAATGCAGCACGCGTTCCCTGCCGGACCGGCTGATGGCCATGGCGCGCAGGCGGGCAATATGCTCGCCACCGTCATTGATCTCCATCTCGATGCGGCGCCGGACTGGCGGAACGCCGATCCTGACGATGATTTCGAGCATCATGTCGCCGGTCGTTTGCGGACAGGCGATGGCCTGCGAAAACACCAAAGGCGCCGATGCTGCTTGAGGCTTGCGCGCGGCCGGTCTGCCGCGCCAAGGTTTGGCGGGTGGCTCCTGTTGCAACCGGCCCTTCTTCCGCTTCAGGCGCAACTGCTTGGCAAGCCCGCGCGGCAGCCAGACAAGACCGCCGAAATCCGTGCGCGGCTTGGCTTGCAGAACCGACGACCAACGCGACAGGCCGGCCCCGTCGGCCATCTCCAAGATTCTGACCATTGTCGGTTCCGGCACCGGAATGCCGATCTCAAACGCCAGATAGGATAACGCCACCGCCGCTGGAACCGCCAGGCCGCGTCTGCCGACGATGTCGAGGAACGTGTCCCAATCGACGTCTTCGCCATGGATGGCGACCGCGCAGTCGACAAGCCAGTCGCTGTGGGTATGGGCGTCGAGGCCGCCATGGGCGATGGCCAGGGCCATGCGATCGGCCGGCGACGGCACGAAGACCGCGACGCCGCTGAATTGTGCCGGGACCGCCCGTTGCCAGATCGCCAGGTCGTCTTCCGCGCTCGTCTGCGACCCGTCATAGCCGAGCTGGTGCAGGTCGATGTCACCGAAACGGCCCTTGAAGAAGTTCATCGACCGCAGCGACGCCAACCGGGTTCGCAGATATTGCGCGCTGACGCCCGAGGCGATCTGCCAGTCGCGATCGCGCAAGATGTCGAAGACGGCAGCCATGTCGCGCGGGCGCACCAATATGTCGATATCATGCGCCACCCGGCCACGCTGCGCCGACGCGTTCAAGGCAATGCGGCTGGCGCCCTTTATCAGCATGATGTCGGCGCCGCCGTCGGCCATCGCCTTCAGCGCCGGCTCGGCCTCGCGCATCGCCATGCGCGACTTCGTCCACAGCATCTTCTGCAGGCCGACGAGGCGCGGATGGGCGGCATGCCCGGCCAGCTTCCTGCCGAACCTGTCGGAGATGGCGGCGAGCAGGCGATGTTCTCGAAACGAGACGAGATCGATGTCGTTCTCGTCCAGCCAGCGCGCGGCACAGGCAGCGGCTGCGTCCTCATCGGAGAGCAGCGCCGCCTTCAGCAACAGGTCCAGCTGGCCGGTGGGCCACGACCAGCCATAGTCCGGGAAGCGGCGGCCGATGCGGCGAACGGGCGTGGCGTTCAACTGGAACCTGCCTTGTTCTGGGCTCGCCGCTGCATGGCGAGCCTTGCGACCTGGAGGTAGCCCCGGTCGCGTGCCGGATCGCGGCCGTAGGAAAGGCTGCCCGGACGGATGCGGCGCAATGCAAGCACGTCGTCGAGCATGGCAAGGGCAAAGCCTGCCTCACGAACCCGGGCGATCCAGTCGATCATCTCGCCGCGACCGCCTGGTGGGTCGATGATGGGACCGACGCTCTGCACCACCTCTTGGCGGATCATCATCGTCGTGCGCGACCAGCCAGCTCCACTGGTCGCATCGGGCAAATCGGGGCTGTCGCCGCGAAACGTCCGCCAATGCGTAAAGACGCCCGTTGTCCCGGGATGACGGTCGAGATGGACCAGCTGCTTTTCGATCTTGTCCGCCAACCACAAATCGTCGGCATCGAGCGTCGCGATGAGCGGCGTCGAGAGTGCCGCAATGCCACGGGTCGTTGCGCTGCCAGGTCCGGCATTGTCCTGTCGCAGCACCGTCACCGGCAAGTTCATCGCATCGATCACCGCAACCGTATCGTCGGTCGAACCGTCATCGACCACGACGACGGCCTCCGCCCTTGCCGTCTGGGCCAGGACGGAGTTCAGGGCCGCGCCGATGGTGGCGGCCGCGTTGAAAGCCGGAATGACGACGCCGTAGGCTGCCATCAAAGGAACCGCCACTGCGCGAGATCCTTGAAGTCGAAGATTCCCTCCACTCGGCGCAAGTTGGGGTCGGCCTTACGACGCTTCATCGACTTGTGAATGGCGCGCATGAACTCGCGAAAGGGCACATCGGCTTCCTTGGTCATGTTGCCGGGATGACGTCTGTAGTAGAGAGCCACCGTATCGGGCATAACGTATTTTGTCTGGCTCTCAAAGATACGCAAAAGATAGTCGGTGTCCTCGGCCTGTTTGAAATCCTCGTCGAAACCTCCGGTGCGCTCGATGAGGTTTCGCGCAAAGATCCCGGCGGACAGGTGGATCCCTCGCACGGTGATGGAGTGGCTGTCGGCGGCCGGCTCCAGCGTCTCGCCATCTATCTTGTCGACCAGCGTCATGCGCGAATAGGTCAGGTCCAGGCCAGGATCTTCTCCGAAGCAGGCGAGATCCGCCTTGAAGCGCCCCGTCGGGGAGATGTCGTCCGAATCGAGAAACGACACCAGGCCGGTCTGCGGCAGCAACTGCTTCAGCCCGGCATTGCGCGCCTTTGTGACGCCGCCATTGCTCTGCTGGAAAAGACGAATGCACGGGGCCTCGTCGATCAACGACCGTACGACGGCTGCCGAACCATCGGTCGACCCATCGTCGATGACGATGATGTCGAGATCGATGTCTTCGCGCTGCCTGAGCAGCGAGCGCAGCGCGAGGCCAACGAATTGTTCGCGATTGTAGACCGGCATGATGACGCTCAGCTTCATGGGCGTCTCCGGCAGCATTCCGGGCTTGGCTGATCCGACTTGATTGTGTCGAGCATCATAGCATCCGCCAATCGGTGGGACTCTTCAATTCGAAGATTCCTTGGACCTCTCGCCGTGCCGGATCGGCCTTGCGCCGCCGCATCGACTTGTGGATTGCACGCAAGTGGTTGCGGACCCTGCCGCTATGTTCCTTGGTGACATTTCCGGCATGGCGTCGGTAGTAGATCGCGACGGCGTCCAACAATTCGTAGTTCGGTCCCGCCTCGAAAACGCGCAGCAGATAGTCGGTATCCTCAGCCTGCTCGAAATCCTCATCGAACTCGCCCGTCCGGTCGACAAGCCCTCTGCTGAACACGGCGGCGCTCAGCGAAATTCCCCGAAGCGTCATCGTGCGGCTGGCGACTGCCGGTTTCAGCCGCTCATCGTCAATCCGATCAACCAGCGTCATCAGCGAGTAGGTTAGCTCGAGCCCGGGGTCTGCTCTGAAGCGCGCGAGGTCCTTCTTGAACCGTCCGGCCAGCGAGATGTCGTCAGAATCCAGAAACGAAACGAACTCCGCATCCGGCGGCAGTTGCCGCAGCCCGGCGTTGCGCGCCCTGGCTACGCCCATGTTGGATTGCTGGAACAGTCGGATGCAGGCGTTTTCGCGCATCATCGAGCGCACGGCCTCAGCAGAGCCGTCGGTCGAGCCGTCGTCGATGACGATGATGTCGAGATCGGCGGCGTCCCGCTGCCGCACCAGCGAGCGCAATGCCGAAACGACATAGCGCTCACGGTTGTAGACGGGCATTATCACGCTCAGTTTCACGAAGCGCCCCGCGTGAGAAAGTCCGCAATCGTACCGGCTATCTCCTGTGGCTGCGTCCCCAGCGACAGACGATAGCACGGCAGCAGGCGGGTCAGATCGCTGAAGAAGCGAAAGCCGCTCTCCCGCTCGCCCGGCATCTGCGCTATGCCCGACGGCGCCAAGGCAATCATGGCATCCCTGCGCGACACCGGCACGATCGAACTTGCCTCGCCTCCGCCGATATGTGGCACCAGCAGCGCGATGATGTCCAGAGTTTCGGGCACCGGCCGAGGCGCGATGTCATCAATGTGAAAAGCATGCTTGCCTTGCCAGTTGAGCGGACCATGCGCTTTCAGCCGATGCTTCAGCCCAAGCCGAACGAACCCCTGGGGATCCTGCTTGAGTGTTGAAAACAGTGGGCGGGCAGTCACGCCGTTGGAGAGGTCGACCAGCACATAGTCGTCGCCGACGCTGTCCAGTCCGTTGAGGAGGCCGGCGGCGACGGTTCCGGATTTCCCGGCCCCGCCCGCGCCGGCCAGCAGCACGCCCCTGCCCTTAGTCCCGAGCGTCCCCGCATGGGCCAGCCGCATGCCGCGTGCCGCATATTCCCAATGCAGGAAAGCCCGCAGCGGCGCTCCCGGCTCCCACGGTGGAAAGGCATCGGCCGAAGCCATCAATTGCACGCCAACGCGACGTTGCGGATCATAGAACTGCCAGAAATCCAGGTCGTGAAAATGGTTGCCGCGCAATCCGGCCTCCGCCAGCCGGGTGGCGAAGCCATGCTGCGTGAAGGGCCCCTGGCCCCAACTGACCGGTGCCGCGATGTCGTCTATGCCGGGATGTGCGACGAAGACGCGGCAGATGTCGGCAGGCGTTCGGTTGCCCGGAGCACTGACAAAGCCATGAGCGACGGCATCCGCCAACGCGCCGGGGCTGACATGCGCGGTCAGATCCAGATGCGGCAAGCTCGCCTTGCGGGTCAGTGGATAATGCTCGGCGCTGCTCTCTGCTTGCGCCAGGACATGACGTGCGTAGTCAACCAAGTTTTCGAGAGTGACGTTCGGCATGGGCCTGCCTGTTCCGGAGCTGTCCGGCAACGAGAACCTGATGGGCGCTTCAGTTGGCCTGCTTCACCGCGGGCCAGCCGAGGGGCTCCTCGACCTCGTGGATGGGGTCGACGACAATGAGATCGGCGAGATCGTCATGGATGTCGACCTTGAGGGGCTCTCTGGCAGCGGCGAGCTGAGCCAGCAATTCGCTTGGAGCCTGTCTTGCCACGCCATCGGTTACGGCCGCCAGCAAACCGAATTCGAGCAATTGTGAAACAAAGCCGTCAATCGCGGCGGCATCGAGGGCGCCAATTCCGGTCGCGGCGCCGACCAGTTCGGAGGCAGGCACGCCGGACGACAGTGCATCCCAAAGTCTGCTGCCTGAATCAGAGAAGCCGAAATATTTGCCCGTGGTCAGGTCAAGAACGACGGCTTCGCCGTCGAAGGATTCAAAGACGATATCCTTGCTGGCAATGGCATATATGCCGGATTGTCGCATGTTTGCTCCCCCGCCGAGCAGGCCGCGGAGATGATCTTCGGGCCTTACGGTCAACCCCACCGTTGCAGGCGTCTAACCATTTGCAGGGTTTTTGGCAAGATGGCGCAGGCTCCGGGGGAGCGCAGCCGGTCACGCTTCGATTTCAAGCGCCGAAAGCGGCTTCGAGCAACAGGCGAGGATAAAGCCGTCCTCGATTTCGTGATCGAGGATGCCGCCATTGTGACTCATCTCGACATCGCCCGCGACCTTCCTCACCTTGCAGGTGCCGCACAGGCCGAACTCGCAGGCGGCGGGAATCCGCACCCCAGAGGCGCGTGCCGTCTGCAGCACGGTCTGGCCGGCGACGCATTCGGCATCGACATCGGAAAGCGAAAACCGGATAGGTGTCACGGCCTCGACGGCAGCAGCAGCGCCGTCCTCCGCCAGCGGCGAGAACGGCGCCGGGATTTCCTCCACGGCAGGCGCAGCAAAGCTTTCCTGATGGTATTTCGCCATGTCGAAGCCGGCGGCGTCCAGCATGCCGCGCACGGCGCGCATGAAGGGATCGGGGCCGCAGCAGAAAATCTCGCGCTCGCGGAAATCGGGCGCCAGCAATGGCAGCCGGATCGCGTCGATGCGGCCCATATGGCCGAACCAGCCCTCGCGGCTCGACCGCTCCTCGATCATGAAGCCGAGCGACAGGCCGGGCATGCGGCTGCCGAGCAGCTCGAGTTCCTTGCGGAAAATGATCTCTTCCGGGCGGCGCGCACAGTTGACGAAGCCGACATCTGTCCATGGCGCACAGTCGTTCAACCAGCGCAGCATCGACATCATCGGCGTCACGCCGGAGCCCGCCGAAATGAACAGATATTTGGCCGCCGGGTGGCTATGCAGCGAAAAATCACCGGTCGGCCCATAGGCCTTGACGTGCGAGCCCGGCGTCAGATGGTCGAACATCCAGCGCGTGCCGGTGCTGCCCGCCTGCGCCTTGACCGTCACCGCGATCGAGAATGGCCGCGACGGCGAGGACGACAGCGTGTAGGTGCGCATCAGCGGCCCGTCCAATGTCGGCAGTTCCAGCGTCACGAACTGGCCCGGCTTGTAGCGGAACCAGGTCTGGTTGTCGGAGCGGAAGGTGAAGGTCTTCACGTCCGGCGCTTCGTCGCTGACGCCGATCACTTCCAGCACCTGCAGCCGGTCGTTCCAGGGCGTCATCTGGTCGAGATGGCGATAGAGGCCAAGGTCCGTCATCGCATTCATCCTCTTGTCCCCTGAGCTAGGCGACGCTGCGCAGGGCCGGCCGGCCGCCTTCGGCAAGGCGCGGCCCGATGAACGACGCGTACCACTCGACGAACTGGATCACGCCGCCCTCATGCAGCTCCGAATAGGGGCCTGGTTCGTAGGCCGGCGACAGGATGCCGAAGGCGTTTTCCTCGACGATGCGGCGGTCCTGGTCGTTGGTCTCGGTCCAGACATGGGTGAGCTCAGCGAGGTCGTAGTCGACGCCTTCGACCGCATCCTTGTGGACGAGCCATTTCGTCGTCACCGCGGTTTCCGTGGCACTGATCGGCAGCACGCGGAAGGTGACGGCGTGGTCGCCGAGGATATGGTTCCAGGTGGTCGGATAGTGGTAGAGCAGCAAGGAGCCGATGCGGTCGGTTGAAACGCTGTCGGACAGGTTCTTCTGGACCGCCCGTTTTCCCGTCATGGTGTAGCTGACGGCATCGCGCAGCAGCGGCGCGCGGGTGGCGCGGTACTGCCCTGCCGGATCGATGCGGAATTTGCTCGGCAAGCCTGATGCCTCGCATCTGGCCCAGTGCGCGACCATTTCAGGGTCGCTGTCGGCGCCTTGGACGCCGGTCACGGTCGGAGCCTCGGGGAAGGTCTTGCACAGTTCGGGGTGATTGGCGACGCAGTGGTAGCACTCGCGGTTGTTTTCCCAGACCAGCTTCCAGTTGCCCTTCTCGATGATCGTGCTCTCAAAGGCGATCTTTGCCTCACGCAAACGGTGCGGCAAAAGATAAGGTTCGATCATCGCCCGCATCGGCGCGAAATCCGCCGGCTCCCTGGCCAGGCAGATGAAGATGTAGCCGCCGACGCTCTCGCAGGCGACCGGCTTCAGGCCGAAATCACTCTTGTCGAAACCGTCGGCCATCTGGCGGGCAAACAGCAGGCGGCCGTCCAGCTCATAGGTCCACTGATGATAGGGGCAGACGAGCTTTGCCGCCGTACCCTTTTCCGCGTTGCACACGCGGCTGCCGCGATGGCGGCAGGAATTGTGGAAGGCGTTGATCTTGCCTTGCTGGTCGCGGACAAGGACGACCGGATAGTCGCCGATCTGCACGGTGATGTAGCTGCCCGGCTTCGGCAGTTCGCAATCATGGCCGATGAACAGCCAGTCGCGATACCAGATCAGCTCCATGTCGAGCTTGAAGTAGTCTGGATCGGTGTAGAAGGGCTGCTCCAGCGAAAAGCCTTGCCGGCGCCCCTTCAGGAGCCTCAGCATGTCGTTGCGGGTATCCATGTCCTGTCCTCAGTTTCTAAGGACTGAACTGGTGGTGATGGAGGAAGGATTGAAACGCAGGCCGGCTAGGTGCCGGACAGCGCTATCCACCTCTTGACCGCCCACCGCGATCAGTCGAGTCTAAAAATCTCGGGCTGGTTTCCGGGCTCTGGAGTTGTCCTTGCGGACCATCGCGACACCTTCCCAGGCAGTTGCCCAGTGGTCTCCCGTTGCGACTTGAACTCCACCACCGTTGCGGGGGCAGCGCCGGATTCTGACCGGCTTCCCAATTCTCCGCCTCGTCGTCACGAAGCGGCACCTGAGATGGGTATGATCTAACCACGATCGCTGGCGCGCCGTCGGCATGAAAACGACATCGTATCCATGCGGCGCGACACGGCATGCGAAACGTCACCGCAGATCGTCGCGGGCCGAAATCCCGCCTCCCGGGCGGCCATTTGCCGGCTGCGATCTTCCCGAATCCGACCCTTGGCGGGGGTCAAAAAAGGTTAACGGTTTCGAAAAGTGACTATTAGCTTGACCTAAAATCGAACCGAACGGTTCGTTTCTGTTGACGGTGCGTGCAGGACGGTGTGAACGCCGGGCCTTTGAAACAGTCAGTGATCCATCGGCTGGTTAAACTTAACATGCTGATATAAAGAAGAAAAATGTATCTCTAGATTCCCCTGGCACAATTTCAAGGTGTGGATTCATGGTCCACACGGAACAACTTCGTGATTGGAAAAGGCGGGGTTGCCCTCCCACATCGGGGCTGTCCGAACGACGCGATTTCATTTCCAAGACACGCCGCTAGACGGACGGAAAAAGACGATACTGGAGTACAAAAATGAAAAAGATCATTCTCACTGCCGCAGCCCTTCTGGCGATTTCCGGCAGCGCCTTCGCTGGTAGCGACCACTACGGTTCGAACGCCGCGGCAGCCACTGCTGTCGACAGCTCGTACACCGCTTCGACCAAGAAGTCGGAACCGGCTGCTCAGGCGCCTGCCCAGGGTGCTGACCACAACCTCTTCGGCAACAACTAACAGCCGATTCCCAGTCGACGGCGGGCTCGCCCGCTGCCCTGGCGAAATTCAGACATTCAGGAGTATTTAAGATGAACAAGATCCTCATTGCTGCCGCCGCCGTTCTGGCCATCACCGGCAGCGCTTTCGCGGGCAGCGACAACTACGGTTCGAACGGCGCCAACCAGCCTGCCGCCGCTGTGGACCAGTCGTACACGGCTTCCACCAAGACCTCGGAACCGGCTGCCGAGACACCCGCTCAGGGCAGCGACCGTAACCTCTTCGGTCGCTAAAACCAATTTCGCAAGCGACGGCAGCTGTGTCTGCCGTCTGGCGAAATCCAGAATTCAGGAGACTAAAATGAACAAGATCCTTATTGCTGCCGCCGCCGTTCTGGCCATCACCGGCAGTGCCTTCGCCGGCAGCGACAACTTTGGCTCCAACGGCGCCAATCAGCCTGCGGTTACCTCGGTTGACAGCGCGCATACGAGCTCGGTCCGCAACAGCGGTGGCCTCGTCGAGAAGCTGCTCAATTCGTCGGGCGACGTAGAGAAGTCCGCCCCTCAGGGCAGCGACCGGAATCTCTTTGGCCGTTAACAGCCGAAGCTGATCTTCAACAAAAGAGTGGCGGGCCTGGCCCGCCGCTCTTTTTGCGTCCAAGACGCGGTCCTGCGTCAGGCCGCCTTCGCTTCAGCCTCATGAAGGGCAAACGACCGCCCATCGGTGTCGAAGATATGCAGGTCCTCGCCATTGGCGCTCAGCCGCAATGTCGAACCGCGCTTGACCTCGACATTGCCGGGCAGCTTGGTCACCAGCGGCAGGTCGGCGCGACCGATGTCGACATAGACCAGCTGCACCTCGCCGAGCTGCTCGACATAGTCGACCGTCCCCTCGAACAGATAGTCCGCGCCGCTGGCGATGATCAGGTCCTCCGGCCGCACGCCAAAACTCACCGCAGCGCCCTTTGCCGAAGCCGGCGTCGCGATCGGCACGGTTGCCTTGCGTCCGCCGACATGGCTGACGACGGTCGGATTGCCTGATTTGTCGATGGTTGCGGGCAGGATATTCATGGCCGGCGAGCCGATGAATTGCGCAACGAACAGATTGCCGGGCTTCTTGTAGAGGTCCATCGGCGTGCCGACCTGCTCGATATGGCCGTCCTTGAGCACCACGATGCGGTCGGCGAGCGTCATCGCCTCGACCTGGTCGTGGGTGACGTAGATCATCGTCGTGTTGGGCATCGATTCCTTGAGCTTGGCGATTTCGATGCGGGTGGCGACTCGCAGCGCCGCATCAAGGTTCGAAAGCGGCTCGTCGAACAGGAACACCTTCGGATTGCGCACGATGGCCCGGCCGATGGCGACGCGCTGGCGCTGGCCGCCCGACATCGCCTTGGGCAGGCGGTCGAGATATTTGGTCAGCTGCAGGATCTCGGCGGCCTGACGCACGCGGCGGTCGATCTCGGCCTTGTTCTCTTTGCCGATCTTCATCGAGAACGCCATGTTGTCGTAGACGGTCATGTGCGGGTAGAGCGCGTAGGACTGGAACACCATGGCGATGCCCCGTTTCGACGGCGGCACGTCGTTCACCACTTCGCCGGCTATTCTGAGCTCGCCGGAGGTGATTTCCTCGAGCCCGGCGATCGATCTCAGCAATGTCGACTTGCCGCAGCCCGACGGGCCGACGAAGACGATGAACTCGCCCGACTTAATATCGAGGTCGATGCCGTGGAGAATGTTCAGATTGCCGTAGGACTTCTTCACTTGTCTTAGCGTGACATCGGCCATTTGGTTTCCTCCAGTGATTGGAATTCAGTCGAGACGCCCGAACCAGGCGCCGTAGCCGCCAAGCTCGATGGAACCGCTGTTCGCCTGCCCCGAAAATCCGTGCCCGGGCAGAGGTTGCAGCGATCGGCCGCCAAGGTCAACCTTGGCCGGCCCGGCTCCCAGATTGAAGACGCAGACGATCTGCTCGTTGCCTGCGCGGCGCGTGAAGGCGACGGTGTCGCCCTCACTTTCGATGAAGGTGATGTCGCCCTTGGCGAGCGCCGGATGGGCACGCCGGAAGGTGAGAAAGCGCCGGTAGTGCTCGATCAGCGAAGCCTCGTCGCCCTGCTGGACATTGACCGCTTGCGCCAGATGCTTGGCCGGCACCGGCAGCCAGGGCTTTGCCTGGGAGAAGCCGCCATTCTTGGCGCTGCCATCCCACACCATTGGCGTGCGGCAGCCGTCGCGGCCCTTGAATTCCGGCCAGAAGCGGATGCCATAGGGATCCTGCAGATCCTCGAACCGCAGCTCTGCCTCACCGAGCCCAAGCTCCTCGCCCTGGTAGATGCAGACCGAACCGCGCAACGACATCAGCAGCGCCGAGATGACCTTGAGGTAGGCGGTCGGGTCGGCCTCATTGGCGGCCCAGCGCGAGGCCGGGCGCATCACGTCGTGGTTGGAGAAGGCCCAGCACGACCAGCCGTCGCTGGCGACTTTGCCGAAGGATTCCAGCACCGAGCGGACCTTGCCCGCGCTGATCTTTTCCGGCGCCAGGAAATCGAAGGAGTAGCACATGTGCACGCGCTTGCCGCCTGCGGTGTAGGCGGCAACCACTTCAAGCCCGCGCTGCGAATCGCCGACCTCGCCGACCGCTGCGGTTGCCGGATACTCATCGAGCAGGGCACGGAACCGTTCGAGGAAGCCGAGGTTCTCGGGCCGGCTCTTGTCGTAGAGATGGTCCTGGTAGTTGTAGGGGTTGACCGCCGGCGCGGTCTGGTCGTTGCGCTCTTCCGGCGGCAGCGGCGGATTGTTTTCCAGGCCCTGGCTGTGGAAGTAGAAATTGATGGTATCGAGCCGGAAACCGTCGACGCCGCGCTCCAGCCAGAAGCGGGTGACGTCGAGCAATGCGTCCTGGACTTCGTGGTTGTGAAAGTTGAGGTCGGGCTGTTCGGCCAGGAAATTGTGCATGTAATATTGCTGGCGGCTGGTGTCCCATTGCCACGCCGAGCCGCCGAAGATCGACAGCCAGTTGTTGGGCGGTGTGCCGTCCGGCCTGGCGTCTGCCCAGACGTACCAGTCGGCTTTCGGGTTGCTGCGGCTCGACCGGCTTTCCTTGAACCAGGGATGACTGTCGGCAGTGTGCGACAGCACCTCGTCGATCATCACCTTCAAGCCCAGCCTGTGTGCCTCGGCGGTCAGCGCGTCGAAATCGGCCAGCGTGCCGAACATCGGATCGACATCGCAGTAATCCGTCACGTCATAGCCGAAATCCTTCATCGGCGACTTGAAGAACGGCGAGATCCAGATGGCATCCGCGCCGAGTGCGGCGATGTAGGAGAGGCGGCCTATGATGCCCTTGAGATCGCCGATGCCGTCGCCATTCGAGTCCTGATAGCTGCGCGGATAGATCTGGTAGATCACCGCGCCCCGCCACCAGTCGCGATCGATGGCGAGGTCAGGCTTCGAGCTGGCCTTCAAAGCGGATTGCATCGTCTCAGCCTCCTTTCACCGAGCCGGCAAGCAGCCCGCGGACAAAATAGCGCTGCAGCGAGAAGAACACGATCAGCGGTACGATGATGGTCACGAAAGCCGATGTCGTCAGAATCTCCCAGTCGCCGCCGCGCGAGCCCAACAGCGCGTTGAGCTTGGCGGTCAGCACGATCTGGTCTGCCTCTGTACCGAGGAAAACCATCGCCACCAGCAGATCGTTCCATACCCACAGGAACTGGAAGATGGCAAACGAAGCCAGCACCGGGAACGACAGCGGCAAGACGATCTTGACGAAGATCTCGAAATCGCTGGCGCCATCGATGCGCGCCGATTCCATGATTTCGCGCGGCAGGCCGGCAATGTAGCTGCGCAGCAGGTAGATGGCGAAGGGCAGGCCGAAGCCGGTATGCGCCAGCCAGATGCCGAGATAGGTCTTCGACGGCATGCCGAAGAAAGCGCCGACGCCGTTGTAGAGCTTCAACAGCGGGATCAGCGACATCTGCAATGGCACCACCAGCAGGCCGATGATGACGGCGATCAGCAGCGCCCGGCCGGGAAACCGCATCCAGGCCAGCGCATAGGCGGCAAAGGCGGCGATCAGGATCGGGATGACGGTAGCCGGAATGGTGACGGTCAGGGAATTCATGAATGACCGTCCGATGCCTTCGGAGAACAGCACGGTTCTGTAATTGTCGGTGGTGAATTTCGGCGGCGCCGACGAAGCATAATAGACGCGCTGGCCGCGATCGCCTTCGAATGCTTTCGGGGAATGCATGATGAAGCTGCCGTCGGCATTGAGCTGCAAGGTCACGCCGTCGCCGAGATCGGCTGTCGTGCCGGCGGGATATTGCGTCGGTGTCGCCGATTTGACCCCGAAGGCGCTGATGTCGCGCTTGGCGCCGTCGCCGAAGATATTGCCCTCGAGGACGAACTTGCCGTCCTTCTCGACTTGCGCCGAGGCGGGCGGGAGCCGGCCTGCTTCCGTCTGGGTGGAACTGGCGAACGAGTTCCACCAGCCCGAGGCGATGATCTGGTTCTTGTCGCGCAGCGACGAGACCAGGATGCCGAGCGTCGGTATGGTCCAGATCGCGACGAAGATGAGCACGGCGATGTGGACGCCAAAACGGCTGGCGAAGGAATTTCCGGTCGCGACGGCCATCTCAATGTCCTCCCGTCTCTTTGTTCGCCTGGCGGATGTTCCAGACCATGATCGGAATGACGGCAATCATGATGATGATGGCGATGGTGGCGCCGCGGCCGAAATCGCCGCCGCCGCGGAACATCCAGTCGAACATCAGATTGGCCAGCACCTGGCTGTTCCACTGGCCGTTGGTCATGGTCAGCACGATGTCGAACACTTTGAGCACCAGGATGGTGATCGTGGTCCAGACCACGGCGATGGTGCCCCAAATCTGCGGCACCATGATCTTCCAGAAGATCTGGAACGGATTGGCGCCGTCGATGACGGCGGCTTCCAGCGTTTCTTCGGGAATGCCGCGCAGGGCGGAAGACAGGATGACCATGGCAAAGCCGGTCTGAATCCAGATCAGGATGATCATCAGGAAGAAATTGTTCCAAAACGGCAGCGATATCCAGACCTGCGGCTGGCCGCCGAAATGCTGGATGATGGCGTTGAGGATGCCGATCTGCGTCTGGCCGTCGCCCCGATACTCGTAGATGAATTTCCAGATCACGCTGGCGCCGACGAAGGAGATCGCCAACGGCAGGAAGATCAGGCTCTTGGCGATCGTGCCCCACCAGATCTTGTCCGTAAGCACGGCGATGATCAGCCCGAGGAAGGTGCAGGCGGCCGGCACCACCGCCAGCCAGATGATGTTGTTGAGGATCGAGTTGCGGAACTCGCGATCGCCGAACGCCCATTGATAGTTCGCCAAGCCGACGAAATTGATGCCGCTGCGATCGAGGAACGACAGCCGCAGCGTCTCGACCACCGGATAGATCAGGTAAATGGTGAGGATGATCATCGCCGGGCCGACGAACAGCCATGGCCGGACCAGCCCTTGCCGGCGCAGATTGTCGATGGCCGCGGCACCCGCGACGCCGCGTGACGGGAATATCAGGTCGACCAGTTTGTTGGCGCCCCAGAAATAGGCGACGCAACCGCCGACGCCGACGATGATGACTGTTATGGCCGAGAAAATCTGAGCCGCCATGGGTCCCTCTCCCCCTGCGCATGACCCGACAAGGAATGACCTTGGTAACGGAGACCAGGCGCCGATTCAGTTGTTTGGAGCGCGTCATCGGCGGCTTGCGCACATTGCCGATCGCGCTTCATTTCAATGCGCTCATGACGAAAGGCTGCGGCACGGGCCGCCGTCGGATCCGGGCCAGTACGGTCCGGATCCAGTGCGAGAATGGTGGTCGCTTACATGCCGACCGCTACTTGATCGCGTCCCAGCTCTTCTGGATGTCGGTGGCGACGTCCTGCGCCGACTTGCCGCCCACCAGGTCGATCATGCCGGTCCAGAACGCGCCGGCGCCGATCTTGCCCGGCATCAGGTCGGAACCGTCGAAGCGGAAAGTCGAGGCGTTGGCGAGGATTTCGCCCTGCTTCTTCAGCGCGTCGCTGGCATAGGCATCCTTGTTGACCGACTTGAGCGGCGTCACGAAGCCGCCTTCGGCCATCCAGATCTCGTGGGCGAGCGGCATCTTCAGGAATTCGATGAATGCGCGCGCGCTCTTGCTGTCCTTGGTGATCATCGCCAGCGTACCGGCGCCGAGCACGGGCGTGCCCAGTTCAGGCTTGGAGGCATAAGGCGGGAAGTAGAAGAAGTCCGCGTCCTGGCCGACCTTGGTGCCTTCCGGGAAGAAGGTCGGGATGAACGATGCCTGGTGGTGCAGGTAGCATTTCGGCGGCACCGAAAAGAGGCCCTTCGGGCTGTCGCGGAAATCGGTCGCCGCAACCGCCTTGGCGCCGCCGTCGACCATCTTGTCGTCGGTCGCGATCTTGCCGAAAATGTCGATGGCATTGACCACTGCGGGGTCGTTGAACGGGATCTCGTTCTTCACCCATTTGTCGTAGACTTCCGGAGGCTGGGTGCGCAGCATCAGGTCTTCGACCCAGTCGGTCGCCGGCCAGCCGGTGGCGCCGCCGGAGCCGAGGCCGATGCACCACGGCTTGCCGCCATCGGCGATGATCTTCTTTTCGAGATCGGCAAGTTCTTCCTGCGTTTTCGGCACCTTGTAGCCGGCTTCCTCGAAATTATCCGGCGAATACCAGACCAGCGACTTCACGTCAGCCTTGTAAGGGAAGGCGAAGAAGCCCGGCTTGCCGTCCTTGTCCTTGAAGGTGCCGAGATCGACCCATGACTGGCCGGCACCGTAATTGTCCTTGACCCATTTGGCGGTGTCGTCACCGAGCGGCGTCAAAAGGCCCTTCGACGCCAGGTCCTGGATGAGCCCCGGCTGCGGCAGCACGGCGATGTTCGGCGGGCTGCCGGCCTGCGTGTCGATGACGATCTGCTGCTCGTAATTCTCCGAGGAGGAGTATTTGATCTCGACGCCGGTGGCTTCTGAGAAATAGTCGAGAACGCCACGCACCAGGCCTTCGTCCTCGCCGCGCCACGGTCCGAAGATCGACAGCGTCTCACCCTTGAGGTCGACTTTCTTGAGCTCTTCGTAGTTCGCCCAGTTGAAGCGCTTGTCTTCGCCGGGCTTGAACTTCAGTTCGGCCTGCGCGGGCGCGTTCAGGGCGAACGTGGCGAACGCAGCACCCAGCAAAAGCATTTTCTTCATCGGTATTCCTCCCAGTGGGTCTCACACACCGGACGGAACCTCCATTCCGCCCGCCGACGCCGCAGGACTGTGACTCAGTCGGAAAGGAACCGCAACCTTTCGAAGAGCCTTCCAAAGCGCTTTGGCTTTTTCGATCACGCCATTGAATTGCTGGGAAGTCAAGAGGCTGGCGGATTAATCGATTTAGGTTCGCGCATTTGCGCCCCTGAAAGTGCGCTGCAACATACTATTATGGCGATGCAGCAGCAATTTTTGTTTCAAACACGCCCGAACCGCGTCTATGGTTCGGCTCGGTATGGCTCGGCCCCGCGGGCACTTGGGTCGATTCAATTTAAAAGCGCTTTGAGGGAATGGAGACCTTTCGTGAACCTCAAGCAGCTCGCCCATATGCTGGCACTTTCGCAAACCACGGTAAGCCGTGCGCTGAACGGCTATCCCGAGGTCAACGAGGAGACGCGCAGGCGTGTCATGGATGCCGCCAAGCGCCATGGCTATCGTCCCAATCCGAGCGCGCGCCGGCTGGCGACCGGCAAGACCGGCATGATCGGCTATGTCCTGCCGACCGGTGCGTCCGTCGACATCGATCCGCATTTCGTCGAGTTCCTGTCCGGCCTTGGTGACTATGCCCGCTCGCACGAGCTTGACCTTGTGCTGTCGCCGGCCGACGCCGACGACCAGGAGACGACCTACCGGCGCATCGTCGCCAACCGGCAGGTCGACGCTGTTTATATCTCCTCTCCAAGGCCCGCTGACCGACGCGTGGCGCTGGTCAACACGCTCGGCATTCCCTTCATCGTCCATGGCCGCAGCGAAGGTTTCGATTTCGACTATGCCTTTACCGACATCGACAATGAGGGCGCCTTCCACGAGGCGGCCAGGCTGCTGATCCAACTCGGTCATCGGCGGCTGGCGTTGATCAACGGTGACGACCGCGAGACCTTCGCCATCCATCGCGAACGCGGCGTGCGCCGGGCGCTCGCCGCGAGCGGACTGTCATTGAGCGAACGCCATGTCTGCTCGGTCGATATGACCGAGGAGAACGGCTATCGCGCCACCAGGCGTTTGCTGGAAGAGGACGACGCGCCGACGGCGATCGCCTGCTCCAGCCTGATCATGGCGCTGGGCGTCGTGCGCGCCGTACGCGACCTCGGCCTGAGCATTCCGAGCGACGTCTCGCTGATCGCCCATGACGATGTCTTCCCCTGGCTGAGGCCGGAGAATTTCTCGGTGCCGCTGTCGACCACGCGTTCATCGATCCGTCTCGCCGGCGCCCGTGTCGCCGAGCGGCTGGCGGCGCGGATTTCAGGACTGGAGGAGGGGGCGCGAGGCGAGGTCTGGCCGGTCGACCTGGTGGTCAGGGGATCCGTGGCGGGGGCGCCTGCGTAGCTGGAGATCAAACCCATGCTCTGCGGGAACCGAGTTGAGACGCGACGCCCGGTTTACCCAATCATGGATCGGCTGTGTCCAGTACGTCACGAACGCCCGACGATGTGTTCGACAAGGCGGTGCGCCTCCTCGGCAATCGCTAATATTATGCCCGATTTGCGCGTGGAGGCGAAATCTAAGCCGGCGAAGTAGATGCCTGGCTGCGCAGCCACGCCATCCTCATGAACGGGCCGTCCCTGCGAGTCGAGCACCCCAGGGAGGTTCACCCAACTGAAATCACCCCGGAAGCCAGTACACCACACCACGGTCGTTATGCCGGACACGGCAACATCAAGAGAACGAATAGTAGGGTCCGGCAGATATGCCGCGACAGTCTCCGCAGGATCGGGTTCCGAAACGGGAGCATCGATTCCGGAGCGACTGATATATTCGTCGATATAGCGTTTGACGTTGGCGGAGGCTTCATCTGCAAAACGAATATGGGCTTCGAGATCGTCGGCGAACGAGAGGCGGCCGCCTTCCTCGACGCCTGCGAACCCGCCAAGCAGCACGACACCTCGGGCGCTGAGCGCTTGGAGGCTAATGGTGCGTTCTGCCCCAAGCAGACCACGAGCCGGTATGCGTTCCGCAAGACGGATTATCTCCTCTCGACGCACGTCGAGAAACCCGCTCTCGACAAGCCACATCATAATGTGGCGACCTCGGTAGCTCCGAGAGAGTCTTCCAACCCGGCTTGTGGCAAGGAAGACCGTTCGGCCTGCTTCTGCCAAGTCCTCTGCGATCTGGCCACCCGACTGGCCGCCTCCGACAACCAGCACCGCTCCATCAGCGAGATCGGCGGCGCTGCGGTAATCGGAAGCATCGATCTGGCAGAGGCCGGGCGGCAGCGAACCGGCCCAAATTGGGCGCACCGGACAATTCAGGTCGCCGCTTGCGATCACCACGTTCCGCGCCAAAACTGTGCCGCGTGAAGTGGTTAGCCTATATTCGCCATTATTGTGTCCACTGGCGAGTTCGGTCACGGCAGTATCCTGTTCGACAGGGAGGCCGTGCCGCTTGGCGAAATCCTCGAGGAGTGCGACGAATTCGTCGCGCGTCAGGGTACCGGACGGATCCGAACCGTCATAGCAGTCGCCTGGCATCACGGTCTGCACGTTGGGGGTATTCATCCGGAAAGAGTCCCACCGCTGTGTGCGCCAGGTCTCTCCGATGCGGCCTCTCTCCAGTATCCTGTGGCTTAGGCCCCGCCGTGCCAGCGAATGGCTGATGCCCAGGCCGGCCCAGCCGGCCCCGACGACCACCGCATCGAGGACATTGGCGTTACTCGTCATTGCCGCAATCCCGATGCTAGTGCATGTCGCCCAAAAATGGCGTCCGCATAGTCTCCCCGAAGGTGCGAGGGCAAGATAGCAGTTCTGTCGGCTCACGCCACGATCAAAATCTCGCCCGACGCCGGCAGTGGGGAGGCCACCGCAAGGGGCTGGATTCCGATATCTCACGCCGCGGATTTGAGGTGGTCAATGAAGGCGCGCAGCTTCGGCAGGACTTGGCGCTTGCCGGGATGATACAGGAAGACGCCCGGCGTCGTGGCGGCGATGCCGTCCAGCACCGGTTCGAGTTTACCTTCGGCTATCGGACCTTCAGCGATTGGTCGAGGCGTCTGCGCCAGCCCGACGCCCCGCATCGCGGCCCCGAGCAATGTCGGATAATCGTGCGCAATCAGCGGGCCTGAGAGCATCGCCTCGATCGCCTCGTTGCCCTCGACGAAAGCCCAGGGAGCAATGGCGCCATTCGAACGGCGCAAGCGCAGGCAGGCGTGGTTGCGCAAATCGTCGACGCGTTCGGGGCGGCCATGGCGTTTGAGATAGTCAGGGCTGCCGACGACCACGAAGGAAAATGACGGGGTTAGCCGCACCGCGACCATGTCGACCGCGATGAACTGGCCAAGACGGATACCGGCATCGAACCCGCCGGCCGCGAGATCGACCATCTCGTCGCTCGCGGCGATCTCCAGTTCGATCTCGGGATAGGCCCGGCAGAACGACGCGATCATCGGCTCCAGGATCAAGGGCACGACGGCGCGGGGTACGGACAGGCGCAGCAGACCGGTCGGCCGCCGGCCGATGTCACGCACCGCCTCGCCGGCCGCCACAAGTTCTTCGAAAGCAGGGCCGGCACGGTCGAGGAACCGTTGGCCAGGCTCGCTCAAGCCGACACTCCGCGTTGTGCGAACGAACAACGCCGCACCCATGCGTGTTTCCAGCGCGCGCACCGCCTGGCTCACGGCGGACGGTGTCACGCCGAGTTCCGCTGCGGCGCGGCGGAAGTTGCGGTGCCTGGCGACGGCCAGGAATGCCTCGACGCCCTCCAGCGCTCCGTGCCGGACTGTGTAGTTCTGCTTCATGGGTTGTTGTGATTACAGCGGATGGTCGAATTATGGAAGCGGGCTTAGTAGGTCGGTCAAGGTCGTCCGCCAAGGGCTGCCCTGCGTCTCACGCGGTGTCGGAGGTCGCGTGAACCAGTTTCGAGAGAGGCCAGATGTCAACCGAGGTCGTGTTCCAAATCCATCTTGTTCTGGGCTATGTCGCGTGGCTGCTTTGCTTCGCCGTATACGGTTTGCCGTGGCTCAGGTCTATGGACCGGGTCGCGACGCAACGCGCTGTCGCCACTCTGCACAGCTTCCGCTTCTTCGGGCTGGTCTTCCTCGTTCCGGGTGTCGTCGGCCCCGATTTGCCTGCCGGCTTTGCCGTGTTTGCTGCCTACGGCGACCTCATAACAGGAGTGCTGGCCATGCTGGCGCTGGTCACGGCAAGGATACCTCGGATCTTCTGGGCGCTCGTCGTTGCCTTCAATCTGGTCGGGACTGTCGACCTCGTCGTAGACTATTACCACGCCATCCAGGTCGGCCTTCCCCAGCGTGCGGGCGAACTGGGCGCCACCTACGCGATCCCGATCATCTACGTGCCGCTGCTGATGATCACGCACACCGTCGCGCTCTATTTTCTGGTGCGTCCTCCGCAAGCCGCGACTTGACCTGTCGCAGACTAATCCTTTGCCGCCGCCCTGATGTCCAGCAGACCGTAGCCGAAATCATCGTCGCGTCCCTTGGGGCCGAGATCCCTGGCCGTCGCCGCGAGCGCCTTCTCGATGTCGTCGGCCGAGCGATCGGGCGCGGCATGGATGAGATTGGCGATAGCGCCGCTCACGATCGCCGCCGCAAACGAGGTGCCGGTGACCACGTCCGAACCGCCGCCGCTCGGCGCCACCATCTCGACGCCGGGCGCCGAGATGAAGACATAGGCGCCGCGATTGGCCTGCGGCATCAGCCCGTCCTTGGCGTCGGTTGCGGTGACTGCGATGACGCCGTCGAAAGCCGCCGGATAGCCATAGGGCGCCTTCGGCCCGTTGTTGCCGGCTGCGGCGACCAGCACCATGCCGAGTGCGCGGGCATTGCGGCAGGCGACGCCGAGCAAATCGTTCTTCGGCCCGACGAAGCTCATATTGATGATGCGCACGTCCTGTTCCGCCGCCCAGTCGAGCGCCGACAGGATGACGTCCATGGTCGACTTGCCGCCCTCGAAGGCGCGGGCGTGATAGATCTTTGCGCCCGGCGCCATGCCTTCCAGCACGCCGACGCCGGCGATCAGCCCGTCGATCGACGTGCCGTGATCGCGCTTTTCGATCGGCACGTCGGGCATGGCGTCGAACTGCCCGGCAATGACGCCCGACAGCGCCGGGTTGGTGTCGTCGATGCCGGTGTCGATCACCGCGATGCGGACGTTTTCGCCGCTGGCCTGTTTGGCATCGAGCGCGATACGATCGAACGCATAGTTGACGATGCCGGCGGCCTGCTGCAGCGAATAGACATGGTTGGGCTCGCGCCGCTGGGTGCGGCCGTCGGCGGCCAGTTGCGCCAGCACGACGCCGACGGGCCGGCCGTCGGGAATGCCGAAGCGCACCAGCGTGGTGCCGAGCAGAAGCGACTGGCGCTGCGAGCGCACCTGCAGGCCGAAAGAAGCGGCGATCTGCTGGACGGCGCCGGCATCGCCGTCGACGGTCACCAGCACCTCGTCGGGCACGAAATCGCCAACCACCGCGCGCGGCGGCTGTACCGCAATGAGATCGGTCGGCGAGACGATCGGGCCACCGGGCGGGGGGCCGGCTTGAGTATCGGCCGGCGGCGTTGCGGGCGCCGGCCGGGGCGTCGGTACCGGTGTTGGAGACGCCGCCGGGTTGGGAAACAGGTCGACGATCAGCGCCGGCAGGAAGACCGCGCCGGATTGGCCTGCGTCCGATCCGCTCTTTGTGTCATTGCCATCCTTGGCGCAATCGGCGCCCGCCGCGTTGGTCCCGTTGCGGCAGTCGATTTTCGTCTGGTCTGGATTGGGGTCGTTGGTCTGCGCCGACGCGGGCACGACGATTGCCATCGCCGTCGCAAGCACTGCCGCAAATCGAATGACCGCCTCAGCCGCCATCAACGGGTTTCCTTCCCTCGATCACAGTTTCCGTGAAAGCCTGGGCGGCAACAAGGCCGATTTGCTTGTTGTAGTCGGCAGCTGTCGCGGCCGGAATGCCAAGCCGGAACACGCCGTCGGCGGTCGGTCCGCCGATGATCTTCAGCCCGTTGCTGCCGAGGAAGGCGGAAATGTCCGACATCTTGGCATCCGGCTTGAACTTGACCAGGGCGAACGGCATTTTCGCCGGATCGTCTTGCGCGCCGGCAATCTCGAAATCATTGCCCTTGCCGCCGGGTTCGACAAACGACTGCACCATGACCAGAGCCAGCAGAACCGCGGCTGCCGCCCAGGCGACACCGACCGGCACCGCCATGAAGCGGCCCCAGGCCTGCGCCAGCCAGGACGATCCTGCCGGCTTGCGCGCAGGCCCGGCCTCGGCGTCGAGTGCCTTGGCAAAGCGGCTGAGCGCATCGGCCGGCGGCCGGATTGCTTCGTTGGCGGCCGTGGCGCCGGAGAATTCGGCTTCAGCCTCGCCAAGGGCGGCAAGTGCGGCCGGATCGCTGGCCAGCCACTCCTCGACCGCTTCCAGGTCGGAACCTTCCAGCGAGCCGTTCAGGTAGAATGGCAGCAGCGTTTCCATTTCGTCGCGGCGCGACATCTTTTCAGCGGCGCTCATGGCCACCCCCTGTCGTAACCGGCGGCCTTGAGGGCCTCGCCGAGTTTCTTGCGGGCGTAGAACATCCGGGTCTTGACGGTGGCGACCGGAATGTCGAGCACCTCGCCGATCTCGCTCACCGACTGTCCGTGATAATAGGCAAGATCGATGACCACGCGATGCTCTTCGGGCAAGGTGTCGACGAAGCGCCGCAGGGCGGCGGCCTTGTCTTCCTTCATGGTGACGACTTCCGGCGTGTCCGCGCCATCGGGCACCGCGGCGGCGGCCTCGTCGTCGATCCAGTCTTCCTTCTTCTTGCGCAGAAAGGACAGCGCCTTGAAACGGGCGATGCCGAGCAGCCATGTCGAGACTTCGGAACGCCCTTCGAAGCCGGGCGCCTGGCGCCATAGCTCGAGGAAGACTTCGTTGGCGATATCGTCGGCCATCATTTCCGATCCCGTCTGGCGCGCCACGAAGCGGTAGACCCGCGCGTGGTGACGCATGAACAGGAGCCGCACGGCGGCACGGTCGCCCTTCGCGACCCGGTCGACGAGAGCGCGATCGGTCTCCGTCGCTGCCGTCATGGCCGGTCGAGCCGCCTGGCTCCTGTCTGCTCTGTCGCTGATCGGTCCAAAAAGGTTCATCCTCCGCCAAGGAATTTTGCGGAGGCTAACCGAAGTAAGGAAGTGTTGCCAGAGGCAGGGTCTTCCCTTCCCCCCCCAAGGGAAGAGTTCTGCGCCCGCTCACTCCAAGAAAGATTTAGCCTTCATCGTCTCCGGCATTGCCACACCCAGCCGGCTCAGCACTGTCGGCGCCAGCTGCAGCTGGTCGAGCAGCGTGTCGGCCTGCGGACCCTTACCTTGTCCAAAATAGTACAGCGCGAAATCCTGCATCTCGTCGTCATGGCCGCCATGATGGCCACGATCGGTCTGGCCGTGATCGGCGGTGACGATCACCTCATAGCCGGCTTCGATCCAGCGCGGCAGGAAGGCGGCCAGCATCCCGTCCATCGCATAGACGGCATGGTCCATCTCGTGGCAGTCGTGGCCGAAGCGGTGTCCCATCGAGTCCAGCGTGCAGGTGTGCAGGATGCCGTAGTCGATGCCATGGCGTTTCGTCAGCATCGTCAGCGTCGCGAACAGGTCGACATCGCTCGGCGTCATCTGGTTGCGAAGATTGTAACCGGTCATGGTGTGGAAGCGGCCATGCGTGATCGGCCCGCCTGGCTCGTCGAACTCCATGTCCTCGACCACGTCGAACGGATAGGCGCGGAAGAATTCCGACCAGTAGGAATGCGTCACCGCCCCCGTCTTGCCGCCTGCCTTGCTGACTTCGGAGAAGATATCGGGCTGCTCGACGCGGAACCGGTTCTCGTTGGAGAGAATCCCGTGCACCTGCGGTGAGACCCCGGTGTGGATCGACGCATAGCAGCAGGCCGAGGTCGACGGCAGCACCGAGCGCATCTTCCAGACGCGCGCCTCGCCCGATTGCACCCAGCCTTCGAGATTGCCCATCAGCCGGCGCCAGTTCCGGTAAGGCACGCCGTCGAGGATGATCAGCAGAAGCTTGGACTTGAGCGCCACGGGCTGCTCCATGCGGTTGGCAGTTGAAACGGGAACGCCGTGTGCCGTCTTGGGCACACGGCGTTCTTGATAGATGAAATCGGACGATCAGAGTCCGCTCAAGCGTTGAGCCAGCACTCGGCAAGCGCGTAGCCGTCCATCATTTCGCCGATAGGGCTCTTGGCATAGCCGCCGATCCTGCTGGTGGCGGCCGCGTCGATGAACTGGTTGAAGAAGGGCACGATCAGCCCGCCTTCGTCACGCATCATAACTGCCATATCGTGGTAGATCGCCTGGCGCTTGGCCTGGTCGAGCTCGCCGCGCGCGGTAAACAGCATCTTGTCGAATTCCGGCCGCTTGAAGCGCGTGTCGTTCCAGTCGGCGGTCGAGACATAGCCGGTGGAATACATCTGGTCCTGCGTCGCGCGTCCGCCCCAGTAGGAGAGCGAGAAAGGCTGCTTGTTCCAGACCTCCGACCAGTAGCCGTCGCCGGGCTCGCGCTTGATCTCGATCTTGATGCCGGCTTTGGCGCAGGACTGCTGATAGAGCTGTGCGGCATCGACGGCGCCCGGGAAGGCGACGTCCGAGGTGCGCAGCACGATCGAGCCGCTGTGGCCCGATTTCTTGTAGGCTGCCGCCGCCTTGTCCGGATCGAACTTGCGCTGCTCGATGTCGGCGGAAAACAGCGGATAGGCCTCGTTGATCGGGAAGTCGTTACCCACCGAGCCATAGCCGCGCAGGATCTTTTCCAGCATCTCGTCGCGGTCCATGGCAAGCTTCAGCGCCATCCGCAGATCGTTGCTGTCGAAGGGGGCGGTGTCGCAGAACATGTTGAACGGGTAGTAGCCCTTGCCCGAGACGTTCTCGATGGAGACGCCCGCGATGCGCTTGACCAGATCGACGACCTTCGGCTCGACGCGGTTGATCATGTGCACCTGGCCGCCCTGCAGGGCGGCAAGCCGTGCGGTCGCGTCATTGATGACGATGATCTCGACCTGGTCGGCATGGCCGGCCTTGTCGCCCAGCCAGTAATTGGCGAAGCGCTCGCCGCCATGGCGCACGCCGGGCTGGTTGACGCTAACCTTATAGGGACCGGCGCTGATGCCGGCGTTCGGATCGTCCTTGCCGCCATTCGGCTGGATGGTGAGATGGTAGTCGGCCATCAGATAGGGGAAGTCGGCATCGGCGTCGCCGAGCGTGACGATGACCTCCTTGCCGCTCGCCTTGATCCCCTTGATGTTCTTGAGGATGCCGAGTGCTCCGGACTTGGACTTCTCGTCCGCATGGCGCTCAATGGTGGCAGCAACATCCTCCGCGCCGACCGTCTTGCCATTGTGGAACTCGATGCCGTCGCGGATCTTGATTGTCCATGTCTTGGCGTCGGCCGAGGCGACAATCTCCTCGGCAATCAGGTTGACCAGCTTGTTGTCCGGGGTGAGGCGCACGAGATACTCGCCCCAAAGCTTGCCGAAGCTGAAGGTAACCTGGCTGAGGTTCAGCGCCGGATCGAGGCTGTTGGTGGATTCACCGCCCTGCAGGCCGGCCTTGATGATACCGCCCTTCACCGCCGTCTGGGCAAATGCCTTGCCGGCCAGCGCCGGCATCAGGGCCGCCGATACGCCGAGCGCGGCGGCGCGCCCAAGAAAGGCGCGGCGCGATATCCGGCCTTGACCGGCGAGTTCGGCGAGATAATCGAGTTCAGTCTTCATGTCCTACCCCTGTTTTAAAGTCGTGCGAGCGGCGCTCGTCCCGAAGGACGTTTGGCGTTCTAGTGTTGCATCCGGATGACGGTCGCCGGCGCCCCATGTGGCGGCTTGGTCTGGTGCAATTCCCAGGGGGAAGCGCCATGCGCTTCTTCTGGGAGAACCGGTTCCAGTTTTCCCCGAATTGCTTTAGTTGCCCGCGCTGGCCATGCGCCGTCCCTTGATTGCCTTTTCCAGCCAGCCGATTTCCATCTCTGGAACCGAGGAGAGCAGCAGGTCGGTGTAGGCGTCGAAGGGCGGGCTTAGCACCTGGCTCTTGGGGCCGTAGCGCACCACTTCGCCGCGATACATAACCGCGATCGAATCGGCGATCGACTTCACAGTGGCGAGGTCGTGCGTGATGAACAGATAGGCGACGTTCTCCTCCTTCTGCAACTCCAGCAGCAGCTTGAGGATGCCGTTGGCGACCAGCGGATCGAGCGCAGAGGTCACCTCGTCGCAGATGATCAGCTTCGGCTTGGCGGCAAGCGATCGGGCAATGCAGACACGCTGTTTCTGGCCGCCGGAAAGTTCGGCCGGATAGCGGTCGGAAAAGCCCTTGCCCATCTCGATCTTGTCGAGCAGTTCGGCGACGCGCCTGTCGCGCTCGCGGCCGCGTATGCCGAAATAGAATTCGAGCGGCCGGCCGATGATGGTGCCGACGGTCTGGCGCGGGTTCATCGCCACGTCGGCCATCTGGTAGATCATCTGCAACTGGCGCAAATCCTCCTTCGGCCGGTCGGCCAGCCTGTTGGCCAGCGGACGTCCGTCGAAGGTGACGGTGCCCTGTTCGGGCGGCAAAAGTCCCGTGATGGCGCGCGCCAGCGTCGACTTGCCGGAGCCGGACTCGCCGACCACGGCCAGCGTCTGACCCGGATAGATGTCGACCGAGACGTTCTTCAGCACCTTGATGTCGCTGCGGCCATAGGCGGCGGTGACGTTCTTCACCGACAGGAATGGCGACGTGCCGGGTTTCTGCTCCTGATGCTCGATCTCATGCACCGAGACCAGCGCATTGGTGTATTCCTGGCGCGGCTCCTTGATGATCTGCCTTGTGCCGCCCCATTCGACCAGCCTTCCATGGCGCAGCACCATGATCTCGTCTGAGACCTGGGCGACGACGGCAAGGTCGTGGGTGATGTAGAGCGCAGCGACATGGGTGTCGCGGATGGCATCCTTGATCGCCGCCAGCACGTCGATCTGCGTCGTCACGTCGAGCGCCGTTGTCGGCTCGTCGAAGACGATCAGGTCCGGCTCGGAGCACAGCGCCATCGCCGTCATCACGCGCTGCAACTGGCCACCCGAAACCTGGTGCGGAAAGCGCTCGCCGATGGTTTCAGGGTTCGGCAGGCTGAGCTTCTTGAACAGCGCAACCGCGCGCTTCTCGGCCTCGGCCCGCGTTGCCGTACCGTGCAGCAGCGTGGCTTCCACCACCTGGTCCATCAGCCGGTGCGCCGGGTTGAAGGCGGCTGCCGCCGATTGCGCGACATAGCAGACCTCGCGGCCGCGTAATTTGCGGAAGCCGTCCTTGCCGCCCTTGAGGATGTCGCGGCCGTTCAGGATCACCTCGCCGCCGGTGATGCGCACGCCGCCGCGGCCATAGCCCATCGACGACAGGCCGATGGTCGACTTGCCGGCGCCGGACTCGCCGATCAGGCCGAGCACCTTGCCTTTTTCAAGCGTCAGCGAGACATCGTGCACCAACACGATGTTCTTTGGCGGCTCGCCGGGCGGGAAGACGGTGGCTTCGATGCGCAGGTTGCGGATGTCGAGCAGCAGGCCTGATTTCGCTTTGGTGTCGGCCATCACCCGCGTCCTCCCTTGAGGCTGGTCGTCCGGTTGAGCACCCAGTCGGCAACCAGGTTGACGGAAATCGCCAACAGGGCGATCGCCGCCGCCGGGATAAGCGCGGCCGCGATGCCGAAGACGATGCCATCCTTGTTTTCCTTGACCATGCCGCCCCAGTCGGCGTCCGGTGGCTGCACGCCAAGGCCGAGGAACGACAGCGTCGACAGGAACAGCACGGCATAGATGAAGCGTAGGCCGAGTTCCGAAACCAGCGGCGACAATGCGTTGGGAAGGATCTCGCGGAAGATGATCCAGCCGCTGCCCTCACCACGCAGTTTCGCCGCCTCGACATAGTCCATGACGTTGATGTCGACGGCGACCGCGCGCGACAGGCGATAGACGCGGGTCGAATCCAGAATGCCCATCACCAGGATCAGCGTCACCAGATTGGTCGGCAGCACTGACAGCACGACGAGACCCATGATCAGCGTCGGGATCGACATCAAGAGATCGACGAGGCGCGACAGCAGCGTGTCGAACCAGCCGCCGAAGACGGCCGCCGAGAAGCCGAGGATGGCGCCGAGCGAGAATGACAGTGCGGTGGCCAGCACCGCGATGAACAAAGTGATGCGGGCGCCGTAGATCATGCGAGACAGAAGATCGCGGCCGAGATTGTCGGTGCCCAGCAAATGGGCAGCCGACATCGGTTCCCAGACGTCGCCGACGATTTCGCCATTGCCGTGCGGCGCGATCCAGGGGGCGAAGATCGCCGCCAGCACGAACAATGCCGTCAGCACGATCCCGATCAGCGCGGGGAGGGGGATGCGTTTGATATCGAGCATATCCGCCCCCTATTTCGGATGTCTGAGACGCGGATTGGCGACGATCGCCGCTATGTCCGCAATGATATTCAGGCTGATATAAACGGCGGCGAAGATCAGGCCGACCGCCTGCACCACCGGCACGTCGCGTTTGGTGACGTGGTCGACCAGATACTGCCCCATGCCCGGATAGACGAAGATCACCTCGACCACTACGACGCCGACGATCAGGTAGGCGAGGTTGAGCATGACGACGTTGATGATCGGCGCGATGGCATTGGGGAAGGCGTGCTTGCGGATGACGTTGAAGGCCGACAGGCCCTTCAGTTCCGCTGTCTCGACATAGGCCGACTGCATGACATTGAGGATCGCCGCGCGTGTCATGCGCATCATGTGGGCGAGCACGACCAGCGTCAGCGCTGCCGCCGGCAGAGCGATCGCCTGCATGCGCTCGCCGAACGGCATGCCGTCATAGACGGTCGAGATGCCCGGGAAGATTTGCCATTTCACGGCGAAGAAATAGACCAGCACATAGCCGATGAAGAACTCGGGAAAGGAGGTCGAGGCCAGAGCCAGCCCGGAGATCAGCTTGTCGACCCAGCCATTGCGGTAGCGCACCGCGATCAGACCGAGGATAATCGCTAGCGGCACCGCGACGACCGCTGCCCAGAAGGCGAGGAACAGCGTGTTCCACAGCCGGCCCTTGATCGACGTGGCGATATCCTGGCCGCTCGACATGGCGGTACCCAGGTCGCCTGTCACCACCCCGCCGAGCCAACGGAAATACCTGATATAGGCCGGATCGTTGAGGCCGAGCTGCTCGCGCAAATTGGCGAGCGACTCCGGTGTCGCCGATTGCCCAAGAATGGCTTGCGCGACATCGCCGGGCAGGATCTGCGTGCCGGCGAAAATCAGGACCGAAACGGCCAACAAGAGGAGAATGCCCAGCGCGATGCGCTGGGCAATCAGTTTCAGGATGGGTGAAGACATATCCGCAAAGCCGGCTCAGGCCTGCAGCCAGCACTTCGCCAAGGCGTAACCGTTCATCAGTTCCTGATGTGGATCGTCGACCCAGCCATCGACCTTGGCACCGGTCGCGTCGATGAACTGGTTGAACATCGGCAAGATCAGGCCGCCTTCGTCGCGGACCATGACAGCCATGTCGTGGTACATCGCCTTGCGCTTGGTCTCGTCAAGTTCGGCCCGGGCCGCCAGCACCATCTTGTCGAAATCCGGACGCTTGAAACGCGTGTCGTTCCAGTCCGCCGTCGATAGATAGGCGGTCGAGTACATCTGGTCCTGCGTCGAGCGGCCGCCCCAGTAGGAGGCGCAGAAGGGCTGCTTGTTCCAGACTTCCGACCAGTAGCCGTCGCCCGGTTCGCGCTTGATCTCCAACTTGATGCCGGCCTTGGCCGCGCTCTGCTGATAGAGTTGCGCGGCATCCACGGCGCCGGGGAAGGCGACGTCGGAAGTCCGTAGCAGCACGGCCCCGTCATGGCCCGACTTCTTGAAGTGGAACTTGGCCTTGTCGGGATCGTATTTGCGCTGCTCGATCTCGGTAAACAGCGGATAGGAAGCGTTGATCGGGAAGTCGTTGCCGATCGAACCGTAGCCACGCAGGATCTTGTCGAGCATTTCTTCACGGTCGATGGCCAGCTTGAGCGCCATGCGCAGATCGTTGTTGTCGAAGGGTGCGGTGTTGCAATGCGCGATGAAGACATAGTGGCCGGGACCCGCATGGTTGCGGATGGTGACGCCGGGCAGGCGCTTGATCAGGTCGACGATCTTCGGCTCGACGCGGTTGATCATGTTGACCTGGCCGCCTTGCAGGGCGGCGGTGCGCGCCGTCGCATCGTTGATGACGATGATCTCGATCTGGTCGGCGTGGCCCATCTTGTCGCCCTGCCAGTAATTGGCGAAACGCTCGCCGCCATGGCGCACGCCAGGCTCATTGGTCGTGACCTTGTAAGGACCGGCCGAGATGCCTGCGTCGGACTTGTCCTTGCCGCCATTCGGTTGGACGATCAGGTGATAGTCGCTGAGCAAATAGGGCAGGTCGGCATTGGCTTCCTTCAGGGTCAGCACGACTTCCTTGCCGCTGGCCTTGATGGTTTCGATGCCCTTCATGTAGCCGAGCGCGCCGGATTTCGACTTCTCGTCGGAATGGCGCTCAAGTGTGGCGGCCACGTCCTCGGCGGTCACCGTCTTGCCGTTGTGGAATTCGACGCCGTCGCGGATCTTCAGCGTCCACACCTTGGCGTCGTCCGACGAGCCGATCTCCTCGGCGATACGATTCTCGAGCTTGCCTTCGGGCGAAAGCTCGACAATCAATTCGCCCCACATCTTGCCGAAGGCGAACGGCACCTGAGTCATGAACAGCGCCGGGTCGAGGCTGTTGGTGGATTCACCGCCGACTAGGCCGGCTTTCAGTGTACCGCCCTTGACCGGACCTGCCGCGCGTGCAGCGCTTGAAAGCAGCGAGTTGGCGAAGGGCGCGGAGATACCGAGCGCCGCCGCCCGGCCGAGAAAATCACGACGGCTCAGTTTGCCCGACGCGACACGCCGGCTAAGAAATTCCAGTTCGTTCGACATTTTGAGTTCCTCACTCTGTTGGTTCGACTCTGCGGTCGTTTTTCTTATTTCTTGTGAGGAGAATAATGACCGCAAGGGAAAGCGGTAAGCAAGACCGAATGCGACATGCCGTGGCGTAAATCGTACGTCGCAATTGGACCAATGAACTCGGTGCTCAAAGAAGCGCGCGCGGCACCTTCTCCTCGAAATTGCGCTCGAAGACGAGCGTTTCGTCCTCATAGGCCTCGATTCTGGCGCTGACGATGAAGTTTTGCGCGTCCGACCGCATTTCGGCTGTCGTTTCGGTGCGTACCGACCATCCGTTTCGCGACAGGGTCTGCGTCCAGTGCGTCTTCCCCGAGGCCGACAGCGGATCATCGCGGTGGATCGTCCAGGTCTCGCGGGCGATGCTGCCATTGGCCAGGCCATGAGCGAGATCGCGCACCTCGCCGAAATCATCAACGATGGAAAGCGTCACGATTCCCGTCTTTTCGTCACGATCGATATGGCGCTCGGAATTGCTGGCGCGGATCGTCTCCGTTGCCCAGGGAGTGGCACCTTCCGGCTCGGCGAACGCCGCTTCGTCGTCTGTCGCCAGCGGCCGCAGCGGCAAGCGGAGCGTCGCCGCCGACAAGGTCAGACGGACCGGCTCCGGCGACGGCCAGATGGCAGGCCAATAGGCGTTCGAAACGGCAACGCGCAGGTGGTGGCCGGCAGGCACGCGGTAGGCGCATTGATCGAGCACTACGCGCGCAGACACGGTTTCACCCGGCACCAGCGCCTCCGGAAATTCGTGCGAATTGCGGTGCGTCAGATTGAGTACGCCATAGGAGATCAACTCCGAGGCGCCGTCGGGATGCACATCGCAAAGCCGGACCGCGATGTTGGCCTGCGGACGATCAGAGGATAGCTGCAGCTCGACCTCCGGGGCGCCGACGATGTCGATCGGCTCGCTGAGTTCCGGCTGGTCGAAACACGCCGACAGGGCATCGTCGGGGCGCTGATCGCCAGGCAGTTCGGGGCCGAAGGTGAAAGGAAAATACTCGCCGCCGGCCAGGCCGCAGCTTTGCGGCGAGGCAACGATGGCGGGTTTTTCCGTTGCGGGGATCAGATCGACCGTCTGCGTCTTGATGTTGGACGATGGCCATTCCTGCTCCGCCACCCAGCGGCCAGGCCGCTCGGGGTGCCAGCGCGCTGGGCGCACGCTGTCCATGACATAGGCGCGGTAGGCCGGGTCGGACTCGACACCCGTGTCGACACCCTTCAGCCAGCGGTCCCACCAGCGCAGAGCCTCCTGCAGGAAGCCGATGGCGGGTTTTGGTCCTGCGTAGTGCGGGTATTTGTGGATCCATGGCCCGATAATGCCCTTGACCGGGGCTTCGATGTTGCTGGCCAGATGCGAGACCGTGTTGCGGTAGCCGTCATGCCAGCCGCCGATCGACAGCACCGCGGCTTTGACGGCGGAGAAATCCTCGCAGATCGAGCCGCGCTTCCAGTAGGCATCACGGTGCTGGTGTTTCAGCCACAGCGGCGCCAGGAAGGATTGGTTCTCCAGCCGGGTCAGCCACAGATCGCGCCATCTGTTGTCGCCGGCCAGCAGCGGGTCCGGTGGCCGCGACGAGTAGGACAGCATGGTCGAGGCCCAGCCGAAGTTCTCGATCAGCAGGCAGCCGCCCTTGTAGTGGATGTCGTCGGCATAGCGGTCGACGGTCGAGCATAGGCTGATCACGGCTTTCAGCGCCGGCGGCTGCTTGGCCGCCACCTGCAGGCAGTTGAAGCCGCCCCAGGAAATGCCCATCATGCCGACATTGCCGTTGCACCAGGGCTGGCTTGCCGCCCAGGCGATGACGTCGCAGGCGTCCTGCAATTCCTGCTCGGAATACTCGTCGTCCATCAGCCCTTCGGAATCGCCATTGCCGCGCATGTCGACGCGGATCGAGGCATAGCCGTGGCCGGCGAAATAGGGATGCGTCAGCTGATCGCGAAAGATGGTGCCGTCGCGCTTGCGGTAGGGCAGGTGTTCGAGGATCGCCGGCACCGGATCGTCGCCCGCATCCTCCGGCATCCACACCCGCGCCGAGAGCCGGCAGCCGTCCGGCATGACGATCCCCATGTCCGGGAATTCGACGACCTTGCGGGAAAATTCGGTGACTGTTTTCATGGCATGCTCCAGGATCGCCAGATGATGGAGCCGGTGGGGTCGCGTCGTGGGCCAGCCAACGAATTCGGCTGGTCAATCCGCGTCAATTCAGCGGAATGTCGTTATCGTCCTTATTCGCCTGATAGACGCCGGACAACTCATCGTAGCGCGCCGAAATCGCGCCGATACGTGTTTCCAGCCGTTGCCGCTCGGCTTCGGGCAAAGTTCGCACCAACCGACGTATGGAAAAGCTCTTCCAGTAGGCATTCTCGGCATTGTAGCCGCCGGGATCGAGGGTGAAGACCTCTTTCAGGATTTTCAGGTCGTGCGGGATGGCAAAGCTGTCGCGCGAATCCTCGTGGCTGAACAGATAGTAGAAATTGTCGAAGCCGGTCCAGGTGATAGCCGACAGGCAGAGCGAGCAGGGTTCGTGCGTGGCGATGAAGATGGCGTCTTTCGTATCGACGCGTTCAGCCCTGGGCATTTCGTAGAAGCGCTTCAGGCAGTGCACCTCGCCGTGCCAGAGCGGGTTTTCCATCTCGTTGTTGGTTTCGGCCAGCACCAGCGACCGGTCGTCCTTGCGCAGGATCGCGGCGCCGAACAGCTTGTTGCCATGGGTGACGCCGTCGGCCGTCTTCGGCACGATGTCGTGCTCGATAACGTCGAGCAGGCGGTCGATCAGCGAAATATCCGTCATCAGGGGGTCTCCTGCCGCATGTCGCCCAAAGTGCCCCCGGGTTTGGGGTAACGACACGCACAAAAAATTAAGGGAGATGGATCTCGTAGGCGTGCGAGAAATGGAACTCTTCGAGATTGGAGCCGTCGCCGCCACGGTCGACGATCAGGAAATCCTGAGGCTCGCCGAGCGGCGTCAGCACGCCATGCCAGAGATTGCGCCGGTAATTGATGCCTTGGCCGGGTGCGGTGATGAAGGCATGCGGCTCATCAGGCCCTTGCTCGCCGTCATGGCAGACGACGACCAGGAATGGACGCGGCGACAGCGGGATGAAGGCCTGGCTGCCGAAGGGGTGGCGCTCGACCATGCTCAGCTTCAGCGGCAGTTCGTAAGGCGTGCCGCGCACCATCGAGATTAGCACGCGGGCATTCGGTCCGATCGCCTCGGCGGTCGCCAGATCGTGATAGCGTTCCGCGCGGCCGCCATTGATCGGGTAGTGGTTGTCGCCGCCCATGTCGATGACGTCGCCGAACGGAGCAAAGCTCTCGCGGGTCAGTGGCCGCGCAATGATCCGCGTCACGGCGTCCGCCCAGGGACACCGACGCCGCCGAGCTTGGCGTGCCGGTTCACGTCCTTGTAGAGCAGATAACGGAATTTGCCCGGGCCGCCGGCATAGCAGGCCTGCGGACAGAAGGCGCGCAGCCACATATAGTCGCCGGCCTCGACCTCGACCCAGTCCTGGTTGAGGCGATAGACCGCCTTGCCTTCCAGCACATAGAGCCCGTGCTCCATGACATGGGTCTCGGCGAAGGGAATGACCGCACCCGGTTCAAGCGTGACGATGGTCATGTGCATGTCGTGGCGCAAATCGGCTGGATCGACGAAACGCGTCGTCGCCCAGCGGCCCTCGGTGCCGGGCATCGGCGTCGGCGCGATCTCCTGTTCGTTGGCGAAGAAGGCTTCCGGCACATCGAGACCGTCGACCGCCTCGTAAGCCTTGCGAATCCAGTGGAAGCGCACGTCGGCCTTGCCTTCGTTGCGAACCATCCAGCCGCTGGCCGGCGGCAGGAAGGCAAAGCCGCCGGGCCGCAAGACATGCTTCTTGCCGGCAAGCAGAACCGTCAGTTCGCCTTCGACCACGAACAGCGCGCCTTCGGCACCGGCATCGGGTTCCGGCCGGTCGCTGCCGCCGCCTGGCGCAACCTCGACTATGTATTGCGAGAACGTCTCGGCAAAACCCGACAGCGGTCGCGACAATATCCAGACGCGGGTCTCGTCCCAGAACGGCAAGGCACTGGTGACGATGTCCTGCATCACACCCCGAGGAATGACGGCATAGGCCTGGGTGAAGACGGCGCGACCGGTCAGAAGCTCGCTCTGGCCGGGGAGGCCGCCATGTGGTGCGTAATAGGTTCGCTCGGGCATCCTGATCGTATCCATGGGTTCAAACCTATTGCGGAAGCATGTCCTTGAGGCGGAGCAGTGCGATGCGCTCGACCTGTTTGCAGGCGGTCTCGAATTCGACGCCGCGGCTGTTGCCGATGCGCGCCTCGAACTCCGCCAGGATTTCTTGCCTCGTCTTGCCCTTCACCGCGATGATGAAGGGGAAGCCGAAGGTGGTGACGTAGGCGGCGTTGAGCTTGGAAAACAGTTCGCGCTCTTTGTCGGTCAGCGCGTCGAGGCCGGCCGAGGCCTGTTCCCTGGTCGATTCCGCCGTCAGCCGTTTGGCCTTGGCCAGCTTGCCGGCAAGGTCGGGATGGGCGTTGAGCACCGAAAGCCGCTCGGTTTCGCTGGCGGAGCGGAAGATACGGCAAAGCGCATTGTGCAGGCCGCCTGAAGTGTCATGCGCCGGCCCCAGTTCCAGTTCGTAGGCGCGTTCGGCGATCCAGGGCGAATGCTCGAACACGCCGCCGAAAGTGTGGACGAAGGTCTCGAATTCCATCTTCGATGGTCTGAGTGCCGCCGGCTGATAAGGATTGACCTCCTGCCAGTGTTTGGCGATGTCGATGCGCCTCGCCAGCCAGACCTTGTCGTGCGACTTCACATAGTCGACGAAGCGCTTCAGCGCCGCCACCCGGCCCGGCCGCCCGACGAGGCGGCAATGCAGGCCGATGTTCATCATGCGTGGCCGGCCGGCCTTGCCCTCGGCATAGAGCGTGTCGAAGCTGTCCTTCAAATAAGCAAAGAACTGGTCGCCCGAGTTGAAGCCCTGCGGCGTGGCGAAGCGCATGTCGTTGGCGTCGAGCGTATAGGGAATGATGAGCTGCGCGCCGCCCTCATGCTCGAACCAGTAGGGCAGCTCGTCGTCATAGGTGTCCGACACATAGTCGAAACCACCTTCTTCCGCCACAATCCGCACTGTGTTGATCGATGTGCGACCCGTATACCAGCCGGTCGGGCGCGCGCCGGTCACTTCGTAGTGCAGCTTGATCGCCGCCTCGAGGTCGCGGCGCTCATCTTCGGCGCTGTGGTCGCGGTAGTCGATCCATCTCAGCCCGTGCGAGGCGATCTCCCAGCCGGCTTCCTGCATGGCCGCCACCTGATCCGGCGAACGGGCGAGTGCGGTGGCGACGCCGTAGCAGGTGATCGGCACTTGCGACTCGGTGAACAGCCGCAGCAGCCGCCAAAAGCCGGCGCGGGCACCGTATTCGTAGATGGATTCCATGTTCCAGTGACGCTGGCCCATCCAGGGTGCCGCGCCGACGATTTCCGACAGGAAGGCTTCAGACGCCTTGTCGCCATGCAGCACGCAGTTCTCGCCGCCTTCCTCGTAGTTGACGACGAACTGCACGGCGACATGTGCCCCGCCAGGCCATTTCGGGTCCGGCGGATTGGCTCCATAGCCGCGCATGTCTCTGCAGTAACGCATCGTCCCTCCCGCCGGGCATGGCCCGAAGTATGATCAGGATATCGAAAGGGTGCCTCTCGCATTCCCCCGAAAATTTTTGAAAGTGTTTTTGTCGCACTCCGCTCGACCGGGACTTATGCATCGCCTTTAATTGGCGCACAATTCACTGTTGATACTTGATCGTACCGGGCCAATTCGCTCGTACCGGAAATGGGAGGCGGCCAATGGCAGAAACGTCGAATGCCGATGGCGGGCGTCTGACGACCCATGTCCTCGACACGGCGACCGGCAAGCCGGCGGCGGGACTGTCGATCGCGCTTTATCACCTCGACGGCAAGGCACGGACACATTTGAAGACCGTTGTCACCAATGCCGACGGCCGTTGCGACAAGCCGCTGCTCGCCGGCGCGGAGTTCCGCACCGGCGAATACGAACTGGTCTTCGCCGCGGGCGATTATTTGCGCCAGCAGGGGTCGAGCCTGCCGAAACCGGCCTTTCTCGATGTAATACCGATCCGCTTCGGCATGGCCGAGCCCGTGCACTATCATGTGCCGCTGCTGGTCTCGCCCTACGGCTACTCGACATACAGGGGGAGCTGAGGCATGGCCAAAATCAGCATCCGCAAAGAAATCCGCTTCATCCTCAACGGCAGGGACGTCGCGCTTTCGTCGGTGGCGTCAGACGCGACCCTGCTCGACTGGCTGCGGCTAGAGCGGTCGCTGCGCGGCACCAAGGAAGGCTGCGCCGAGGGTGATTGCGGCGCCTGCACCGTGTTGGTCGGCAAGCTCTCGGCCGGCGGGCTGGTCTATGAAAGCGTCAATGCCTGCATCCGTTTCCTCGGCTCGTTGGACGCCACCCATGTCGTGACCGTCGAGCATCTGCGCGGCGTATCAGGCCAACTGCATCCGGTGCAGCAGGCGATGGTCGATTTCCACGGCTCGCAATGCGGCTTCTGCACGCCGGGCTTCGTGATGTCGCTCTATGGCCTGTGGATGAAGTCATCGAATCCGTCGAACGCGGATATCGAAAAGGCCTTGCAAGGCAATCTCTGCCGCTGCACCGGCTACGAGGCGATCATGCGCGCCGCGCATGCCATCTCCAGCTACGGTAAGGCGGCGGAGGATCCGCTGGCCGCAGAGCGCAAGGCGATCACCGCGAGGCTCGAGGCCCTGCATGACGGCGCCCGGGTCGAGATCGGTTCGGCCAAGGCGCGGCTGGTCGTGCCGGCCGATGTCGATGATTTCGCCGCCGTGCTGGACAAGGAACCCGGCGCCACCATCGTTGCCGGCTCGACTGATGTCGGCCTATGGGTGACCAAGCATATGCGCGATATTTCGCCGGCCATTTTCATCGGCAATCTCGACGGACTTTGCACCATCTCGGAAGACAACGGCGTCATTTCGATCGGCGCGGGCGTCACCTACACTGACGCCTTCGCGACATTGGCGAAGCGTATCCCGGCGCTGGGGCCGTTGTTCGATCGCATCGGCGGCGAACAGGTGCGCAACATGGGCACCATCGGCGGCAACATCGCCAACGGCTCGCCGATCGGCGACACGCCGCCGCCCTTGATCGCGCTTGGCGCAAGCCTCACCCTGCGCAAGGGCAAGAAGCGGCGGACGATCCCGCTGGAGGATTTCTTCATCGCCTATGGCAAACAGGACCGGCTCTTAGGTGAATTCGTCGAGGCCGTGCACGTTCCTATTCCTCCCAAGGCCACAAAATTCGCCGTCCACAAGATCACCAAGCGCCGCGATGAGGACATAACCGCGGCCCTCGGCGCCTTCTTCCTGACGCTGGCCAAGGACGGCACGGTGGCGGAGGTGCGCATCGCCTATGGCGGCATGGCGGCGACGCCGAAGCGGGCGTCTTCTGTCGAAAAAGCGCTGCTCGGCAAGCCGTGGACCGAACAGACGGTTGAGGCAGCGATGGCCGAATATGACAGGGATTTCACCCCGCTGACCGATATGCGGGCCTCGGCCGAATATCGCGCACTGGCGGCGCGCAACCTTTTGTTGCGCTTCTTCGCCGAGACCACGGATACCCGGGCACCATTCCAAGTGTCACGCAACGAGGCGGCATGATGAGCACCAATGCCAGTGAACAAACAGCCGAACGGTCGCGAGTAGCGTCCTTCTCCCCGTTCACGGGGAGAAGATGCCGGCAGGCAGATGAGGGGCGGCGCCGTCGTCGATCTTTGTCTGCAAGGCTGTCGACGTCGGCGCTGCCCCTCATCCGACCCTTCGGGCCACCTTCTCCCCGTGAACGGGGAGAAGGGAAAGGGCGCGCATGATGAACAAGCACGCTGCCCCCAACCTCAAGGCTGAAAAGATCGCCGGCGGCGTTGCCACCGATCAACGGCATGACTCCGCCCACAAGCATGTCAGTGGCACCGCCGTCTATATCGACGACATGCCGGAACCGGCCGGCACGCTGCATGGCTGCCTCGGGCTTTCCAGCGCCACGCATGCCACGATTACCAGCATGGATCTTTCTGCGGTGCGCACAGCGCCCGGCGTTGTCGACGTGCTGACGGCCAAGGACGTGCCCGGCGAAAACGACATTTCGCCGACCGGCCGCCACGACGAGCCGGTGCTTGCCGACGCCAAGGTGCAATTCTATGGCCAGCCAATCTTCTGCGTCATTGCCGAGACGCGCGAGCAGGCGCGTCGCGCGACGCGACTGGCCAAGGTCGAATACAGGGAATTGCCCTTCGTCACCGACATCGGCGCGCTTGACCCGAAGAAGGACAAGCTCGTCACGCCGCCTCTCACGCTGAAGCGCGGCGATGCCGCTACAGCGATCCGTCAGGCGCCGCGCCGGCTAAAAGGAAAAATGCGCATCGGTGGCCAGGAACACTTCTACCTTGAAGGCCATATCGCCATGGCAGTGCCCGGCGAGGACCAGGACGTCACCATCTATTCCTCGACCCAGCATCCGAGCGAAGTCCAGCATATGGTCAGCCACGCGCTCGGCGTGCCGAGCAACGCCATCACGGTGGAAATCCGCCGCATGGGCGGCGGCTTCGGCGGCAAGGAGACGCAGGGCAACCAGTTTGCCGCATTGGCCGCGATCGCCGCGAAGAAACACCATCGCGCCGTGAAAATCCGGCCCGACCGCGACGACGACATGATCGCCACCGGCAAGCGTCATGATTTCCTCGTCGACTACGAGGTCGGCTTCGATGACGAGGGCAATATCCTCGGCGTCGATTTCATGTTCGCGGCGCGCTGCGGTTTTTCGTCGGACCTTTCCGGCCCGGTGACCGATCGCGCGCTGTTCCACTGCGACAACACTTATTTCTGGCCAGCGGTGCATGCCCAGTCGGCGCCGCTCTACACCAACACCGTGTCGAACACCGCGTTTCGGGGTTTCGGTGGCCCGCAAGGCATGGTTGGCGCCGAGCGCGTCATCGACGAGGTGGCCTTTGCCGTCGGCAAGGATCCACTCGAAATCCGCAAAAAGAATTTCTACGGCACCAGTGGTGATAGCGAGGGGGGCCGCAACATCACGCCCTACCACCAGACGGTCGAGGACAACATCATCCAGCGCATCGTCGCCGAGTTGGAGGAAAGCGCCAGCTATGCGCGGCGGCGGCGTGAGATATCGGCCTTCAACGCCAACAGCCGTTTCATCAAGCGCGGCCTGGCGCTGACACCGGTCAAGTTCGGCATCTCGTTCACCGCCACCCACTACAACCAGGCCGGCGCGCTGGTGCATGTCTACACCGACGGTTCGGTGCATCTGAACCATGGCGGCACCGAAATGGGGCAGGGCCTCTATATCAAGGTGGCGCAGGTGGTGGCGGAAGAGTTCCAGATCGACCTCGACCAGGTCAAGATCACCGCGACCACGACCGGCAAGGTGCCGAACACCTCGGCCACGGCAGCGTCGTCCGGCTCCGACCTCAACGGCATGGCGGCGCAGAACGGCGCTCGCCAGATCAAGGATCGGTTGACCGATTTCGCCGCCGAAAAATACCAGGTGCCGCGCGATCAGGTGCTGTTCCTGCCCAACCGGGTGCGCATCGGCAACCAGGAAATCGCCTTCGCCGACCTCGTCAAGCAGGCCTATATGGCGCGTATCCAGCTGTCGGCGGCGGGGTTCTACAAGACGCCGAAAATCCACTGGAACCGCGACAAGGGCGAGGGCCGCCCCTTCTATTATTTCGCTTATGGCGCCTCGTGTTCGGAAGTCTCGGTCGACACGCTGACCGGAGAATACATGGTCGAGCGTACCGATATTCTCCATGACTGCGGGCGCTCGCTGAACCGAGCTATAGACATCGGCCAGATCGAAGGCGGCTTCATCCAGGGCATGGGCTGGCTGACGACGGAAGAACTGTGGTGGGACGCCAAGGGCCGGCTGCGCACGCATGCGCCGTCGACCTACAAGATCCCGCTCGCCTCCGACCGGCCGAAGATCTTCAACGTCACCTTGGCCGACTGGCCGGAAGCCGGCGAGCCGACCATCCACCGCTCCAAGGCGGTCGGCGAGCCGCCGTTCCCACTCGGCATGTCGGTGCTGCATGCGCTGTCGGATGCGGTGGCCAGCGTCGCCGACAACAAGGTCTGTCCGCGCCTCGATGCGCCGGCAACGCCGGAGCAGGTGCTGATGGCGATTGAGCGACTGAAGAAAGAGGCCGGCGCCTGAATCCGGCCCAGGGTCGGCAATGCGTGCAATCCGGGCCGAAAAAACCTATATTTCCCGCACGGGAATGCGAACCATGAACTCGAAAGTGCAAAGCCTGAAAGCCTTTCTCGCCAGCGCCGACCGGATTGCCCTGGTCGAAGTGGCTGGCACGAAAGGTTCGACGCCACGCGAGAAGGGCGCATTTATGCTCGTCTCGCGGGCGGCGATCTTTGGCACGATCGGCGGCGGTCAGCTCGAATACATGGCAATCGACAAGGCGAGGCAGATGCTCTTCTCCCCCCTTGAGGGGGAGATGTCGGCGAAGCCGACAGAGGGGGTCCTATCAGAAGGCACCGCCAGGGCGTTGAGCCCGGTCGATCCGACCCCACCCGGCAGCTTCGCCGCCACCCTCCCCTCGAGGAGGAGGGGAACCCGCATCGAGGTTGACAAAGTCTGCGCTACCCTGGACGTCCCGCTAGGCCCGGAAATCGGCCAATGCTGCGGCGGGCGCGTCGAAGTGCTGATCCGGCTCGCCGATGCAGCCCTTGCCGCCGATCTGGTTGCGGCTGCGGAAGCTGAGGAGGCTCACTTGCCGCGTGTCTACGTCTTCGGCGGCGGCCATGTCGGCCAGGCGTTGGCGTCGACGATAGCACTTCTCCCCGTGCATTGCGTCGTCATCGAGACGCGGGCCGAGGCACTGGAAGGCATGCCGGAAACCGTCGAGACCAGGCTGACAGCTATGCCGGAAGCGATGGTGCGAAATGCCCCTGCCGGCGCCGCCTTTGCCATCCTCACCCACGATCATGCGCTGGATTTCCTGATCGTCGCCGAGGCGCTGAAGCGCGGCGACACCGCCTATGTCGGCATGATCGGCTCGAAGACCAAGAAAGCGACGTTCAGGAACTGGTTCCTGAAATCGGCGGATGGCAGTCAAGCTGAGTTTGCCCGCCTCGTCTCGCCAATCGGCGGCGACACCGTCAAGGACAAGCGCCCGCAGGTCATCGCGGCGCTGGCGGCGGCCGAGATCATGACGGCGCTGGTCAGTCACAATGCAACCTCAAGTGCCGACCATCAAATTCCGCATGGCAGGGTGATGGCAGGCTAGGCTGCGCCACAGCTAAACCGGCTGTTTCAAACCCAGTTGGTCGCGCAATGTGCGGCCCTCGTACTCCGTGCGGAACAGGCCGCGCCGCTGCAGTTCCGGCACGACGAGCATCGCAAAGGCATTGAGTTCGCCGGGGAAATAAGAGGGCATGACGTTGAAGCCGTCGGCGGCACCGCCTTCGAACCGCGCCTGCAACTCATCGGCAACCTGGGCCGCCGTGCCGACGATGCGCCAATGGCCACGCGCGCCGGCGAAATGCCGGGCAAGCTCGCGGATAGAGAGGCCGTCGCGGCGCGATTGCTCGATGACCAGCGCCTGCCGACTTTTCATCCCCTCGCTCTCCGGCAGATACGGCAGCGGCCCGTCGATCGGGTAGCGCCACAGATCGGAGATGCTGAGATAGCTGGACAGAAGCGCAACGCCGACATCGTCGGGGATCAGCGCCTGCAATTCCTCATATTTTTCACGGGCCTCCGCTTCGGTCTCCGCCACCACTGGCGCGACGCCCGGCATGATCTTGATGTCGTCAGGCTCGCGCCCGTAGGCCGCCAGACGCCCCTTGAGATCGTCGTAGAAGGCCTTCGCTTCCTCGAAGGTCTGCGCCGCGGTGAACACCACATCGGCGGTGCGGGCGGCAAGGTCGCGGCCGACATCCGAGGCGCCGGCCTGGACCATCACCGGCGCGCCCTGCGGCGAACGCGGCAGATCGAGCGGGTCGCGAACCGAAAAGCTCTGGCCGTCATGTCCGGATCCAGAAGCGCCATCGAGCTTGCCGTTCCAGAGCCCGGTTACCACCTCGGCGAATTCGCGCGCGCGCTCATAGCGATCGGCATGGGGCTTGAGGCCGGTCGAGCCGAAATTGGCGGCCTCGACAGGGCTGGCCGAGGTGACCAGGTTCCAGCCGGCCCTGCCGCCGCTCAGATGGTCGAGCGACAGGAAGGCTCGCGCCAGGCCATAGGGCTCGTTGTAGCTTGTCGAGGCTGTCGAGACGAGGCCGATGCGGCTGGTCTGGACGGCGAGCGCCGAAAGCAGGCTGATCGGCTCGAAGCCGATCGAGCGCGAAGTCTGGCTGGCAATGCCGACATTGGCTTCGCGCAGGCCTGCGGCATCTTCGCAGAAGATCATGTCGAACTTCGCCGCTTCCGCCGTGCGCGCCAGCGCGATGTAATGGTCGATGTCAGTGCCGGCGGTGACGTGTGCCTTGGGATGGCGCCAGGCCGCGATGTGGTGGCCTGTCGCCCACAGGAAGGCGCCGAGCTTGATCTGGCGAGCGGTCATCGGTTACCTCCGCCGGCAAGCCCGAGATGCGAGCGCAACGTCGTGCCGCGATAGTTCTCTCGAAACAGGCCACGCTGCCTCAGTTCCGGCAAAACCAGATCGACGAAATCGTCGAGCGCTGAAAGCTGTCCCGGCATCAGGATGTTGAACCCGTCGCAGCTTTTCGCCCGGAATTCCTCTTCCAGCCTCTCGGCGACGGAAGCCGGCTTACTATCGGCGGTAGGCGCGACGTTCGTCAGCACCTTGACGGCATCCGGGTCGCGTCCACAGGCTGCGACACGGCGCCTGATATCGTCATAGCGTCCTGTCGCGCCCTCCACCGGTCCGTCATCCAGCAGGATGACATCGGCGATGCGGGCGGCAATATCCAGGTCGGCTTCGCTCAAGCCCGACAAGACGAGCACTGGCGTATCCTGCGGCGAGCGTGCGACGTTCAGCGGTCCGCGCACGGAAAAGAACTCGCCCTTATGGTCGAGCAAATGCATCTTTTCGGGGTCATGGAAGCGGCCGCCGCTCTGGTCGAACAGCAGCGCGTCCGCATCCCAGCCCCGCCACAGACCTTGCACGATGCCGATACATTCCTCACTGCGACGGCGGAAATCGTCGGGCGAAAATCCCCCGGGCCGGCTGAAATTGGCTGCTTCCCGTGGCGCTTGCGTCATGGTTGCGTTCCAGCCACTGCGGCCATGGCTGATAATGTCGAGCGAGGCGAAACGGCGCGCCAGATTGTATGGCTGGTGGGCGACGGTCGATGCCGCGGCGACGAGCCCGATCCTGCTTGTGACAGTCGCCAATGCGGCCAGCAAAGTGGTCGCTTCGAAGGGCATCGGGCTGTTCGCGGCACCGCCGCCGGACGCCGGTGCGGAATCGGCAAGCAGCACCATGTCCAGGCCCGCTGCTTCGGCCTTTTGCACGAAACCAGTCAGGCGGCTGAATCCCGGTTCCGGCGATGGATCGGCGATCCCCGGAAACAGCGAAACGGCAAGATGCATTGTGGCGCCGCTGTCCATCGATGGTGCCTGCGAGACGAAATACCACCCGAACTATGTTCGCCACTTCAGGGGATGGCAACCGCTGGCGCTGGGCCAACCGCCGGTCACGTGGAGGCCAGCATTATTTCCCAGCTAGCAGATCGTTGATCAGTCGCTGGCAGCGCTCGGCCATGAAGTCGAGCAGCAGCCGCACTTTTGGATCCTGCAGCTTCTTGTGCGGATACACGGCGGCGAACTGCACCGGTGTCGGTGGCGTGCTGCTCAGGATCACCTTCAGCCGCCGGTCGCGGATGAATGGCTCGACCTCGAAGCGCGGCTTGTTGATGATGCCGCGGCCTGAAAGCGCCCAGCCGGTCAGCACGTCGCCATCGTCGGTGTCATATGGCCCGTGCACCTCGAATTTCTGCGGGCCTGTGGGGGTCTGCAGCGTCCACACATATTCGCGCGCGCCGGAATAACGCAGCATCAGGCAGTCGTGCTTCTTGCCGATCAGTTCCTGCGGCTCGATCGGTTCGCCGCGCGCCTCGAGATATTTCGGCGCCGCCACCAGCACGCGCTCGCATTCCATGATGCCGCGCATCCTGAGGCTGGAATCCTCGATGATGCCGAGCCGGAAGGCGACGTCGATGCCTTCCTTCATGATGTCGACATTGTGATCCGAAAGCCTCAGCCTCACCTCGATGTCTGGGTATTTGTCGTGAAAATCGGGAATGCCCGAGGCCACCAACCGACGGCCGAGGCCCAAGGGGGCGGTGACGCGGATGGTGCCGCGCGGCTGACCGGAAAGCGCCGAGACCGCGGCTTCCGCTTCGGTGATCGCCTCCAGCACCTGCTTTGCGCCCCCGTAAAAAACCGTGCCATGCTCGGTCGGCATCAATTGCCGCGTCGTGCGGTTGAACAGACGCACGCCTAGGTGCTTCTCCAACTCCTTGATGCGGTTGGAGGCGACCGCCGGCGAAATCCGCATGTCGCGCCCGGCCGCCGACAGATTGCCGAGTTCGACCACGCGAACGAAGACGGCAATGTTGTCGAGATAGGCCATGCGGTTTAGTGGCTTTCCTGAGGCCGCCTTCGGGCGGCTCCCATCCTGCTGCGTGTGACTACCCTAGTATTTTCCATTTTTTTTTGAAAGTCATCGTGCACCTCGCCTCTTTCCGTTTGCGCTCCAACCCGTAAAGTCGCCCGATCGGCAGGGACGATTTCAATGATGGATTTCGCGATTTTCTGGGACTGGCTGAGTTTTGCCGTGCGCTGGCTCCACGTCGTCACCGGCATCGCCTGGATCGGCTCGTCCTTCTACTTCGTCGCGCTCGACCTTGGCCTGCGCCAGCGTCCCGGCATGCCCGTCGGCGCCTTCGGCGAGGAATGGCAGGTGCATGGCGGCGGCTTCTACCACATCCAGAAATATCTCGTGGCACCAGCCGAAATGCCGGAACACCTGACCTGGTTCAAATGGGAATCCTACGCCACCTGGCTGTCCGGCTTCGCCATGCTGTGCGTCGTCTACTACGCCGGAGCCGATCTGTTCCTGATCGATCCCAACGTGCTGCCGATGTCGGCGCCTACAGGCATCCTGCTGTCGCTGGCAACGATCGGCGTCGGCTGGGTGGTCTATGATCTGCTGTGCCGCTCGCCGCTGGGAAAAAGCGATACCGGCCTGATGCTGGTGCTCTACTGCGTGCTGGTGTTCATTGCCTGGGGGCTGACGCACCTGTTCACCGGCCGCGCCGCCTTCCTGCATCTGGGCGCCATCACCGCCACGATCATGTCGGCCAATGTCTTCATGGTCATCATCCCAAACCAGAAGATCGTTGTCGCCGACCTCATCGCCGGCCGCAAGCCCGATCCGAAATACGGCAAGATCGCCAAGCAGCGTTCGCTCCACAACAATTATCTGACGCTGCCGGTGCTGTTCCTGATGCTGTCGAACCACTATCCGCTGGCGTTCGGCACTGAGTTCAACTGGGTCATCGCCTCGCTGGTGTTCATCATCGGCGTGCTGATCCGGCACTATTTCAACTCGGTCCACGCGCGCAAGGGCAACCCGACCTGGACCTGGATGGCGGCACTTGTCCTGTTCATTGTCATCATCTGGCTGTCGACCGCGCCGAAAGTGCTGACCGGCGAACCCAGGGAATCTGCGGCGGCGCAAATCTATGTCGCTTCAGCGCATTTCCCGGCCGTACGCGACACCGTGCTCGGCCGCTGCTCGATGTGCCACGCGGCGGAGCCGGTCTATGAGGGCATCTATCATGCGCCCAAGGGCGTGATGCTCGACACCGACGCCGACATCGCCAACCACGCCCGCGAGATCTATCTGCAGGCCGGCCGCAGCCACGCCATGCCGCCCGCAAACGTCTCGCAGATCACCGACAAGGAACGGGCGCTGCTGGTGGCCTGGTTCGAAGGCGCGGGGAAGTAGCATGACCTCGACACTCCTGCGCGGCCGCACGCTTTCCTTTGTGCGCTGGCCGCAAACCATCGACGATCATGCCGCCTGGCGCTACGAGGAGGATGGTGGCCTGCTGATCCGCGACGGCAGGATCGTCGCCGCTGGCACCTATGCCGATGTTGAAAAGCAAGCCGGCGAGGTAGCGAAAAAAATCGACCACCGGCCGCATCTGCTGCTGCCCGGCTTCATTGACGCGCATGCGCATTTTCCGCAGATGCAGATCATCGCCTCCTATGGCGCTGAGCTGCTCGACTGGCTGAACACCTACACCTTTCCGGAAGAGACGAAGTTCGCCAACGCGCAACATGGCCGCCGTATCGCGCGGCTGTTCCTCGACGAAATGGTGCGCCACGGTACAACGACGGTCGCCGCCTACTGCTCGGTGCACAAGGCTTCGGCGGAGGCCTTCTTTGGCGAATCGCATGACCGCAATATGCTCAACATCGCCGGCAAGGTGATGATGGATCGCAATGCGCCCGACGGCGTGCTCGACACGCCGCAATCGGGTTACGACGACACGAAGGCGCTGATCAAGGAGTGGCATGGCAAGGGACGGCAGCTTTATGCCATCACGCCGCGCTTCGCCATCACCTCGTCGCCGGAGCAGATGGAGATGGCGGCCGCGCTGTGCCGCGAACATCCCGATTTGCACATGCAGACGCATCTGTCGGAGAACCACGCTGAGATTGCCTTCACGCAGGAACTCTACCCGTGGTCGCGCGACTATACCGACGTTTACGAGCACTACGGGCTGTTGGGCAAAAAGAGCCTGTTCGGGCACTGCATCCATCTCTCGGAGCGCGAAGCGGATGCGCTTTCCGACAGTGGCTCGGTGGCGGTGTTCTGCCCGACTTCCAACCTGTTCCTCGGCTCCGGCCTGTTCGATTATCAGCGCTTTCGTCGCCGCGACAAGCCGCTCCGCATCGCCGCCGCCACCGATGTCGGCGGCGGCACCAATTATTCGATGCTGCGCACCATGGACGAGGGCTACAAGGTGATCGCGCTGAACGGCGAGAAGCTCAACCCGTTCCAGTCCTTCTGGCAGATGACGCGTGGCAATGCCGAGGCGCTGTCGGTGGCGGAAAAGATAGGCACGCTGGACGAGGGCACCGATGCCGACATCGTCGTGCTGGACGCCAGGGCGACGCCGGCGATGCGGCTCAGGATGGAAACGGTCGAGACGCTGGCGCAGGAACTGTTTCTCCTGCAGACGCTTGGCGACGACCGCACCGTGCGCGAGGTTTATGTGGCGGGGCGCGCAGCCAAGGCGGATATGATCGCGGGGTAAGACCCCCTTACCCGGATTGCCAACCGAATTGCGAAGGGCAATTCGGGACAATCCGACCTCTCCCCGAGGGGAGAGGAGGAAGCCGAGGCCCGTGCTCGTCTCTTCTCCCCTCGGGGAGAAGGTGGCCGCGACGACGGGACCTTGACCGGGCGGAGCTTGTCGTACACACGATTTGTGACGATTCGGAGAACAAAAATGGCCGCTGCGGACGACATCGCTCTGATCCAGAAACAGGAAGAGACGCTGGTCTTCCCGGCGTTCGACGAGGCCGTCGCCTTCGAGATCGGCGCGGCGATCCGTGAGCGGGCACTGGCCGAGGCCATGCCGATCATTGTCGATATCAGGCTGTGGGATCGGCCGCTGTTCTATGCCGCGCTGCCGGGCTCGAATGCTTCCAATCCCGACTGGGCGCGGCGCAAGATCAATGTGGTCAAACGGTTCCTGAGAAGCACCTATCGTATGGTGTTGGAACAGCAGCGCCCGGACCGCAGCTTCAAGATCGGCGAAGGGCTGGATATTGCCGACTACGTGCTGGCCGGCGGTGGCTTTCCGGTGACCGTCAAGGGCGCCGGCGTCATCGGGGTGATCGCCGTCTCCGGACTGCCGGAGCGCGAGGATCACGGCGTCGTCGTAGATGCGCTATGCGATCATTTGGGCGTCGACAAGCGCGGCCTGGCATTGCCTCGGGACGCCGAATGACCGTGCTCGATCCCAAGGCATTCCTGACCTCCATCTTCAACGCCGCCATCGCCGCCGCCGACCCGGAACGAACCATCCGGGATCATCTGCCGGCCAAGCCGAAGGGCCGCACCATCGTCATCGGCGCGGGCAAAGGCTCGGCGCAGATGGCGGCAGCGTTCGAGAAAGCGTGGGACGGCCCTATCGAAGGGCTGGTCGTCACCCGCTATGGCTATGGCGCGACCTGCGAGCGCATTGAGATCATCGAGGCGGCGCATCCGGTGCCGGACGCTGCCGGTCTGGAAGCCTCGCGGCGCCTGCTCGCCAAGGTCCAGGATCTGACTGAGGATGACCTGGTGGTGGCGCTGATTTCCGGCGGCGGATCGGCGCTGTTGCCGTCGCCGGCCGGCAGCTTGACGCTGGCCGACGAGATCGCCGTCAACGAGGCGCTGCTCGCCTCGGGTGCGCCGATCGCGGCGATGAACACCATCCGCAAGCACCTTTCCACCATCAAGGGCGGCAGGCTGGCAGCGGCCGCATGGCCGGCCAGGGTGGTGTCGCTGATCGTCTCCGATATTCCCGGCGATAATCCGGCAATGGTCGCCTCCGGCCCAACCGTACCCGATACAGGCAGTCGCGCCGACGCGCTGGCCTCGATATCGGCCTATCGCATGAAACTGCCGGCCTCGGTGATGGCGCACATCAATTCGCCGGCCGCCGATGCGCCAAGCCCGGATGACGAACGCTTTTCGCGCAACGAGGTGCATCTGATCGCTTCGGCCGGGGTATCGCTGGAAGCCGCCGCTGCGGAAGCGAAACGGCAGGGTGTCGAGGCCGTTATCCTCTCCGATGCCATTGAGGGCGAAGCGCGCGAGGTGGGCGGCGTCCATGCCGCGATCGCGCGTGAAGTGGCGACGCGCAACCGACCATTTTCGAAGCCGGTGTTGGTCCTGTCGGGCGGCGAGACAACCGTCACGCTACGGGCAAAAGGCAAGGGCGGCCGCAATTCGGAATTCCTGCTCGCCTTTGCTATCGGCATCAACGGCGTCGAAGGCATCCACGCATTGGCCGCCGACACCGATGGCATCGACGGTTCGGAAGACAATGCCGGCGCCTTCGCCGATGGCTCGACCGTGTCGCGCATGCGCTCGGCCGGTGTCGATGCCAAGGCCATGCTTGCCGGCAACAATGCCTGGACGGCCTTCAACGCGGTTGGCGATCTCTTCGTACCCGGCCCGACCGGCACGAATGTCAACGATCTCAGGGCGATTCTGATCAGGTAGCTGAAGCAATTCCAGGAAAAGTGTGAAGCGGTTTTCCGTCCGGAATTGCGAAAACAGACTGATCAGGCGGCCATCAGCCGCTTCACCAGCTTCATATCCTGCAGAAACCGTTCGCGTTCAGCCTCCTTGTCCGCGGACTCGCGGATGCGCAGAATGAAGGAGGGATGGATGGTGATGAACACGCGCAATCCGTCCTCGCGCTCGATCACTTGTCCGCGCATCTTTGTCACCGGGATCGCCTTGCCGAGCAGCGACATCGCCGCCGTCGCGCCGAGTGCCACGGCGAGGTTCGGCTTGATCAGCTCGAATTCTTGGTCGATCCACCAGCGGCAGGCCTGAATCTCACCGGAATTCGGCTTGGAGTGGATGCGGCGCTTGCCGCGCGGCTCGAACTTGAAGTGCTTGACCGCGTTGGTGACATAGACCTTTTGCCGATCGACACCGGCATCATCCAGGATCGCATCGAACACCTTGCCGGCCGGACCAACGAAAGGTTTGCCGGCAAGATCCTCCTGATCCCCCGGTTGTTCGCCGACGAAGATCACCTTGGCATTGTCGGGACCTTCACCGAAGACGGTCTGCGTCGCGTCGCGCCACAGCGGGCAGCGGCGGCAGCCTTTCGCTACCTCACGCAACTCGGGAATCGTGTCTGCATCATCTTCCGGTGCTTCGGCGGGCTGCTTCGGCCAATGCCGTGCCTGCACCTTGGCGTGGTGCGGCGCGGGTGTTGTCGGCATCTTCGCAATCATGTCCTTGGCGGCCTTGTCCGCTCCTGCGATCATGTCTGGAATGAGCGAAGCCTCGGGAAGGTTCCGCCAATATTTCTTCGGCATCTCCTTCTGCATGGCCTTCACCTTCAATCGCGCCGGATTGAAGATGTTCTCGAAATAGATGCGCCAGAGCGCCTCGGTGTCGTCTTGATCCGGCGCATCGCCCTTGGCCGCGCCCGGTCCGATAGCCAGCCTTTCGCCATCCCAATCGGCGGAGGCGTAGGGCGTCAGGATCGTCCAGCGCATGCCGGTGAAACGCCTGACGAAGAAATCGGCGTTGCGCTCGACGATGAAATGATCCGGCTCGAACCAGGCGACATAGCGCTCATCGGCATCGTCGCCGATTTTCCGGAAGCGTACGAAGGCATGCATCTTGTGGCTGTCGCGCCGAACCGCCTTTTCCATGGCCTCAAGCCGCCTGGTGTCGGGATCCGACGCGATTTCCAGCAGTTTAGGCTCGTCGCGCAACCGCCAGAGCATTCGGTAGAGAAAGGCAAACCGGCCGGGATCGGAATGGCAGAAGGCCGTTTCGGCATGCCCGATGAAGTCGCGCGGCACGACGAGTTGCGCGCGCGCAGGCACTTCGGGCAATTCTGCCTGATCAGAGCCCGGCGCGACATGCCAGTAGACGTCCTCGGGCCTGACCTCATTCAGGGCCAGCCGCCGTGCCGCGTCACGCCAGCCGGCAAAATCCGTCTCGCTGTCGAGCCGAACTCTGTATCTGGCGAGATCGAGTTCCGCCGGCCGCATGATCAGAACAACGACAATTGTTCGCAGGAGTGGGCGATCTTGTCGCGCAGGCCGGCCTTGTCGGTCAGCGCACCAGGCGACCAGCCTTCGGCGATGATGAACGGCCTGAGCTTGGCGATCGACTGGCAGACCCGCCCGACATCCTCCAGCCGCATGCGCCGATGCCGGCGCGTCTCCAAAATCTTTGCCACCACCTTGGTGCCGAGACCCGGCACCCGCAGCAGAGCTTCGCGGTCGGCGCGGTTGATGTCGACCGGAAACTGCCCCCGGTTGCGCAGCGCCCAGGCGAGCTTCGGGTCGATGGCGAGATCGAGCATGCCGTCGCTGCTCCCGGCAAGGATTTCCGGCTGCGAAAACCCATAGAACCGCATCAGCCAGTCGGCCTGATAGAGCCGGTGCTCGCGCATCAGCGGTGGTTTCAGCAAGGGCAGCGACGATGACGAATCCGGAATCGGGCTGAAAGCCGAGTAATAGACGCGCCGCAGATGATAGCTGCCATAGAGCCGCGCGCTGGTGTGAAGGATGCCGTCGTCGGATGTCTTGTCGGCGCCGATGATCATCTGCGTCGACTGGCCGCCCGGCGCAAAGCGTTCGCGCTTTTTGGTTTTCAAAGTCGGCTCGGCCTTCTCCTCCATCTTCTGGCGCAGCCTGGCCATGGAAAGCCGGATTGTCTCCGGCTTCTTCTCGGGCGCCAACCGCTTCACACCCTCGTCGGTCGGCAGTTCGACATTGATCGATAGCCGGTCGGCATAAAGCCCTGCCTTCTCGATCAGTTCGGCCGAACTTTCCGGAATGGTTTTCAGGTGGATATAGCCGGAGAACTTCTCCTCCAGCCGCAGCCGGCGCGCCACCTCGACCATCTCGCCCATGGTCTCGTCCGGCGAGCGGATGACGCCCGAGGACAGGAACAGGCCTTCGATGTAGTTGCGCCGGTAGAAATCCATGGTCAGCTTCACCACCTCGTCGATGGTGAAACGGGCGCGCCGCACATTGGAGGACGAGCGGTTGATGCAATAGCTGCAGTCGTAGATGCAGAAATTGGTCAGCAGGACCTTGAGAAGGGAAATGCAGCGGCCATCCGGCGCATAGGAATGGCAGATGCCCATGCCCTCGGTGGAGCCGATGCCGCCTGATTTCAGCGAGTCGTTTTTCGCTGCACCGGAAGAGGCGCAGGAGGCATCGTATTTGGCGGCGTCGGAGAGGATCGCCAGCTTGTCACGGACGGTAAGTGCGCTCATCTGTTCATGATATGTTCTAAACAGGAGATCCGCTACCTCATTTGATGGAGGCGGCGAAAAAGTGATCGCCGCCCATCATGAATCCATCAAACCTCGTGCAGATAGAGGTGGTAATCCAGTTCGCTGACCGTGCGTGCCACCCGCAGATATTCGGACTGTTTGATCGCCACGAAGGTGCGGTGCAGGTCTTCGCCGAGCGCGTTCTTCAGGAAGCTGGACGTCCGCGCCGCTTCGATCGCGGCGCGCCAGTCGACAGGCATGGTCGTGCGCGTGACCGCTGCCTCATAGCCGTTGCCGGTCGTTTCGGGACCGGGATCGAGGCCTTCATCCATGCCCTTGATGATGCCGGCGAGCACGGTCGCGGCGATCAGGTAGGGATTGGCGTCGACGCCGGACGGCCGGTGCTCGATGCGCCGGTTCTTGGCATCGCCCGCTGGCACGCGCAATGCCACCGAGCGGTTGTTGACGCCCCAGGTCGGCGCCACCGGCGCATAGGATTGCGAGACGAAACGCCGCCAGGAATTGGAATGCGGTGCAAACACCAGCATCGATTCCGCCATGGTCTGGATCAGGCCGCCGAGCCCCTGCAGCAGCGGCAGCGACCAGCTCTCGCCGCCGGCTTCGGCAAAGACGTTTCGGCCGGCCTTGTCCTGCAGCGAGACGTGGAAATGCATGCCCGAGCCGGCATATTTCTCGATCGGCTTGGCCATGAAACAGGCGGTGACGCCGTGGCGGCGCGCCTGCGCCCGCACAAGCCGCTTCAGCATGACCAGATCGTCGGCCGCCCGCATCACATCCTTGCGGTAGTTCAGCGTCAATTCGTACTGGCCGGGCGCATATTCGGAAATCACCGTCTCGGCCGGAATGCCTTGCGCCTTGGCCGCGGCATAGATGTCGGAGAACAGCGGCTCCATGCCGTGCAGATGGTCGACCGAATAGACTTCGGTCTTGCCCGAGACGCGGCCATCGAGCACCGCGCGCGCCGGCTGCACCTTGCCGTCGGCGTCGCGCTCATTGGCCAGCAGGAAGAATTCGAGCTCGAAGGCGCCGGCCGGATAGAGGCCCTTGGCCGCCAGGATCTCCACCTGCCGAGCCAGCGCCAGGCGCGGATCCGACGACATCGGTCGGCCGTCGAGCATGTACATCGCCATCAGCAACTGGCCGCGCGGCGGGCTCGTACCGTAGAGCGGCACCAGCGTGCCGGGGATCGGCCATGCCCTGAGGTCGCCATCACCGGTCGTCCAGATCAGTCCGGTCTCGTGCACATCCTCGCCGGTGATGTCGAGGCCGAGGATCGAGATCGGCATATGGCGGCCGCCCTCGAAGATGCTCTTCAGTTCATGCCGGCGCACGATCTTGCCACGGCCGACGCCATTGGCATCGGTCAGCACGATATCGAAGGCCTCGATCTCGGGATGGGCGTCGAGAAAGGCTTGCGCCTCGGCAGGTGTCGAGCCCGAAGGTGAGGTTATCATGACGTTGGGGTGGTCCATCGCCGCTTGTCTCATGCCGCAAGCTTCGCCGCAACCGCGCCGAAGGCGGTGATCAGCCGGTTGACCTGGGCAGCCGAGGTCGCCGGCGAGATCAGCATCATGTTGTGGAAGGGTGCGATCAGCACGCCGCGATTGACCAGCGCGACATGGATGGCGGCCTCCAGTACCGGTGCATGCGCCATTTCCGCCTCGGCGCCATTGCGCAGCGGACCGGGCGCACAGATGAACTCGACACGAGCGCCGACGCGGGAAACATGCCAGGGCAGGCGATAGCGATCGATCACGCCGGTCAGCCCGGCATCGAGCCGCCGCGCCAGATGATCCATGCGGTCGTAGTTTTCCTGCGTCATCACCTCTTCGAGCGTGGCGCGCATCGCCGCGAACTGCAGCGGGTTGGCCGAGAGTGTCGTGCCCATGCCGGAATAGCCCGGCTCCTTGGTCCTGTTGTAATCCGCGTAGCGTGAGGCAACGTCGTCGCTCATGCCCCAGACACTGGCCGGCACGCCGCCGGCGATCGGCTTGCCCAGCACGAAGAAGTCCGGGTCGAGACCATATTTCCTCGTGTAGCCGCCGGGGCCGGTCGAGATCGTGTGCGTCTCGTCGATCAGAAGCAGCGTGCCGGTTTGGCGTGTCAGTTTGCGCAGGGCGTCATGGTAGCCCGGATCGGCCAGCACCATGCAGGAATTGGTCAGCACCGGCTCGGCGATGACGCAGGCGACGTCCTTATCCCTAAGCGCGGCTTCGAGTGCTGAAACATCGTTGAACTCGATGACCTTGGCCGTGCGGGTCAAGTCGCGGAACTCGCCCGCCAATCCTGGCCGGTTGACGGGCTTGCCGTCGATCAGCCGCACCATCGTTTCGTCGACCGAGCCATGATAGCAGCCGTTGAAGACCAGGATTTTTTCGCGGCCGGTGATGGCACGGGCAACACGCAGCGCAAAGCGGTTGGCGTCGGTCGCCGTCGTCGCGATCTGCCAGAATGGCATTCCGAAGCGCTGCTGCAGCAGCGGCCCAATGGCCAGCGCATCTTCCGAAGGCAGCATATAGGTCAGGCCGCGTCCGGCCTGGCGGCGGATGGCGCGAGCCACCGGTGGCGGCGAATGGCCAAACATCGAGCCGGTGTCTCCAAGGCAGAAATCGTCAAGCTTGTTTCCGTCGATATCCGTGATCGTAGCGCCCCTGGCGTTGTCGACCAGGATCGGGAACGGCGTCGGCCAATCGTTCATCCAGTGCATCGGGACGCCGCCGAAGAAGCCGGGCAGGCCGTTGCCGATCTTGGCTTGCGATTTTGGCCGCGCCTTGCGGAAGGCTGCCCCCTCGGTTTCGCGCAAATCGGCAATGCGGTCGCGGCCGATGCCGCCGATGGACGTGTTGGACGTGTCGCTGTGCATGAAAACCCCTCTGGTCGATCCCTCTTAGCCAATCCGTGTCCGCATCCGCAATTGGCCGCGCATCTGCCCTGCGTTGGCTCAGCCTTTGGCAGCGGCGCTTGACCGTGCTGCCGAAGTCAGCGCCAATATGAGCGGGAATTGAGGTGGAGGGGTAAAATGAGAACGATCATGTGTGTGGCAATGCTTCTGTCGTCGGCTGGCGCTGCCTTCGCGTCGGGTGGCATCTGGTGCTCCACCGAAGACCCGGCGGCGACATTCGAGGTCGAGGCAGGCGTCACCAGAGGCATGGGCGGGCCGACCTTCAACTTTCGCGGCAACCTCGAAATTCTGAGCCGGCCTGCCGGCGACAGCCTGCGCAAGACCGTGTTCGAGGATTCCAACCTGACGCAGTACTGGCTCGACGGCAAGGAATTGCGGCTGAACATCTATCGTGAGCACGAGGTCGCGCAAAAGATCAACTCGGTCGAACTGACGATCCTGACCAAGACCAGCGACGAAGGCGTCTACGACGGGAACTATACGCTCGCCGTCTACGACGCCGCGGCGGGTACGGACCAGGACGGCAAACCGGTTGAAATCAGCGGCAAAGTGTCGTGCGGAGCGGAGTGAGCGGGGTCAGGCCGTGATATCGATGACGCCGCAATCGCCGGCGGCACTACCGAAGGCGACCCGGCGTTCTTCCTTGTCCCACATCATCGAGGTGATGGCGCCCTTGCCCGGCCGTCGCAACAGCACTTCCTTGGCGTCGGCAAAACGCACCGCCATCACCATCCCGTCATCATAGCCGACGGCAACGACATCCTGGCTCGGGTGGCAGGCGACAGCCGTCACCATGGCGTTGCCGCGCGTGCCGAGCTCCAGCGGTGCCTTGCCCATTGGACCATCCTTGCCTGAAAACGGCCAGACGATCGCCGCCGGCGCGCCGGAACTCGCCAGCCATTTGCCCTTCACACTCCACGACAGGCTTTTGACCTTGCCGGGATAGCCGGTCATGCGCATGTGCTTGCCTTCGGCGAGCTTCCAGCCGTGCAATGCGTTTTCTTGCATGGTGGTGACGAGGAAGGCGCCATCGGGAGAGAAGGTGATGCCGGTGTGGGCGCCGGCCCATTCGAGCTCGACCGGCTTGCCCTCGGCGGCCGGGAAATGCAGCGTCGCGCCATTGTAGCGGGCGACACCGAAGCGCATGCCCTTGGGCGAGAAGGCCAGCCCCTCCACCGAACGCGGATGGACGAATTCCCTGGTCTTGCCGTCGGCGAAGCGCACGAAGGCGGTCTTGCCTGAGGCATAGGCGATGGCGCCTTGCGGCCCGGCGGCAACGCTGGTGATCCACTTCTTGGCCGCGCTTGCCAATTCCGTGACCTCGCCGCCCGCCTTCACGGCAAACACCTTGCCGTCCTCGCCGCCGGCGATCAGCCGGTCATTGGCCGCATCATGGAAGGCGGCAAGCACCCCGTCATTGGCCTGAACTGTCTTGTGGCCATGGTCGAGCCGATGGACGGCGCCGTCGGCCATCGCAAAATGCGGCACGTCGCCGAGAAAGACGGCGGCGATGCAATGGCCTTCGAGATCAAGCGGGGCGACGGTTGGCATGGGAGATTATTCCATTCGAGATTTATGCTGGTCGTCTAACCTCGCTGGGTCGCCAGCGCGGCTGGGTGCGGCCGGCCTTCTCCCCTTGTGGGAGAAGGTGGATCGGCGCGCAGCGCCGAGACGGTTGAGGGGTGGGTGACGGATCTCCGTCAGCGCCAAGCTGGAACACCCCTCATCCGACCGAGCTTCGCCCGGCCACCTTCTCCCACAAGGGGAGAAGGAAGGAGGGGCAGCGCTAGCGCTATAAAGTCTGGAAATCAAGCCGCCTGGCAGGCGTCAAAACTCTTCTTCAGCCGCTCGGCGTCGAGTTCCCTGCCGATGAACACCAGCCGGCTCTCATGCTTCTCGCCGTCCTTCCAGGCGCGCTGGTGGTCGCCCTCAATGATCATGTGCACGCCCTGGATGACATAGCGCTCATCATCGCCCTTGAGCGCGATGATGCCCTTCAGCCGCAGGATGTTGGGGCCTTCCATCTGGGTGATCTTCTCGATCCAGGGGAAGAATTTCTTCGGGTCCATCTCGCCGCCGCGCAGCGACACCGATTGCACCGTCACGTCATGGATGTCGGAAGCATGCGCATGATGGTGGTGCCCGTCATGATCGTGGCCGTCATGGTCGTGGTCATGATGATCGTGATCGTCATGCGCTTCGAGGAAGTGTGGATCGTTTTCCAGTGCCCGGGACAGATCGAAAGCGCCGCGGTCGAGTACTTCGGTCAGGTCGACGCCGGCGCGGGTGGTACGATGGATCTTTGCCGCCGGATTGATGGCGCGGATTGTCGCCTCGACCTTGGCGAGCTCTTCTGATGTGACGAGGTCGGTCTTGTTGAGCACGACGACGTCGGCGAAGGCGATCTGGTCCTCGGCTTCCCTGGAATCCTTGAGCCGCAGCGGCAGGTGCTTGGCGTCGACCAGCGCCACCACCGCGTCGAGCCTGGTCTTGGAGCGCACGTCGTCATCCATGAAGAAGGTCTGCGCCACCGGCACCGGATCGGCGAGCCCGGTGGTCTCGACGACGATGGCATCGAAGCGGCCGGGTCGGCGCATCAGGCCCTCGACGACACGGATCAGGTCGCCGCGCACCGTGCAGCAGACGCAGCCATTGTTCATCTCGTAGATTTCCTCGTCGGATTCCACGATCAGGTCGTTGTCGATGCCGATTTCGCCGAACTCGTTGACGATGACGGCGTAGCGCCTGCCGTGGTTTTCCGACAGGATGCGGTTGAGCAGCGTCGTCTTGCCGGCACCGAGATAGCCGGTGAGAACGGTTACGGGGATCTGCGTCTGTGCGTCGCTCATGGCTTGCCTCGAATTATCTGGGCCTCGGAAATTCGGCCTGAGAAAGGGAATGTCGGCTCCATATAGGATGTGCGCCGGGCTTTTGCACGGGGCAAACCGATGGGCCAAACCGGCTTGCTGCATTGCCGAATCGTTGGCGAAAGCCGTTGTGATCGCCTAGATCAGGGCGACAGAGGCCAATTCGAGAGGCAAGATATGTCCGGCAAGCCATCCTCGTTCTCAATGAGCCGGCGCCAGGCGCTCGGTTTGATCGCGGTCACCGCCGGCGGTGGTGCCTTCCTGCCCGCCGCCGCGATAGCAGACCAGACTTCACCCTATGCCGGACTGGCCTTGTTCGAAAACGGCGCCGGTGTCTGCACCATCACGCCCGAGGCGACCGAGGGACCGTTCTATTTCGATCCGAAGCTAGAACGCGCCGATGTCACCGAAGGCAAGAAGGGCATTGCCCTTAATGTCCGGCTGCAGGTTGTCGACGCGGGCTGCCGCCCGCTTGCCGGCGCTCGTGTCGACATCTGGCATTGCGACGCGCAAGGCGCCTATTCCGGCTATCCCGGACAGGGTGATGGCCGCGATCTCGACACCTCGGGCCAGACCTTCCTGCGTGGTTGGCAAAGGACCGACGCGAGTGGCATCGTTTCCTTCGCCACGATCTATCCCGGCTGGTATCGCGGCCGCACCACCCACATCCATTTCAAGGTCTTTCCCGACGACAGTTCGGTGATGACCGGACAGTTGTTCTTCCCGGACAGCCTCAGCGAGCAGATTTTCACCGCTGTCGCGCCCTACAACGACCGGTCGGGCGAGCGCGACACCTCGAATGCCGCGGACGGCATAGCCAGGCGGGCCGGACCGCAATCGCAGGCTGCGCTGCGCGAGCTGGAGGATGCCTATCAGGCGCTGATGATCATCGCGGTGAAGTCCGGCTGAGCGGCGGTCACTCCATCACTTTGCTCGCGGCGAAAATTCCGGCTGGGAATTCGTTTGTCATCTAACTGAAATAAACATCTGGCATTAGCCACGGCGGACACCACAATGCTTGCCGGCAAAGCTGTTTGAAGCTCCGGAATCTTTTTCATCGTCGATTGCCAACCGGCCGGCTGCCTCTATGCTGCCCGCACCGGTACGGCCGAAGAGGGATGACCATGGCCAAGGCGGATAAGACTGCGACAATGAGCCGGCTGCATTCGGCGGCAAGGCTGGCAAGAACGGCGCTGGCGGCCCGGCTTCTGGCGCACGGCTTCTATGCCGGCCAGGATCAGATCATGCTGGCGCTCGACCGCGAGGACGGCCAGACGCCGGGCAATCTTGCCGGACGCCTCGGCGTGCGCCCGCCTACCATCACCAAGACAATCAACCGGCTGCAAGCCCAGGGTTTTCTGGAAAAACGCGCCTCCTCGGCCGACGCCCGTCAGGCGCATATTTTCCTCACCGACACCGGTCGCGACATCATTCACGCCATCGAGAAATCGGTGAAGAAGACCGAAAAGCTGGCGCTGAAGGGTCTCGACAAGAAGGACCAGAAGTCGCTGTTCAAACTGCTTGCCCGCATCGAGGCCAACCTCTCGAACGAGGAACTGGTGCTCATCGACGACGACGCCGAGTCGGACGACTGACCGGCGGATTGTTGCGGCAGGCGATCAAGCCGCCGCGGCAGAGCCCTGGATCAGCGACGACCAGCGTCCCGGTGTCATGCCGAACGCCTTCTTGAATTGCCTTATGAAATGGCTCTGGTCGCTGAAGCCGGCTTCGACCGCGATCTGTGCCAACGGTTCGCCGGCGGCGATCATCCGCCGCGCCCGCTGAAGCCGGCGCATCACCAAGAAGCGATGTGGACTGGTGGAGAAAGCGGCACGGAAATGCCGTGACAAGGCATAGCGATCAAGCCCGGTTACAGCTTCCAGTTCGCCGGAACGCACCGGCCGGTTCAGGTTTTCCGTGAGATAGTCGCGCGCCAGCGCAGCCGCCCGCCACGCCGTCCTGGTCATCGGCTTCGCCGACTGGCCGCCATGCCGGATCAGGCCTTGCATCAGTTCCGTCAGGAAGTCGTCGACGAACAACTCGTCGAGTTCCTGCTCCAACGGACCCAGCGCCGAAAGCAGCGTTGCGCAAAAGGCGGCGTCCGTCACCACGCCATCCCTGACAAAAGGCAGCGACGCGCCGCCAAGGCAGTCGAGCATCAGCGACGGTTCCAGATAGAGCATTCGGTAGCGCAGTCCGTCCTCGGTGCCGGCGCCGCCGTCGTGCAACTCGTCGGGATGCAGCACGATGATCTGGCCCGGAAGGCTGTGGCGCGCAGCGCCGAGATAGCGAAACGTCTGCACACCGTGCAGCGTCACCCCGATCGCATAGGTGTCGTGGCGATGGAGGTCGAACGCGCTGCCATGGAAGCGCGCCTCGATCCGCTCCATGCCTGCGGGATCGGGGGCGGAGATGATACGGTTTTCCGCCGCATCGATGCACAAACGTCCAAGACCCTTGAAGGCCTGGCTGTCTAGATCGTGCGACATCGACTCCTTCAGCCTCACATTGGGGCACAAACCGAATGGCCAATGTCTCATGTTCGATACGAAATTTGCAATCGTGCTCAGGGAAGATCTGCCGGTCTGGCAGAAACTCAACGTCACCGCTTTCCTGACCAGCGGCATCGTCGCGCAGTTTCCCGATATCATCGGTGAACCCTATCGCGACCGCGCCGGCAATCTCTACAACCCGCTGTCGATCCAGCCGGTCATCGTTTTGTCCGCCGACCAGACGACGCTGGGCACCATCCACCGGCGCACGCTGGAGCGCGGCGTGACCACCTCGCTCTATGTCGAGGAAATGTTTTCGACCGGCTTTGACGCGGCCAACCGTGCCGTCTTCGCCGAATTCGCGCCTGAAGACGCCAAGGTGGTCGGGATCGCGCTTCGCGCCGACAAGAAGCTGGTCGATAAAATCACCAAGGGCGCCCGCATGCACGCCTAGCCAAGGCACTACGCCTGCCGGCGGCTCTTGTTGTGCCAGCAGGCTTTCATGTCGCGGCAGTCGACAATTGGCTTGCCGGGAGCCGGCAATTCCCGCAAAGGTGGGCTCCAGCCCAGCTTCCCACCCGGCCTGCAAGTGAGTGCTCCCCAAAGACATGTAGAAAGCGCGACGCCCCCGGTGGCGATCATGTGCATGCTTTCCACCTATGTCTTCTTCACCTTCCTCGACACATCAAGCAAATACCTCGTCCTTGCCGGCGTTTCCGTGCTGGTCGTTGCCTGGGTGCGCTTTGCCGTGCATGTCGTGCTGGTCGGCGCGCTGCTGCGCGGCTGGCGCCAACCGGTGCGGTTTCGTCCGGTCAACCTGCCGGCGCATATATTGCGTGGCGCGTTCCTGTTTGGATCGACCATATTCAATGTCCTGGCGCTCAAATCCCTGCAACTGGCCGAGACCACCTCGATCTATTTCTTCGGGCCGATGGTGATCACGGCACTGGCCGGTCCGCTGCTTGGCGAGTGGGCCGGCTGGCGGCGCTGGCTGGCCATCCTGGCGGCCTTTGCCGGCGTCCTCATCATCACCCGGCCGGGCGTCGGCGTTTTCGGCATCGGACATCTCTTCGCGCTCGGCTCGATGCTGTCGAACTGCTTCTACGTCATCATGACGCGCCGCATGTCGGCGACCGAGACATCGGAGAGCCTCATCCTGTTTTCGGCGCTGGCACCGGCGCTGTTGCTTCTGCCCCTGCTGCCGTTTTCGTTTTCCCTGCCGCATGACGGTTGGCACTGGTTCGTGCTGCTGATGCTCGGCGTGTTCGGCGGCGTCGGTCACTGGCTGCTGGTCCAGGCCTACCGGCTGGCGACAACCACGGCTTTGGCGCCCTATCCCTATTCGCAGATGGTGTGGATGATCATTTCCGGCTGGATCGTCTTCAAGCAGTTTCCCGACCGCTGGACATTGGTCGGCGCCGCCATCATCGTCGCCAGCGGTCTCTACATCGTCCATCGCGAGCATAGGCTTCGGCTGCGGAGCCGCGCGGCCTCGGATGTCGAGGCCGAGGCGTTGGCAAAAAAACTTTGATTTGCCCCCGATCGGTGGCATAACGCCGCCTTTAAACAGTTTAGGTCTGAAAGTTCAGGTCCGGGGAGCACACGTCGCTGGCACAAAAAATCAAGCTTTCGACGATCGCGGATGCGCTCGGCGTGTCCACGGCCACGGTCTCGCTGGCGCTGCGCGACAGCCCTCTGGTTGCCGGTACCACGCGTGACCGCATCAAGGAACATGCCCGCGCCATCGGCTATATCTATAACCGACGCGCCGCCAGCCTGCGCACCTCGCGTTCCGGCATTGTCGGCGTCGTCGTCCACGACATCATGAACCCATTCTTCGCCGAGATCCTGCGCTCAATCGAAAGCGAGCTCGACCGCAGCCGGCAGACCTTCATCCTGTCCAATCATTACGATCAGCTCGAAAAGCAGCGCACCTTCATCGATACGCTTTTGCAGCTCGGCGCCGACGGCGTCATCATGTCGCCGGCCATCGGCACGCCGGCTTCCGACATCCTGATGGCCGAGGAGAACGGCCTGCCGGCTGTGCTGATCGCGCGCACCGTCGAGGGTGCCGACGTGCCGGTCTTTCGCGGCGATGACTCCTATGGAACAGGCCTCGCCACCAACCACCTGATCTCGCTCGGCCACAAGCGCATCGCCATGATCGGCGGCACCGACCAGACCTCGACCGGCCGCGACCGCTACCAGGGCTATGTCAACGCGATGGAGGCGGCCGGGCTGGAAGTCAGGCCGTCCTGGCGCATCGCCGGCCCGCGCACCAAGCAGGCCGGCTTCGAGGCCGCCGGGCAGTTCCTGGCGCTGAAGGACAGACCGACGGCGGCCTGCTGCTGGAACGACCTCGTCGCCATCGGCCTGATGAACGGCATCGCGCGCGCCGGCCTGGTGCCCGGCGTCGATATCTCGGTCACCGGCTATGACGACCTCGAAGAGGCGGCGATCGCGACGCCGGCGCTGACCACCGTCTGGAACGGCCAGCGCGAGGTTGGCCGCCGCGCCGCCAGCGCGTTGCTCGACAAGCTCAACGGCCAGACGGTGCGGCCCTCGCAGGAATTGATCAAGCCGGAACTGCATGTGCGTCAGTCGACCGGCAAGCCGGTGGAGCGTGCATGACCAAGGCCGAACAGTTGCAGACCGTCGCCATCCTGGTGCCGGGCGATTTCAACGACCATGCGGTCGACCGCATCAACCGCACATTCAGGCGTGTCAGAATAGAACGCGCCGATCCGTCCCTCATCACCAATGAGATGCGCAACGATGTGCGCGGCATCGCTTCGTTTGCCGGCATCAACGCGGCGATGATGGATGCATTACCCAACCTCGAGCTCATCGCCTCCTTCGGCGTCGGCTATGATTCGGTCGATGTCGGCCATGCCCGAGCGAAGAACATCATGGTCACCAACACGCCCGACGTGTTGACCGAGGAGGTCGCCGACACCACGATCGGGCTGTTGATCAACACCATCCGCGATCTGCCGCGCGCCGAAACCTGGCTGCGCGACGGCAGCTGGGTGCGCAAGGGCAACTATCCGCTGAGCCGGCTGACCTTGCGCGGGCGCAGTGTGGGTATTTTCGGCATGGGCCGCATCGGGCAGGCCATCGCCCGGCGTCTGGAAGCTTTTGGCTTGCCGGTCGCCTACCACAACCGGCGCCGTATCGAAGGTCTTCCCTACCAGTACCATGCGACCCTGAAAGGACTTGCCGAGGCCGTCGATACGCTGATTTCGGTCGCGCCGGGGGGCGCTTCGACGGAGAAGGCGGTCAATGCCGAAATCCTGTCGGCACTTGGCGCCAACGGCGTCTTCGTCAACATCGGCCGTGGCAGCACTGTCGACGAAGCAGCGCTTGCGGCAGCCCTTGTCACCGGCACCATCGCCGCCGCCGGCCTCGACGTCTTTGCCGACGAACCGAACGTGCCCAAGGCGCTGCTCGACGCGCCCAACACCTCGCTGCTGCCGCATGTCGGCTCGGCCTCGGACCACACCCGCCGCGCCATGGCGGATCTGTGCGTCGACAATCTGGTGTCCTGGTTCACCGAGCGTCGGCCGTTGACGCCGGTGCCGGAGACGGCGGAAGTCAAGGCGCGAGCTTGAGGCTGCCACACTTATTAACGTCAGCTTAACGCTTTGGAATCATTGTTCAACCTGTCCGTGTACGTGGATGAAGAATGATGAAAGCACTTTCCGCATTGATCGCTGCCGCAGCGCTGTTTGGTGGCATTCAGCTGTTTCATGGCGGCGGCGTGGAAAGCGTGGCCAACGAGGCTGCCCCGTCCAACAGCTACAGGCTGGTCGCCAATGGCGATGAGGCGGTCTGTGCAGTCAGCCGCGGGGCCGAAATTTCGGACGGTTTGTCGCTGCTCACCGTTGCTCCGAAATGCCGCCGGCTCTTGCCGGGCATAGAGCAGGCGAAGTTCTGGCGCGAGCAAAACGACGGCACGGTCGCCTTCAGCGCCAACGGCGTCGATCCGATCGTCACCTTCGCGACTGCCGACGGCGACGGCTACGAATCCTATGCCCCAGCGCTGCCGCTGCTGTCGCTGGCGGCCATAGGCGATAAGAAATCTGGTGACTGATTATTCCGCTGCGGCCCGCGCGCCAGCCTTCGCTGCGGCGTGCAGCCGAACCGCATCGCCGAAGGCCCGGAATATCTTCACCGAATTGCTGTCCGACTTGACCCAGTATTCCGGGTGCCATTGCACGCCGACGGCGAAGGCGCGGGCGTCGCGCACCGAAACCGCCTCGACCGTGCCGTCGGTGGCGACGGCCTCGACCTGCAGCTTCGAACCGAGCCGGTCGATGGCTTGGCGGTGCAGCGAATTGACCTTGATGTCGCCGGCACCGAACACACCGGCCAGGCAACTGTCAGGTTTGATCGAAATGGTCTGGTGGATGGCGAAGCGTTCGTCCTGCTTGTCGCTCACCGGCGCGCGGTGGTCGAGCGAGCCCTCGCGCTCCTGGATCTCGGTGCCGAGCGTGCCGCCCAGCGCCACGTTCAATTCCTGGATGCCGCGGCAGATGGCGAGCAGCGGCACGCCGCGTTCGATCGCCCGGCGGATCAGCGGCAGCGTCGTGGCGTCGCGCGCCGGATCATAGGGGCCATTGGCTTCGCTGGCGTCGCCGCCATAGAGCGAGGGATGCACATTGGATTTCGAGCCGGTGACCATGACGCCGTCCACCGACGACAGGAGCTCGTCGAAGTCGAGCCGATCGCCAAATGACGGCACCAACAGCGGGAACACGCCGGCGCCGGTGATCGCCGCTTCCAGATATTGCTGCGGGGCGGCGTGCCAGGTGTAGTTGTCGAACTGACGGACGTCGGTCGATATGGCGACGAGCGGCTGATGCATTTTGCTCTGTGTTCCATCTGGGCAAGGGATACCTGCCGCTAAAATAGGCGATCCCCGGTTGTTTTTCCATGCCAAGTTTCGGCGTGTCGCATGGGCCACGAAACGGCCTGTTAGACTATAGTTGCAGGGCAGCCGGGCTTCGCCGTCAAATCGGGCCGCCGTGCTGGACTCGACTTCTTGCCCGTGTATTGTCTCGAACGAACCGACACGGAAACCGAGGATTTCCTGACGTCGGCCTGTTGATCCAAAAGGGAGGAACTTCATGGATCGTCGTTCATTCATTCGCAAGGCCGGTGTCACCGGCGTCGGTGCCGCCGCGGCGGCGGCCACGCTGGCGGCGCCCGCAATAGCCCAGTCCAATCCCAAGGTGACGTGGCGGCTGGCGTCGTCCTTCCCGAAGTCGCTCGACACCATCTATGGCGGTGCCGAGGTGTTCTCCAAGATGCTGTCGGAAGCCACCGACGGTAACTTCCAGATCCAGGTCTTCGCCGCCGGAGAGCTGGTGCCAGGCCTGCAGGCCGCAGACGCCACCACGGCCGGCACGGTCGAGGCCTGTCATACGGTGGCATATTATTACTGGGGCAAGGACCCGACATGGGCGCTCGGTGCGGCGGTTCCCTTTTCGCTCAACGCACGCGGCATGAATGCCTGGCATTACCATGGCGGCGGCATCGACCTGTTCAACGAGTTTCTCGCCACGCAGGGCCTTTTCGGCCTGCCGGGCGGCAACACCGGCGTCCAGATGGGCGGCTGGTTCCGCAAGGAAATCAACACGGTGGCCGACCTTTCCGGCCTCAAGATGCGAATCGGCGGTTTTGCCGGCAAGGTGGTGCAGAAGCTCGGCGTCGTGCCGCAGCAGATCGCCGGCGGTGATATCTATCCCGCGCTGGAGAAAGGCACCATCGACGCGGCCGAATGGGTTGGTCCCTATGACGACGAGAAGCTCGGCTTCTATAAGGTCGCGCCCTATTATTACTATCCCGGCTGGTGGGAGGGCGGCCCGACCGTCCACCTGATGTTCAACAAGGCGAAGTACGAAGAACTTTCGCCGACGTACAAGTCGCTGCTGCACACTGCCGCGCAGGCGGCCGACGCCAACATGCTGCAGAAATACGATTATCTGAACCCTGCGGCGGTGAAGCGACTGGTAGCCGGCGGCGCGAAACTGCGCCCGTTCAGCCAGGAGATCATGGCCGCCTGCTTCGAAAAGGCCAACGAGGTCTATACCGAAATGGAAGCCTCCAACGCCCCGTTCAAGAAGATCTGGGAATCGATCAAGGGCTTCCGCAAGGAGCATTATCTCTGGGCGCAGGTGGCCGAATACAATTACGACACCTTCATGATGGTCCAGCAGCGCAACGGCAAGCTGTAGTCGGCCGGACTTCTGCTCAAAAGCTCTCTGGGCGGAACCCGCTCAGGGAGCTTTTCTGTATATACCGGAGGCGAAACCGGCGGTTCAGCCTCGGCGCGGCACCACCAGAACCTTGACCTCGCCGGGCGCCGGCGGATTGGCGATCACCGCTGGCGCTTCTTCAAGCGACACCTGCCTGGAGATCAGCCTATCGATCTCGATCGTGCCGGAAGCAATGAGTTCGGCGGCACGGCGATGGGTGTAGGGATTGAGGAAGGAACCGAGCACCTTCAGTTCCCGGAACAGCAGGTCGAACGGCTCGAATTCAGCTTTCACGCCTTGCGGCGTCACGCCGACGATGACGACCGTGCCACCGGCGCGGGCCAGCCGCATCGACTGCTCGACGGTCTCTCGCACGCCCGCACATTCGAAGACGACGTCGACACCGCCTGGCACCAGCCCCACCGGTCCGGCGATGGCATCGATGACATCGGCGGTGGTTGGATCGATCGTCATTGTCGCGCCGAGGTCCTCGGCGAGGGCGCGCCGCGAGGCTTGCCTGGTCGACAGGATGATGGTCGTGGCTCCCGCCAATCTTGCCAGTTGTACGGTGAGCAGGCCGATCACGCCGCCGCCAAGCACGACCACCGAGCTGCCCGGTTTGATACCGGCAAGGTCGACGCCGTGCAGGCAACAGCCGAGCGGCTCGCAGAAGGCACCGTGCATGGGATCGAGGCCCGCAGGCAGGACGAAAGCCTGCTTCTGCGGCAAGGCAAGATATTCGGCAAAGCCGCCATCGCGATGAATGCCGATGGCGCGCAGATTGCTGCAGAGATTGACTTGTCCCGCGTGACAACGCGCGCAGCGCCCGCAGGCGATGTTGGGGTCGCCGGTGACACGATCGCCGATGGCAAAACCCGAGACCGATTTTCCGATCGCCTCGACGAGACCGGAGAACTCATGGCCGGGCGTCACCGGCGGCGTGCACGGAAATTCGCCGTGAAACAGATGCCGATCCGTGCCGCAGACGCCGCAGGCTTCGATGCGCACCAGTAGCTCATCCGCACCGATGTCAGGCATGTCGACGTCGCGCAGCGTGATGCCGCCCACTGCTTCCAGCCGCACCGCTTTCATGGTTTTGACCATGCCGGTTCAGTTGAAGCTTGGCGGTTGCGACAGGTCGGGCTGTGGCGTTGCCGGCTTGGCCGGCGGCGCGTCGCCGAAGCTCGGCGGCTGCGACAGATCGGGGGCGGCGGGAGCCGTGCCGCCGCCGGCAGGCGCTGCGCCATCCGCCGGCGGCGTGCCGAGCGGCGACAGGCCGGGCATCTCCGGCACCTGGTAGTCGATCGTGCCCGGATCGACGGTCGTTCCCTTGTAGTGCATCACCATTTGCGGGAAGGCGATGGTCAACCCGATCATGATCACCTGGATGCAGACAAAGGGCACCGCGCCCCAATAGATCTGTCCGGTGGTCACCGGCGCGATTTGTTTGCCGGTGAGACGATCGAGATAGGGCACGCGCGCAGCCACCGAACGCAGGTAGAACAGCGCGAAGCCGAAGGGCGGGTGCATGAAGCTGGTCTGCATGTTGACGCCCAGGAGCACGCCGAACCAGATCAGGTCGATGCCGAGCTTGTCGGCGGCGGGCGCCAGCAGCGGTACGATGATGAACGCCAATTCGAAGAAGTCGAGGAAGAAAGCGAGGAAGAAGACGAGCATGTTGACGCCGATCAGGAAGCCGACCTCGCCGCCCGGCAGCGACGTCAAAAGGTGCTCGACCCAGATGTGGCCGTTGACGCCGTAGAAGGTCAGTGAGAACACCCGTGCGCCGATCAGGATGAAAAGCACGAAGGACGATAGCCTTGTCGTCGAGGCCAGTGCCTGCTTGACGACGTCAAGCGACAAGCGCCCCTTTGCCGCCGCCATGATCAAGGCGCCGACGGAACCCATGGCGCCGCCTTCGGTCGGCGTGGCGATGCCCAGGAAGATGGTGCCCAGCACCAGGAAGATCAGCGCCAGCGGGGGGATCAGCACGATGATCACCTGCTGCGCGAGCCTGGACATCATGTTGAAATTCAGGCGTTTGTCGGCAATGGCGACGATGTAGATGAACAGGACTCCGGCAGTCGCGCCGAGAATGTCGGCATTGTCGCCATGCGCCGGCGCCAGATAACGATACGCCGCGTAGGAAACCGCTAATGTGACCAGCAAAGCCACCAGCAGCGACATCACGCCATGGCCGAGTGTACGGGCCTCGAGCGGCAGCGCCGGCATCGAGTTCGGCCGGATGATCGACATGATCAGGATGTAGGACATATAGAGGACGGTGAGCACGAGGCCGGGGATCAGCGCGCCGGCATACATGTCGCCGACCGAACGGCCGAGCTGGTCGGCAAGCACGATCAGCACCAGCGACGGCGGGATGATCTGGGCAAGCGTGCCCGAGGCGGCAATGACACCGGATGCGAGCCGGCGGTCATAGCCATAGCGCAGCATGATCGGCAGCGAGATCAGGCCCATGGCGATGACGGAAGCCGCCACCACGCCGGTGGTCGCTGCCAAAAGCGCGCCGACGAAGATCACCGCATAGGCAAGGCCACCGCGGATTGGCCCGAACAGCTGGCCGATCGTGTCGAGCAGGTCTTCGGCCATACCCGATCGCTCGAGCACGATGCCCATGAAGGTGAAGAACGGAATGGCCAGCAGCGTGTCGTTCGACATCACCCGGCTGCCGTAGAAATTATCCGGCAATGCGTGCAGGAGCGGCCAGGCGAGGTTGATCGATCCTCCGGAATAAGGCGACAGCAGCACGCCGATGAAGAAGAACATCAAGCCGTTGGCGGCCAAGGAAAAAGCGACGGGGTAGCCGATCAGCAGGAAGATGATCAGCGAGGCGAACATGATCGGCGCCATGTTCTGCGCGATGAACTCCATCACGAGCGCACCTCGTCGGCCAGCGCCTTGGCTTCGAGTTCGGCCTGCTCATGCACGGAAATGAACGGATTGGGATCGTCCATGTCGCCGCGCATGATGGCGATCTTCTTGATGATCTCGGAGATGCCCTGCAGCGCGAGCAGGAAAAAACCGACGAGCAGGATGGCCTTGGCCGGCCAGATGATCAGACCGCCGGAATTGTTGGACATCTCGCCGCTGCGAAACGACAGCGACACATAGGGCACGAAATAGATCACCATCAACGTCACGAACGGCATCAGGAAGAAGAGATGCCCGAGTAGGTCGATCCAGTGCTGCACGCGGCGTGAAAACAGGCCGTAGACGACGTCGATGCGGATATGCTCGTTCTGCTTCAGCGTATAGGCGGCGGCCAGCATGAAGGCGGCGCCGAACAGATACCATTGCAGCTCGAGCCAAGCGTTCGAGGATATGTCGAACACCTTGCGGATAATGGCGTTGGCGGCGCTCACCAGGATCGCCAGCAGGATCAGCCACGATATCCACTTGCCGATGAATTCGTTGGCGCGATCAATTGTCCTGGATAGAGCAAGAAGCCCTGCCATGCATTCCTCCCTTGTACCGGAGGCGTGCCGGCTTCCCCCTTTTGTCCGTCACGCCGCGTGGTCCAACGGTATGCCGCGCGTGGACTGACGGGTCAACAAGGATAGAGGGAGCAAATATCATCGCATGGCAGACAGTGCCCAATACCGGCGATCTGCCCTGGCGTCATGCAACCAAAGTCTGACGTTTCAGGCGATTTTGCCGGTGTCGCGGCCGGCGCCGATCAGGATCAGCGTCGTGACCAGGAACAGATACATCCACGCATCGCGCCATTCGACCGGGAAATAGCCGGCCCACAGCGATTCGGCCATGCCGAAGGCGGCCGCGCCGAGTGCCGCGCGCAATGGCGAGAGATAGCCGCCGACCGCCGTCACGAACAGGATTTTCAGGCCGTAGACGAGGCCCGAGCCGAAGCTGACATTGCCGTAATAGAGCCCGGCCATCACACCGGCCAGCGCGGCGCAGAAGCCGCCGAACAGGACCGCGTGCCGGAACACCGCGCGCACCTCGACGCCGCACATAGCGGCTGCCTTGGGGTCGTCGGAGACGGCGCGCCAGCGCCGTCCGAAGCTCGACCGGGCAAAAGCCCAGCTGGCCAGCGCGATTGCCGCCACCACCACGGCGCAGCCGATGAGCTGGATGAGCGTCAGCGTTGCCCTGAAGGTGGCGCCCTGCGCGAAAACGATAGGCTGCGCCAGCATCGGCGGCAGCCACAGATCGTGCGTGTCGGCGGCGATGCGGCTCGCTTCGGACAGCAGCAGCAGGATGCCGAGCGTCGTCACCACGATTGCATTGGGTGTGCGGTTGGCCAAAGGTTCGAAGACACTGCGCGACAGCACGTGGCTGATCAGCGCGGCATAGAGGAACGCAGCGACGACGCCGAGCGCCACCGCCGCCAGCAGCGTCAGCCACAGCATCTGATAGCCGAAGGCCGCGGTCAGGATCATCGTCTGGCCGCAAAAGGCGAACAATGCGCCATAGGCGAGATTGGTGCGGTGCAGGATGCCGTTGGTCAGCACATAGCCAAAGGCGAGCAGCGCATAAAGCGCGCCCGAATGCAGCCCGTTCAGCACCTGCTGGAAGAAATAGAGCATGCAAAACCTCGAAGCATGCCGCCCCAAAAGTGCGAAGCGGTCCTGGCCAACGACAGGCTCAAAAGGCTGCGAAGATCGCCGCAGCCCAGAGTGAGGGTGCATCGCTGAATCTAACTTGTCAAATACGATTTATAGGTTAGATTTTCGCCATGACGGTATCCTGGACCCCGCACCGCTTCACCGGCGGCCTGCTTGCGCTCGACACAGCGAACACCGTCGTGCTGCGCGGCGATCCGGGGCGAACCTTCGATCGCTTCGACGATCCGGCCGAGATTGCCCGCTTCGCCGATGCGGCGAGCCGCTTTCGCGCTGCCGAACTTGGCGATAGGCCATTGGCGGTATCCTCGGCGGTGGCGATCGCACCCGTCGTGCTGTCGATCCGCGAGGCGACCGACCGGCTGTTTCGTGGAGCGGCGTCGAAGGGCGCGGTTGCCACCACTGATCTGCCCGGATTCCTGAGAGCCTGCGCCGATGGCCTTGCCGGCAGCCGGACCGAGATCGGTGCGCCGGGGAGGCCGTTCGGTGATCCCCTGACGCCGATCGCCTTCGAGGCGGCACTGGCGGTTTCGGCGTTGTCGCTTCTGCGTGACGACACCGTCGCGAGGCTGAGGATCTGTCCCAATTGCACCTGGCTGTTCGTCGACAGAAGCCGCAATTCCAGCCGCCTTTGGTGCGACATGGCGGTGTGTGGCAACAGGCAGAAGGCAAGCCGTCACTATCGTCGCCGTCGCATGGCGGAAAATGAGGTCAGGAATGCGTAGCGGCCTTTCCCGTTCGATCCTTGTCGGCGCGGCACTCATCGCGGCCGTTGCGCTGGGCGCCTGCCGCGATAGCGGCAATGACGAAGGCAAGCTGTTCGAGATTTCCGGTAAGATATTCGTCTTCAACTACCGCCTCGCAAGGGCGACTTATGTCGTGACCCTGCGGCCGCTGAAGCCGATGGGAGAGGGCCAGGTCGCAGTCGCCAGCTTCCAGGATCCCGCCGGCGGCGCGCCTCTGGTGGTCGAGCAGAAGGTCTGGCCGAAGCTCGACAAGGTGACGCTGGAGAGTCCGGCACTGACCTGCGTCGTCAAGAACAAGCCCTATGCGATTGCCATCAGCATCAAGGGCGCCGACGGCGCGGTCCTGCAGAAGATCGATACCACGCTGATGTCGACGGAAGACCAGTCGATCCTGCCCGACCGGCCGCTGGTCATCGACCAACTCTACACCGCCAATCCCGATCTCGTCGGCCATCCCGACGGCAAGCTGCCGGGCGAACCGAAGCCGGATTGCTCGAAGGGCGGCTGACGCGTCGAGGCCATCCGGGCCGCAGCTGAAATTTTCGTGCGCCGGGCAATGTCCGTGGATCGGTTTCATACCCGATTCAGGATGGCCGCGGACGGTTCGTTGCGCGTTGCCTGGCATCTGCGATTTTGTTTGACCTGCCTTGCAAGGGGAGAAAGGATGCGTCATCCGACCCCGACGTTGGCTGCCTGCCCCGCGTGGCCTCCGCAGAGGAAATGCCTGATGACGCTGCACGACGTCGCGCTCGACGACAAGTTCGATCTCGCAAAGGAGCGCATCTTCCTGTCCGGCGCGCAGGCGGTCATCCGCATGCTGCTGATGCAGCGCGAGCGTGATCGCCGCGCCGGCCTGAACACGGCCGGCTTCGTCTCCGGCTATCGCGGTTCGCCGCTCGGCGGCCTCGACATGCAGCTTTGGAAGGCGAAGAAACAGCTCGCCCAGGCTGACATCGTCTTCCAGCCGGGTCTCAACGAGGAGCTTGCCGCCACCGCTTGCTGGGGAACGCAGCAGACGGAACTGCTGGGCGAGGGCACTCATGACGGCGTCTTTTCGGTCTGGTACGGCAAGGGACCGGGTGTCGATCGCTCAGGCGACGTGTTCCGCCACGCCAACCTCGCCGGATCGTCGAAGCATGGCGGCGTGCTTGCGCTGATGGGCGATGACCATATGGCCGAATCCTCGACCAATGCGCACGCCACCGAATTCCTGTTCGTCGACACGATGGTGCCGATCCTCAATCCCGCCGGTGTCCAGGAGATCATCGATTACGGGCTCTACGGCTTTGCCATGTCGCGCTTTGCCGGTACCTGGGCGGCGATCAAATGCGTCAAGGACAACATCGAATCGACGGCCTCGGTCGATGCCTCGCTCGAGCGGCTGAACATCGTCGTGCCGGATTTCGACATGCCATCAGGCGGTCTCAACATTCGCCACGAGATCGATATGCTCGGTCAGGAGGAGCGGCTGCATGAGCACAAGCGTGCCGCGGCTTCCGCCTTCATCCTTGCCAACGGGCTGAACCGCATCGTCTATTCGGGCGGCCGCAACCCGAAGATCGGCATCATCACGCTGGGCAAGAGCTATCTCGATGTCCGTCAGGCGCTGGAGGACATCGGCATCGACGAGGCGGCCGCCAACCGCATCGGCGTGCGGCTGTTCAAGGTCGGCTGCCCCTGGCCGCTCGACCTGCATCACATCGCCGATTTCGCCCGCGGCCTCGACACCATTGTCGTCGTCGAGGAGAAGCGCTCGCTGATCGAAGTGCAGCTGCGCGAAAGCCTTTATGGCACTGCCACCCAACCGGTCATTATCGGCAAGAAGGACGAGCGCGGCGACTGGCTGTTTCCGGCCAAGGGCGCGCTCGATCCCAACGAGATCGCCATTGCGCTTGGCGAGAGGATCGTCAGGACCATCGGCCCGTCCGAAGAGATTTCGGCGCGGGTGGCGAAGCTGCGCCAGTTCCAGGCAATGCTCACCGAGGCCACCGACATCGGCTCGCGCACACCGTTCTTCTGTTCCGGTTGCCCGCATAATTCGTCCACCAAGGTGCCGGACGGCTCTATCGCCGCGGCCGGCATCGGCTGCCACTTCATGGCGCTGTGGATGGACCGCAACACCGTCGGTTTCACGGCCATGGGCGGCGAGGGCGCGCAATGGGTCGGCCAGGCGCCGTTCTCCAAGCGCGAGCACATCTTCCAGAATCTCGGCGACGGCACCTACAACCATTCCGGTACGCTGGCGATCCGCTTCGCGCTGTCGAGCGATGCCAACATCACCTACAAGATACTCTACAATGACGCCGTCGCCATGACCGGCGGCCAGCCGCACGAAGGCGGCCTGACCGTCGACATGATCGCCAGGCAGGTGCGCGCCGAAGGCGTCGACCGCATCGCCATCGTCACAGATGAGCCCGGCAAATATGCCGGCAAGGCCGAATTCCCGGCCGGCGCCACCATCCATCACCGCGACGACCTCGATCTCGTCCAGCGCGAGCTGCGCGATGTCAAAGGCGTCTCCGTGCTGCTCTACGACCAGACCTGCGCCGCCGAAAAACGCCGCCGCCGCAAGCGCGGCACCTTCCCCGATCCCGACAAGCGGGTCTTCATCAACGAGCTGGTCTGCGAGGGCTGCGGCGATTGCGGCGTGCAGTCGAACTGCGTCTCGATCCAGCCGGTCGAGACCGAATTCGGCCGCAAGCGCAAGATCGACCAGTCGAGCTGCAACAAGGATTTCTCCTGCGTCAACGGCTTCTGCCCGTCCTTCGTCACTGTGCACGGCGCCAAGATCCGCAAGGCCGAGGGCCTGGCCGGCAAGGCCGATCCGCTGGAAGGCGTGCCTGTGCCGGCGCAATTCCCGCTTGGCGAGCAGGGCTGGGCGGCGATCATCGACGGCGTCGGCGGCACGGGCGTCGTCACCGTAGGTGCGGTGCTTGGCATGGCGGCGCATCTCGAGGACAAGGGCTGCGGCATGATCGACATGGCCGGCCTCGCCCAGAAAGGTGGCTCGGTGTTCACGCATGTCCGCATCGCCCGCACCCCCGACGACATCCATGCCATCCGCGTTTCGGCCGGCAAGGCCGATCTGGTGCTTGGCTGCGATCTCGTCGTGTCGGGCGCCAAGAAGGTGCTGACCGCGGTGCGCGAGGGCCACACCATCTTCGTCGCCAACACCGCCGAGATCATGCCTGGCGAATTTGCCCGCTCGGCGGATTTTTCGTTGCCGATAGAGCGGCTGAAAAAGGCGATCCGTGCGGCCGCGGGCGACGACAAGGCGCATTTCTTCGACGCCACCCGCACCGCCACGGCACTTTTCGGCAACTCGCTCGGCGCCAACATGTTCATGCTCGGCTTTGCCTTCCAGCATGGCGGGCTGCCGCTATCCGCCGAGGCGGTCGAGAAGGCGATCGAGCTCAATGGCGAAGCCGTGGCGATGAACGTCGCCGCGTTCCGCTGGGGACGTCGCGCTGCCCATCAGCCGGAATTCGTGCGCGGCCTCGTTGCCCAGCCGGGTCCAGCCGTCGCTGGAAAGGCCGGCCCGGGCACGGATGTCGCCGAGACACTGGACGATATCATCGCCCGCCGCGTCGCCTTCCTGACAGCCTATCAGAACGCCGCCTATGGCAGGCGTTATGCCGAAAAACTGGCCGTTTTGCGCGCCGCCGAAGCGAAGGCCATACCTGGGTCGACCACGGTGTCGCAGGCCGCCGCCAGGAACCTGTTCAAGCTGATGGCGATCAAGGACGAATACGAGGTGGCGCGTCTTTACACGGACGGCTCTTTCGCCGCCGAACTGGGCAAGCAGTTCCAGAGCTACGAAAGGCTCGAATTCCACCTCGCGCCGCCGATCATGGGCCGTCGCGGCAATGACGGAAGCCCTAGGAAATCCAGCTTCGGCCCGTGGATGATGAAGGGTTTTCGCCTGCTGTCGGCGATGAAGGGCCTGCGCGGCACCGCCTTCGACCTGTTCGGCTACACCGCCGAACGGCGCATGGAGCGGCGGCTGCTGGCGCAGTATGAGGCGGATCTGGAGCTCATCGCCGGATCGCTGGCCCCGGCCAGGGTCGATGCGGCGGTTGCGCTGGCCTCGGTGCCGGCCCTGATTCGCGGCTATGGCCACGTCCGTCGAGCCAGCGCCGACAAGGCCTTGAGCGAACGCCAAAGGCTGCTCGAACGCCTGTCGAGTACGCTGGCGCGGCCGAAACTTCAGGCCGCGGAATGATCGATACGCCTTGTTTACCTGAACGACAATTTCCTTGCTTTCCGTTACGTCACCCGGCTTGACGGCAGGAGCGGCGGGGCCTCTCTAAATCTTTCTTAAGGCGGATGTGGCACTGCTTGGCTCCCCAGGGTTGGGATTCAGGCGTTGAATCTGATAAAGAAGAACGAGATTCCGGTCGACGTCTACATTCCGTTCGTGGAAACCTTGTTTCGCGACGGGTTGACGCTTTCGATAGGATTCTTTGCCCAAACCCTGCTGGTCGTGCTGGTTTACTGGAAAACCATGGATCCGGCCTATCTCGCCGTCACCCTCGGACTGCTGGCTGTCGCCTTCCTTCGTCTTCGCAACATCAGGAAATATCGCCACGCTCCTTCGCCTCAAAATTGGGAAGAGGCGCGTCGCCGCGAGAACGACTACATACTGTACGGCTCGATGCATGGCTTCATGCTTGGCGCCTTCTGCTTTGTCGGCATCTATCTTGCCTATGACCCGTTCGCGGAAATAGCTGCCGTCTGCGTGACGCTTGCCTCCGCCACGTCTATTGCTGGCCGCAACTATGGTTCGCCCAGGATGGTCGTGATCTTCATTATGACCATGACTTGGCCGATCTCGCTGGGCTTCATCCTGCGGGGCGATCCCTATCACTTCATTCTCGGCCTGCTTTCGGCGCCATTTCTTTTTGCTATCAAGCGCTTCGCCGATCTGGTCCGCGAGGTGCTTTTCGCCGCCCTGTCCGAGGAAAAGAAGGCCAATCGCATCGCCCAGCGCTTCAACCGAGCGCTCAACACCATGTCGCACGGCCTTGTCATGCTCGGCCCGGACGGCCGCGTCGCGGTGGCCAATGCCGAGGCCGCGCATCTGATGTCGCTCAAGTCGCCCGACGCGCTGCTCGGCCGGTCGATCCATGGTCTGTTGATGCGCGGTGTCGCCGGCGGCATGCTGGCGCCCAAGGATTGCCGCTACATCGAGGCCCAGCTGACGCGTGCCCTGCGCGAGGGCCGCGACCGCAAGGTGCTGGTTTCCCTCGCCAACGGCCAGCATTACGAGTTCTCGGCGCGCGAAGGCAGCCAGGAACTGGGCGTCATCACCTTCGAGGACGTCACCGCCCGTGTCGAGGCGGAAGACAAGATCCGCTTCATGGCACGTTACGACAACCTCACCGGCCTGCCCAACCGCGCCTATTTCCATGAACTGGTAGGCGAGGCCATGGTATCAGGCGATCGCGATCGTCTCTGCGGCCTTGCGGTGCTCGACCTCGACGATTTCAAGAGCGTCAACGACACGCTTGGCCATCCGATCGGCGATGGCTTGATCTATGCCGTTGCCGAGCGGCTTGCCGCCATTGCCAGGCAAGATATCACGGTCAGCCGTTTCGGTGGCGACGAGTTCATGATCTTCTTCGACCGCGTCGAGGATGAGAGCCATCTGACCAGCCAGCTCGACGAGATTTTCGCCGGCCTGCAAGGGGAAGTCGACGTCGCCGGTCACGGGCTGCGCATTCAGGCCAGCGGCGGCGCGGTGCTGTCACGGGTCAAGGATACCGATGTCGACGCCATGATCGTCAAGGCGGACCTGGCGCTCTACAAGGCCAAGGAGCTCGGCAAGAACAGCTGGCGGCTGTTCGAAGCCTCGATGGATGCCGCCTTCCGCAACCGTCAGCTGATGAAGGCGGACCTGCGTACAGCCGTGGAAAGCAAGGGCTTGAGGGTGGTCTATCAGCCGATCGTGGCGATGAGCACCATGCGTATCGCCAGCTGCGAGGCGTTGTGCCGGTGGGATCATCCCGATCTCGGGCCGATCTCGCCCAGCATCTTCATTCCTTTGGCCGAGGAAATGGGCATCATTTCCGAGATCAGCACCTTCGTGCTGCAGGCAGCCTGCGCCGAATGCGCCAAATGGCCGGACCAGACCAGCGTCTCGGTCAATCTCTCGGCCAAGGATTTCCGCAACCGCGACGTCATCCAGAAGGTTCGCGATGCGTTGGCCGGCTCCGGCCTCGCCGCCTCCCGGCTCGAGATCGAGGTCACCGAAACGGCGCTGCTCGACGACAAGTCGCTGACGCGCCAGTATATCGAGGAGCTGAAGCAGATCGGCGTACGCATCGCGCTCGACGATTTCGGCACCGGCTATTCGAGCCTGAGCTATCTGCACAAACTGCCGCTCGACAAGATCAAGATCGACCGCTCGTTCCTGATGGACGTCACCCAGAACCCCCGTTCGCTCGAGCTGCTCAAGGGTATCGTCAACCTATCGCGGCCGCTGGGGCTTTCGGTCACCGTCGAGGGTGTAGAGACCTTCGAGCAGCTCAAGATACTGGCGCTGCAGGTCAAGCCCGACCTTGTCCAGGGGTTCCTGTTCGGTTCGGCGCTCAGCGCTTCCGGCATCGAGACCATGTCGAACACGGTATGGCCTTTCGCCAAGGACATCAATACAGCCAAGAGAGCCGCACGCCGCTGACCGGTGCCGGGAAGAATGTCGCCTTTTCATAAAAATTTACGGATCGTTAACGTTAATGATCGGTAAACGACGTGTGCTCCATTTTCATCTTTTACATCTCAGGGTCCCGTCGTAGGTTGAACTGCGGCGGAAACTTACGAGGGTTTGAGTATGGATGTGCAGTTGGAAGCGCTTGGCCATGTGGCGGGCGGGGGTGAAGAAAATTCGCCCGACAGCATGTCGAGTTTCGCCCGCAATGTTTCAGCGATGCTTGAGCGGACGGAATATCGCCGCTGCGACAAGGGAGAGGACCTCGAAGACATCTATAGGTTACGCTACAAATCCTATCGCTTGAATGATATGGTGCCGGAAAACCCGGAACATATTGTGCATGACGAGCTCGACGAAGCTGAAAATTGTTCCAAGTTCGGCGTCTATATTGACGGCATCCTGGTCTCCACGGTGCGCATTCATCATGCCAGCCGGGCCACGCCGCAATCGCCGTCTACAACTGTCTACGGCGACATCCTGCGCCCGATGCTGGCTGCCGGGGCGCACTTTGCCGATCCGAGCCGCTTTGCTGCCGACCCAGACTGGTCGAAGGTCTATCCGCAGATCCCGTACCTGACGCTGCGCCTTGCCGGAATGGCCTGCTTCTACTTCGACGCACCTTACTGTCTCTCGACTATCCGGCCCGAACATGCGGGTTTCTACCGTCGTATCTACTGTTCTGAGCAGATCGGCGAGCTGCGCGACTATCCAGGCCTGAACTACAAGGTCGTGCTCTATCGCGCCAATGTCGCTGCCATTCGCGAGCGGTCGTTCTCGCGCTTTCCATTCTTCCGATCCACATCTCTGGAGCAGCGTATGCTGTTCGAGACACCTGGTGCTGGAGAATTGGCGCCGCTGACCATCCTGCCGACTGCCAAATATTTTCGCGAAGCCGCCTGAGATTAGGCGTTTCGCAGAACCACTGGAGCTTTCCGGCCGGATACGCGTTCTGATGGCTCGGCGCCTTGTCGTCCTCGCCATTGGTCGCCGAATCCACGGATATGCCAAAGGAACCCGTCATGACCATTTCCACACTTGCGCTCACCCCGCTTATCTCGCTGATCGCCGGCGTGCTGATCCTGGTCATGCCAAGGCTGTTGAACTACATCGTCGCGCTCTATCTGATCGTCGTCGGGTTGCTCGGGCTATTTCCGCATCTAGCCGGCTGAGGGATTGCAACCGTCCGCCTCAACCGCTTCTGGGGCATCTTTCCGCATCACGCACTGAGTTCGGCTCCGGCGCGTTGGCCGCCGGCTTCAAGTTTCCGTTGAGGCAGTTGTCCGCTGTTGTGCGGCAATAGCGCCATTGCTCTCGGCCCGGCTTTTCGCTATGTGCCTGAAAGATGTCTTCGAAGGGGTATTCCTATGGCTGATCACTCGCCGACCGGTCCTGTCGAACTGGGCGCGAAGATGGACTATGCCGAGCATGACCGCACCTATGCGGGCTTCCTCGCGCTGGCCAAATACGGATCGCTTTTCTGCGGAGCCCTGCTTCTGGCGATGGCCTTCGGCTTCTTCGCGGGCGGCTTCTTCTCGGCGACCATCCTGTTCGTGCTGATTATGGCCGTCGGCGCCTTTATCCTCCGATAGATTTTCCGACACCTTGTCCACGGCGCCGCCGCGAGGCCGGCCGGCGTCTTGCGGGAAATAGCTTCCGGCCGAAAGGATCATGCGGTGGGACAGACGGTTTTCATCCCTCGTGAGCTCGATGCCAACGAGCCGCGCGTCGCGGCCTCGCCCGATACGGTGAAACGGCTGGCGGCGTTGGGCTTCGACGTCGTCGTCGAGGCCGGTGCCGGTCTGAATTCGCGCATCGTCGATGCCGACTATGCGAGCGCCGGCGCCGCCATAGGCAAGGCTTCCGATGTCGCCAAGGCCGATGTCGTGCTGAAGGTGCGTCGGCCCGGCGATGCCGAGCTGAAGAGCTACAAACCCGGTACAGCGGTCATTGCCATCATGGATCCCTATGGCAATGATGCCGCTATGGCAGCCCTGGCCAAGGCTGGCGTCACCGCCTTCTCGATGGAATTCATGCCACGCATCACCCGCGCCCAGTCGATGGACGTCTTGTCCTCGCAGGCCAATCTTGCCGGTTACCAGGCGGTGATCGACGGGGCTTCGGAATATGATCGCGCGCTGCCGATGATGATGACGGCGGCCGGCACGGTGCCGGCGGCGAAGGTCTTCATCATGGGCGTCGGTGTTGCCGGCCTGCAGGCGATCGCCACCGCGCGTCGCCTTGGTGCGGTCGTCACCGCAACAGACGTGCGCCCTGCCGCCAAGGAACAGGTCGCCTCGCTCGGCGCCAAGTTCCTTGCGGTCGAGGACGAGGAATTCAAGGCGGCCGAGACGGCCGGCGGCTACGCCAAGGAGATGTCGAAGGAATACCAGGCTAAGCAGGCGGCACTCACATCAGAGCACATCGCCAAGCAGGATATCGTTATCACCACCGCGCTTATTCCCGGCCGACCGGCGCCCAAGCTGGTATCGGCGGCGATGGTCGCCTCGATGAAGCCAGGCTCGGTTCTCGTCGATCTGGCGGTCGAGCGCGGCGGCAATGTCGAGGGCGCCGAAGCCGGCAAGGTCGTCACCACCGCCAACAACGTCAAGATTGTCGGCCATCTCAATGTGCCCGGCCGCATCGCGGCGTCGGCATCGCTGCTTTATGCCCGGAACCTCTTCGCCTTCCTCGAAACGCTGGTCGACAAGACGACGAAAACGCTTGCCTTCAACCGGGACGACGATCTGGTCAAGGCAACGATGCTGACTAACGGCGGCAAGATCGTGCATCCGTCCTTCGCCAAGCCCGACCAGCAGCCTTATGTCGAACCGGCGGCGATCCCGGCCACAACCATGGTTGCCGACGCTTCGCCCAAGAAAGCCGCGCCCAAGAAACCGGCCGCATCCAAGTCGCCCTCGTCGAAGCCGAAAGGGATCGCGTGATGGATCAGACCCTGCAGAAAGCCCTCGACCAGCTCGACCAGGCCTCCGCCGCGGTTCGGCTGGCAGTGCACAATCTGGCGACCGCGCCTGGTGGTGCCGACGCGGCGGGTGATGCCGCGCATGCGCTCTCCGGCGGTGCCATCGATCCCTTCGTCTTCCGCTTCGCCATCTTCGTGCTGGCGATCTTCGTCGGCTACTATGTCGTCTGGTCGGTGACCCCCGCTTTGCACACGCCGCTGATGGCCGTCACCAACGCCATCTCTTCGGTCATCGTCGTCGGCGCGCTGCTTGCCGTCGGCATCGCCGCCTCCGGCATTGCCGCGGGCTTCGGCTTCGTCGCGCTGATGCTGGTGTCGGTCAACATCTTCGGCGGCTTCCTCGTCACCCAGCGCATGCTGGCCATGTACAAGAAGAAGGACAAGTAGAGCGCCATGAACGCCAACTTCGCGTCCTTCCTCTACCTCGTCTCCGGCGTCCTGTTCATCATGGCGCTGCGCGGCCTGTCGCATCCGACCACCAGCCGCCAGGGCAATCTCTACGGCATGATCGGCATGGGCATCGCCATCGCCACCACATTGGCGCTGGCAACCCCCTCGGCCGGCCGCTTCGGCCTGATCGTGCTCGGCCTGGCCATCGGCGGCGGCGTCGGCGCCGTCACCGCGCGCCGCATCGCCATGACCTCGATGCCGCAGCTGGTCGCCGCCTTCCACTCGCTGGTCGGCCTCGCCGCCGTCATGGTGGCGGCCGCCGCCATCTATGCGCCGGAAAGCTTCGGCATCGGCACGGATGGCGACATCCATGCCCAGGCGCTGATCGAGATGAGCCTTGGCGTCGCCATCGGCGCCATCACCTTCACCGGCTCGGTCATCGCCTTCCTCAAGCTCGACGGCCGCATGTCCGGCAAGCCGATCATGATCGGCGGACGCCACTTCATCAACGCGGCACTTGCCATCGCGCTCGTCGTGCTGATCGTGCTGCTGGTCACCACCGAGTCCAAGCTGGTCTTCTGGCTGATTGTCGCCGCCTCGCTCGCCCTTGGCGTCCTTCTCATCATCCCGATCGGCGGCGCCGACATGCCGGTCGTCGTCTCGATGCTCAACTCCTATTCGGGCTGGGCGGCGGCGGCGCTGGGCTTCACGCTCGGCAATCTGGCGCTGATCATCACCGGTGCGCTGGTCGGCTCATCCGGCGCGATCTTGTCCTACATCATGTGCAAGGGCATGAACCGAAGCTTCATCTCGGTCATTCTCGGCGGCTTCGGTGGGGAGACTGCAGCGGCCGCCGATGACGGCATCGAACGCACGGTCAAGCAGGGCTCGGCCGACGACGCCGCCTATCTGATGATGAACGCCCAAAAAGTCATCATCGTGCCGGGCTACGGCATGGCGGTTGCCCAGGCGCAGCATGCGCTGCGCGAAATGGCCGACAAGCTCAAGGCCAATGGCGTCGACGTCAAATACGCGATCCACCCGGTCGCCGGCCGCATGCCCGGCCACATGAACGTGCTGCTCGCCGAAGCCAATGTGCCCTACGACGAAGTGTTCGAACTCGAGGACATCAACTCCGAATTCGCGCAGGCCGATGTCGCCTATGTCATCGGCGCCAACGACGTCACCAACCCGTCCGCGCGCGACGACAAGTCGTCGCCGATCTACGGCATGCCGATCCTCGATGTCGACAAGGCCCGCACCTGCCTGTTCGTCAAGCGCTCGCTCGGCTCCGGCTATGCCGGCATCGACAACACGCTGTTCTACAAGGACGGCACCATGATGCTGCTCGGCGATGCCAAGAAGATGACTGAAGAGATCGTCAAGGCGATGGACCACTGATTTCGCCACGGCGCGACTGACCCAAACACAAAAGCCCGGCGCAAGGCCGGGCTTTTGCTTTTCAATGCTGAGCCGCTTCAGCGGCTGGTGAGAAAAACCGCTTCCTCATCGTCGCGCTGCCTGCCCCCAAGGGCCGCGGCAGCACTGGCGATGAAGGCGCCGATGGCCAGCGACAGCGCACCAAGCAGGGCAAATGTCGCACCGGCCTTCCTGGCAGTGTCGGCGGCCTGCTGCGCCTTGACCTTGGCGTCCTGAGCCCTGGCGATGATCGCATCCACCCGCGCCTTGGCATCTGCTTCCGAAAGACCGGTGCGAGCGGCGACGAGTTGCGACAGGTAGGTCTTGTCGTCTGCCGAAACCTCGCCTGCCGCCGCACCGGCGATCAGGATGCGCGAGGCCTGCCCGGTCGCGGCGGTATCGCTGTCTGGATTGGCGGCAGCCAGCCTGCCCGGATCGGCCGGACGGAACAGCGAATCCACAAGGTAGGATGTCGCATTGTCGACCGATGCGCTGCCGGCATTGGCCGAAGCCCCCGCCGATGCACCCATGGCAGCGCCAGACGCGACGGTGGACACCGCCTGCACGCCTGAACCGATTGCTGCGGAAAGGGCGGAGCCAAGCACGCCGACGACGAGCAAGGTGGCCAGCGCCCAGGCAAGAAAGCCGTGTGCGGTGTCCCGGAAATAGACCTCATCGGTGTGGATGCCGACCCATTTGGTGCGCAGCCGCCCGGCAAGATAGCCTCCGACACCAGAGGACAGCCATTGCACGATGACAAGCCAGACGGCGGTGGACGCCGCGAAAGTGGTGACAGATGCGCCGGATCCCGACCATGGCGACACCATGGTCAATCCCAGCCCCGAACCGAGCAGCATGAGGATGAAGGTCAACGTCGAAGCCGCGAAGGCACCGGCGATGATCGGTCCCCAACTGACGGCGGTGGAGGAGGATTCTGTTGAAGTGGAAACGTCGACAGCCGATAGGGTGGACTGCATGGAAGCCCCCTACCGTACGAACAGCATGATCAGAATGATGATCGGGATCGGAATACCGAGCAACCAGAGCAAAATGCCGCGTCCCATGAAGGCCTCCTGTAAGAAATTGTGATCGATGTTGTCACAATGTCCCGCAGAGACTTCCGTTCCGGGGCGTTGTAAAATGATTTTGTTGCCGCCGGTGGAACAATTGGCGCGCCGCAGCGCGCCAATTCAGAATTTAACGTCCGGATCAGATATCCAGATTGGCGACCGACAGCGCGTTGTCCTGGATGAACTCGCGCCTGGGTTCGACCTCGTCGCCCATCAGCCTCGAAAATAGTGAATCCGCGTCGGTCGCGTCATTGACCTTGACCTGCAGCAGCGAGCGCACGTTCGGATCGAGCGTGGTTTCCCACAGCTGTTCGGCATTCATCTCGCCGAGACCCTTGTAGCGCTGCATTGTCAGGCCCTTGCGGCCGGTTGCAAAGACCGCATTGAGCATCGCCAGCGGCCCCGAGATGGTTTCGGAGACATCCTTGCGGCGCAGCACCGGCGGCGAGCCGTAGACCTCGCTGAGGCGCTGTGCGTAGCGGTCGAGCTGGCGTGCGTCGGCCGAATTGATCAGCGCCAGATCGAGATGCGCGTATTCCTTGACGCTCCGCACCGTGCGCTCGAACACATAGCCGCCGACACCTTCATTCGAGGTCGACATGCGGCCGGTCCAGCCGCGCTCGGTGTCCTCGGCAATGATGTCGAGGCGTTTTGCAATCCGCTCCGCCATGGCGTTGGCGCGGCCGAGATCGGTGAACACGTCCGGGTTGAGCCCGCCGGCGATCGCCGCCTGTTCGACGACGCCTCTGTTGTAGCGCGTGTGCAGGCCGTTGATCAGCTGGCGCACCGCCAGTGCGTCGTCGATGGCTCCGCGCAGGTCCTGCCCGATGCGAACCTCGCCCGAGCCGAGCGTAAGCGATGCTTCCTCCAGTCCCGAGCCGATCAGGAACTCTTCGAACGCGCTCTCGTCCTTGATGTATTGCGAGCTCTTGCCGCGCGTCACCTTGTAGAGCGGCGGCTGGGCGATATAGAGATGGCCGCGCTCGATCAGCTCCGGCATCTGCCGGAAGAAGAAGGTCAGCAGCAAGGTTCTGATATGGGCACCGTCGACATCGGCGTCGGTCATCAGGATGATCTTGTGGTAGCGCAGCTTGTCGGCGTTGAACTCGTCCTTGCCGATCGAGGTGCCGAGCGCCGTGATCAGCGTGCCGATCATGTCGGAGCCGAGCATGCGGTCGAAGCGCGCCCGCTCGACATTGAGGATCTTGCCGCGCAACGGCAGGATCGCCTGGTTCTGGCGCGAACGCCCACCCTTGGCCGAGCCGCCGGCGGAGTCACCCTCGACGATGAAGATTTCGGACTTCGCCGGGTCGCGTTCCTGGCAGTCGGCCAGTTTGCCGGGCAGGGAAGTGACGCCGAGCGAGCTCTTGCGGGTGATATCGCGCGCCTTGCGCGCCGCTTCACGCGCCGCCGCGGCCTGGATCACCTTGTCGACGACCACCTTGCCTTCGCTCGGATGTTCTTCCAGCCAGGTGCCGAGCGCTTCGTTGACCAGGCCTTCGACGACAGGACGGACTTCCGACGAGACCAGCTTGTCCTTGGTCTGCGAGGAGAATTTCGGATCTGGAACCTTGACTGAAAGCACCGCCGTCAGGCCTTCGCGGCAATCGTCGCCGATCAGCGAGACCTTTTCCTTCTTGGTCAGGCCGGAGGATTCGCCATAGCCGGTGATCTGGCGCGTCAGCGCGCCGCGAAAGCCGGCCAGATGCGTGCCGCCATCGCGCTGAGGGATGTTGTTGGTGAAGGCCAGCACGTTCTCGTGGTAGCTGTCGTTCCACCACATCGCCACTTCGACGGTGATCCCGTCGCGCTCCGCCCGGATGGCGATCGGCTTGTCGATCAGCGGTTTCTTGACCCGATCGAGATATTTGACGAATTCCTCGAGGCCTCCATCATAGTGCAGCTCATGGCGCACGACGTCGGCGTGACGGGCATCGGTCAAAATGATGCGCACGCCGGAATTGAGGAAGGCAAGCTCGCGCAGCCGGTGTTCCAGCGTGCCGAAGTCGAATTCGACCATGGTGAAGGTCTCGGCCGACGGGAAGAAGGTGATCTGGCTGCCGCTGCGGCCCTCATAGGTGCCCGGCTGCTTGTCCTGCTCATAGCTGCCGGTCGCCTTCAGCGGCGCGTCGGCATTGCCATGCGTGAAACTCATCTCGAAGATCTGGCCGTTGCGGCGGATTTTCAGCTTCAGCCACGCCGACAGCGCGTTGACCACCGAGACGCCGACGCCATGCAGGCCGCCCGAGACCTTGTAGGAATTCTGGTCGAACTTGCCGCCGGCATGCAGCTGCGTCATGATCACTTCGGCCGCCGAAATACCTTCTCCGGTGTGGATATCGGTCGGAATTCCGCGGCCATTGTCGATCACGGTGACCGAACCATCGGGGTTGAGCGTCACGGTGACGAGATCGGCGTGACCGGCCAGCGCCTCGTCGATGGCGTTGTCGACCACTTCATAGACCATGTGATGCAGGCCCGAACCGTCGTCGGTATCGCCGATATACATTCCGGGGCGTTTGCGGACAGCATCCAACCCCTTCAAAACCTTGATGGAATCGGCGCCGTATTCGGCTTCAGCGCCGTTGTTGTTGTCGATCTGATCGCTCATGAAAACCTGTTGTCTGGATGCCGCTTGCACGGCGCGAAAAACCCGCTCCGAATCGCGCCTCTGATATGCACTAGATATAGGCGCAAAAGGCGGTTTTTCCAAGGTTTGCAGGCATTTCACGGGGAATGAGCCGGCTGTCCATGGCAGCCTCCCGTCAGGCCCTATTTCACTTTGGCCAGCCGGTCCCTGAGAAACTTGATCATGAACTTGTATCGCGGCGCCAGCCGCCCGCTGCGGTCGAGCTCCAGCGTCATGTCCAGCGCCTGCGAAAGCACCGTCTTGGGGTTCTTGGCGACCTGAGCGTAGTCGATCATGGCAACCACCAGGTCGCGCTGCCAGGTGGCGTTGTTTGGGTCGGACCGGGCGAGCTTCTGGCGGATGTCGAGACTGTCCTGGAAAGCCTGCCGCGCGCCTTTGACGTCGCGCTGCTTGGCCTTGAGCATGCCGATCTCGGACAGGGTGATCGACAGGTCGCGTTGCCAGTCGGCATTGGCAGGGTCGAGCTTGGCCAGCCGGTCGGCGATAGCGAAACTGTCTGTATAGGCCTTGAGCGCTCCGGCGCGGTCGCCCTGAATCGCCAGAATGCCGGCGACCTTCTCCAGGCTGACCGAAAGGTCACGTTGCCAGTCGGCGTTGGCAGGGTCACTGGCCGCCAGCATGCGGGCTATCGAGAGGGCTTGCCTATAGGCGGCGAGGGCTGTCGGCCAGTCCTCTTGATCGCTCAGCGCATTGCCCATCTTTGCGTTGCCGACAGACAGGTCGCGCTTCAGCTCACTGTTGTCGGGGTCGCGGCCCACCAATTGTTCGACGATCGCATGGCCCGCTTTATAGGACGCGAGTGCGCCCGCCGCATCGCCGCGCTCGCGCTTGAGGTCGCCGATCGTATCATGGCTGACCGACACATCGCGCTGCCGTTCGGCATCCTGCGGCTTCTTTTCGGCCAATGCCAATCGGATCTTCAGGCTCTCCTCGTAGGCCATCTGGGCGTTGTCCAGTTGCCCCATGACCCGGGCAAGGCCGCCGATCTCGTCATAGCTGATCGTCAGGTCGCGCTGCAGTTCGGCGCGCTCCGGCTCGTTGTCGGCAAGCTGCTTCTTGACCGACAAGCCTTCCTGGTAGATCTGCGAGGCCCCAGCCAGATCGCCTTGCGTCACAAGCACATTGCCGATCTTGTCGTCGGCCATGGCGAAGTCGCTGAACCATGACAGCCGATCGGGTTCGGCAGCGGTCAAATCCCTGAGCATGGTTCTGGCGGTCCGATAGTTTTCCAGCGCTTCCGGCAGGTCTCCTTGCGCCAGCTTGATGTTGCCGAGCTTGATGTGGCTGACGGCAAAATCGCGCTTGACGCTCGGGTCGGTTTCCCGGGCCGAACGCAGCTCGAGATTGGACACCAGCGCTGCAAAGGCGCGGCCTGCCGCATCGGTGTTGCCGACAAGGGTGTAGAGCTTGCCGAGCTCGTCCAGCGTTCGAATCTGGCGGTCGGCCTGGTCCAGGGTCAGATCGGTTTGCCCGGCCTCGCCGTAGAGGACCAGCACCGATTCATAGTCCTTGATGGCCGTGGCATAGTCGAGGTCGGCACGCGCCGCACCGCCCGACAGGAAACGCGTCGCCGCCTCGGACAGCGTGCGGTTGACGAAGTTGGCCCTCAAGGCGTTGCGCGAAACATTGTCGATGTCGGCGGCCTTTGCGAGGATGGCGCGAGCCCCATCGAAGGCGCCGAGCGAAAGCTGCTCCTCGGCCTGCCGGCGCAATTCCGTCACCTGCGGATCATCGGAGGCCAGCGTCCTCATTTCGCCGCGCACCTTGACGAAGGCGTCGGCCGCCTCGCGCAACCGGGCATTCAGGCTGTCCGCGGAAAGGTGGCTGGCGTCGGAGCTGATCAGCACGCCGTAGAGAGGCGCCAGCGGCATGTCGGCATCGCTGGCGACCTGCTCGACCTCACCGCGCATTTCCGGCGTCACGTCGGCCATGGCAAGCAACAGGCGCTCGCGCTCCGGCAATTGTTGCTTGGCGGCCGCGGCAAAAAACAGCTTCGGCAGGCCGCTCTCGACGTAAGGCAGCTGTTTGCCCCGCGACAAATCGTAGACCTCCTGCTGCACCAGCGTCAGCACCGAGCGGATCTCGAGCCCGTCGGTGCCGAGATATTTGGTCAGCGCTGTCGTGAAGGGCGAGTTCTGGCCGGTGCCGTCGGCAGCCGTCTCGCCCGGTGCGGCGGAGAAGGCGAACAGGATGTTTTCGGCGCGGCCAATCCGGCCGAGACCCGGCTTCACCTTGTCGGAGACATCCTTTGCCAGCGATGTCGCGCCGCGCCCTTCACCGCTGCTTCCCGAAAAGGGATCGCTGCGGCAGGCGTCGAGCATGATCAGGCCGACCTTGGCCGTGGCGGCCACGCTGTCGCGCACCTCTTCCAGCGGCAGGCTGGTCTTCTCCAGCGCATCGAGCGAGGAGGCGTCGGCATCGATCGGGAGCAGCCGGTTGTCGCCCGAGATTTCCACGCCGTGGCCGGAGAAGTAGACCAGCGCCACGTCGGCGCCTTTGGCATCCAGGCGAAAATCGTCGAGCGCGCGGCGCATTCGCCGCAGGTCGCGATTGGTTTCGAGGATGACCTCGAAGCCGAGCTTCTTCAGCGCCGCTGCCATCGCCTCGCCGTCATGGACCGGATTGGCGAGCGGCCGAACCAGGCGGTAGCCGTCCTCGGCTATGATCAAAGCCACGCGTCGCTCAGCCACCGCGGCGGCGGTGCTCATGAGCATCAGCAGCAAGGCAAAAAGCAAGCGCAAGTCGAACCGCCCCCCGGCTTGTCCATTTGCGCAAACATTCCACCTCTTTATGCCATGAGCAAGCCGGGCTTTTTGCGGAAGACCAGCGTTTTCAGGCAACCCGCATAGGCTTCAAAGCCTCGCTCCAGCGCAACAGCTCGTCGAGCATGGTTTTGGCTCCGCCCTGCACCTGTTCGCTGGCGTTGAAAGCGCCGTTCTCATCGAGCAGTTTCTGGTACATCGGCAGCGCGACGCCTTCCGAGATCGGCATGACGCCGACCGATGTCAGCAACGGCTTCAGCGCTTGCGCCGCGCGCAGGCCGCCGGAGACGCCGCCATAGCTGAAAATGGCTGCAGGCTTGTACTTCCATTCACGCGAGAGATAATCGACCGCGTTGACGATCGCCGGCGCCACGAAATAATTGTATTCCGGCGCCACGAAGACGAAGGCGTCGGCGGCATCGATCGCTTTCGACCAGGCCTTGGTATGGTCGTTCTTGTAATTGCCGAGCCTTGGATGGTGCGGTTCGTCCAGCACCGGAAGCTTGAACGTATCGATGTCGGTCAGTACCGGCTCGAATTTTCCATGCTCGCGCGCGAACGTGTCCAGCCACTCGGCAAAAACCGGTCCGGCGCGGCCTGGTCGCGTGCTGCCGATGATGATGTTCAACTGGTGCTTCAAGGCGGGCTCCTAGGTCTGGCGGTATCTGTTGGTGACCTACGGCAGGGCACGGCCGCGGACAAGGCGGCACCGCCATGGAGGCGGTCACAATCGGCTGAACGGATCGCCTGCCGTGACGCCTCGGGCTGCATATTTGCGCCTGCCGTTCGGTCACATGGACGCCCGCATTGCCAGCCATTACATTGGGGTATCAGCGGAGCAGCCCATGGACATCCAGCCCGCCCCCTTCATTCCCCCGGCGCCGAAGCCGCGCACCACGCCGCCCTCGACGCTGGAGATGATCCGCATCGTCTACCGCAACCCGCTCGAATTGTGGGGTGAGCACACCTACAACGAGCCGTGGATCTCGGCCAGTGGTGTTGGTGGACATCTGATCGTCGCCAATGATCCCGGCCTGATCCGCCATGTGCTGGTCGACAACGCCAGGAACTACAAGATGGCGACGGTGCGTCAGAAGATCCTGCGGCCGATCCTGCGCGATGGCCTGCTGACCGCCGAGGGCGAGGTCTGGAAGCGGTCGCGCAAGGCGATGGCGCCGGTGTTCACGCCGCGCCACATCTTCGGCTTCGCCCAGCCGATGCTGAGACGCACGCTGGACTTCGTCGCCCGCTACGAAGACGGCGGCACGTCCGACATCGCCCATGACATGACGCTGCTCACCTACGACATCCTGGCCGAGACGCTGTTTTCCGGCGAGATATCGGGCGAGCCTGGCAGTTTCGCCAACGAGATCGACCGCCTGTTCGAGACCATGGGTCGCGTCGATCCGCTCGATCTGTTGCGCGCGCCCGACTGGCTGCCGAGGCTGACCCGTATCCGCGGCCGCAAGACCATGGCCTATTTCCGCAAGATCGTCACCGACACTGTCAAGATGCGCGAAGCGAAATTCAAGCGCGACCCCGATGCCGTGCCGCAGGATTTCCTGACGCTGCTGCTCAAGGCCGAGGGACCCGATGGACTGACGCGGGCCGAGGTCGAGGACAACATCATCACCTTCATCGGCGCCGGCCATGAGACGACCGCGCGGGCTCTGGGCTGGACACTGTATTGCCTGGCTGAATCGCCGTGGGAGCGCGACCGGGTCGAGCAGGAGATCGACCAGGTGTTGGCGCGCGAGCCCGATCCGACGAAATGGCTCGATGCCATGCCGTTCACGCGTGCGGCTTTCGACGAAGCGCTCAGGCTGTATCCGCCGGCGCCGTCGATCAATCGCGAGCCGATCGAACCGGAAATGTGGAAGGATCTTCATATTCCCAAGCACGCCGCGGTGCTGGTGATGCCCTGGGTCGTGCATCGCCACAGGAAACTGTGGGATCGGCCGGATGCCTTCCTGCCGGAGCGCTTCCATCCGGGAAATCGCGAAAAGATCGACCGCTTCCAGTATCTGCCGTTTGGCGCGGGTCCGCGCGTCTGCATCGGCGCCAGCTTCGCCATGCAGGAGGCGATCATCGCGCTGGCGATCATGCTGTCGCGCTTCCGCTTCGACACGACAGCCGAAACCAAACCCTGGCCGGTACAGAAACTGACCACGCAGCCGCAAGGCGGTCTGCCGATGCGGGTCACGCCGCGACAGGCATGAGACACAGCTTCAGACGGTTGTGATAAATCAAGCAGCAGGCTTGCGTTGCTGGAACTGGCCGGCGGCGCGGTAGCGCCAGAGATAGCTGGGCAGGATCGTCGCGATCGATTGCGGCTGGATGCCGAGCCCTGCAAGCGTCCTGTTGGTCTTGTTGGCGGCGTCCGAAACGATGTTGTGCTCGCGCAACTGCGTCACCTGGTCCTTGGTCAGCAGCGGATTGGGCAACAGGCCGAGGACCGAGGCCTGGATGTTGGCCACCCACCACGGCATCGGCACCAGCAGCCGCTTGCGCTCGATCACGTCGAGCAGCTCTTCCATGCACTGCTTGAAGGTGAGCACCTTCGGTCCACCAAGTTCATAGATCTGGCCGCCATCCACCTTGCCGTCGACCGAGCGCGCCACCGCTTCGGCCACGTCGCCGACATAGACCGGCTGGAACTTGGTCTGGCCGCCGCCGATCAGCGGCAGCACCGGCGAATAGCGCGCCATGTTGGCGAAGCGGTTGAAGAAGCCGTCTTCGGGTCCGAAATTGATCGACGGCCGGAAGATCACGGCGTCCTTGATCGTCTCCAGCACAGCCTTTTCGCCAAGCGCCTTGGTGCGCGCGTAGTCTGATTCGGAGTCCAGATCGGCGCCAAGCGCAGAAATGTGGGTCAGGCCGGCGCCGACCGAGCGTGCGGCCTCGGCCACTGCGCGGGCGCCGAACTCGTGCACGGCGGAGAATTTCTGCCGGCCGCTCTCATGCAGGATGGCGACCAGATTGACGACGTGGTCGGCGCCCTGCACGGCGCGGTCTACCGACCAGCGCACGCGCACATTGGCCTGCACCGGCTGGATCTGGCCGACATTGCCAAGCGGCTGCAAATGGCCGGCAAGATCGGGCCGCCGGCAGGCGACCCGGATGCGATAGCCGCGCTTGGCCAACGCGCGCACGACATGGCGGCCGACAAAGCCTGACCCGCCAAAGACGACGACGAGCTTTGGGGTCTGCAGGATTTCGGTCATGGCTGGCTCCGGCGCTCGCAAGCTTGGCTGAAGCCGTTTCATAATCCGTTTCGTGCCAAAGGCAAAGGGCGACGCGTCGTCGCTATCAGCCTGTCAGAACGCTTTGCCCATACGGGCGTCGACCGAATGGCGGTTGCCGCCGCGAATGACGAAAAAGAGCAGGATCGCCGCCCAAAGCAGCGACTTTTCCGCGCCCGAATAGCCTTGGTCCATCGTGACCCAGTGGAACCAGACCGTGACCAGCAGCACGAACAGGCCGGCAAAGGCGGCCGGCCGCGTCAAAAACCCGATGGCAATGAAGATGCCGCCGAAGAATTCAGTGCAGGCCAGAAGCAACGACCACAACGCGCCCGGATAGAAACCGAGACCCTCGACCATCTCGGCAGCGCCGAAAGGATTGGTGATCTTCTGCGAACCATGGATGGCGAAAAACCCGCCGGCGACGACACGAAGAACGGTTTCGGCACCATCGTGCAGAGACGCGTAAAACCTGCCAAGGACCGGGATGACAAGGGCGTTGCGGGGGTTGTCCGTGCTTGCCGACATTATAGCTCCTCTGTTTTGCTCAATCAGCGCAAACGGCCGGTCGGGTCGGCCGAAGTCAAATAAACAAAAGTTGACCAAAACAAGAATGTTTTATTCATTGTGCGATCAAAACGCAGAAAACCCCGCCAAAGCGGGGTTTTCCGGGTGACATCCATGCGAAGTCAGGGGCCGACGGAGCGGCCTGACCTGAGACGGTATCAGGAGGGCGTGAAGCAAGTACGCCCACCCCAGCCCTGAACATCCGACATGGTGCCACCAACCTTCTTGCAGGCGGCGACGAAATCGGCGCTGCAATTGGCGAATTTTGCATGGCCGTTCTTGCAGTAATGGTCTTCGGTGGCGCCGCCGCTCGGGGCGGCGATGACACCCGGGCTGGTCGGCTTGGCCGGCGCGGCCTTCAGGGTGGCTGCCTGTGTGGCACCCATGAACGAGCCGAGCAGAAGGACGGCGGTCAGCATGGTGATCTTGGTGTTGGTCATGACAATTTCCTTTGATTTGGGTTGAGGTTTCCGAGGCGCGAAGGACCGGCCTTCGCGTGATGCAGGCTTTCGATTTCGGTTTGTTGCTTCCCCCGGTGTGGATCGGGCAAGCTCGCCTTGCCCTGGACAAAGCTGGGTCGCAGCAAGGCGCGGAAAGGTTCAGCAGCGCGCAAAGAAAATCGCACCGCGCCGCGCCTGCGGCGGGCAGATGTCAGATAACTATTTGATATAAAAAACTATTCAGGAAGAATAGCGTGCGGCGAATTCGGAAATGCGCTGCACCACCGCCTTGGATGCCGTGATGCCCCGCGCTTGCGCCTTCTCGGCGGCCTCTGCGCGGGCACGACCGGGCACATGCACACCGAAGCGCCGCCGCAGCCGGTCGAGCTGGTCCTTCATCCGCTGCTCGAAATCCGGATCGAGCAGCTTGGGTTCGATAGCAAGCACGAATAGTCCCGTGCCGGGGCTGTCCGGCCCGCCGCTGAACCATGGCGCGTCGAGCGACCAGTTGGCGCCCGACAGGCCCGCCGCCAGCACCTCGACCATCAGCGCGATGTTGGCGCCGCGCTGGCCGCCGAAGGCGAGCATTGCGCCCTTCATGGCGGCGGCGGGATCGGTGGTCGGGTTGCCGCTGGCGTCCAGCGCCCAGCCTTCAGGGATCGTCTTGCCCTCCTCGGCCGCTTTGCGGATGTTGACGAAAGCGGTGGCGCTCGACGACTGGTCGATGACCAGCGGCGCCCCGTCGGCGGCGGGGGCGGCAAACGACATCGGGTTGGTGCAGTAGACTGGCTTGACCGAGCCCGAGCCGGCAAGCACGGCCGGGCCGTTGGTGGCGGCGAACGACACCAGCCCGAGTGTTGCCAGTCTTCCGGTGAAATAGCCGAGCGCGCCGCATGTATAGGCGTTCTTCTGCGAGAAGATGGCGACGCCGAACAGCTTTGCCGCCTTGGCGAGGTCGTCGATAGTGCGGTCGAAGCCGGTATGCGCCAGCCCCCGGCGTGCATCGGAGAGATAGACCGCAAGCGCCGGCCGGGTGATAACCGGGTCGGCATTGCCGTCGATGCGTCCGGCTTCCAGCGCCTCGAGATAGTCGATGAAATGCGACAGACCGACCGAGGAAAGCCCTTCGGCCTCGGCTGATATGATCGAAGCAGTGAGCGATTGTGCCGCTTCCTCATTGGCGCCAGCGCCAAGTGCCGCCATCCGGCACAGTCCTTTTGCCTGGTCGAGACTGAGTTGCATGATGGCAATCCTAGGGGAATAGGGGAGTAAGGGAATAGGGGATAGGGGATTGGTGAGCAGTGAATAGCGAATGGGGATGGAATTGTGAACGTGAATAGTGGCTGGCTACTCCCCTACTCCCCTACTCCCCTCTAACCAATCTTGTTGGGAATCCTGGCTTCTATCCTGCTGAAGGCGAAGACCAGAATACCGGTGATCGTCATGTAGATCAGCGCCAGCAGCAGCAGGGGCTCATAGGTGAGGTAGGTGTCCTGCCGCACCTTGGACGAAACGGCGAAGATGTCGATGACACTGATCGTTGCCACCAGCGGCGTCGATTTCAACTGCAGCACGGTCTCGCCGGTCAGCGTCGGCAGCGCCCGGTAGATGGCCTGCGGCAGCCAGATCCGCCGGAATGCCTTCCAGCGGCTCATGCCGAAGGCACGCGCCGCCTCCAGTTGCCCCTTGGGCACACCGGCAAAGGCGCCACGCATCACCTCGCCCTCATAGCCGGCGAAAGACAGGGTCAACGCCAGCACGCCATAGGGCCAGGCTTGCCTGAGATATGGCCACATCCAGGATTCGCGGATCCACGGATATTGCGGGAACAGCGAACCCAGGCCGTAATAGAGCAGCCAGAGCTGGATCAGCAGCGGCGTGCCCCGGATCACCGTGCAGAACACCTTGGCAGGCGCGGCGAACCAGAATGAGCCGGCGGCTTGCGCCAGCCCGAGCGGCACGGCGAGCAGAAAGCCCAGCACGCAGGTGACGGCCAGGATCCACAGCGACCGCCAGATGCCGATCAAGCCCATTTCATAATATTGCGGCAGCCAGTCCCAGCGCATGAAAAAGGCAGCCGACAAAACAAGGCCCAGTGCGATCAGGATCAGCACGATGCGGTGCGGCTGCAGCCACAGCGATGTTCGCGCGACGACGTTGATGATGGCAGCCTCGTTGGCCATCAGCGCGCGTCCTTGAGCGAAGGCATGCCGCGCCGCGACCAGGTCTCGACCCGGCCGATGACGAGGTTGGAGAACAGCGACAAAAGCAGATAGAGCACGCCCGCCGCGAAAAAGAAGGTGAAATAGGCTTTGGTGACACCCGCCGCCTGCCGCGTCGCCAGCGCCAGTTCGTAGAAGCCGACGACCGCCAATAGCGCGGTATCCTTGGTGGCGATCAGCCAGAGATTGGCGAGGCCCGGTATGGCGAAGGGCAGCATTGACGGCAAGGTGATGCGCCGCAACAGCAGGCCCGGAGACATTCCATAGGCGCGGGCGGCCTCGATCTGGCCCTGCGGAATGGCCAGGATCGCGCCGCGTATCACCTCTGTCGAATAGGCGCCCTGGACGAAGCCGAGCACGGCGATGCCGGCGGCAAGGCCGCTCACATCGACGCGCTGATAGCCCATGGCCGTCAGCGCCTGATTGATCAGGTCGGTTCCGGCGTAATAGAGCAGCAGGATCAGCACCAGTTCGGGCACGGCGCGCACGATGGTGGTGTAGACCGCCAGGAGATCGCGCACCACCGGCCCGCCATAAAGCTTGCCGTAGGCGCCGCCGGTGCCGATCAGAAGGCCGAGGCACGTGGCGCCCAGCGCGATCTCGATCGAGTGCAGCAGCCCGACCAGAAGCGTCCCGCCCCAGCCTGGCGGGTAGGGCGAGAGAAGCTCGGTGATGCCGGCCGCGGAGGCCGAAAGAAGTGCGTCGATCAGCGTCGCCCCCGAAGTGCTGGCCAACCGCCGACGGCTGTGTCGGCGGCAAACATGCCTGGGAAAGATCGGGCAGGTGGGGCATGGCGCTGACGCCATGCCCCACGGCTCATGCGAGGATCGTCAGTTCGACTGCGCGCCGCCGCCGCCGTAAATGTCGAAATCGAAGTATTTCTTCGAGATCTCGTCATATTTGCCGTTGGCGCGGATCGCCTTGATGCCGGCGTTGATCTTGCCCTTCAGTTCGGTGTCTTCCTTGCGCACGCCGGCGCCGACGCCCGGTCCGAGCACTTCGTCATCGGGAGCGACCATGCCCTTCAGGTCGCAGCAGGCCTTGCCCTGGTCGGATTTCAGGAACTCGCCAAGCGCGATGGAATCGGCCTGAACCGCATCGAGGCGGCCGGCGGCAAGATCGTTGTTGGCTTCGTCCTGGGTCTGGTATTCCTTGATCTCGGAGGCTGTGCTGCCAAAATGCTTCTTGGCGTAGACAGCGTGCACCGTCGAAACCTGCACGCCGACGATCTTACCCTTGAGGTCGTCCGGGGCGGAGCCGAATTTCTGGTCCTTGGGGCCGATGATCGCGGTCGGCGTGTTATAGTACTTGTCCGAGAAATCGATCGTCTTCGCGCGCTCGGCGGTGATCGACATCGAGGAGACGATGAGGTCGATCTTCTTGGTCGTCAGTGCCGGGATGATGCCGTCCCAGGCGACCGGAGTAATGACGCAATCGAGCTTCTCCTCGGCGCAGACGGCATCGATGAAGTCGATCTCCCAGCCAACCCACTTGCCCGAAGCATCGGGCGAGGTGAAGGGCGGATAAGGCTCGGCGGCGACGCCGATCTTGACGGGATCGGCCTTGGCCACGCCCATGGCTGCGACGCCGAGCAGCAGCGCTGCGGCAAATGTCTTCAGAACGGTCTTCATTTCATGACTCCCAGTTTGTTGTTGGTTCCCGGTTTTCTTCCGTCCCGGCCTGTTCTAGCCGATGTTGCGGATGAACTGCTTCAGCCTTTCGGATCTGGGCGCGCCGAAGATCTGCTCGGGCGGGCCTTCTTCCTCGACCAATCCATTGTAGAGATAGACGACATGCGTCGCGACCTCGCGGGCGAACTTCATCTCGTGGGTGACCAGCACCATGGTGCGGCCTTCGCGCGCCAGGTCGCCGATCACCTTCAGCACCTCACCGACCAGCTCGGGATCGAGTGCGGAGGTGGGCTCGTCGAACAGCATGACGCGCGGATTGATGGCCAGCGCACGGGCGATCGCCGCGCGCTGCTGCTGGCCGCCCGACAGATAGGCCGGATAGACGTCGCGCTTTTCGGCCAGACCGACACGGGCGAGCAGTTTCTCGGCCTCGCCGATCGCCACATCGCGCTTGACGCCAAGCACATGTACGGGAACCTCGATGACGTTTTCGATCAGCGTCATGTGGCTCCACAGGTTGAAGTTCTGGAACACCATGCCGAGCTTGGAGCGGATGCGCTCGATCTGCTTGCGGTCGGCCGGAATGGTGTGGCCGTGGCTGTCGGCCTTGAGCTTGATCTCCTCGCCATTGACGCGAATGATGCCGCTGGTCGGGTTTTCCAGGCAGTTGATGCAGCGCAGCAGGGTGGATTTGCCGGAGCCCGAGCCGCCGATGATGGCGATGACCTCGCCGTCGCGCGCCGACAGCGAGACGCCCTTCAGCACATGCAGCTCACCGAACTTCTTGTGCAGGTTTTCGACGTGGATGGCTTCGGCGGCGCCGTCATGCGCCTTGCCGGATTGGACTGTGGCAGCTTCCACCACGCTCACTGGGTGACCTCTACAGGGTCGGTGGCGGTTCGTCGAACGTCTATCCGGCTAATCAACATATACGCTGTACTGCCCCGCTCCAGACTTCAGCATGGACCCAACGGCGCGAGCCCGTCAATCCTGCTTATTACGGCACTTGCGAGCTTGTTGTGCAAGTGTATAAATAGCCTTCCATGAAATTTTCTCGATTTTTTTCAGCGAAAAAGGACTTCGATGAGCGCTTTCGGATCACAGTCCATGGCGGCGCCGCTGCGCCGCGTGCTGATGCGGTCGGCGGCCAACGCCATGCGCAATGCCGACAGGGCTGCTTGGCACTATGGCCCGGGTTTCAATCCGGCGAAAGCGGCATCGCAGCACGCGCTCCTTGCTGAACTGGTGGCGGCTTCCGGTGCCGAAATCGAATGGATCGAGGACACGGCGGATGGACTTTCGGATTCGGTGTTCACGCACGACCCGTCGCTGATGACCGATCGCGGCGCGCTGATCCTGTCCATGGGCAAGCCGTTGCGCGCCAGGGAGCCCTCGCTGCATGAGGAAACCTACCGAAGGCTGGGTATTCCAATCCTGGGCCGCGTCGAGGTTCCTGGCCAGGTCGAAGGCGGTGATTGTGTATGGCTCGATGCCCGCACGCTGGTGATCGGGCGCGGTGTCCGCTCCAACCAGGAAGGCATCCAGCAGGTTTCCAACCTGCTGACGCCGCTGGGCGTTTCCGTCTACGGCTTTGATCTGCCGCTGTGGCAAGGCGAAGAGGCGTGCCTGCATCTGATGTCGGTGATCAGCCCGCTGGCCGACGACCTCGCACTGGTCTATTCACCGCTTTTGCCGGCCCCGTTCTATCAGATGCTGAAGGCGCGCAACATCCGGCTGGTCGAAGGCGACGCCGAAGAGTTCGCGGCTTCCAACGGCCTTAGCCTGAACGTGCTGCCGACCAGCCCACACAAGGTCATTGCCGTTGCAGGCTTTCCAAAGACCAAAGCCGCGATGGAAGCCGCCGGCTGCACGGTCGAAATCTTCGAGGCGGATGCGCTCTGCATCGCCTGCGAGGGCGGGCCGACATGCCTGACGCGACCGATCCTGCGCCAATGAATATGCCATCCCGCCGCAGGTTCCGTCGCGAGGGCGAGGAGCGGCGGCGGCAGGATCTGATCGAGGCCACTCTGGACAGCGTGGCGGAACATGGCCTGCAGGGCGCCACCTTGCGCACCATCGCATTGCGTGCCGGCGTCACCGCTGGGCTGATCCGGCACTATTTTCCCGGCAAGGAAGAATTGCTGCAGGAAGCCTATGCAGCGCTGATGGGCCGCATGACCGAGCAGGCGAAAGCGGCTTTGGTCATGGAGAATGCCTCGCCTCGCCAGCGCCTTGCGGCTTTCGTCACCGCCAACCTCAATGCGCCGATCATCGATGCGCGGGTGTTTTCGCTCTGGGCAACCTTCATCGGCCGCGCCAGAGCGGATCCGACCTTGGCCCACGCCCACCGCGAAGGCTACCTTGGTTTTCGCAATGAGGTGGAGGCGGTTGTGGCTGAGGTGCTCGCCGCCGAACGGCGCAATCCGGACGCAAGCCAATTGCGCCACCATGCCATCGCGATTAATGCGATCATCGACGGACTCTGGATCGAAGGCTGCCTGGCCGGCGAGATGTTCTCGGCCGGCGAATTGGCGGCGATCGGCATCAAGACTGTCGAGGCCGAACTAGGCCTCGCGCCGGACGGGGAGGAAAACCAATGACGACACTCGGCGAAGCCCTCATCTCGCTGCTTGAAGCGCATGGCGTCGACACGGTGTTCGGGATTCCGGGCGTCCACACGGTCGAGCTCTACCGCGGGCTGGCGCGCTCGAATATCCGCCACGTCACGCCGCGTCACGAACAGGGCGCCGGCTTCATGGCCGATGGCTATGCGCGCGCCAGCGGCAAGCCGGGCGTCGCCTTTGTCATCACCGGACCGGGGCTCACCAACACCATCACCGCCATGGGGCAGGCACGCGCCGATTCGGTACCGATGCTGATCATATCAGGCGTCAACGCCACGCCGACGCTGGGCAAGGGGCTGGGCCATCTGCATGAATTGCCGGACCAGCGCGGCATGATGGAGAAGGTGGCGCTGTTTTCGCAGCGCGTTACCGAGGCCAGCGAATTGCCCGGTGCCCTGGCGCAGGCCTTTGCCCTGTTTTCATCGGCCCGGCCCGGCCCCGTCCATATCGAGATCCCGACCGACGTCATGGTCAAGTCGGCGGATGGCATCGCTGCCATGCTGAGCAATGTGACCCCACCCGCGCCGGAAGGTGCCGCAATTGCCAGCGCGGCCAAACTCATCGGTGCCGCGCGCCGCCCGCTGATCCTGGTCGGCGGCGGCGCCAAACGCGCCGAAGCGCCACTGCGGCGTCTGGCCGAGCGGCTGGGAGCGCCGGTCGTCCAGACCACCAATGCGCGCGGCCTGCTGCATGGTCATCCGCTTTGCGTGCCGGCCAGTCCCAGCCTGAAGGCGGTACGGGCGCTGATGGCCGACGCCGACCTGGTCATTGCCGCCGGCACCGAATTCGGCCCGACCGACTATGACGGCTACAGCGATGGCGGTTTTGTCCTGCCCGCCAATCTGATCCGTATCGATATCGGCGCCGACCAGCTTGCCCGCCGCCCGGCAACCGTTTCGATCCAGGCCGATTGCGCCGAGGCGCTCGAAGCGCTGCTTCTGCAGACGGGCCATATCCCGGCAAGCGAAGGTGGGCCGACACGCGCCGCCGCCGCCCGGGAAGCAGCCTTTGCCGAGCTCAATCCGACACTGCAGGCACAGGTGCGCGCCGTCGAGATGATCCGCGACACCTTGCCGGGCGCGCTCATCGTCGGCGATTCGACGCAGCCGATCTATGCCGCCAACCTCTATTACGACCACGACCGCCCAGGCGGCTGGTTCAATGCCGCCACCGGCTTCGGCGCGCTCGGCTATGGCCCGCCGGCGGCGATTGGCGCGGCCCTTGCGATACCCGATGCGCCGGTTGTCTGCCTGACCGGCGACGGCGGCTTCCAGTTCACGTTGCCGGAATTGGGCGCCGCACTCGACGCGCAGGCGCCGGTCATCTTCGTCGTCTGGAATAACAGAGGCTACCGCGAGATTGAAACCTCGATGCTCGATGTCGGTGTCGAGCCGGTCGGCGTATCGCCGGCGCCGCCGGATTTCTGCAAGCTGGCCGAGGCCTATGGCATCGGCGCCGAACGGCTTGCCGACATCGACGCTCTCGCGGACGCGTTGAAGCGCGCCCGGGCCACCGGACTGCCGCGCGTCATCGAAATCACGGTTGACTGAAGGACGGTGCTACGTATTTCCCGTCTCGCCGCCCTGAACCACGGCCGGCCGGTGGGCGGACGCATGCAAAGACGCGACAACTGCCATGTCGAGATGTCAATTGAGTGACGGGGCAAAAGGCGCGACGCTTCGCGTCGGCGGCACAGAAACGACCTAACGATAAAAAATGACAGGAGCGTCCAAGATGACGGAAACACTTGAAGGCAAGCATATCGTCGTGACCGGTGGAACCGGTGCGCTCGGCGGTGCGGTTGTCGGCAAACTGCTGAGTGACGGCGCGATCTGCCATGTGCCCAACGCCCATGCCGCCGCACCAGCGCATTTTCCCTTCGCCGCGCATGACCGTGTCCAGTTGGTGCACAATGTCGATCTCTCGGACCCTGCCAAGGTCGAAGCGTTCTACAGTCAGGTTCCAGGCCTGTGGGGCTCAATCCACCTGGCCGGCGGCTTCACCGCCGCACCGGTGGAAAAGATCGAGTCGGCGTCCTTTGCCGAGATGATGGACACCAATGCACGCACCGCCTTCCTGTGCTGCCGCGCCGCGATCCGCTCAATGCTGTCGTCGGACACGGCGGGCCGCATCGTCAACGTCACGGCGCGCGCCGGGCTCGATCCGCGGCGCGGCGCTGGCATGGTCGCTTACGCCGCCAGCAAGGCGGCGGTTGCCGCGATGACGGTGGCGATGGCCGAAGAGCTGAAGCACAGGGGCATCCTGGTCAATGCCGTGGCGCCGTCGACACTCGATACGCCGGCAAACCGCGCCGACATGCCGGATGCCGATGTCACCAGATGGGTCAGCCTCGAAGCCGCCGCCGAGGCCATCGCCTACCTTGCCTCGCCGGCCAATCAGGCGATGAGCGGCACGCTGGTGCCGCTTTACGGCAGGGCGTAACCTTCCAACCCTTCACGTCGGTCAAGTCAAAGAAAAACCCCGCCGGATCGCTCCGGCGGGGTTTTTGTTGAGGCCGCGCGCGAGGCGCGGCAGACAGCCGAAGCTTAGCTGCCCTGCTTCTTCAGCGCGGCACCCAGGATGTCGCCCAGCGAAGCGCCGGAGTCGGTCGAGCCGTACTGAGCGACCGCTTCCTTCTCTTCGGCGATTTCCAGCGCCTTGATCGAGACCTGCAGCTTGCGGGTCTTCTTGTCGAAGGCGATGACGCGGGCATCGACCTTCTGGCCAACGGTGAAGCGCTCGGGGCGCTGCTCGTCGCGGTCACGGCTCAGATCGGAGCGCTTGATGAAGGTCTCGATGCCGCTGTCGACCAGCCGCACTTCCAGACCGCCATCCTTGACGCCGATGACTTCGCAGGTGACGACCGCGTTCTTGCGCAGTTCGCCTGAAGTCGCCGCTTCGCCGACCGTATCCTTGGCCAACTGCTTGATGCCGAGCGAGATACGCTCCTTGTCGATGTCGACATCGAGCACCTGCGCCTTGACCATGTCGCCGCGATTGTACTCTTCGATGACCTGCTCGCCCGGACGGGTCCAGTCGAGGTCGGAAAGGTGCACCATGCCGTCCACGTCGCCTTCGAGGCCGATGAACAGGCCGAACTCGGTCTTGTTCTTGACCTCGCCCTCGACCTGGCTGCCGACCGGATGGCTCGAGGCGAAAGCCTGCCACGGATTCTCGAGCGTCTGCTTGAGGCCGAGCGAGATGCGGCGCTTGGCCGGATCGACCTCGAGCACCACCACGTCGACTTCCTGGGTCGTCGACAGGATCTTGCCGGGATGCACGTTCTTCTTCGTCCACGACATTTCCGAAACGTGGATGAGACCCTCGATGCCCGGCTCCAGCTCAACGAACGCGCCGTAGTCGGTGATGTTGGTGACGGTGCCCTTGATCTTCTTGCCGATCGGGAACTTGGTGCCGATCTCGGACCACGGATCGCTCTCGAGCTGCTTCATGCCGAGCGAGATGCGGTGGGTTTCCTGGTTGATGCGGATGATCTGCACCTTGACCGTCTGACCGATGTTGAGGATTTCGGTCGGATGGTTGACGCGGCGCCATGCCATGTCGGTGACATGCAGCAGACCGTCGATGCCGCCGAGGTCGACGAACGCACCATAGTCGGTGATGTTCTTGACGACGCCTTCGACAACCTGGCCTTCTTCGAGGTTCTGCACGATTTCCGAACGCTGTTCGGCGCGGCTCTCTTCGAGCACGGTGCGGCGCGACACCACGATGTTGCCGCGGCGGCGATCCATCTTGAGGATCTCGAAGGGCTGCGGGTTGTGCATCAGCGGGGAGACGTCGCGGATCGGGCGGATATCGACCTGGCTGCGCGGCAGGAAGGCCACGGCGCCGTCGAGGTCGACAGTGAAGCCGCCCTTGACCTGGTTGAAGATGACGCCTTCGACGCGCTCACCCTTGGTGAACTTCTCTTCGAGACGGACCCAGCTCTCTTCGCGGCGGGCCTTCTCACGGGAAAGCATCGCTTCGCCAAGCGCGTTTTCGATGCGCTCGACATAGACTTCGACGGTGTCACCGACCTTGAGGGTGGTGTCCTTGCCCTTGACGCCGAATTCCTTCAGCGGCACGCGGCCTTCGACCTTGAGGCCGACGTCGATGATGGCCATGTCCTTTTCGATCGCGGTGATCGTACCCTTGACGACCTGACCTTCGCCGGAATGGCCTGTGGTAAATGATTCTTCGAGCAGGCTCGCGAAATCATCGCGAGTGGGATTTGCAGCTGACATTGTTTCTCCTGGAGTGCCCCGCATCTAGAAGCGGGACGGGCGCCGTAGGTTAGCGTTGCGTTGGCCTGCTGGCGTTCCGGGCTACAAAAACCCTGGGCCGCTCTTTAAGCGGCAATTCCGGCGCATGAAGAATGCTGGCAGGCTGGTTCGTGCCCGATATGGGTATTTTCTTCGCCTCCGACAACGGAAACACGAGGGAAAAACCCGGATCAGGCCTTGTCTCTCTTGGCCAGCACGTCGTCTATGATCGCCATGGCTGCAAGAAACGCGGCTTCTATAGCCATTTCGCTGGTATCAAGCAAGTGCGCGTCGGTCGCCGGCTTCAAAGGTGAGTCCGCACGGCCCATGTCGCGCTCGTCGCGGCGCACGATATCGGCGAGGATCTCGGTGAAATCAGCGGTGCCGCCGATGCTCTCGATCTCCGCCAGCCGCCGCCGTGCCCGCACCTCTGCGCTCGCCGTCACATAGAGTTTGATGTCGGCGTCGGGGCACACCACGGTGCCGATATCGCGCCCGTCGAGCACCGCACCCGGCGGCGTCTTGGCAAAATCGCGCTGCTTTTCGACGAGGATGCGCCGCACGGTCGGATACACGGCGACCTTCGAGGCTGCCTCGCCGACCGCATGCGCTGACAGCACCGCCCGGTCGAGCTTCGCCAGATTGACCTGGCGGGCAGCGGTTTCGGCGGCCGAGACATTGTCGAGCGGCAGCGCGTGCTGGATCAGCGCATAGGCCACGGCACGGTAGGTGAGGCCGGTGTCGAGCAGGTTCAGCCGGTAGTGGTCGGCAAGCCGTCGGGCCAGCGTGCCTTTGCCGGCGCCGGCGGGTCCGTCGATGGCGATTACGGTCATCACTTTTCCGTATTATAACGGTTCATCTTCAGATCTTGCTAAATCTTCCAAGAATTCTCTGATGTTTCTTGAACATTTTCTCAAAAAATAGTAGCCAAAAGATGATATGCGATAGAGCTCAATAGAGCACAATATGGTAGAATCCTTGGAGTCGAACGCAATAATTTGTTTCTCAATTAGAGACAAATTGCTAAGTACTGAGATGTCAACTCGAATATCCTCATCGTCGTAAGCGTCACGTATCTGATCTATAATGCTAAATTCTTTGCTAGAGATGGTGGCGCTCATGTAAAAAGACCCTGGGCCAGGCAAAACGCATTGGGAGAAGTAGAAAAATGACTCATAAGGGTCGTTTACATCGATAATCTTACGAATGGCACCACTAAGAATCAGTGAGTTGCGAGGATGGTGTGCAATAGGCCGCTCAGTAACAATAGAATTTACATATTCAATATACTTCTTATCCTTCTGTTCTGGCTTGTAATCGACCTCGTCGGTTGCATTGCCTTCCCAAAATATTTTCTCCAGAAGTTCTGCCTGACTCGAAGAAAGTTCAGAGAGTATGTTTACTAGATGCGGAGATATTCCGTTACCTTTGGCCGCATTGGCGATAAGCTCTGCCCATCTTTCAATCATTTCATTGTCGTCAGCGCTTTCGAGGGATGCTTTCTCCAGAGCTGGTACCAGTATCTTGTTGGGAATTGGGCTAAATTGGCCACCTTCAATATCCAAGCGTTGTCGAGCGCGCTTGGCTATCTCAATGAGAACATCTTCGCGTTGAAGCCTGATCTGATCTGCGCGCAGGCCTCGTGCTTCTGACATCGGCCGGATTAAATCCGTCAGCGCATCTAGCAAGCGGCCGGAGGATTGAGGCGGGATTTCAGCTTTTATTTCGGCCTTGGCGCCTACACCAACGTCGATATTTATTCCAATTTTTCTTTGAGAGTCGCTCTCGCCCATTTTTAACCCCCTCGCTCTTCAATCTCCGCGCCCAGCCCTGTCATCAGTCCCATGAATTCCGGAAAGCTCGTCGCGATCATCGCCTGATCGTCGATGGTCACCGGCTTTTCCGTCGCCAGCCCCATGACCAGAAAGCTCATGGCAATGCGGTGGTCGAGATGGGTCTGCACGGTGGTGTCCTGGCCGTTGGGATGGCCGCCAAGCCCCTTGCCGCCCGGTTTGCCGCGCACGGCAAGCGAGGCCTCGCCCTCGGTGCAGTCGACGCCGTTGAGCTTCAGCCCGTTGGCGACGGCCGACAGCCGGTCGGACTCCTTCACCCGCAGTTCTTCCAGCCCCTGCATCAGCGTTTCGCCCTCGGCGAAGCTGGCAGCGACGGCGAGCACCGGATATTCGTCGATCATCGACGGCGCCCGTTCGGGCGGCACGATGACGCCTTTCAGTTCGGAGTAACGCACGCGCAGGTCGGCGACATCCTCGCCACCGGCATTGCGCGGGTTCAAAATGTCGATCTTGCCGCCCATTTCCTGCAGCGTCAGCAGAAGACCGGTGCGGGTTGGGTTCATCAGCACGTTTTCGATTGTGATGTCCGAACCCGGCACGATCAGTGCGGCCACCAGCGGGAAGCCGGCCGAGGACGGGTCACCCGGCACGGCGATCGTCTGGCCGGTCAGTTTGCCCTGGCCTTCGATGAAGATGTGGCGCACGCCGCGCTCGTCGGTCTCGACCGACAAATTGGCGCCGAACCCTTTCAGCATCTTTTCGGTGTGGTCGCGCGTCATGACAGGTTCGATGACGGTGGTGATGCCCGGCGTGTTCAGCCCGGCAAGCAGCACTGCGGACTTCACCTGCGCCGAGGCCATCGGCACGCGGTAGGTGATCGGCGCGGCATGCTTTGGCCCATGCAGCGTGATCGGCATGCGGTCGCCCGGCGTCGCCTTCAGCACCTGCACGCCCATCTGGCGCAAGGGTTCGAGCACGCGGCCCATCGGCCGACCCGACAGCGAGGCATCGCCGATGAAGGTCGTCTCCATGTCATAAGTGCCGACAAGGCCCATGGTCAGCCGCGAGCCGGTGCCGGCATTGCCGAAATCGAGCGGGCCTTCCGGCTGCAGCAGCGCCCCATTGCCGGTGCCGCGGATCACCCACTCGTCGCCGTTCTTCTCGATATGCGCGCCCATTGCCTTCATGGCCGCACCCGTGCGCATCACGTCCTCGCCTTCGAGCAGGCCGGTGATGCGGGTCTCCCCGGAGGCGAGGCCGCCGAACATGAAGGAACGGTGCGAGATCGACTTGTCGCCCGGCACGCGCGCGATGCCGGAAAGGGCTGGGGATTGGCGGGCGGTGGCCGGCTTGGGGGCGGCGGCGTGAGACATGGAATTTCCCTGGACGGAATGCCGGCAGGCCGGCGCTTTTCATTTGTTGCGGCGGTCTCGTATCACGGTGGGGCGAAATGGTCATCCCCATGGTCGTCACTTGATGCGAGGCCTTTCAATGCATGGTTTTGTGACGCCGGCTTTTCGCTTTGACACCGCTGCAAACTGTGGTTAAGGGGACCACTCTTTTATTGACGAGGCTTGCCGTGGCAAAAACCGAACTTGGCACAAAACGTATCGACCCGGAGACGGGCCAAAAATTCTACGACCTGAACAAGGACCCGATCGTCTCGCCCTACACCGGCAAGACCTATCCGCGTTCCTATTTCGAGGAAGGCAAGATTGCCGCTCTCGAGGAGGAAGAGGAAGTGGCCGAGAAGGAAGTGGACGCCGAGGAAGAAGAAGGCGTTGAGGTCGTCTCGCTCGAAGAGGCTGATGAGGACGTCAAGGGCGACGACCTGCCGGATCTTGGCGACGACGAGGACGACGTCGATCTCGGCGACGACGAAGATGACACCTTCCTTGCCGACGAAGAGGAAGAAGACGACGATGTCGCCGACATGATCGGCGTCGGCGACGACGACGACGAGGTCTGATCGGCCTTGAAAGCGGGCGTTTGCGGGCTTTCGAGGCCTGTGAAGAAAAAGCGGCTCTCGAAGGCTTGATATCTGAGAAGGGCGGGGTTAGAAGCCGCCTGCACTAACGGCGCGGTCTCCAACCCGCGCCGGATCTCTTCGCCGGAAACGGCGCCGGTTGACTGCCGGAAGTGGGGCCATAGCTCAGTTGGGAGAGCGCTTGAATGGCATTCAAGAGGTCGTCGGTTCGATCCCGATTGGCTCCACCAAACAGTTCCTCTGCAATTCGCAGCCGATGAATGTGCCGCACTGCGGCCGTTGCGCTTGGTGGCCAGTTCAGGCAACGCCGCTGAAAGCGCCTCCATCAACGGAACGAACGAGCCATTTCTTGAGAGCGATGGCTCGCCGGACAAAGTCCTCACTGTTCATGGAGCGCTTAGAGACTGAAAGGCAGCCCGATCACCACTCGGCGAAGGAGCCGTCCTTGTGGCGCCAGACCGGATTGCGCCAGCGATGGCCTTCCTTGGCGCGTTCCTTGACATAGTCCTCGTCGATCTCGACACCCAGTCCCGGTCCGTCGGGAATGGCGACATAACCATCCTCGTAGCGGAAGACATCCTTGTTGGCGGCATAGTCGAGCAGGTCGTTGGCGGCATTGTAGTGGATGCCGAGGCTCTGCTCCTGGATGAAGCAGTTGTAGCTGACCGCGTCGAGCTGCAGGCACGCAGCAAGCGCGATCGGCCCGAGCGGGCAGTGCGGCGCCACGGCCACATCATAGGCTTCCGCCATCGCCGCGATCTTGCGGCATTCGGTGATGCCGCCGGCATGCGACAGGTCTGGCTGGATGATATCGACGACACCTTCCTCGAACACCGACTTGAAGTCCCAGCGGCTGTAGAGCCGCTCACCGAGCGCAATCGGCGTCGAGCCAAGCGCGGCGATCTCCTTCAGCGCCTCGCGGTTTTCGCTGAGCACCGGCTCCTCGATGAACATCAGCCTGTAGGGCTCCAGCTCCTTGACCAGGGCGCGCGCCATCGGCCGGTGCACGCGGCCGTGAAAATCGACGGCGATGCCGATGTTGGGCCCCACGGCCTCGCGCACCATGGCGACGCGTTCGACAGCGGCATCGATCTTGTCGTGGCTGTCGACGATCTGCAACTCCTCGGTACCGTTCATCTTCAACGCCAGGAAACCGCGCGCAACCATTTCCCGGGCACCCGCCGCGATTTCCGCCGGCCGGTCCCCGCCGATCCAGGAATAGACCTTGATCGTGTCGCGCAGCTTGCCGCCGAGCAATTCATGCACAGGCACGCCGAGCGCCTTGCCCTTGATATCCCACAGTGCCTGGTCGATGCCCGCAATGGCGCTCATCAGGATCGGCCCGCCACGGTAGAAGCCGCCGCGGTGCATCACCGTCCAGTGGTCCTCGATCAGGCGGGGATCCTTGCCGATGAGGTAATCGCCAAGCTCCTTGACCGCTGCCTCGACGGTCAGTGCCCGGCCCTCGACGACCGGCTCGCCCCAGCCGGTGACGCCGGCATCGGTCTCGATTTTCAGGAACAGCCAGCGCGGCGGAACGATGTAGGTGGTGAGCGAGATGATTTTCATGCGCAGTCTCAGTTGCTCTTGAGTTTCTTGGCGCTGCCGAGGTCGCGCGCCGCGAGGTCGAGGATCTTGTTTGCCGCCCCGCGTGCCGCCTCGGCATTGCGCATGCGCAGCGCCTCGACCACCTCGCGGTGCGCCGCCACGGCCTCCATGCGCCGGTCGAGCGAAATCACCGCCGTCGCCTCGAGCGAGAATTTCAGCCCGGTGTCGATGAGATTACCGATCTGGCGAAAGATCGGGTTGTGGCTCGCGGCATAGACGATCTGGTGGAAAGCGATGTCGCTGCGCGAGAAGGCGGCGAGGTCCTCGCCAGCGCCGGCCATGCCTCGCCATGCCGCTTCGAGATCGGCGATTTCCTGTAGCGTCGCGCGGGTGGCGGCGAGTTCTGCGACCAGCGGTTCGATGGCGCGGCGCGTTTCGAGGATGGCGTCGAAGAGCTTGTCGTCCAGCGCGTGCGGCGCGTGCCAGGCGAGCACCTGCGGGTCGATGATGTTCCAGTCGTCCTCGTTGCAGACGATCGTGCCGATGCGTGGCCGCGACAGCACCAGCCCTTTGGCGGCCAGCACCTTCAGGGCTTCGCGGATCACGGTGCGGCTGACGCCATACTCGACGCCGAGCTCGTTTTCGGTCGGCAAGGAGGAGCCGGCCGGATAGCGCCCGGAGAAGATGTCAGAGGCTATCGCCTTGGTCACATCCGGCATCACGCGCGGGCGGCGAGTGGTCGTATCTCCCGGGGCTTTTTTCAGAATCTCGGTCACCTCAGCCCTCCTCCAAGGCGGCGAACCGCTGGTTTCGCACAGCCGGTCCGCCCTTAACGGATGCGGATCAATTGCGCCAGCGATCGCTGGTCAGAGCATGTACATTAATTATCATACCAGATCAATTGACGAGTATGATAAAAGCGATTAGAGACTCCGGCATCCGGGCTGAGCGCCCGGTCTATCGCTGGGAGGTAATCATGCGACTTTTGAAGACCGCGCTCGTCGCGGGCGCGCTTGCCGTGCTGTCCGTCACGACCATCGCTGCATATGCTCAGGACACCAAGATCGGTTTCATCGTCAAACAGCCCGAGGAGCCGTGGTTCCAGGACGAATGGAAGTTCGCCGACCAGGCCGCCAAGGAGAAGGGCTTTACCCTGGTCAAGATCGGCGCCGAGGACGGTGAGAAGCTGATGTCGGCGATCGACAATCTCGGCGCCCAGGGCGCCCAGGGCTTCATCGTCTGCACACCGGACGTGAAGCTTGGCCCCGGCATCGTCGCCAAGGCCGCCGCCAACAATCTCAAGCTGATGACTGTCGACGACCGTCTGGTCGGCGCCGACGGCAAGGCGCTGGAAGACGTGCCGCATATGGGCATTTCGGCCACCAAGATCGGCGAAGCCGTCGGCCAGGCGATCGTCGACGAAATGAAGGCACGCGGCTGGAAGGCCGACGAGGTCGGCGCCATCCGCGTCTCCTACGACCAACTGCCGACCGCGGTCGACCGCGTCGAAGGTGCCATCTCGGTGCTGAAGGCAAACGGCTTCAAGGCCGAGAACATCTTCGACGCGCCACAGGCCAAGACCGACACCGAAGCCGCCCTCAACGCCGCAACGGTCGTGCTCAACGCCCATGCCGACATCAAGAAATGGGTCTCCTTCGGCCTCAACGATGAGGCGGTGCTCGGCGCAGTGCGTGCTTCCGAAAGCGTCGGCATCCCCGCTGACAGCGTGATCGGCGTTGGCATTGGCGGCGCGGATTCCGCAATCAACGAGTTCAAGAAGCCGACCGCCACTGGCTTCGTCGGCACCGTGATCATCTCGCCGAAGCGTCATGGCTACGAGACGGCGCTCAACATGTATGACTGGGTTGCCAACAACAAGGAACCGGAGAAGCTGATCCTGACTTCCGGTGCACTCGCCAAGCGTGACGACTACCAGAAGGTCCGCCAGGGCCTCGGCATCGAATAATCCTCCCTGTACAAACAGGCGGCGGCTCATCCCGCCGCCTGTTTGTCATGGCTCAAAAGGATCGGCTCGTGTCCTTTCTCGACTTCTCGCACATCACCAAGACCTATCCGGGCGTCAAGGCGCTGTCGGACGTCTCGTTCGGCGTCGACAAAGGCGCCGTGCATGGCCTGATGGGCGAGAACGGCGCCGGCAAATCCACCCTGATCAAGATCCTCTCCGGCGACCAGCATGCCGATCAGGGCGAGATCCGCATTGACGGCAGGGTTCAAGCCTATACCTCGACCCGGGATGCCTTCGACAATGGCGTCATTGTCATTCATCAGGAACTGCAACTCGTTCCTGAACTCACCGTTGCCGAAAACCTCAGCCTCGGTCGTTTCCCCGCCAACGCCGGCATCATCGCCGGTCGCCGGATGCTGGACGACGTCGGCGCCAAGCTGAAATCGGCCGGTATCGACATCGACATGCGCCGCAAGGTCAAGACGCTGTCGATCGGCGAACGCCAGATGGTCGAGATCGCCAAGGCGGTCATGCTCGACGCACGCGTTATCGCGCTGGACGAACCGACCTCGTCGCTGTCCTCGCGCGAAAGCGAAATCCTGTTTGCCCTGATCAATCGCCTGCGCAGCGAGGGCAAGGTCATCATCTACGTCTCGCACAGGCTCGACGAGGTGTTCCGGCTCTGCGACAGCCTGACCGTGCTGCGCGACGGCAAGCTCGCGGCGCACCACGCGTCGCTGAAAGGCGTCACCCGCGATCAGGTCGTCGCCGAGATGGTCGGCCGCGAGATTTCGGATATCTGGGGTTTTCGCGCACGAAAAACAGGCGATGTCCGCCTGAAGGTCGACGCTCTCAGCGGCCCCAAACTGCAGACACCGGCCAGTTTCGAGGCAAGGGCAGGCGAGATCGTCGGCTTCTTCGGCCTGATCGGCGCCGGGCGCTCGGAGCTGATGCGGTTGGTCTATGGCGCCGATCCGCGCTCGGGCGGCACCATCACCGTCGACGGCAAGCTGGTTCGCGCCACCGATCCGCGTGGCACGATCCGGGCCGGCATCGTGCTGTGCTCGGAGGATCGCAAGCATGACGGCATCATCCAGGGGCGCTCGGTCGAGGAGAACATCAACATCTCGTCGCGGCGCCATCACACACGCTTCGGCGTGCTCAACCGCGCCAGCGAGATCGCCACGGCCGAGACCTTTATCAAGAAGCTGAAGGTGCGCACGCCGTCGCGCAAGCAGGACATCATCAACCTCTCCGGCGGCAACCAGCAGAAGGTCATCCTCGGCCGCTGGCTGTCCGAACAGGGCGTGCGGGTTCTCATTGTCGACGAACCGACGCGCGGCATCGATGTCGGTGCCAAATCCGAGATCTATGAGCTACTGTACCAGCTTGCCGAGGATGGCATGGCGATCGTCGTCGTCTCTTCCGAACTGCCGGAGGTGATGGGCATCTGCGACCGCATCCTGGTGATGTGCGGCGGCCGCGTCAGCGCCGAGCTCACCCGCGACCAGTTCGCCGAAAGGGCGATCCTGGCTGCCGCTCTCCCCGATCAGAAAACCCCCGACGCGATCGCATCCTGAGGACTTTTGGCATGACCGACCAGTTGAAAAAAATCCTGCTCGGCGAACAGGGGCTCGTCGTCATCTTTGTCGTCGCCTTCGCGTTGGTGTCGGCTCTGGTGCCGAACTTCCTTACGGACCGCAACATGCTCGGCCTGCTGCAGTCGGTGGTCACCGTCGGCATCGTCGCCTGCACCATGATGTTCTGCCTCGCCGCGCGCGACTTCGACTTGTCGGTCGGTTCGATCGTCGCCTTTGCCGGCATGGTCGCTGTGATGGCCTCGAATTACACCGGCTCGATCCTGCTTGGCCTGCTGGCGGCAATCGCCTGCGGCGCTTTCGTCGGCTTCATCAACGGCGTTGTCATCGCCAAATTTCGCATCAACGCGCTGATCACGACGCTGGCCACCATGCAGATCGTGCGCGGCTTTGCGCTGATCGCGTCCGACGGCCGCGCCGTCGGCATCAACAGCCCGGATTTCTATCAGCTGGCGCTCTCGAAACTGCTCAGCATACCGACGCCGGTCTGGGTGCTTGCCATCCTGTTTTGCATCTTCGGCTTCGTCCTCAACCGGACCGTTTTCGGCAAGAACACGCTGGCCATCGGCGGCAATCCGGAGGCCTCGCGGCTTGCCGGCGTCAATGTCGACCGGACGCGCATCTGGATTTTTGCGCTGCAAGGCGTCGTCTGCGGTATCGCCGGCATCCTGCTGGCGTCGCGCATCACCTCGGGCCAGCCCAACGCGGCGGTCGGGCTCGAGCTTTCGGTTATCTCGGCCTGCGTGCTCGGCGGCGTTTCGCTCGCCGGCGGCCGCGCCACCATGTCGGGCGTCATCGTCGGCGTGCTGATCATGGGAATCGCCGAAAACGCCATGAACCTGCTCAACATCCCGGCCTTCTACCAGTACATCGTGCGCGGCGTTATTTTGCTGCTAGCCGTGCTGCTCGACAATCTGCGCTCATCGGCACTGGGTCGGCGATAGGCTGGAGGAACAAAAATGGCTGAGCGCCTTTCCGGCAAACGCATCTTCCTGACGGGTGCAGCGCAAGGCATCGGGCTTGCCATCGCCGAAGCCTGTTTGGCCGAAGGCGCAAAACTATTCCTGGTCGACCGCGATGCCGCACTGCTGGACAAGGCAGTCGCCGGCCTTGCCGCACCGCAAGGCCATGTCGGACATGTTGCGGCCGACATAAGCGACAGCGCCGGGATTGCGGCTGCCGTCAGCCAAGCGGCTGCCGAGATCGGCCCGATCAACGCGCTGATCAACAATGCCGGGGTCAATGTGTTCTCGACGCCGCTCGAGGCGACCGAGGAAGAGTGGAACCGCAACTTCGACGTCAACGTCAAGGGAGCCTGGAACTGCAGCAAGGCGGTGCTGCCGGGCATGATCGCGAGCGGCGGCGGCGCCATCCTCAACATCGCCTCGACGCACAGCTTCACCATCATCCCGCATACCTTCCCCTATCCGGTCGCCAAGCACGCGCTGCTCGGCCTGACCAAATCGCTGGCACTCGAATATGCGGCGCAAGGCGTGCGCGTGAACGCGCTGGCGCCGGGCTATGTCGAGACGCAGAAGGCGATCGATTACTGGAACAGCTTTGCCGACCCGGCCACAGCACGCGCCAACACCATGGCACTGCACCCCGGCGGCCGCATCGCCACGGCGCACGAGATCGCGCTTGCCGCAGTGTTCATGATTTCCGACGAGTGCCCGTTCATGAACGCGGCCACGCTCGTCGTCGACGGTGGACTGAGCCAGCTCCAGCATCCCGCCTGAACGCCGGAAAGACCATGACCAAGAGACGATCGCAGCACTGGTTCGGCGGGCTGGGCAAGGATGCCTTCATTCACCGCAGCTGGATGAAGAACAACGGCCTGCCCGATGATGCCTTCGACGGCCGCCCGGTGATCGGCATCTGCAACACATTCTCCGAATTCACGCCTTGCCACGTGCATTTCCGTGCTCTGATCGAGCACATCAAGGCCGGCGTGCTGGAAGCTGGCGGCCTGCCGCTCGAATTCCCGGTCTTCTCTTGCGGCGAGTCCAATCTGCGGCCGACGGCGATGCTGTTTCGCAACCTCGCCTCGATGGATGTCGAGGAGGCGATCCGCGGCAACCCGATGGACGGCGTCGTGCTGATGGCCGGCTGCGACAAGACCACGCCGTCGCTGGTCATGGGGGCTGCCTCCTGCGACCTGCCGTCGATCGTCATCTCCGGCGGACCGATGCTCAATGGCCGGTTCCAGGGCCGCGAGATCGGCTCCGGCACCGATGTGTGGAAGTTTTCGGAAGACGTTCGCGCCGGCGTGATGAGCGAGCAGGATTTCGCCAATGCCGAGAGCGCCATGTCGCGCTCACCCGGTCACTGCATGACCATGGGCACGGCCTCGACCATGGCCTCGATGGTCGAGGCGCTCGGCCTGGCGCTGCCGGGCAACGCCGCCTATCCGGCAGTCGATGCACGCCGCAGCCGCATCGCCCGCATGACCGGACGGCGCATCGTCGAGATGGTCAATGAGGATCTGCGCCTGTCGGCTATCCTCACCAGACAAGCCTTCGCCAACGCGATCCGCATCAATGGCGCGATCGGCGGCTCGACCAATGCGGTCGTGCATCTGCTGGCAATCGCCGGCCGCGTCGGCACCGAGCTGACGCTGGACGATTGGGACAGATATGGCCGCGATGTGCCGACCATCCTCGACCTGATGCCGTCCGGCCGTTTCCTGATGGAGGATTTCTGCTACGCCGGTGGCATTCCGGCCGTCATGAAGGAGATGGCCGATCTGCTTGATCTCGACGCGCTGACCGTCACCGGCAAGAGCGTGTGCGAGAACATCACTGACGCCCAAAACTACAATCCGGAGGTGATCCGCCCGCGCGACAAGGCGCTGACATCGCACGGCGGCATCGCGGTGCTGCGCGGCAATCTGGCGCCCGACGGCGCCATTATCAAGCCGTCCGCCGCCTCGCCAGCGCTGATGAAGCATCGCGGCCGCGCCGTCGTCTTCGAGGACATCGACGACTACAAGGCGCGCGTCGACGATCCCTTGCTGGACATCGACGATGCGTCGATCATGGTGCTGAAGAATTGCGGGCCGAAAGGCTATCCTGGCATGGCCGAAGTCGGCAACATGGCGCTGCCTCGGAAGCTGCTGAAGCAAGGCGTCCGCGATATGATCCGCATCTCCGACGCCCGCATGTCCGGTACCGCCTTCGGCACTGTCGTTCTGCATGCCGCACCCGAAGCCGCTATCGGCGGCCCGCTGGCGCTGGTCAGGAGCGGCGACTTCATCGAGCTCGATGTCGAAGCGAGGAAGCTGCATCTCGACGTGTCGGAACAGGAGTTGGCGCGGCGTCGTGAATCCTGGCTACCGCCCGTCCCGGCGATGCGCGGCGGCTATCAAGGCCTCTACGTCGACCATGTCCTGCAGGCGGATCGTGGCGCCGACCTCGACTTTCTCGTCGGAAGCCGTGGCCATGCCATTCCACGCGAAAGCCATTGAGGTACGCGTGACAAAATTCAAACCAGATGATTTCCACGGTATTCACGCCATTCTCTACGCGCTCTTTGACGTGAACGAACAGCTGGACCGCGCGGCGATGCGTCGGCAGGTCGAGATCTGCCTCGCGACCGGCGTGCACGGCATGGCGGCGCTCGGCCTGGCAACGGAAGTCGCCAAGCTGACCGAGGCCGAGCGTCGGACGATCATGGACTGGACGGCGGAAGACACCGCAGGAAAAGTGCCGCTCGCCTTCACCATCTTCGGTTCTTCTGTGGCTGAGCAGGTGGCGCAGGTTCGCCATGCCGAAAGCGTCGGAGCGGATTGGGTGATCCTGCAGCCGCCGCCAGCCGGATCCTATGGTGCGCCGGAATATATCAAGTTCTTCGGCCGCGTCGCCGAGGCGACCGACCTGCCGGTGGCGATCCAGAACGCGCCGGCCTTTTTCGGGCGCGGCCTGTCATCGGACGAAATCCGCGAACTCGTCACGCTGCATCCCAACATAAGGCTGATCAAGGGCGAAGGTCCGGTCACCGACATCGCCGGGCTGATCGAGCGCACCGAAGGCCGGATACCGGTTTTCAACGGACGCGGCGGCCTGGAACTGATCGACAATTTCCGCATCGGTTGCCGCGGCATGATCCTGGCGCCGGATTGCGCCGACTATGCCGTGCGCGCCTATCATGCGTTCCGCGCCGGAGACGAAGTCACGGCCGAGGCTGAATATGCAAGAATATTGCCGGCTGCCGTCTTCGTCATGCAAGGCATCGAGAGCCTGGTCTGTTACGGCAAGCGGCTGTTCGGCGCCCGCGCCGGCATCCCGGTACATGACCGGGCTCCGGCGATGCGGCCAGGCGAGCCTGGCCTCGCAATGGTGGAGCGCTTTGCGATTGGTCTGGGTCGGTTGCCTGGCTGAACGGCAACTGCCTTTCAGTAGGTCGTCCGTCCACCCGACAGGTCGAACGTGGAGGCGGTTGTAAAGCTGTTCTCCTTGGAGACGAGCCAGGCGACCATCGCCGCGGCTTCGTCAACCTCCAGCAGGCGGCCGCGCGGAATGCGCGAGCGCATATATTCGATGTGCTCCGGCGTCAGTTGTTCGAGGATGCGCGTCTGTGCCGTGGCCGGCGAGATGCAGTTCACGGCGATGTCGTACTGCGCCAGTTCCTTGCCGAGCGACTTGGTCAAGCCGATGACCGCCGCCTTCGAGGCTGAATAGGCGGAGGCGTTGGGGTTGCCTTCCTTGCCGGCCACCGAAGCGATGTTGACGATCCGTCCGTAATTGCGCTCCTTCATTCCGGGAGCCACGGCGCGATTGACGTAGAACGTACCGTTTACGTTGACGTCGATGACCTTCTTCCACGTCTCGATGTCGTAGACGTCGAGCGGGGCGGCCGGGCCGGCAATTCCGGCGGAATTGACCAGAATGGAAATCTTGCCGGCCAACTCTTCGGTCCTGGCGCGCGCCGCGTCCACCGACGCCCAATCGGCGACGTCCACGGTCTCCGTCGTGGCGGCGTTGCCGAGTTCCTTCTTGGCGGTTTCGAGGCGGGCCTCATCGAGATCCCACAAGGTTACCGTCGCGCCGGAGGCGACGAAACGTCTGGCCATCGCAAAGCCGAGGCCCTGGGCGCCGCCGGTGACCACAGCGTGCTGGCCGTCAAGATCGATCCTGTTCATGTCGAGCGGTTCTTTCCGTTTGAGCTACTTCCGGGATAAAGGCCGGCCTGTGCAGGCGGGCGATATCGCTACATGGTTGCGCCAAGGCTCCATGGCACGAACTCGTTGTCGCCATAGCCGAGCGCTTCCGACCTGGTGCGCCCGCCGGATGCGACGCGCAGGATCTCGGCGAAGATTTCCCGGCCCTTCTCGGCCAGCGAGACGCCGTCCAGTACATCCCCGCAATTGATGTCCATGTCCTCGCGCATCTGCTCGAAGATAAAGGTGTTGGAGGCAAGCTTGATCGAGGGCGTCGGCTTGCAGCCGAAGGCCGAACCGCGGCCGGTGGTGAAGCACAATATGTTGGCGCCGCCGGCGACCTGCCCGGTGGCCGAGACCGGATCGTAGCCAGGCGTATCCATGAAGACGAGGCCGCGCTCGTTGATCGGCTCGGCATATTCCAGCACTGCGCGCAGATTGGTGGTGCCGCCCTTGGCGGAGGCGCCGAGCGATTTCTCCAGGATGGTCGTCAGCCCACCCAGCTTGTTGCCGGGCGAAGGGTTGTTGTTCATCTCCATGTCGTGCCTGGCGGTATAATCCTCCCACCAGCGGATGCGCTCGATCAGCTTTTCACCCACCGCGCGGCTCTCGGCGCGCAAGGCGAGAAGATGTTCGGCGCCATAGATTTCGGGCGTCTCCGAGAGCACGGCCGTGCCGCCTTGCCCGACAAGCAGGTCCACCGCAGCACCCAGTGCCGGATTGGCGCTGATGCCGGAGTAGCCGTCCGATCCGCCGCATTGCAGTGCTAGCACCAGTTCGGAGGCTGGTTGCGGCGTCCTTTCGGCGGCGTTCACCGTAGGCAGCATGTCGACGATCGCCTTGACGCCGGCCTCGACTGTCTTTCGCGTGCCGCCGGTTTCCTGGATCGTCATCGTGCGGAAAATCGTGCTCTCCTCGATGTTGTACGACTGCATCCAGCGCGGAATCTGGAACGCTTCGCAGCCGAGCCCGACCATCAGCACGCCGCCGACATTGGGGTTCGTGGCAAAGCCCCATTGCGTGCGCTTCAGCAGGTCGTAAGCGGGACCCTTGGTGTCGATGCCGCAGCCGGTGCCGTGGACGAGGGCGATGATGCCGTCGACATTGGGATAGTCGCGCAGGATGCCGGACCGATTGACCTCGTCGGTGATGAACCGGGCGACGCTGGCAGAGCAGTTCACCGACGTCAGCACGGCAATGAAGTTGCGCGTGCCCACCTTGCCGCTCGGCCGGCGGTAACCCATGAAAGTAGCGCGCTCGGCCTCGGCAACGATCTCGGTTTGCCTGGTATTGGTGCCGAAGACGTAGTCGCGTTCGAAATTGCGCAGATACACATTGTGCTCGTGAACCCAGTCGCCGGCGACAATGGGTTCCCGCGCAAAACCAATGGTCTGGCCGTATTTCACGATAGGCTCGTCCGAGCCGATGTCGCGCAGCGCCATCTTATGCCCGCGCGGTATGCGCGCCTTCGCTGCCACGTCCCCGGCTTTGTCGCCGATCTTCAACGGATCGACCGCCAGAAGAATGTTGTCGGTATCCGACAGCTTGATGAACCGTGCCATGACCTAAACTCTGAAAAAGCTCTCCCCGACAAGGAGCGTCGAGAGGCAAAAGTGATTTGGAATACTAATATAATAGAATGTCAGTGGTCAAGGTGCGGTTGCGAAAGGCCTGGACTGCAGGGCGTTGCGGCGGATCGGTCAGGTGAGTGGCGTGCGATGAGTGCGCCTTGCGGCGCAGTTTGAGGGCGGCAAACGGCTGGATGAAACAACGGATCGCCGCCCGGCCGGGACACGGTCAGTCGAGATGGAAGACCTCTTCCATCGCCGCCCACCATTCGCCGTCGGCGCGCGTCGGCAGTGGCGTCTGCATGGGGTCGCACAGCTCCCACCATTTGCGCATCGCCGGCGACTCGCCCATTCGCGCCGCATCCTTGACGAAGTCGCTGCCGTGATACTCCCAGCAGGCGAACAGAAGGTTCTCCGGTTCGCGCAGGAAGATCGAATAGTTGCGGATGTTGGCGCCGCTGATGACCTCGAGGACGTCGGGCCAGACAGCGGCGTGGACGCGCCTGTAGTCCGCGATCGCCTCTGCTTTCACGCCGATACAAAGTCCCATTCTTTGCATGCCGGTGGCTCGCAGGGCTTCAGCCGAGAAGGTCGGCGGCGACTTCGAGCGTGTTGCGGAACGACGTCTCGAGATGGTGTTCCATCGCTTGCGCCGCACCCTCGGCGTCGTGGCGCTTGAGCGCGTCGAAAATGGCCTCGTGCTGCTCGATCGTCTGTTCTCCATAGCCCGGTCTGGGGATGGCGAGATAGCGGCCGCGATCCATCTGTGCCTTTGAGATGTCGACGGCTCTCCAGATCATCGGCAGGCCGCAGATCTCGGCGATGGTGCGGTGAAAGACATCGTCGAGCTGTATCGCGGTGGCATATCTGCCTCGCGATATGGCGAGCCGGTGCGCCGCCATGTTGTCTTCCAGCAACTCGCTGGCCGCCGCTGTGAACTTGGCGGCCGCGCGTCGGGCGCTCTCCATCTCCAGTGCCCGCCGAATGACATAGGCTTCTTCCAGGTCGGCCCGGCTGATCGGAGCGACATAGGTGCCGGTCTGTGCCAAGATCTTGACCAGGCCCTCGTCGCTGATGCGCTTGACCGCTTCGCGCACCGGGGTGCGCGACACCCCCAGGGCCTCCGCGATGGCGACTTCGTTGATGACCTCTCCCGGCTTCAGCTGCCCGACGACGATCAGGTTGCGGATCTTGTGGTAGATCTGATCGCGGAGCGGAAGAGCCCGATTGAGCGTCGAAGGATCCAGGTCCATTGCAAATCCGTGTCTTCGTTCACCAGAAATGGCCAGATAATACTAGAATGTCAATCGGAACGCATCCAATGGAAGCGGTCGGGTGTCGGTGGACACGATGTTCATAACGACCGCCGGAAATCCACCTTGCCAGAACTATTATATTAGTGCAATAGTCATCATCCGCGGTGAGAAATTCAACCGCAACCGAGAGCCTGGACTGAGTCGCGTGTTCAAAAGCCCGGACGTTCAAGCCAGTTCGAAGAGGGGTCGAGCTGTGTTGAAGCGACTATTATACTAACATATCGATGGCCGATACCGAGGACGATCGGCCGGCCGCCAGGAGGAACCTAGCCAGATATGACTGTCGCCGCCGATTGCGCCTTGGACATGCGAGGCATCAGCAAGACGTTCCCGGGCGTGAAGGCTCTGTCCAACGTCAATTTCGCCGTGAAATTCGGCACCGTTCATGCGGTCGTGGGTGAGAACGGCGCCGGCAAATCGACGCTCATGAAAGTGCTCAACGGGTCCTACGCACCCACCAGCGGCGCAATCAGGGTCGGCGGCGCCGAAGTGCGCATGCGCCGGCCCGCCGATGCCCAGGCGCTGGGCATCCGCATGGTGCATCAGGAAATCAATCTGGTCCCCGACCTGAGCGTCGCCGAAAACGTCTATCTCGGCCGCATGCCGGGCAAGTGGACCTTTCTGCGCAAGGGCGAGATGATCCGGGCTGCAGCCGCCGTCCTCGATGAGCTCGGAGCGGCCATCAACCCGCGTGAACGGCTCGGCAACCTGTCGATCAGCCAGCAGCAGCTCGTCGAGATCGCCAAGGCCTACGCGGCGCAGCCCAGGATCATCGTCCTGGACGAACCGACATCCAGCCTCAGCGAGCATGAGACGGCGGCGTTGTTCCGGATCTTGCGCAAGATGCGCGATGACGGAATCGCCATCATCTATATCAGCCACCGACTGAAGGAGGTGCTCGAAATTGCCGACGAGGTGACTGTGCTGCGCGACGGATCAATGATCGAGACGCGGCCGATCGAAGGCATAAATGCCGCTCACATGATCAGGCTGATGGTCGGTCGCGAAGTCAGCAATGTCTTCCCGAAAAGCCCGGCCGAGATCGGCAAGTCGGTGCTGCGCGTCGAACGCATCAGCGACGGCGCGCGCATCCGCGATGTCAGCTTCGATGTACGCGCCGGCGAGATACTGGGCTTGACCGGGCTGGTGGGCGCTGGCCGCACCGAGGTCGCCCGCGCGATCTTCGGCCTGTCGCGGCTTGTCGAAGGCACAGTCAGCGTCAACGGACGCGAGGTCTCGATCAACTCGCCATCCCAGGCGGTCAGGGCAGGCATTGCCTATGTTCCGGAAGATCGCAAGGGCGACGGCGTCGTGCCTGGAATGTCGATCCGGGAAAACATCAGCCTGCCCATACTGCGCCGCCTGAGCCGTTTCGGGCGCATCAGCCGCAGCGCCGATCACGCGCTTGCCGCGGACTCGGTCAAGCAGTTTTCGATTTCACCGCCCGACGGCGAACGGCGCATCAGCCTTCTGTCGGGCGGTAACCAGCAGAAGGCGGTCATCGCCAAATGGCTTGCCGCCAAGCCCCTGGTCTTGATCCTCGACGAGCCGACGCGGGGCGTCGACGTCGGCGCCAAGGCCGAGATCCACCACATCATCGGCCGACTCGTCGCAGGCGGCATGGCGGTGGTGATGATCTCCTCGGAACTGCCCGAAATCCTCGGCGTCTGCGACCGCGTGGTGGTGATGCGCGATGGACACGCCTCCGAGCCTCTCCTGCGCAGCGAATTGAGCGAGGAACGCATCATGGCGCTGGCCACCGGGGAGGAGATGGCGTGACCGAAGCTGCCATGGAGATCGGCGGTGTGAACCGCAACGACCGCTTTACGCGCGGCAGCAGGCTTGTCGGTGTCCTGTCGAAGGCGGGGCTGGCCTTCGCCATCCTCGCCGTGATGCTCTACGGCTCCTTCGTCAGCCCCGCCTTCTTCACATCAGGCAATTTGCTCAACGTCCTGACCTCGATGTCCATCGTCGGCATCGTCGTCGTCGGCATGACCTTCGTGCTCGTGGTCGGCGGCCTGGCCGACCTCTCGGTGCCGGCCACCATCGCCTGCGGCGCCATCCTGTCGCTCGGGCTGCAGCCAGTGATCGGGCCGCTGCCGGCCTTCGTCCTGGCCGTCGGCCTTGCCGGCCTCATAGGCCTGCTCAACGGCGTCTTGGTCGGCTATGTCGGCATCAACCCCATCATCGCCACGCTCGGCATCGGCACGATCGGACTGGGCATCGTCCAGGCGGCTGTCGGCGGGGTCATTGTCTATGGCAGCAATCCCGCCTCCGCCGAATTCGCCAAGGGCCGGCTGTTCGGCATTCCGGTCGTGGTGCTGATCTTCCTGGTCATTGCTCTTGTCGGCCATTTCGTCCTGTCCCGCTCCTTCTGGGGCAGATGGACGCTTGCCACCGGCGGCAATTACAGCGCCGCCGAGGCAAGTGCGGTTCCGGTGCAGGCCGTGAAGGCTGGCGCCTTCGTGATCACAGCACTGGCTTCCGGCATCAGCGGCGGCCTGCTCGGGCTGACGCTGCAGAGCGCGCGGCCGCTCATCGGCGGCGGCTACGAATTCAGTGCCATCACGGCGGTGGTGGTCGGCGGCGTGTCGATCGTCGGCGGCTTCGGATCGGTGCCACGGGCCATCGCCGGCCTCATCTTCGTGCAACTGTTGACCAACGTCATGGTGCTCGACGGTGTGCGCACGCCGATCCAGGGTTTCGTGCTCGGCATCCTGATCGTCGGCGCCGTTGGCATGGATGCGGCGCTGCGCAAGCGGGGCGTGTCGTGATGCGTTTTCTTTCGCTTGTCTCGCAGTATCGCGTCATCGTCATTCTCGGTCTGACGCTCGTCATTTCCGCGCTGGTGGTCCCCGGCTACCTCTCGGCATCGACCCTCGGCCTCGGCCTCGACCGGGCGGCGACGATCGGCCTGATCGCCATCGGCCTGACGGTGCTTTTGATATCGGGCCAGATCGACCTCTCCGGTGGCGCGGTGTTTGCCCTGGCCGGCATCGTGTCGGTCATCCTGCAGCGAGAGATCGGCATCCTGCCTGCGGCGATCGTCGGCATCCTGGTCGGTACCCTGGCAGGCGCCGTCAACGGCATGCTGGTCGTCGGCCTGAAGGTGAATTCGCTCGTGCTGACGCTCGCGACGATGCTCATCTTCCGCTCGCTCGCGCACTGGATCACCAACAGCCAGCCGGTGACCGGGGCCGATATCATGCTCTCCCTGGCGCTGGCCAAGATCTATCTCGATGTCTTCACCCTCCGCAGCGCGCTGTTCATCGCCCTGATCGTGCTGCTGCATTTCTGGCTGACGCGCACCATACCGGGCCGCAACGTCTTTGCGGTGGGGTCCAACCCGGCGGCTGCCAAGGAAAGCGGTATCGCCTCGGACCGTATCGTCTTTCTCGGCTTTGTCTTTGCCGGCACGCTTGCCGGCCTGGCGGGGGTTCTCCAGAGCCTCGTCACCAACACCGGCTCGCCTGTCTTCGGCTCGGAGCTGACGATCGCCGTCATTGCCGCGGTCGTTGTCGGCGGAACTCGTCTCGAAGGCGGCAGGGGATCCGCGCTCGGCACGCTCGGCGGCGTGCTGACGATCGGCTCGCTGACCATCGCGATGGAGTTCCAGTCCGTTCCCGCATACGTCCAGCAGGTCGTGTCCGGGCTTATCCTGATCCTGCTCGTCGTGCTCGATCGGGCCGTTACCACCAAGGGGAGGGCTCCGGGCACGCGCCCGGCGCTCGTTCGCGACAATCCAATCACTCAAGGAGGAACCACATGATTGGGAGGAAACACATGATTGGCAAGAAAAGCATGCTTCACGTCGCCGCCATGGCGGCTGTGCTGGCATCGACGGGCTGGGCCAGCGCCAAGACGGTCTGCTACGTGACGGCAGCGGATTCGCATGCCTACGCGACGCCGGCCAACAAGGCGCTTCAGGCGCGTGCCGCGGAACTCGGCATCGAGATCCTGAGCCTCAGCCAGGATTTTGATGTCCAGAAAGGCACCGAGCAGCTCAACACCTGCGTTGCGCGCAAGGTCGACGGCATCATCCTGTGGCCGCTCGACCCGCAGGCATACATACCGGGGCTGGCGCGCGCGCAGCAGGCGAACATTCCGGCGATCCTCATCAATTCGCCGATGAGCGACGATGCCAAGCCGTTCATCAAGTCGTTCACCGGGCCTGATGTCTACGAGGAAGGCAAGCTGGCGGCGGACTCGCTGAGCAAGGCGCTCGGCGGCAAGGGCTCCGTCGTCATCATCGCCGGCCAGGCCGGCAACGGCACCACGATCGGACGCGTCAGCGGCTTCACCGACCGTCTCAAGGAAACCAATGCCGACATCAAGGTGCTCGACACGGTCAACGCCGACTTCGACCAGCAAAAGGCGCTGGTGGTCAGCCGCGATCTGATCACACGCTTCGGCGACCAGATCAGCGGCGTCTACGCCAATGACGACACGATGGCCCGCGGCTTCATCGACGCATGGAAGGAGGCCAACCCCTCCAAGGCCGCACCGCCGATCGTCGGCATCAATGGCCAGAAGGATGCGTTCGAATCGATCCGCACCAATGAAATGTACTCGACCATCGTCCAGTCGCCCGTCGAGGACGGCCGCCTGGCAATCAACACGATGGCCGAGATCATCGACGGCAAGCAGGTCAAGGACCGGCTGCCCATCCCGCTGACCGTCGTCACCAAGGACAACGTCAACGCGGTCGAACCAGCGTTCTGATACGAAGGGGGCCGGCCCGGTGTATTCGGGCCGGCCCCCTTTCCTTGCCAGAGAGAGAAATTCTAATAGCGGCGGCAGAATTGGAATAAACTAACTCTACAGAGTTTGTGGAATAAGCAATCTGCACTGGCGATCTGGTTTCCACCCGGACAGGACCACGCCATGCCTACTCCTTTGCATCAGCCACTCACCAAAGCAGGCATATCCGGCCGCCTTCGGCAGGCAGCGGGAGAAAGGCCATGAGCCGGGTCGTGCCAGACCGCATCAAGGTGCTCTGGTTTCTGCCGACGCATGGCGACAGCCGTTATCTCGGCACGGCCGAGGGCGGCAGATCGGTCGATCTGCCGTATCTGACGCAAGTGGCGAAGGCGGCCGACACGCTCGGCTACTATGGCGTGCTGTTGCCGACCGGCCGCTCGTGCGAGGATTCCTGGGTGATCGCATCGGCCCTCGTGCCGATGACCGAACGCTTGCGTTTCCTTGTCGCCGTGCGGCCCGGTTTGCAGTCGCCGACGCTGGCCGCGCGCATGACTGCGACGCTGGATCGCATCTCCAATGGCCGCCTGCTGATCAACGTCGTCACCGGCGGAGATCCGCTGGAGAACAAGGGCGACGGCATTTTCCTGTCGCATGCCGAGCGCTACGAGGTGACGCAGGAATTTCTTCGCATCTACAAGCGGGTGCTGAGCGGCGAGACGGTCGAGCATCAGGGCAAGCATTTCCGCATCGAGGATGGAAGGCTGCTGTTTCCGCCGGTGCAGACGCCCTATCCGCCGCTCTATTTCGGCGGGTCGTCCGACGCTGGGTCCGTGGTGGCGGCGCAGGAGATCGACAAATACCTGACCTGGGGAGAGCCGCCAGCCGATGTCGAGCGCAAGCTGGACGGCATGCGTGAACTGGCGCAGAAGGCCGGCCGCAATCTCTCCTTCGGCATTAGGCTGCATGTCATCGCGCGCGAAACCACCGAGGAGGCTTGGGCCGCGGCCGACAGGCTGATCAGCCGGCTCGACGATGCGACGATCGCCTCGGCGCAGAAGGTCTTTGCCCGCATGGATTCGGTCGGCCAGGCGCGGATGAGCGCACTGCATGGCGGCAATCGCGCTAAGCTCGAGATCGCGCCCAATCTGTGGGCCGGCGTCGGCCTGGTGCGCGGCGGCGCAGGGACCGCACTTGTCGGCGATCCCGACACGATCGCCGAGCGCATCGACGAGTACCGGCGCCTCGGCATCGATACCTTTATCCTTTCCGGCTATCCGCATCTCGAAGAAGCCTATCGCTTTGGTGAGCTGGTGCTGCCGAAACTGCCGACCGACCATCTGGTCAAGGCAGCCGGCTCGTCCGTCAACACCGGTCCGTTCGGCGAAACCATCGCCGGCGACCACCGGCCGAAGTCGCTCGCCAGCGCCTCGTGAACTTGCTTCCTGCGTCCTCGCGGTTGCGCGTCGCCATTATTGGCGGCGGCTTTTCCGGCGCGGCGGTGGCGTGGCACCTGGCGCGAGCACCTCAATCGGAGCGCCTGTCGATTTCCGTCATCGAGCCGCGACCAGCGCTCGGCGGCGGCCTTGCCTATTCCAGCGAGGAACCGTCGCACCGGGTCAATGTCCCCGCAGTCAGGATGAGCATGGCTCCCGACGACCCGCAGCATTTTGCACGCTGGTTGACTGGCAGCGGAGAACTCGAACACGACCCGGATGCCATCTGGAAGAACGGCGACGCTTTTCCGCGCCGGCGCGTGTTCGGCCGCTATGTCGCCGAGCATCTGGCGCCGTATCTCGGTTCCGGCCTTGTCCGTCATGTCGAAGGTCTCGCCATACGCGTGACGCGCGATGCCAGTGGCGCGGGCTGGACCGTGCATACGTCCAGTGGGTTGGTCGCTGCCGATATCGTCGTCCTGGCAGCGACGCACCCACAGCCCGCGATTCCAGCCGCGCTGATCCATCTGACGGAAGCACCGGGTTTCATCGCCGACCCGTACGCACCAGCGGCGCTTGCCGGGATTGGTCCGGAGGCGTCGGTGCTGATCGTCGGCTCCGGGCTGACCTCTGCCGACATGGTCGCCGAACTCGACCGTCGTGGCCATCGCGGCCGCATCCTCGCGCTGTCGCGCCGCGGCTTACGCTCGCGCGGACCCCCCGATGTCAGGGGCGAGCCTTTTGGCGATTTTGCATCCGCGCCGGCCACGACGGCGCTCGGCCTGCTCAGGGCCATTCGCGCGACGCTGACAGCTGCGAGAGCGGCCAATGTCAACTGGCAGTCGGTCTTCGACCAACTGCGCCTGCAGGGGCCGGTGCTGTGGGCCGCACTTGCCCCGCCGGAGCGGGCAAGGCTGGTCCGCCGGCTGCGCGTGTTCTGGGACGTGCATCGCTTCAGGATCGCTCCGCAGGTGGCGGCGGTGCTCGACCGGCGTCATGCGGCCGGAACATTCGACACCATTGCCGCCAGGCTTGTCGCGTCGAACGATGAGGACGGCAGCCTGGCTGTCAGCTTTCAACGACGCGGGCAGACACGGATCGAGACGACGCGCTTCGATGCCGTCATCAACACTACGGGTCCGGCTCATGGGCAGGCATTACAGCTGAACCCGGCGCTGAGCTCGCTGGCGGAAGCCGGCTTGATCAGGACGGACCAATATGGACTTGGCATCGAGACAAGTCTCGACAGCCGCGCAATCGGCTCGGACGGTGAGGCGGTTGCGACACTCCTGGTCGCCGGCCCGCTGGCAAGAGGCACTTTCGGCGAGCTCATGGGTCTGCCGGAAGTCGCCCGCCATGCCCAGGCGGTCGCGGGGGAAATTGCCAAGCTGCTGGTTACGCTGCCGTCAGCGCAGGCGATCGGCGCCCATGCCGCGCATGGACCTCTTGCGGGCTGACATCTGCAGGCCGGGTTCGGCAGCGAAAATTGGTATTTCCGCCCCAAGAGTGCCCCAAAAACGGAAAATCCTTCTTTGTATATATATTCTATAAACATAATAAATATCGGCGAAGTCCGGCTGCGGCCGGATCGATCAATGACACGGCCTGAATGGGAGACATTTCATGGCACACGCAGAGACCGACGCGATCAAGTTTGCCTACTGGGTGCCGAATGTTTCGGGCGGCCTGGTGATCTCCAACATCGAGCAGCGCACCAACCATTCGGCCGAGTATAACCGCAAGCTGGCGCAGATCGCCGAGAGGTCCGGCTTCGACTACGCGCTCAGCCAGATCCGTTTCACCGCTGGCTACGGCGCCGACGAACAGCATGAATCGGTGGCGTTCAGCCATGATCTGCTGGCGGCGACCACCACGCTCAAGGTCATCGCCGCGATCCTGCCCGGGCCATGGAACCCGGCGCTGGCGGCCAAGCAGATCGCCACCATCAGCTACCTGACCAACGGCCGCGTCGCGATCAATCTTGTCTCCGGCTGGTTCCGCGGCGAGTTCCACGCCATTGGCGAGCATTGGCTCGACCATGACGAGCGCTACCGCCGCTCGGAAGAATTCATTCGTGCGCTGCGCGGAATATGGACTGAAGACAGCTTCACCTTCCGTGGTGATTTCTACCGCTTCAACGAATATTCGCTGAAGCCGAAGCCGCCGCAGCCGCTGCCCGAAATCTTCCAGGGTGGCTCGTCGCGCGCCGCACGCGACATGGCATCACGGGTTTCGGACTGGTACTTCACCAACGGCAACACGCCGGCTGAAATCGCCAAGCAGGTCGACGACCTCAGGGCCAAGGCGAAGGCCAACAACCATTCCGTCAAGGTCGGCGTCAACGCTTTCGCTGTCGTTCGCGAGACCGAGGAGGAGGCCAAGACGGTGCTCGCCGAAATCATCGCCAAGGCCAATCCCGAAGCGGTCAATGCTTTCGGCCATGAGGTCAAGAACGCCGGTAAGGCCTCGCCGGAAGGTGAGGGCAATTGGGCGAAATCGTCCTTCGACGACCTGGTCCAGTACAATGACGGCTTCCGCTCCAACCTGATCGGCACCCCCAGGCAGGTCGCTCAACGCGTCGTCGACCTGAAGCGCGCGGGTGCGGATCTCATCCTGCTCGGTTTCCTGCACTTCCAGGAAGAGGTCGAGTATTTCGGCAAGCATGTCATCCCACTCGTTCGCGAACTGGAAGATGCCGAGGCGGCGGCGTCGCTGGCGGCGGAGTAGTCACCCCATAGGCACGCCGGGCAGGCGCCGGCCTGCACACATGAAGCTTGCCCGGCGCGCTGATCCGTCGGGCGGCAATAGGATTTTGCGCGCCTAATCGAGGACGATTGGAATGCCGTTGCCCAGTTATACGCTCGGAGTGATGGACGCTTCGGTCTATGCGCCGGAAGTCTTTGCACGCGGCTTGCCGTCAGGCCTGCGGTCGGAGCAGTCGTTCGAAGATGCCGCCAGGCCGGCAGGGTCCGTTGCCGACGCCGCCTCTCCCTTGCTCGCGCTTCAGGGCATAAGCCTGTCGTTTGGCGGCGTCGTCGCACTTGCCGATATCGACCTGTCGGTTCTACCAGGCGAGATCCGTGCCATCATCGGCCCTAACGGGGCCGGCAAGAGCTCGCTGATCAACGTCATCAGCGGCGTCTACAGGCCGGATCGTGGCCATGTCCAGCTCGACGGTACCTTCTATGCCCAGGTCCCGACGCAGCGGCTGGCCCATCTCGGCGTCGCCAGAACCTTCCAGAACCTTGCACTGTTCAAGGGCCTCAGCGTCCTCGACAATGTCGCCTCTGGCCTTGCCTACAAGGTCCGCTCCAACTTTGCCGGCCAGGTGCTCGGCATCGGCCGCTCGCGTGGCGAGCAGCGCGATTCACGCAGCCGTGCCGAACAGGTCCTCGAATTCCTCCATCTCACCGCCATTCGCGACCGTCTTGTCGGCACCTTGCCTTATGGGCTGCAGAAGCGTGTCGAATTGGCCCGCGCTCTGGTGGCCGAGCCGCGCCTGCTTTTGCTCGACGAGCCGATGGCCGGCATGACAGCGAGCGAAAAGAGCGAGATGGCGGCTTTCGTCCGTGCCGCGCGCGATCGTTTCGCCACCACCGTGGTGTTGATCGAGCACGATGTCGGTGTTGTCATGGGTCTGTCCGATCGCATCGCCGTTCTCGACTACGGCCGCAAGATCGCCGACGCCACGCCCGATGAGGTCAGGAACGACCAGCGCGTCATCGATGCCTATCTCGGCGTCGCCTCGGACAATGAAGACGGGGCAGGCATATGATCGCCGGTTTCGACTGCCAGTTCTTCATCGAAGTGCTCGTCGGAGGCCTGCTCTCAGGCGTCATGTATTCGCTTGTCGCGATCGGCTTCGTGCTCATCTACAAGACCTCGGGCGTGCTCAATTTCGCGCAAGGCGCGATGCTGCTGTTCGCCGCACTCACCTTCGTCAGCCTTGTCGAGCGCGGCGTTCCCTTCGCGCTGGCGCTGGTGATCACCTTCGCCATCATGGTGGCGATGGGTGTCGCCATCGAGCGTACGGTGCTGCGGCCGCTGACCAACAAGCCGCCGATCACGCTGTTCATGGCAACGCTTGGCCTGTCCTACATCATCGAGGGCGCCGCCCAGCTGATCTGGGGCACGCAGGTCCATGGCCTCGATCTCGGCATCGAGGACGTGCCGCTGGAAATCGGCGGCGTGCTGATCAGCCAGTTCGACATCTTCGCGGCCGTGGTCGCTGCCGGCATGGTCCTGCTGCTGTCGCTGTTCTTCCGCTACACCCGCATCGGCCTCTCGTTCCGCGCGGTCGCGGATGACCAGTTCGCCGCTCTCGCGGTCGGCCTCAGGCTGCCCTTGATCTGGGCCACCGTCTGGGCTGCTGCCGGCCTCGTCGCGCTGGTGGCGGGACTGCTGTGGGGCGCACGCCTGGGCGTGCAGTTCTCGCTGTCGCTGGTGGTGCTCAAGGCGCTGCCGGTGCTGGTGCTCGGCGGTTTCGATTCCATCCTCGGCGCCATCGTCGGCGGCCTCTTGATCGGCGCCAGCGAGAAGCTCGCCGAAGTCTATATCGGCGACTATTTCGGCGGCGGCATAGAGAGCTGGTTTGCCTATGTCGTCGCGCTCGTCTTCCTGCTGATCCGCCCTTCCGGCCTGTTCGGTCAGAAGCTCGTCGAGAGGATCTGAACGATGACCGCGATAACAAGCGATTTCGCCGCCGCGCCGGCGCTGCCGAAATGGGTCGTGCCCGTGCTTTTGCTCGCTTTCGCTTACGGCGTCGTGCCGCTGATCGGCTCAAGCTATCTGTTCGAGGCCATCCTGCTGCCTTTCCTGGCGCTCAGCCTCGCCGGCGTGGGCTTGAACATCCTGACCGGCTATGCCGGCCAGGTGTCGCTTGGCAGTGCTGCTTTCATGGCGGCCGGCGCCTTTGCTGCCTATAATTTCAACCTGCGTGTCGAAGGCCTGCCGCTGGTCGGCAGCATCTTCCTGGCCGGCATAGTGGCGGCCGCGATAGGCGTCGTTTTCGGCCTGCCGAGCCTGCGCCTGAAGGGTTTTTATCTCGCGGTTTCGACCCTTGCCGCGCAGTTCTTCGTGCAATGGGCGCTGACCAAGTTCAGCTGGTTCTCCAACAACTCGGCGTCAGGCGTCATCGACGCGCCGAGACTGTCGATTTCAGGTTTCGCGCTCGACGGCGCCATCGGCCGCTATCTGTTCGCGCTGACCATCGTCACCGTCCTGACCTTCCTCGCCCATCGGCTGGTCTCGTCGCAGACCGGGCGCAACTTCATCGCCATCCGCGACAATGAAACCGCCGCCCGCATCATCGGCATCCCGGTCCTGAAGACCAAGCTGCTGGCCTTCGCCATCTCGTCCTTTATCATCGGCGTTGCCGGCGTCATCTGGGCCTTCGCGTACCTGAGGACCGTCGAGCCGGATGGCTTCGATCTCGACCGGTCGTTCCAGATCCTGTTCATCATCATCATCGGTGGTCTGGCTTCGATCCGCGGCGCGTTTTTCGGCGCCGCCCTCATCGTGGTCTTTCCACTCGCTCTGTCGCGCCTCGGCGGCTTTCTGCTTGGCGATCTCTTCGACTCGGGCGTGCTCGACATGAGCCAGCGCATCGTGCTGGGCGCGCTCATCATCCTGTTTCTGATCCTTGAACCTGACGGGCTGGTGGCGCTGTGGGACAGGGTCCGAAGACGGCTCCTGTTCGCCTGGCAGCCGACTTGAGCTGATGCATTGAAAATGAATCCAATCCGAAAATGAACAAGGGGCCGAACCCAAGACGGCCCATACCGGGAGTATCTCGACCATGACTTTCCTCAGCACAATCAAGGCGGCGGCTTTGTCCGCGGCGATGATCGTGTCGGTGGCCTTGCCCGCCGCGCACGCCGACGAACAATATTTCCCGCTGCAGAGCTATCGCGTCGGGCCTTATGCGGCCGGCGGCACCGGCTTCTTCGGCGGTTTCATCGACTATCTCAACCTCATCAACATCCGTGACGGCGGCGTCAACGGCGTCAAACTGACCTGGGACGAATGCGAGACCCAGTATGAGGTCGAGCGTGGTGTCGAATGCTATGAGCGGCAGAAGAGCCATGCCGGTGCCGCCGCCTGGAACCCGCTCTCGGTCGGCATCGCCTATGCCATGATCGATCGCATCACCGCCGACAAGGTGCCGCTGATCACCGTCAACCACGGCCGCACCGACTCCACCGACGGGCGTGTCTTCCCTTACGTGTTCCCGCTGCTGCTCAATCCCTACAGCGAAACCTCGGGCATCGTGAACTACATCGCCTCCAAGGAAGGCGGCATCGACAGACTGAAGGGCAAGAAGATCGTCGTGCTCTATCATGGGTCGCCCTACGGCAAGGAAACCATCCCGATCTATGAACTGCTGGCGCAGAAATACGGCTTCACCGTGCAGCAGATCGAGGTGCCGCATCCCGGCAACGAACAGCAGTCGCAGTGGCTGACCATCCGCCGCGCCAAGCCGGACTTCGTCGTCCTGCGCGGCTGGGGCGTGATGAACCCGGTGGCGCTGAAGACGGCGGTCAAGGTCGGCTTCCCCGTCGACCATATCGTCGGCAATGTCTGGTCGAATTCCGAAGAGGACGTGATCCCCGCCGGCGACGCCGCCAAGGGCTACACCGCCATCACCACGCAGGCTTCCGGCAACTCCTACCCGGTGGTGCAGGAGATCGTGAAGACGGTCTACGGCGCCTCCAAGGGCAACCTTGAAGACAAGGCGCGCATCGGCTCGGTCTACCACAATCTCGGCATTGTCAACGGCATCCTCAATGTCGAGGCGATCCGGGTCGCGCAGGAGAAGTTCGGCCACCGCACGCTGACCGGCGACGAGGTCCGCTGGGGCTTCGAGCATCTCAAGCTTGATCCCGCCAAGGTCGAGGCGCTCGGCGCCAAGGACCTGTTCCATTCGATCAATGTCAGCTGGGACAATCACGAAGGCGAAGGCTACGTGACCTTCCAGCAGTGGGACGGCAAGAAGTGGAACGTCGTCTCCGACTGGATCGCGCCGGACTGGGCGTTGCTGCGGCCGATCATCGAGAAGTCCGCCGAGGCCTACGCTGCCGAGAAGGGCATCAAGCTGCGCACTGCCGACGATGCCAATGCTGTGACCACCAACTGATCAGTCAGTGCCGGGCGTCGCGGACCAAGTTCCGTGGCGCCCGGCCTCTTTCGGTTTCCGAACCGTGAAAGAACAGCCTATGCCGAACGATGACGTCATTCTTGCCATGGACGCGGTCCATGCCACCTACAACCACGCCATCACGGCGCTGCATGGCGTCAGTTTTGAGCTCAGGCGCGGCGAAATACTGGCGCTGCTCGGTGCCAATGGCGCCGGCAAGACCACGACGCTGAAGGCCGTCTCCAACCTGCTGCCGGCGGAACGTGGCCAGGTCAATGCCGGCACCATCCGCTATGAAGGGTCCGATGTCTCGCGCCGCAAACCGGGTGATCTGGTGCGCGCCGGGCTGGTCCAGGTGCTGGAAGGCCGCCACTGCTTCAAAAGCCTCACCGTCGAGGAGAATCTGATCGCCGGCGGAATCGGCCGCAGCGGGAGCCGCGCCGAGATCAACGGGGATCTCGAACGGATCTACGGCTATTTCCCGAGGCTTCGGGAAAAGCGCCGGACATTGTCCGGCCTGACCTCCGGCGGTGAACAGCAGATGACCGCCATCGGCCGGGCGCTGATGTCGCGACCGCGTTTGCTGGTTCTCGACGAACCGTCGATGGGACTCGCGCCGCTCATCGTCCAGGACATCTTCCAGAGCTTGAAAAAACTCAACCGCGAGACCGGCCTGTCGATCCTGGTTGCCGAGCAGAACTCGGCGGTCGCGCTCAGATACGCCGACCACGCCACCGTGCTCGAAAACGGCGTTTCCGTTCTCGCCGGCGCTGCCGTCGAACTTCGCCAGCGCGAGGACATCAGGGCCTTCTATCTCGGTCAATCAACCCCCGGGCAACAGGTGTCACCCGCCACCAGGCCCGCCCATCTCCACGCCGTTGCCTGAGCCAAAATCCCAAGGAGCAGTGAAATGACCGTTTCGACCGTCAAAACCGACAAGGCTTCCGCCGCCGTGCCGCCAGTCGCAAGGCCGACCGCCCCAGCGCACATCATCAAGGATGATGCCGAGGCGATTGCGATTGCCCACGCACTCGCCGCCGAATTCGTCAAGGACTCCTCCCAGCGCGACCGCGAGCGGATCTGGCCGGTCGCCGAACTCGATGCCTTTTCGCAAAGCGGCCTGTGGTCGATCAATGTACCCAAGGCATTCGGTGGGCCGGAGGTGTCCTATGCGACGTTGGCGAAGGTAATCGAGATCATCTCGGCGGCGGATTCCTCGATCGGCCAGGTTGCCCAGAACCATCTCGGTGTTGTCGCCGCCATTCGCACCGTGTCCGACGCGGACCAGCAGAAGCTGCTGTTTGCCGAAGCGTTGAAAGGCACGCGGTTCGGCAACGCCTTTTCCGAGTTCGGCTCCAAGCGCGCCGCCGATTTTGAGACCCGCTTCACCGATGCCGGCGATCATGTGGTTGTCAACGGCCGCAAATTCTATTCGTCCGGCGCGCTGCTTGCCCATCTCGTGCCGATCGTGGCGCTCGATGACGAGGGCCGCGCCTGGTATGCGATCGCCGACCGTGCCGCACCCGGGCTGACGGTCATCGACGACTGGTCGAGCTTCGGCCAGCGCACGACGCTGTCCGGCACCGTTATCATCGACAACGTCAAGGTGCCGAAGACCCATCTGGTACCCGGCTACAAGGGCTACGACAGGCCGACCGCCGACGGCGCCATCTTCCAGATCATCCAGGTGGCGGTCGACACCGGCATCGCCCAGGCGGCGATCGACGAGACCGTCAATTTCGTCAGGACCAAAAGCCGCGCCTGGATCGACAGCGGCGTCGACAACGCCTGGGACGATCCTTACACCATTCAGGCCATTGGCGACCTGACGCTGCGCCTGCACGCGGCGCAGGCGCTGCTCGAAAAGGCCGGTCATGCGATCGACCGGGCAGTGATCGATCCGACCGCCGACACGGTGGCGCACGCCCAGATCGTCACCGCCGAGGCAAAAATCCTGTCGACCGAGATCGCCATAGCCGCGACCAACAGGCTGTTCGAACTTGCGGGAACCCGCTCGACGCTGGCCGAACACAATCTCGACCGGCATTGGCGCAATGCGCGCACGCACACGCTGCACGATCCGGTGCGCTGGAAATATTCGATCCTCGGCAAATATTTCCTCAACGGCGAAAATCCGCCGCTGCACGCCTGGAGCTGATTCCCACCGGCGGGCGGGCGGCCTGCCACGTCAAACCTTCGACCATCCAAGAGGCCCACTGCCATGTCAAATCCAACAGTCGTCGGCTTTTCCGGCAACATCACCAGGCCGTCAAAGACGCGCGCCTTCGTCGACCTGGTCACCAGGGACATCGCCGCCAGCCACGGCCTGTCGGCGAGCACCTATGATATCGAGGACCTCGGTCCGTCGCTGGGAACGGCGAAATGGGCCCGCGATCTCGACGGCCAGGCGCGCGCGATCCTGGAACAAATCCTCGCCGCCGACGTGCTCGTCGTCGGCTCGCCGACCTACAAGGGCAGCTATACCGGCCTGTTCAAGCATTTCTTCGATCTGATCGATCCGGCAGCGCTGCGGGGGAAGCCCATCGTGTTGACGGCGACCGGCGGTGGCGAGCGCCATGCCTTGATCGTCGAGCATCAGCTGCGGCCGCTGTTCGGCTTCTTCGAGGCCTTTGCCCTGCCGACCGCCGTCTACGCCACCGACAAGGATTTCACCGACGGTGTGCTGCGCTCCGAGGCGATCCTGAAGCGTGCGGCGCAGGCGGTCGACGAGGTCGGCTTCGTGCTGGCCAACCGCTCGGCCGGCAGGATCGCCGCTGAATAGCTTGCCGTCGGCGGATTCCGCCGCAATCGAAATTGGCGTGGTGATTGATCTCGCTTACGCAATTTACGGCTGCCCGCTAAAAACGTTCCTGTCTGATTCGTCTGGGACAGGAACGTCATGAGCAAAGCCCTCACATCCTTCGCACTGGTCGCCGTGCTGACCGCCTTGCTCATGGCGTTGAGCCTGGCTGTGGCCAGGCACGGCTATCCCTATGGCGCGATCGGCGTCAGGCGCCTTGACGGCATTGCCGACGCCGGCGTGTTCATCCCGATTGCCGCTGTCTATTTCTTCAGCGCGATGCTGATGATGATCCTGCCGATCAGGGCGGCCGGCATCGTCCTGACCCATGCCGCCGACGCCCTTTTCTGGACCGTGATCGCGCTGTTTGCGACCATCGTCGGCTGTCTGGTCGCCAGATGGGCGTTCGGGCAGGGCAGCGCCGTGTGGGCGCTGCTGAACTGGCGGTTCCTGTTTGCCGCGGCGGTCGTCGGTTGTCACTTCGTCATGAACGAGCTGCGCCGCAACGTTCTGCTGCGCAGCCTGTTCTTCGTGGTCTTTGCCGCCGCAACGCTGGCCTGCCTGTTCTGGTCGTTTACGCTCTGACCGGATCGCACTGCCGTCGGCTAGTCGGTTGATCCGGTCGCGATGTTGCCGGCGGCCGTTTCCATCCATGTCCAGAGATAAGCGGCAAGGCCACGGTCGACATGGATGCGCAGCTTGCCGTCAAGACGATAGACGACGGCGCTGATGCCGGCGAAGGAAAGTGCTGCACTGGCACTTGGCTTCGCGGGATCGAGCGTCGTTCCACGCGCGATGAAAGCGTCGAGCGCCATGCCCTCGGCCTCGAATATTTGCAACCCAGCGCTGATCGCCGTCACCGCGAACCCGTCTGCATGCCAGCCCGTGGCGATGGCGAGCGGGCTCTTCGATACGACGAGCAACCGGTCGCGCGCCAGCCGCGCCGCGTAGCGGTCGCCCTGTGCGATACCAAAGGCACCCACGCCAGTCCCGCCGATGCTGGAAGCCCGTGTCCACGCGTCGAGGTCGCCGCTGACCATCAACTGGTTGAGGTCGAGGACGGCTCGTATCGCAAGACCCGGCGTGGCGATGACTGCGCTCTGCCAGTCCGGAGTAATGGACCATTTTTCCGCGAGATCACGCATGCAGCCGGTCTCCTGCCGGGTCGAAGGCGCAAGGGGCGGTAATCGTCGCGTTGCTGATCTTGCCGAGATGCTGGATGTCTATCGTCTCGCCATGCCGCGTCGCACCGCGCTCGATCAGGCCAAGCGCAACCGGGCGGCCGAGCGTCGGGCTGTGGTAGCTCGAGGTGATAAAGCCTTGGCTGCGCAATCTGCCGTCGCTCCGTTTGATGCCATGCGCTCCGGTAGGCAGCGGCGCTTCGCCTTGCGGCACCGCCAATCCGACAAGCTGCATGCGGTTGTCACGCGAGGCCTCTTCGGTGAACAGCGAGCGGCGGCCTACGAACTCGGTCTGGCGCTTGACGCGCGGGCCGTCGACGCCGAGATCATGCGGCAGCGTGGTGCCGTCAGTGTCCTTGCCGATGACGATGAAGCCTTTCTCGGCCCGCAGGATCATCAGCGCCTCCAGGCCGATGACGACGGCGTCGAACGCCTGGCCCGCCTTGCGCAGATGCGCCCATAACGGCTCGGCGCGATCGGCCCGGATCGAAATCTCATAGCTCCTGTCGCCGGTGAAGCTGACGCGGGCAATGCGGACCTCGTCGCCTGCATAGCTTCCATGAGCGATCGCCATATGCGGCAGGTCGGCATCGCCGAGCGAAAGACCGAGGCCAAGCGCTTCGAGCAGTTTTCGGGAGTTTGGCCCCGAGACGGTCAGCGTCGCCATGTCCGATGTGGCGTTGTGGATGTAGACGGCGCCGCGTCCGAAGCGGTCCTGGCGCCATTCCTCCAGCCGGGCGTGAACGGCAGCGACATGCGAGGACGAGCACGAGACGACGAAGCGATGTTCGTCGAGCCGTACCAGAACGCCGTCATCAAAGACCACGCCGTTTTCCGACAGCATGAAGCCGTACCGGCAGCGGCCCGGCTTCAGCGTCGACATGGTGTTGTAATAGAGGAAATCGACGAACGCGGCCGCCTGCGGTCCGGTCACCTCGATCTTGCCGAGCGTCGAGCCGTCGAACAGCGCGACCGACTGACGGGCGCGTAGCGCCTCGTCCGCGATCGAACGCTCCGCGTCCGCGTAGCCGCCATAGTGGGCCGGGCGCAGCCAGCCGCCATATTCCTGGAAGACGGCGCCATTGGCGCGGTGGACATTTTCGAGCGGCAGCCGGCGCACCGGCGCCATCAATTCGCCGACGCGCGCGCCGGCGAAGCTTGCCAGCGGCACCGGCGTGAATGGCGGCCGATAGGTGGTGGTGCCAACCTCCGGCACCGTACGCCCGGTGATACCGGCCATCAGCGCCAGGCCGGGCAGGTTGGAGGTCTTGCCCTGGTCGGTCGCCATGCCGAGCGTGGTGTAGCGCTTCAGATGTTCGACCGAGACGAAGTTTTCGCGCGCCGCCAGCTCGACGTCCTTCACCGTCACGTCGTTCTGGTAGTCGATCCAGATGCGTCCCTTCGAGCCCGGCATTGGCCATGCCGCCAGAATGCCGGCCGTCGCCTCCGGCCCGGTGCTGCGTGGTGTTGCCGCGTTCGCCTGGCCAGCGAATGCCTTTCCCACGCCGGCAAACACATCCGACAAGGAGACCGCGCCGGCAGCGGCACCGGCAACAGCAATGCCGTCGACCGGATCGCCTGGCAGGAAGGCGGCGCGCGCATCGCTCCAGGCGAGCTTGCCCTTGGCCTGGCCGAAGAGATGGATGGTCGGCGTCCACCCGCCGGAGACCAGGACGCAATCGGCATCGAACCTCGTGCCGTCGTCGAGCGTCACGCCGTCGACGCGCAGCTTGCCGCTGGCGGATGCGAGAGAACGCCCTTTGATCAACCGGGCATTGGCCGGCGCGGCAGGCGTGCCGTTGCGCCGGATGTCGACAAGCCTGACTTCGGCGCCGGCCTCGGCAAGCGCCCCCGCCACCTCATAGGCGCTGTCATTGTTGGTGGCGACGATGATGCGGCGGCCGACCAGCACAGCGTGGCGCCTCAGATAGGCGAACGCCGCATCCGCCGACATGATGCCCGGCAGATCGTTGTTGGCGAAAGGCAGCGGCCGTTCGATGGCGCCGGTCGCCAGCACGATCTGGCGCGGCCTGACCCGCCACAGCATATCCGGCCGGCCGTCGAAATGACGCTGGTTCAGCCCGACCAGATTGTGGTCGTAAATGCCTAAGGCGGTGGTCGAAGGCAGGATGAGGTGACCGCCAGCGGCAAGCTCGGCAATCGTCTCCTTGACCCATACGGCCGCCGGCTTGCCATCGATCTCACCGGCACGATAGCCAAGCGATCCGCCGGGGCTCTGCTGGTCGTCGACCAGTGTGACGGTCAGACCAGCGCCGGCCGCCAGTCTTGCCGCCGCCAGCCCTGCCGGTCCCGCGCCCACCACCAGCACGTCGCAATGATGGTTGATCTGGTCGGCCGTGCCGGGCGAGGTCCAGTCAGCATCGACCGTGCCCAGCCCCGCCATGGCGCGGATGCGCGGCTCGAACCTGTGCCAGTCCGGCCACATGAAGGTCTTGTAGTAGAACGCGGCCGGGATGAAGCGCGCAAAACGGTCCAGGAAGGCGTTGCGGTCGGCCAGTGCGCTGGGCGTGGCGTTGACGCTTTTCGCCACCAGTCCGTCGCGCGCCGGCTCGGTCGTGGCGCGCGTGTTGGGCGTCGCCCGCGAGCCGCCGATATCGACCAGCGCGTTGGGCTCCTCGACGCCGGCGCCCCATATGCCGCGCGGCCGGTGGTATTTGAAGCTGCGGCCGACGACCGCGACGTCACCCGCCAGCAGCGCCGAGGCGATGGTGTCGCCGGCAAAGCCCTGCACGATGGTTCCGTCGAAGCTGAAGCGGATCGGGCGCGAGCGGTCGATGGCGCTGCCGCCGGTGGCAAGACGTGAGGCGGTCACGCGGCATGCTCCCCGTCGAGAGCGGCCGAAGACAGCACCTTGTGGGTGACGGTGTCCCGCTCCATGACGAAGAACTCGCCGCAAATCATGTGGACCCAGATCTCGCGCGCCGTGCCTTTCGGGTTGCCGCGCAGATAGAGGTAGCCAGCCCAGCGATCGGTCGGCACGTCGATGCCATCCGGCCTGACATTGCCGGCATCGCCGCCATAGTGGAATTCGGTTTCGTCGCGCGGGCCGCAGAATGGGCAAGGAAAGAGCTGCATGGCAAACCTCTAATGCGCGATGCCGGAGCCGGCCGCTTCGTCGATCAGCCGGCCGGTGGCGAAGCGATCGAGATCGAAGGGGCGGCTGATGTCGTTGTGTTTGCCTGACGCTAGCAATTGCGCCAGCAGCGTGCCACCGGCGGGAATGGCCTTGAAGCCGCCCGTGCCCCAGCCGCAATTGAGGAACAGGCCGGGCAGCGGCGATTCGCCGATGATCGGCGAGGAATCCGGCACCACGTCGACGATACCTGCCCATTGCCGCATCAGCTTGAGCTGGCCAAAGATCGGGAACATCTCCAGCACGCCGGCAATCACCGCCTCCAGCGTCGGCAAATTGCCGCGCTGCGCATAGGAAGGAATGCGGTCGAGGCCGCCGCCGATGACGATCTCGCCCTTGTCCGACTGGCTGACATAGACGCCGCAGCCGGGCGACAGCACCACCGTGTCGAGGATCGGCTTGACCGGTTCGGACACGCAGGCTTGCAGCGCATAGGAATTGATCGGAAGCCGGAAGCCGGCCTTGGCCGCCAGCACCGAGGAATGCCCGGCCACCGCCATGCCGATACGCTCGGCACGGATCGCGCCCCGCGAAGTCTGGACGCCGCGGCAGCGGCCGCCCTCGACGATGAAATCGGTGATCTCGCAGTTCTGGATGATATCGACGCCGAGCCGGCTCGCCGCCCGCGCGTAGCCCCAGGCGACGGCGTCATGGCGCGCCGTACCGGCCCTGCCTTGCCAGATGCCGCCGAACACCGGGAAGCGCGCATCGGCTGAGAAATTATAGATCGGCGCCACCCGGCGCACATCGTCAGGTGAAAACAGCTCGGCATCGATGCCGTTGATCTGCATGGCGTTGACGGTGCGCGCCCCGATCTCCATCTCGGCAGTCGAGTGGCACAGATTGACCATGCCGCGCTGCGACAGCATGACGTTGTAGTTCAGGTCTTTCGACAATCCCTCATAGAGCTGGTGCGCCAGCCCGTAGAGTTCGACACTTTCGGGATAATAGTAGTTGGAGCGTACCACAGTGGTGTTGCGCCCTGTGTTGCCGCCGCCGATCCAGCCTTTTTCCAGCACGGCCACCCTGGTGATATTGTGATTCTTTGCCAGGTAATAGGCCGTCGCCAGCCCATGGCCGCCGCCGCCGATGACGATGGCGTCGTAGGACGGCTTCGGCTCGGGCGATCGCCAGGCCGGTTGCCAGCCGGTCTGGCCAGCCAGGCCCTCCTTGAACAGCGACAGGGCGGAATAGCGTGTGGTCATGACGTGCCGGACAGGCCTGATGTTCGGAAAGAAATGTGGATCATCGAATGGTCTTTCGCACCGACGTCATCGGTTCGATCGGTCATGCCCGCATCGCCTTGCCCAGTGGATCATATGGCGACGAAGCGATGACGCGCGCATCTCTTTCGACGCCGACGATGTGGGTTGTCAACGGCGTATCGATATCGGCCGCTTCGCGCTCGACCAGCGCCATGGCGAGGCTCTTGCCGACCGTATGGCCATAGCCGCCGGAGGTGACGAAGCCGGCCAGCCTGCCTCTGTTCCAGACCGGCTCGTAGCCGCTGGCATCGGCATCCGCCGCGTCGATTTCGAGCGTCACCAGCGTGCGCCTCGATGGAGCCTTCTGCTCTTTCAGGGCCGCCTCGCGGCCGATGAAATCGCCCTTGTCGAAGGCGACCCAGCGGTCCATGCCGGTCTCATCAGGCGTATAGTCCTGCGTGAATTCGCGCGACCAGATGCCAAAGCTCTTTTCGAGCCGCAGCGAATTGACCGCGCTGAAGCCGTATTCGGTGACTCCCAGATCGCTGCCTGCGGCAAGTAGCGCGCGGCGCAGGCCCATGTGCTCATTGGCCCGGCAATGAATCTCGTAGCCGAGTTCGCCGATGACCGACAGTCGTCCGACCTTCGCCCGCACCAGTCCGACATCGAACGTCCTGCAGGCGAGAAAGCCGAACGCCTGGTGCGAAACGTCCTGATGTGTGAGGCGCTCAAGTAGCATTCGCGCATTGGGACCGGCGAGCGAGAAACCAACGACGGCGTCCGAAATGTCGCGAACGGTGACGCCATCGCTCATATGTTGCTCGAACCAGCGCATATGCCACTGGCGCAGATAGTAGGATCCCATGATCCACCAGGAGCCATCACCCCAATTGAAGACGGTGAGGTCGCCCTTGAGCTTGCCGTTTTCACCCAGCATCGGCGCGAGTTTTGCGCGACCCGGCCTGGGCAGCGCACAGGCGAGCAGCCGGTCGAGCCAGGCTTCGGCCTGCGGCCCGATGATCTCGTAGCGCGAGAAGGCTGATATATCGAGCAGGCCGACACCTTCGCGCACTTTGCGGCATTCCTGTGCGACAATGTCGAAGGCGTTGGAGCGCTTCAGCGTCGGTGTCTCGACGAAGCCTTGCGGCGCGAAATAGAGCGGCACTTCCATGCCCCATGAATTGCCCCAGCGCGCGCCCGCGGCCTCCATCGCGTCATGCGCCCCGGCCGTCTTCAAGGGCCGTCCCGCCGGCAACTGCTCGTTGGGATAGCTCATGACAAAGCGGCGCGAATAGAACTGCCCGGTGGTCTGCCTGATGTATTCGCGGTTGGAGGCGAAGTCGCCATAGCGGGCGATGTCCATGCCGTAGACATCGGCTTCCGGCTCGCCATGGATCATCCATTCGGCCAGCGACTTGCCGACGCCGCCGCCTTGCAGGAAACCGGCCATGACGCCGCACGCCACCCAGTAATTGGGCACGCCGCGCACCGGGCCGACCAGCGGATTGCCGTCCGGCGAGAAGGTGAAGGCGCCGTTCACCCAGCGTTTGATGCCGGCTGTCTCCAGGCAGGGGTAACGGCTGAAGCCGAGCGCCAGTTCGTCGGCGATGCGGTCGGTGTCTTCCTGGATCAATTCGATGCCGTAGTCCCAGGGCGCCCCGTCCATGTTCCAGTGCTTGTGGTTGATCTCGTAGATGCCGAGCAATAGACCCTTCTGCTCCTGGCGCATGTAGGTGAAACCTTCGAGATCGACGATCAGCGGCAATTCCTTGTCCAGCGCCTGGATTTCGGGCAGCGCCTCGGTGACGAGATAATGGTGCTCCATCGGCGATACCGGCAGGTCGATGCCGGCCATCCTGCCAACCTGCTTGGCCCACAGTCCGCCGGCATTGACGACGTGCTCGGCAATCACCGTGCCCTTCTCGGTGACCACGTCCCAACCGCCATCGGCGCGGCGGTTGAGATCCAGCACCCGGTTGTGCTCGATGATGTCGGCGCCGCGCAGCCTGGCTGCCTTGGCATAGGCGTGCACGACGCCCGAGGGATCGATATGGCCCTCGCGCGCGGCATAGAGGCCTCCCAGCATGCCGTCGGTGTTGAGGATCGGGCAGCGCTGCTTGATCTCATCGACACCGACCAGGTGGACATCGTCGATGCCCATGGTCTGGAAGATGCGGTAGGAGGCCTTGAGCCATTCCCAGCGCTCCGGCGCCGAGGCGACCGAGATGCCGCCGGTCATGTGCATGCCGATGCTCTGGCCCGATTCCTTCTCGACTTCGGAGAGCAGGTCGATCGTGTAGGCCTGCAGGGCGGCGATGTTGGGATCGGCGTTCAGCGCATGGAACCCGCCGGCCGCATGCCAGCTCGATCCCGCTGTCAGTACCTCGCGTTCGATCAGCGCGACGTCGTTCCAGCCGAACTTCGCCAGGTGATAGAGCACCGAGGCTCCAACCACGCCGCCGCCGATGACGATCGCCCTGTATTGGGATTTCATCCTGTCGCACTCCACCCATTCAGTGGGGCGAACCCTATCGGTATTGTACATATGTGTCTAGAGCTTGGAAAGGCGATGGAATGAGCGGCCCATGACTCCGCTCTGCGCCGATGCAGCAGAGGGGCCCTCTGCTGCTGTCGGCAGCAAACGTGCTTGCTATTGGGATGCGCTAAGCGAAATCGTCAGGCCGCGGCGGCCGAGCGGGCCTTACTATCGGTTGCGCGAAAGCGTCTTCTCGACATAGCGCGAGAAGTCTTCGACATCCTCCGCCGGAGGCTCCTGGCCGGTGAAGCTGCGCAGATAGCCGGCGACGTGAGGCAGGCGGCTGCTCATCGGCTCGTTGAGCTCAAGCGAGTAATAGCCGATCTGCATGAAGTACAGCACGCGGGCTCGCACGAACGCGTCTTCTTCCTCATAGCCGTGGCGCATGAACATGTCGCGGATGGCGTTGACACGCTCCTCGTCGGCCTCGTCGAGGGCGCGCCGGATGGCGGGCGAGCGGCGGGCCCAGGCCCTGATCGCGAAATCCAGCTGTGGATCGAACAGCCTTTCGTCCACCCAGCATTCGAAAATGCTCATCACCCCGCGAATGACGGTGGCGGATGGCCGCCTGGCGCGTTCGACGATGAATTTGGTGTTGGTCTGCCGCCAGTAATCCAGCAGCTGGTCGAGCAGATCCTGCCGGCTCTTGAAATACCAGTAGAAGCTGGAACGCGACACATCGAGCTTCTGTCCAAGCGTCTGCACGCGGACGCGTTCGACACCGTCAGAGATCAATGTTTCGAGCGCAAGCTTCAGCCAGTCTTCGCGAGTGGCCTTGATATTGCCGGTGGCGCCGGCGCGCTGAATCGTCGTTTCGAGAGCTGCCATCGGCACGACGCATGACATGCTGCCTCAGGCAAATCAAGGCTATGGACAGAAGTGTATAGAGGAAATCGGCCCAAGCCGGACGACGCACCATGGATGTTGGCCGCATCGAGGCTCGATGAGGCAATGTCGTCACCCGCCATCCGCGCGGCGCAAGCGGGGGGATTTTTGTCGCGGCTGCTGGTTCACTGTTTGCTTTCCCGCGAGGCAATTGTCTGGCAAATACCAGTTCAGACAGATGCCCGCGCGGCCAACAAGCAGGAACACACGATATGACGCTGTTTCGAAAGAACCTCATCGATGGCGAGTGGGTCGGCGAGGCCGGTTCGCGCAACATCAACCCCTCGGATACCGGCGACATCGTCGGCGACTATGCCTCGGCGGGTGTCGAACAGGCCCAGCAGGCGATCGCCGCGGCCAAGGCAGCGTTCCCGGCTTGGTCTCGTTCGGGTCCGCTGGCGCGTCACGCGGTGCTGAAAAAGGCCTCCGACGAGATTTTGGCGCGCAAGGACGAGATCGGCCGCAACCTCGCGCGTGAGGAAGGCAAGACGCTGGCAGAAGGCATCGGCGAGACCATTCGCGCCGCCCAGATTTTCGATTTCTTTGCCGGCGAAACGTTGCGTTTGACCGGAGAGGTCGTGCCGAGCGTGCGACCGGGCGTCGGCGTCGAGATGACGCGCGAGGCGGTCGGCGTGGTCGGCATCATCACGCCATGGAATTTTCCGATCGCCATTCCGGCCTGGAAGATCGCTCCGGCATTAACCCACGGCAACACCGTCGTCTTCAAGCCGGCGGAGCTGGTTCCCGAGAGCGCCTGGACCATTGTCGACATCCTGCATCGCGCCGGCCTGCCAAAGGGCGTGCTCAATCTCGTCATGGGCAAGGGTTCGGTCGTCGGTCAGGCGATGCTCGACAGTCCCGACGTCAACGCCATCAGCTTCACCGGCTCGGTCGGTACCGGCAAGCGCGTTGCCGCGGCAAGCATCGAACACATGCGCAAGTTCCAGCTTGAAATGGGCGGCAAGAACCCTCTGGTCGTGCTCGACGATGCCGATCTTGCGATCGCCGTCGATTGCGCGCTCAATGGCGCCTTCTTCTCGACCGGCCAGCGCTGCACCGCGTCATCCAGGCTGATTGTGGCGGACGGCATTCACGACCGTTTCGTCGATGCCCTCAAGGACCGCATGAGCAAACTGGTCATCGGCGATGCGCTCGACGCGCAGACCCAGATCGGTCCTGTCGTCGACGCGACGCAGCTGAAGCAGGACGAGGACTATATCGCCATCGGCGTCAGGGAAGGTGCCACGCTCGCCTTCGGCGGCGAGCGGCTCGACCGCAAGACGCCAGGCTTCTACCTGCAGCCGGCATTGCTCATCGAGGCCACCAATGCCATGCGCAGTTCGCGCGAGGAGATTTTCGGACCTGTCGCCAGCGTCATTCGCGTCAAGGACTATGACGAAGCGCTTTCCGTCGCCAACGACACGCCTTTCGGCTTGACCTCCGGCATCTGCACCTCGAGCCTCAAGCATGCCACGCACTTCAAGCGCAATTCGGAGGCCGGAATGGTGATGGTCAACCTGCCGACGGCGGGTGTCGATTTCCATGTTCCCTTCGGCGGCCGCAAGGGCTCGAGCTATGGGCCGCGCGAGCAGGGCCACTATGCGGCGGAGTTCTACACCACGGTGAAGACGGCCTATACGTTCGCAGGCTGATCGGCCGTCGACCGATCAGCCTGACTGATCGGACCGGCACACCGCCATGCACATCTGGATTGGAGCGGCGCGAAGGGATGACAGTGCAGAACCTGACCTGGCTTAACCCGCCGCCGCACCACGCCATCGAGGGCGATAGCGTTCGTGTGCGCACCGGCAAGGAGACCGATTTCTGGCGCGAGACCTTCTACGGTTTCTGGCGCGACAACGGCCACTTCCTGCACCGGCCTGTCGAGGGCGATTTCAGCGCCGAAGTCACGGTCAAAGGCGACTACGAGGTCCTCTATGATCAGGCCGGGCTGATGGTCCGGCTCAGCGAAACGCACTGGATCAAGGCCGGTATCGAGTACACCGACGGCCTTGCCTATTTCTCCGTCGTCGTCACCAACGACACGTCAGACTGGTCGCTGGTCGCCATTCATGCCGATCCGAACGGCGTCAGGATCCGGTTGACCCGTCACGCCGAGGCGATCCGCGTCCAGTACCTCGACGCTTCCGACAGCCACTGGAAGCCTGTGCGGCTTGCCTATTTCCCGACCTCGAAGACGGTCGATATCGGCATGATGTGCTGTTCGCCGCAACGCGAAGGCTTTGAGGTAACGTTCTCGGATTTCTCCCTCGGTCCGCCGATATCGCGGGAATTGCACGATTGAGACGTGCGGTCTTGCGCTGAACCGCAAGCACTTCGACCTTTGCCACAATCAAGTCTGTAGACCGCCGCGTGCCTCCGGCCGTGCCGGGAGTTCGTCGCGGCACTGCAGCCGGCGAGATCGTCAGCCAGTTGCGATGCCGCCAGACGGTTCGAAATTTTTGGCCCCTGGTTCGGCTCAAGGCGGTGCAAGGCAGGACGTTGCAACGCTATTGGCATCCGCGCTAGGAGTTGCCGATGGGCAGGTTTCGAAGGGCTGTCAAAAGAGCCGTCTACTCCAGGGCGCTAAGGTTTCTTGGCGTTCCGCCCGTGCTGTGGTCGCAGGGCATCGGGCATTTCTGCGATTTCGCCGGGCCGCGCTGGTATCGCAACGCGCCAACTGCATCGACGCAGAGCGAGGCATTTTTTCGCCAACATTACAGCGGCGCGCATGGCATCGTCTGGCTGCGCCTGAGCACCTTGTCCAGGGATGCGCAAACCTGCGACCTCGACACGTTCGTCAGGATCGTGCTGCCGACGATCGCGGCACCGTTCACACTGCTGACGACCGATGGGGATGCTTCGGTGCCGTCGGATCTGGCGAAGGACACCGTCGACCAGCTTCTCGCCAACCCTTTCCTGGTCTCCTGGTACAGCCAGAATTGTGATGGCACTCACCCTAGGGTGAAGCCTTTCCCGATCGGGCTCGATCTTCACACGCCTAGGTCTCTTGCCACGCCGGCAGGGCTTGTGAAGCAACTGGAAATCATACGCGCCCGGCAGGATCATGTGGACCGCCGTCCGCCCAGGCTGTTCTCTGATTTCAGCATCAGCAATGGCTCGAGGCAGCGCCGGGAACTGCTTGATGCCCTGGGCGGATGTCCGCACGTCGATTTCCTGACGAAACGCGTCTCGCAGCGCTCGATCTGGCAACTGTACTCGCAATACCCGCTCGTGCTGTCCACCGAAGGCAACGGCCTGGACTGCCATAGGACATGGGAACTGTTTTATCTCGGCTGCATCGTCGTCACCAGGACCTCGCCGCTCGACCCGCTCTACCAGGGCCTGCCTGTCATTATCGTCGACGACTGGCATGAGGTGAGGGACCCCGATGCGCCGAGACGCTGGATAGAGCAGGTCGCGCATCTGACCGACCGGGACCATGTTTGGCGACGCTTGCATCCGCAAACCTATCTCGGACCCATTCGGCAAGAGCTTCTGCACGCATCCTGATAGGGCAGGCCACGAAATTCCGGTTGGACGCGGTGCGAAGCGGAGCTCCTGCAAGCGATGTGGAGCGATGTCGCTCCTCCATATCTGGTGGAGCGAGGGATCATGTGCCAGCCTCGTCCAGCCCCAGCCCGCCGAGGACGGCATTGCGGATGGCTTCTGGGCCGAACCTTGCCCAAACCGCTTGATGCGCGCGGATGCGCTGCCGTGCCCTGCGGTCCGCGTCCAGGCAAAGTCCGACAGCCGTCTCGGCAAGTCCTTCATCGGTATCCGACAGCAGCAGTTCCTCCCCGTCGACCAGGTCCAGGCCCTCGGCCGCCAGAGGCGTGGCGATCACCGGCACGCCCCACGCCATCGCCTCCAGAATCTTGATGCGGGTGCCGCCGCCTGCCGCAAGCGGGATGATGGTGAGATGCGCTCTCGACAGAAGCGGCGCCATGTCTTCGGGGTCTTCGACGAGCTCCACGCCAGGCAATCCTGCCAGCGCTTGCACGGCCGTTGTCGGGTTGCGCCCGGCGAGAATCAGTGTCGCGGTCGGCAAGGCCAGTCGGATGCGCGGAAGTATGGAGCCGGCTAACCTCTGGACGGCATCGACGTTTGGCGGATAGCCGAGATGGCCGACGAACAGGATCACCGGAAAGCCTTCGTCGGATACGGGCTCGGCAGGCAGCGTTTCGGGGCTGTGCCCGGCGTGCGGAATTCCGTTTGGAACGACATCGATCGGCAACTTGTGCCGGGAAAGCGCCATCAACCGCTCTCGATCCTGGCTCGAGCAGACCCAGACCCTGTCGACAAGGGCAAGCGCCTTTCTCTCGAGACGCCTGATGCCAAGGCCCTCGCTGATCGTCGCCACCGCAGCCCGCTTCGCATCGACGTGCCGCAACTGTCCCGCCAGGTCGGACTCGACATTGTGCATGTCGAGGATGAGCTGTTTCGTCAGTGCCCGCAAAGGCCGCAGCAGCTTGAACAGGCCGATGCCCTCGATCAGCACCGTGTCCGGGCGGAAGTCCCGAACCAGTGTCTCCAGCCGCGTCAAGGCGACGCGCGAGATGCGACGCTCCGCCCTTATACGCCACCACCCGATCGAGGCGGAGCGGGCCTCTCCCTTGATCGACAAGGCTTCGGTGCGGATCGACGGATCGGTTGTTTCCGTCGCCTGCGGCAGCACAGACACCAGGCAGACCGAGCCGAATTGCGCAGCAGACTCAGCATTGCGGTAGTTCCTCAGATCCGCGCCGGAGATCGGCGGAAAGGCTGGATCGTGGGACACAACCAGCACACGTTGTCCGGCTTTCGCCGCGGAGACAGCGTCAAGCGGTTGTGCGCCCGCGGGTTTCAAAGCGGGGCACTCTGGGCTTTGCGCCGGAGGCTTCATTCCAGACGGCATGCGCGACGGCCCCAAACCATAACAATCGGCTTCGACTTGTTCAGCCGAACGAGGCTTTCGTCAAGCGCCGCATCGTCGCTGATTGTCAGATGCACCAGTTGCGGCAGGCTGCCGGAATATCACCATCGCCTGGACCACGCCAACCAGCGGCCCGCCAGACGCTTCCACGATGAGGTGAGCCTTGTCCGCCGATAGGCGTCGCCGGCCATCTTGATGCCTTGCGCCTGCGTCGGGAATGGATGGATGACGTCGGCCAGCGCACGCAATCCCATGCCCGATTTGATCGCCAGCGACACCGCATTGATCATCTCGCCGGCATGGCTGGCAACGACCGTGGCGCCCAGGATGCGGTCGGACCCCTCCCTGACGTGGATTTTGACAAAACCCTCCTCCTCGCCGTCCATCACCGCACGGGCGACATCGTGCATCAGCACTGTATAGGTCTTGACCGCGATGCCGTTCTGGCGCGCCTCCGCCGGATAGAGGCCGACATGGGCGATCTCCGGATCGGTATAGGTGCACCACGGAATGACCAGTTCGCTCAGCTTCCTGCGTCCGAGAAACAGGGCATTGCGTACGACCATGCGGGCTGTCGCCTCGGCGGTGTGGGTGAATTTGTAGGCGAGGCAGACATCGCCCGCCGCATAGATGCGCGGATTTGTGGTGAGGAGACAGTCGTCCACCTTGATACCGTCGGCATCGTATGCCACCCCGGCGTTTTCCAGGTCGAGGCCGTCGACATTGGGCGATCGGCCGATGCCAGTGATGATCTCATCGACGGAAATCGTCGTCGTGATGTCGTCGCACACCAGGTCGGCGAGCTTCTTGTCGCCTTCCGTTCGTATCGCCACCACCTCGGTGTTGAGGCGAACCTCGACACCTTCGCGCGCCAGCGCATCCGAAAGGATCTGGGCGGCATCGCGTTCCTCACCGGGCAGGAACATCGGTTCGCGCTGCGCCTGGATGACCTTCGCGCCCAGCAGGCAGAAGGCCTGCGCCGCCTCGCAACCGAGCGGTCCGCCGCCGATGACCAGAAGCCGCTTCGGGCACTCCGTGAGATCGAACATGGTCTCGTTGCTGAGATAGCCGGCGTCGGCAAGCCCCGGGATCGTCGGCAGCCTCGGGCGCGCGCCTGTCGCGATCAGCGCCTTTCTGAAACGCAAGATTTGTCCGGCGACCGTGACAGTGTCCCTTCCGGAAAACCGCGCTTCGCCGAAATAAAGGTCGATGCCTTCGGAAACCAGGCTATCGGCGGCATCGGCGCGGCTGATCCGCTGCCGGATCTGCCGCATCCGCGTCATGGCGCGCTGAAAGTTGACGTGAAGACGGTCCGGCATGTCGCCGCCGAAATTCTCGGCATCGCGCATGTCGGCATAAAGCCTTGCGGTGCGGATGATCGACTTCGACGGGATGCAACCGACATTGACGCAAGTTCCGCCGATCAGGTTGCGCTCGATGAGCGCGACCTTTGCGCCGAGGCCGGCCGCTTCGTAGGCGGCGGTCAGCCCAGCCGGCCCGGCACCGATGACCACGATATTGTAGGGATCGTCCGGCTGCGGGTTCTTCCAGTGCGGCGGATGGGCGCCCTTGATCAGCTCAATGTCGTTGTGATCGACAGGAAAGGCGGTAGCCCTGGTCCGGTCACGCGACATCGCCGCCACCCGACGCCGGGCTTGCTGGCTGAGACAGCCAGCCGCCATTGAACCCGGCCTTGCGCAGGCCGTTGCGGATGTGTTGATTTGACCGCATCAGTCTCCAGATCAACCCTGACCGATGGTTCTCGATCATCATCACCACGATGCCTTGATCCAGCCCATAGTGGCCTTCCGACACCCAGCCGTGCCTCCCGAACTTACGCCGGTTCGCCAATGTCGGGTTGAAACCGCTCGGCAGTCGGAAATTACCGATCACCTCGGGGTAGCGGTCACCGAGATGGCGCAACGCCGCCAAGCAGATCTCCGGGGCGAAAGGCAGTGATGCCGGATAGGACCAAGGCGCGATCGTCCCGTCATCGGGCCCGAACGGCGCGCCGCGCGCGGCATAGCCGGAAAACCGCCGGCGCTGTCGCTCCACGCTGGTGCGAAAGCCGCCTGGCCCGTCGCCCGCCGAAAGACCCCAAAGGTTCTCGTCGTAGCCGCCATAGCCGTAAGGGTTGTGGCGTGCATAGTCGCGGTGCAGATAGGTCGAGCGGCGGCTGTTTTCGAAATAGTCCGAGTTCTTCTCGCGCATGAAGGCGTCGCGGATGCCGGCGAAATCGATCCAGGCATGCGAGAACTGGTGCATGAACAGCGGACCGCCATACAGCACGTCGTAGCCGTAGATGTTTTCCCACTGATAGGTCGCCGTCCAGCCCTCGTAGCTGTTGTCCGAGGTCGGGCTGTCGGGCGAAGCCATCGACAGGATGTAGAGGATCGTGGCTTCGTTGTAGCCCTCCCAGCCATAGTGGAGAAAGCCGCTCTTCGGCTTCCAGCCTTGTCGCAAGGTCGGGCTTGAGCCTTGTGCCCACCGCCAGTCGACGCGCCGGTAGAGCGCCTCGGCCAGTTGGCGGATTTCGGCTTCCTCGTCATCGTCACCGGAGAAATAGGCGCCCGCCACCAGCATGCCCGATATCAGCAATGCCGTATCCACCATCGACAGTTCGCAGCGCCAGACGCGCAGGCCGGTCCGCATATCGAGGAAATGGTAGTAGAAACCCTTGTGGCCGGTGACGTCGTCGCTATGGCCTTGCGGGCTGGCCGAGAAGAAGCGCAGCGCGGCCAGCGTCAGCTTCGCGGCGGCATCGCGCGCCATCCAGCCGCGCTCGACGCCGATCGGATAACTGGACAGCGCGAAGCCGACGACAGCGATGCTGGCCGGCGAATTCGGCCGCGACGTGTCGGCGACCAATCCGTTTTCGGGGTTCACGTTCTCGAGGAAATAGTCGAAGGCGGCGCGCTGATAGCGGTCCAGAAGCTCGTCGTCGGACAGCGCGGCAGGCTCGGCTCTAAGCAAAGGAAACAAGCTCCCGCCGGATGGTTGCAGCGTCCGTCAACCGCCAACCAGTTGCCCCGCACCGGCAGATCATCACGCATGCTGAACTGTCATGCCGCGTCATAGCTTTCCCGTATAGCTTTGTTGCGTCAACGTCGATTCGACGCCTGGGACTATACGCCCCTACGCTCCCGTTCGTTGCGTCGTCACGCGGAATTGAAATGCGTCCTGCCTCAGTAGGTGGCGCGGCCGCCGGAAACGTCGAACACGGCGGCGGTCGTGAACGAACACTCTTCCGAGGCAATCCAGCAGATCAGCGCCGCCACCTCTTCGACCTCGCCGAAGCGCGCCATCGGTATCTTGGACAGCATGAAGTCGATGTGCTCCTGGCTCATCTGCTTGAAGATAGCGGTGCGCACGGCCGCCGGTGTGACGCAATTGACCGTCACCTTGGTCTTGGCCAGTTCCTTGCCGAGCGACTTGGTCAGGCCGATCACCGCAGCCTTCGAGGTGCTGTAGGCGGAGGCATTGGGATTGCCTTCCTTGCCGGCGATCGAGGCTATGTTGACGATGCGGCCATAGTTGCGCTCGAGCATGTGTGGCACGAGCGCCTTGTTGCAGTAGAAGACGCCGTTGATGTTGATGTCGATGACCTTCTGCCAATCCTCGGTCGAATAGTTCCAGGTCGTCATGTTCGGCCCGGTGATCGCCGCACTGGTGACCAGGATGTCGACACCGCCAAGCGCTTCGATCGCCGACTGCTTGGCGCGTTCCACGCCGGCCGCATCGGCGACGTCGATGGCAACACCGTGGAGGCCGGGAAGGGTGGCTTTGGCCTGTTCGATCTGAGCCGGATCGCGATCCCAGACTGAAACCCGTCCGCCCTCTTCGACAATCCTCTGAGCCACTGCCAGACCGATGCCCGAAGCGCCGCCGGTGATCACCGCCGCTCGATCGCTGAACCGCCCTGTAAAATTCATCGGCATCCTATTTTCCCGATCATCTCAACCCGATGGACGATGACGGCACGCGACCGCCATACCATCGACTGCGACTGTGCGGTCACCATCAGGCGAGTTCAAGCCGGCATGCGAGGCCGATCGTCTGGGCCAATCCCGTTACCCAGGATTTCCCTCGAGCTCTCTGCCCAGCGCCTTCACCATCGCCACCAGCGCCGGTCCGATCTCGGCATGCGCGCGCTCTTCCGTGATGATCTCGCCGATGCCGCCGCAGGTGATGGCAACCAGCGGCGAGCCGTCACTCGGACGGAACGGCACGCCGACCGCATGGATATAGCTGTGCCAGGCGCCGAACGACGTCACATAGCCCTTGTCTGCATACTGGGCGATCGCATCGTCGATCGCCGCCCCGATCATCGCCGCCCTGTCCGGCTCGGCCTCCTGCAAAGCCTCCACAAGGCGAGCGCGCTCCTCAGGTGAAAGGGCCGCCGCATAGGCCAGCCCCATCGATGTCTTCCAGATCGGCAGGTAGGAGCCCGGGTTGAGGCGCAGCGTGACAAGGCTCTCCGACCGGCAGTTGGCGAGATAGACCATGTTGAGGCTGTCGCGGGTGCCAAGCGCCACCGCCGCCCCCGTCAGATCGGCCAGCGGTTGCATCAGCGGCCGGGCGACGTGGACGACCGCACTGGAACTCAGTGCCGAATAACCCAGCGCCACGGTGGCGGGTCCGAGGCTGTAGCGGCCGAGGTCCTTGTCGTAGAGGAGATAGCCGAGCGCGCTTAGCGTATAGGTGATGCGCGAAACCGTGGCCTTGGGCAGGCCGGTGCGGGCAATGATGTCCTGGTTGCCGAGTGAGGCATCGCCCGGGCGGAAGGCGCGCAGGATGCCGAGCCCGCGCACCAGCGACGACGAAAGCTGCGCGCCTTCGCCTTCAAGCTCCGTCTCGTCCCTGGTTGCTCGCTTGCGCACGCTGAGGTCTTTCTGGCGTCGTCGTCCGCCTGTCGGGCCAGCGTCGCCGGCGTTGTCTAAAAAATGAAATTAAATTCCATTTATATTGACAGGCGCTTTCCCCCCCTGTCAATATGCTTCCCTCGATGGCATCTCCAAGCGCCCTGTGCCATCTTACGAAGCCCCTCCTTGTGAAGGTAGCCACGTGTCTCGCTATATTTTGCGCCGGCTTATCGCCATGCCGTTTCTGGTGCTCGGCATCGTCACCATCGCCTTCCTGATCACCACGGTGACCAAGGGCGATCCGCTGACCGCCATTGTCGCCGAACAGCAGATGAGCAACCCCGAAGTGGTGGCCGCCGCCAAGGCGCGCTGGGGTCTCGATCGTCCTTTGCCGGAACGCTATATGATATATCTTGGGAATCTGCTGAGCGGCGATCTTGGCACCTCGTTCATCACCAAGCGCAATGTCGGCACCGACATTCTCTACCGCTTGCCGGCAACGCTCGAACTGGTTTTCGCTGCGATGATCTTCGGCACCACGCTCGGCATCGTGCTTGGTGTGCTGGCCGCCTATTTCCGCAACAGCCTGATCGACCATGGCGCGCGGCTGTTCGCCTTGTTCGGCTCTTCGCTGCCGGTGTTCTGGTCGGGGCTCGGCCTGTTGTTCATCTTCTCCGTCATGCTGAACTGGCTGCCGGGGCCGGGCAGGGTCGATGCCCGCCTGGCATTGCCGCCCGGCATCACCGGCTTCCTGACCATCGATTCGCTTCTGGCTGGCGACTGGACCGTCTTCAAGGACGCGCTCTGGCACCTGCTTCTGCCGGCCTTCGTCCTCGGCTGGACGGTTTCCGGCACCATATCGCGGCTGGTGCGCGCCAACATGCTTGATGTGATGAGCCGCGAGTTCGTCCTCACCGCGCGCGCCAAGGGGGCGAGCGAATTCCGCGTCGTCATCGTCCATGCGTTGCGCAACACCATGGTACCGACCCTGACCGTCATCGGCTATTCCTTCGCCTATCTGATCACCGGCGCGGTGCTGACAGAAACCATCTTTTCCTGGCCGGGCATGGGCTCCTATGCCGTCGAGGCGGCGCGCGCGCTCGACTTCCCGGCGATCATCGGTGTCACCATCGTCGGCGGCCTCGCCTTCCTGGTCACCAACCTCATCACGGACATCCTCTACGTGGTGGCCAATCCGCGCGTGAGGTTGAGCTGATGTCGGCGGTCACAACCAAATCCCATTCCGCCGCTGTTCCCGAATGGCTGACCGCGCCATTGGTCATCGGCACGGTCGTCATCCTGTTCTGGCTGTTCATGACCGTCTTCGCCGCCTTAATCGTGCAGTTCGATCCGCTCGAAATGGTCGCGCGCCGCTTGCAGCCGCCGAGCTGGGCGCACTGGCTGGGCACCGATGCTCTCGGCCGCGATGTTCTCGCCCGCACCTTGCACGGGGCGGCGCATTCGCTGCCGATCGCGGTTCTGGTCGTCGTCTCGGCTGTGGTGATCGGCTCGCTGCTCGGTGCCATTTCCGGGTTCGTCGGCGGGCTGACCGGTGCGGCGATCATGCGGCTTGTCGACGTCACTCTGTCCTTCCCGCCGATGCTGCTGGCTATGGCCGTCGCGGCGTCGCTTGGGCCGGGCCTCGGCAATGCCGCCATCGCCATGGTTCTGGTCTGGTGGCCGGTCTATGCCCGGCTGATGCGGGCGCAGGTGCTGGAGGTGAAGGAGCGTGAGCATGTCGAGGCGGCGATCGCCGCCGGCGCCAGGCCGCGCCGCGTGCTGTTCACGCACATATTGCCGCTTTGCTGGACCCCGGTGCTGATCAGCGCGACGATGGATCTCGGCCAGGTCGTGCTGCTTGCCGCGTCGCTCAGCTTCATCGGTCTCGGCGCCACGCCGCCGACGCCCGAATGGGGGTCGATGATCTCCGATGGCGCCGTCCATTTCTACCAATGGTGGATCGCCTTCGGTCCGGGCGTCGCCATCCTCACCATCGTGCTCGGCTTCAACTTCATCGGCGACGGCTTGCGCGACATTCTCGATCCAAGGTCGGATTAAGCGATGAGCGCACAGATATCTACAGCGCCGCCGGGTGCAGTCGACAAGGCGGGCAAAGGTGAGCCGCTGCTGTCCATACGCGGCCTGCGGGTAGGCTTCCGGCGGGCAGGCGATCAGTTCGAAGCGGTGCGCGGCATCGACCTCGAAGTCGCCAAGGGCGAAGTGGTCGGCATTGTCGGGGAGTCCGGCTCGGGCAAGTCCGTCGGCATGCTCGCCGCGCTCGGCCTGACGTCGAAGAACGCGGTCGTCACCGGTTCGGTCCGCTTCAACGGCGACGAACTGGTCGGCAAATCGTCACGCGAAATGCGCAAGATCAGGGGCGCGCGCATCGCCATGATTTTTCAGGACCCGCTGTCCTCGCTAAACCCGGTGATGACCGTCGGCGCCCAGATCGCCGAGGCGGTCAGGCTGCATCAGCGCGTCACCCGCAAGCAGGCCATGGCGCGGGCGGTGGAATTGCTCAATCTGGTGGCGATCCCGCAGCCGGAGCGCCGGGTGAACCAGTATCCGCATGAATTCTCCGGCGGCATGCGCCAGCGCGCGGTCATCGCCATGGCCGTCGCCAACGATCCCGATTTGCTGATCGCCGACGAACCGACCACGGCGCTCGATGTGACGGTGCAGGCGCAGATATTGGCAGTGCTGCGTTCGTTGCAGGAGCGGCTCGGCCTTGGCCTGGTGCTGATTACCCATGATCTCGGCGTCGTCGCCGGTCATGCCGACCGCGTCGCGGTCGTCTATTCCGGCCGTGTCGTCGAACAGGCTGGCGTATCCGAGCTGTTCGCCGACCCGCGCCATCCCTATACGCGCGGCCTCATTGCCTCGATCCCCAATCTCGAGGAAAGCCGCGAGCGGCTGTTTTCGATCGATGGCTCGCCACCCGCACTTGGGCGCTTGCCGGGCGGCTGCGCCTTCCATCCGCGCTGCATCTATGCCGAGGCACGCTGCAGGACCGAGGATCCGCCTTTGCACGACATAGGCGGCCGCTTCTCGGCCTGCCATTTCGCGACGACCTTGCCGCCCTTCCATAGCGCCTCGCTGGCGGCGGCAGAACTGGACAGTGGAAGCATGGCCCCATGAGCGCAGTGGAGCAAACTCAAGTCGAAACCAAGCCGGCGGCAGCGCTTTCCGTGCGCCATCTTGTCAAGGATTTTCCGGTTCGCGGTGGCCTCGTCTTCGATCGCGCGGTTGCCCATGTGCGTGCGGTGGCCGATGTGTCCTTTGACTTGGCGCCGGGCGAAACGCTGGGCCTCGTCGGCGAATCCGGTTGCGGCAAGTCGACTCTCGGACGCTGCCTGATGCGGCTGATCGAGCCCACCAGCGGCGAAAGCTGGTTCCGGGGCCAGAACCTGCTCGCCCTCAACCACGAAGACATGCGCCTGATGCGGCGCTACATCCAGCTGGTCTTCCAGGATCCGTACGGGTCGCTGCATCCGCGCATGCGCATCGCCGACAACATCGCCGAGCCTTTGCGCATGAGCGACATGTCGGCGGCCGACCGCCGGGCGCGCGTCGCCGAATTGCTCGAACTCGTGCGGCTCAATCCCGATCACGGCAAGCGCTATCCGCATGAACTGTCCGGCGGCCAGCGCCAGCGCGTGGTCATCGCCCGCGCGCTAGCGCTCAACCCGCAAGTGGTGATCCTCGACGAACCGGTTTCGGCGCTCGATGTTTCGGTGCAGGCTGGCGTGCTCAATTTGCTCAGGGATATCCAGCAGTCCTTCGGCACATCCTATCTGTTCATCGCACATGATCTTTCGGTCGTGCGCCACATCTCGCACCAGGTCGCGGTGATGTATCTCGGCAAGATCGTAGAGATCGCACCCGCGGCCGAACTCTATTCGAGGGCGCTGCATCCCTACACGCAGGCGCTGCTGTCGGCGGTGCCGCTCGCCAATCCCGAGAAGGAGCGTAAGCGCGAGCGCATCGTACTGACCGGTGACGTGCCGAGCCCGCTCAACCCACCATCCGGCTGCCGCTTCCGCACGCGCTGCTTCAAGGCGCAGGCGATCTGCGCTGCCGTCGAACCACCGCTCGATCCGGCTGGCGGTTCGCATCGCGTCGCCTGTCATTTTCCGGAGCCGGTCAACACGTTCAAGACTGTGTGATTGGCCTGCCGAATTCACCCGAAGGAATCTTGATCGTGACTGAGGACCATTCCGAGAATGCCGGTACGGCAGGATCCGCGCGCCTGCCGCTCGAAGGCATCAAGGTTCTCGATCTTTCCCGCGTGCTCGCCGGTCCTTGGGCAACGATGAGCCTTGCCGATCTCGGCGCCGAGGTCTGGAAGATCGAGAACATAGATGGCGGCGACGACACCAGGGCGTGGTCGGTGCCGAGCTACAAGGGTGTCTCGACCTACTATCTCTGCGCCAATCGCGGCAAGCAGAGCATCGCGCTCGACATGAAAAGCCCGCAGGGGCTGGCCATCGTGCGCGAACTGGCGGCGAAGGCCGACATCGTCGTCGAGAATTTCCGCTCCGGCACCGCCGACCGCCTCGGCGTCGGTTTCAAGGAACTCAGCGCGCCAAACCCGCGGCTGATCTACTGCTCGATCTCCGGCTATGGCCAGACCGGACCCGATGCCGGACGGCCCGGCTATGATTTCGTCATGCAGGCCGAAAGCGGCCTGATGGCCATCACTGGCGAGAGCAATGGCGAGCCGATGCGCGTCGGCGTCGCCATCACCGACATCGTCTGCGGCATGGTCGCGACGCAGTCGATCCTGGCAGCGCTTTACGAGCGCGCGACGACCGGCAAGGGCCAGTTCCTCGACCTGTCGCTGATCGACTGCGCGCTCAGCCTGCTGATCAATGTCGGCAGCGGTTACCTCAACACCGGCCGCGAGGTCGCCCGCTACGGCAATGCGCATCCGACGGTTGTCCCCTATCAGATATTCGAGGCCTCCGATGGCGGCTTCGCGCTGGCTGTCGGCAATGACCGCCAGTTCGCGGCGCTGTGCGAGAAGGTCCTTGATCTGCCACATCTGGCTGGGGATGCGCGCTTCATCAAGGCAGGCGCGCGTGCCACCAACCGCGAGGCTTTGATCCCCGAATTGGCGGCTGCCTTCAAGACCAAGCCACGCGACCACTGGATGGCAACCTGTGCCGCCGCCAGCGTGCCGGCCGGCACGGTAAAATCGATACCGGAAGTCTTCGATAGCCCCAATGTGCGCGAACGTGGCCTCGTCCAGACCTTGCCGCATCCGCATCTCGGCTCCGTCGCCATGGTGCGCCCGGCACAGGGACTTGCCGCGCAGCTGACCGCCGACTTTACCGCGCCGCCGATGCTGGGCCAGGACACAGCTGCCGTGCTGGCCGACGTGCTCGGCTACAGCGCCGAGACCATCGACCAACTGATCGGCTCCGGGGCTGTCAGCGTCTATGCGCCTGCAGCCGAACCGATCCCCGCCTGATCTTCCACGGAACGTGGCAGCCCTCGTCTCGCATTTGCGGGTCGACGACTGAGTGGTTCTTCACTTCAAGAGCGCGAAGAGCCGTTCCCGGAAATGCTCGGCCAGCTACTTCTGCTGGCCGTAATTCTTGTACCGCCCGCGAATGGCGGCAAGCTCGCTGCCCTCGATGAGCACCGGTGTACCGGCGCTGCGCGCCAAAAGGTATTGCCGCGCCAAGGTCTCGAGCTTGATGGTGCGGACGAGCGCCGTGTCGAGATCGCCGCCGAAAGCGATCATGCCATGATTGGCGAGCAGGCAGGCCGACCTGTCCTTGAGCGAGACGACGGCAACCTTGGCCAGTTCGCTTGACGCGAACAGCGCATAGTCCGAGCAGCGGACATCATCGCCGCCGAAACCGGCGACCATGTAGTGAAACAGCGGCAGCGGCTCGCGCAGGCACGACAGCGCCACGCAATGGTCGGGATGGGCATGCACGACGGCACCGGCCTCGGGGAAAGCCTTGTAGATCTCGGCGTGCATTTCCCATTCGCTCGACGGCCGGAACGCTCCCTCCCAGCTGCCATCGAGTTGCATCGGCACCATCTGCTCCGGCCGAAGCGCGCTTGTAGCTATTCCCGTCGGCGTGATCATCATGCCGCTTGTCGTGCGCACACTGATGTTGCCGGTGGTGCCGACATTCATCCCGCTGGCGTCCAGCGTCTGCGTCGCGGTGATCAGGCTGGCGCGTGCAGTCTCGGTGTCCATCACGATGCTTTTCCTGTGGTTGGCCGCATGACAGGTTTTGCCGGTGGCCATATATCGATCGCCGGCGCGACGGTGGTCGCCCGTGTCATGTCTTGCAGGACGTCGGCGAAAATATCCGGGCCGCCGAGCTTCCCCGATTTCAACATCAGCGCCAGCGGCTCGGATGGCAGGCCGGGGAGGTGAGCAGTCGCACGCGACAGTCCCGGCCCCTCATAGGCACCCATGGCGATGCGGTCGATGCCGAGCGCCTTGACCACCGAACCGGCTGTCTCGCCGCCGGCGACGACCAGCCGTCGGACGCCGAGTTCACGCACCAGAATCTGTGCAATCCCGGCCAGCATCTCTTCCGCCTTTGCCGCCACCGCGTTGCGGCCATGCGCCTGCTGCAGCGCTTCGACCGTCGTTTGCGGCGCTGTCGTGGCAATGGCGATCATCGCGCCGGGCAAATGCCGCTGGGCGAAGGCACGCGCTTCGGCCACTACATCGGCGCCGGCGAAGGCTCTGGCCAGATCGATCGTCAGCAGTGGATGGTTTTGCGCAAAGCGTTCGAGCTGTTCGATGGTGCGGTCGGCGACGCTGCCGGCCAGCACCGCCGCTGGGCCGTTTATGGCCGGCAGGCTGGCGGTAACGAGATCGACTGAATTCAGCAGCCCATGCGTGAGCCAGGCCCGTGGCAGATGCGCGGCGACCGAGGAATTGCCGGTCATCAGCGGCAGGTCGAAGGTCGCTTCCGCGATCGCAACCAGGTCGCGCTCGCGGATCGTGTCGGTGACCAGCAGCGTCTCGCCGCCCGCGCTGTGCTCTCGTATGGCGTTGCGGATGGCCTCCGCCCCGGCATCGACGACGAGATAGGGCACCAGCCCGACCTTGCCCTTGCTCTGCGCCTGCAGCACGCGAACCAGATTGGAATCGGTCATCGGCGTCAGCGGATCGAAGCGCTTGGGCGATTCACCCAGCAATTGGGCGCCGCCGAACATGTGTCCCTGATAGACGGTGCGGCCGGTCTCACACAGCGCCGGGGTGAACAGCGTGACGCCGCCGCCGAGCCGCTCGAGCAGCGCCTCGGCGCAAGGACCGATGTTGCCGGCAGGCGTCGAATCGAAAGTGGCGCAATATTTGAAGAAGATCTGCCGGGCACCAGCTTCAAGCAGCCGGTCCGCCGCCTCCAGAACCTGGCGCACCGCATCGCTGGCCGCGATGACGCGGGTCTTCAGCAGGATCACATGGGCAAGATTGCCTGGTGGGATCGGCGCACTCAGTCCGACCGTGCATCCCGTTGGAATGCCGCGCGCCACCAGCATCGACGCCAGCTCGGTGCCGCCGGTCAGATCGTCGGCTATGGCGCCGAACAGGAGTGAAGGCGTCGCGGTCATGCGCCCCGTCTCATGTCCGTCTGCACCATGGCTGCCCGTCTCGCAGTTGCCTGTCTCATGTCGGTGGTCAGGCCATTCGTGGTATCATATACACAGCCCACGCGACGCAGGCGACGCCGGCGCCGCTGCAAGAACGGAGAGCGGATGTGACTGCTTCTATCGCGCCGATCGCGCGCGACAATCTGACGACGCGCGTCTACGAGGAGCTTCGCCGCGCCATGATGGAGGGCCGCTTCTGGCCGGGCCATCGCTTCAAGATCCGCGACCTTGCCGCCAGCCTTCAGGTGTCTGAGACGCCAGTGCGCGAGGCGCTGATGCAGCTGGTGCGCGAAAAAGGCCTGGAGATGGAGGCTGGCCGTTCGATCACCGTCGCCCAGCTGTCGCTGGCCCAATATCTGGAACTGCGCAGCATCCGGCTGCATCTCGAAGGCATGGCGGGGGCGGCGGCAACAACGCGCATCGAGCCACGGGAGATCGACCGTCTGGCCGAGGTGCATGACAGACTGATTGCCAACGAGGACAATGGCCATTGGTTCGAAGCCGTCCGCGACAATTGGGAATTCCATCACTCGATCTACCAGGCGGCGCAAATGCCGGAGTTGCTGGCCATCATCGAGGGCATCTGGCTGCGCAACGGACCACTGGTGAACTATCAATACCCGCACGCCAGGCCGACCTACGACGGCCGCCATCGGCACCTCGACATTCTCGACGCGCTGCGGGCGCGTGACGAGAACGGCGTGCGCAAGGGCATTCAGCAGGACATGATCGAAGGCGGACGCCTGTTGGTCAAGGTTCTCGAACGGCTGAACGACGGTGCGGTCACGCCGGAGGAACTGCGCCGCGCGGCGCAGAACGGCCGCCTGGTGTCGGCCGTCGGCTGAGCGATTTGTTCCTTCCCACCGCATCGGCGCTGGTCACGCCACCTGCGCCGCTGCGGCCATGCCGGCATCGGCAGCCTGCAGGGCGAGATCTATGTCTTTTGCGGTATGCGCGGCACTCAGGAACATGTTGTGCCGGGGGTGGAAATAGGCGCCCTCGCGCAAGGCGGCCGAGCAGAAGGCGTCGGCCTTTTTGAATTCGGCATCGCCGTCGAAGAGCACCATCGGCATCGACACCGGGCCGGTCTGGCGAAGCGACAGGCCATGCTTCTTCGCTGCCGCATCGAGGCCTGAGCGCAGCCTGTCGCCGGCTTCAGTCATCCTGGAGATGGCGTCGGTGTCGCGCAGCGTGTTGATGGTGGCGATCGCGGCGGCCATGGCGACGGCGCCATACCAGAACGACCCCGTCACATAGACCTTGGTCGCGGCTTCGCGAAACCGGTCGGTGCCGGTGATCGCGGCAAGCGGATAGCCATTGGCGATCGCCTTCGAGAAAGCGGACAGGTCCGGCCGTACGCCGAGCGGTTCCCAGCTGCCGGCGAGATCGATGCGGAAGCCGGCCCTGACATCATCGACGATCAGCGCCGCGTCGGCGGCGGTGGTGAGCTCGCGCGCCCGTCTGGCGAAGGCGGCGGTCGGCAGTTCCTGGTCGCGGGCGATATCGTGGCGGAAAGCGGTGACGACGACGGCGGCAAGATCGCTGCCGGCCTGCTCGACGGCTGCCTCGAGGCTGGCAACATCATTGTAGTCGAAATGGACGATATGGGCGCGGTCCTCGGCGGTGACGCCGGCGAGCGAAGGCGTGCACCACGGCACGGCGCCGTGATAGGAGCCGCGCGCGACCAGCACCTTGCGCCGGCCGGTGCCGGCGCGTGCGATCGTCACGCAGGCCGTGGTGGCGTCGGTGCCGTTCTTCTGCAGCATCGCCCAGTCGGCATGCGCGACGGTCTTGACCAGCAGTTCGGCCAGCTCGACCAACACCTCGCCAGGGCCGTTCATCGCATCGCCCAGGCGACGCTGCCGCTCGGCCGCTGCCTCGACCGCCTGATGATGGTGGCCGAGGATATTGGGGCCCCAACTGCACATCAGGTCGATGTACTCGCGGCCATCGACATCCCAGACCCGGCAGCCGTCGGCGCGCTCGAAGAATTGCGGATAGGCGGAGCCGAGATAGCGCGTCGCCATGTGCCCCCACATGCCGCCCGGAATGACCGAGGCCGCGCGCTCGCGCAGCAACTGGTCTTTGGAGTTGATCAGGGAAGGCATAGCGAGTTCTCCGCGTATTGATATATCATATATTGATCTTAACGCTGGAAGAACAGGATTTGCTGACCGTCCAGGATGAGGAAGCGGGAGGCGGCTGGCCGCCTCCCTTTTTTCGCTCAGTGGCTGAGTTCCGCCAGCGGCAGGTTGCAGCAGGCGCTGTAGCGCACGCCCTTGACGTCCGACTTGTAGGCCAGGATCAGGTTCGGGCTGATCAGCGGCAGGATGATCCTGTCCTTGATCATCTCCTCGCCGGCCTGGTGCCACAGCTTGGCAGCCTCGTCGCCGCTCGCCGCAAGGGCTGCCTTGTAGATATCCGCTTCCTTCGGGTTGAGCACCGACGGGTCGCGCTCCGCGCCGGCGCGGCGCGCCCACGGGCTGCCCTTGGTCATGGCGAAATAATCGACGTATTGCGACGTGCCGTAATAGTCCGGCGCGTAGAACACCGCCGTCATCGGGATGCCGTCGCCATTGACGCGTTCGCGCCAGTTGGCGAAGGGGATCGGCTGCAGGTCGAGCTTGATGTTGATCTTGGCCAAATCCTGCTGAACCTTCTGCATCAACAGCGACAGATCGACGCCATAGACGTTCATGCCGGGAAACGCCGCTTCCATCTCGAAGCCGTCGGCATGGCCGGCCTTGGCCAGAAGTTCCTTTGCCTTGGCGACGTCATAGGGTTGCGCCTCGAAGCCCGAACCGCCGGGGAAGCCGAGCGGGATCGGTGCGCTGATCAACTGGCCCTCGGAGCCGATGGTGAAGTCCAGGATGCTCGGACGGTCGAGACCGAGCGAAATGGCCTCGCGCACTTCGGGCGTCAGCGGAACCTTGTTGGCCTTGGCGCCGGGCGACAGCGCCACATAGATGAAATTGTAGGACGGCACGGTCTCGATTTTCACGTCGCTGCCGGTCATCGTCTTGGCCGTGTCCGGGTCGATCTGCATGGCGATGTCGGCGGTGCCGCTCTGCAGCATCTGTGCCTGGGCCACCGCATCCTTGGTCTGGCGGATGACGACTTCGCTCAGCGCCGGCGCCGTGCGCCAGTATTTGTCGTTGCGTGCCAGCCGCAGTTCCGAATTGGGCTCATAGGATTTCAGCACGAACGGTGCGCTGCCGGCCGAATGCGCCAGAAACCAGGCCTCGGCATTGTCTGTCGTCGAAGCGTCCGCATCGGCCTTGGCGCCGGCTTCGGAAGCAACCTTGCTGTTGACGACCGCTGCGTAGGGCGCCGCCGCGATGTTGAGGAATTCGGAGCTCGGCGCGACCATCTTGACGACCACCGTATGCGCGTCCGGGGTCTCGATCGAGGCGACATTGTCCATCAGGAACGAGGCGCTGCCCTTGAGGTTCTTCAGCCTCTCCCAGGACCATTTCACGTCCTTGGCTTCGACCGGCGAACCGTCCGAGAATTTGGCGGCCGGGTCGAGCGTGAAGGTGAAGCTGCTCTGGTCGGCATTGCCTTCCCACTTCGAGGCGAGCAGCGGGATCAGCTTGTTGTCCTTGTCCAGCGTCAGCAGCGATTCATAGACGCTGGAATTGTAGATCTGGCAGGTGTCGCAGAAGGCGCGGTGCGGATCGAGCGAGTTGAGGTCGATGTTGCGCGCAATGACCAGCGGCTTGCTGTCCTGCGCGAACGTGGCCGGCGCCCAGAAGGCGCTGGTGGCCAGCAGCACGGCTGCCAGCATCTTCGCCCTGGTCTTGTTTCTCTGTAGGATGCTCATGTCAGTTCTCCCATTTTCTTGTCGGATCTTTGTGGCAATGCGTTCGCTCTATCCACCCACGGCAGTGAGGGATTGAAGCGCGGCCTTGAGCTTTTCAGCGCCGCCCAGTGCGGCGCGGTTGAGCGGGGCCGATACGACGGGAGCCGAGAGGCTTCCCGTCACATGCAGGATCTCGTGATCGAGATAATCGAACACGCGATCCTGAATCTCCTGTGTCAGTCGTCCGCCAAGCGATAGCCCACGCTGCACCTGTTCGATGACGGCCACCCGGTTGGTCTTGCGGATCGAGGCCTCCACCAGCGGCCAGTCGAGCCCGGTCGGGTCGAGGCTGCGCAGGTCGATGATCTCGGCATCGACGCCGGTCTCCTCGACCACCTGGCTGGCGACGGCAACCATGCTGGCGCTGGTGAGCAGTGTACAGGCGCTGCCCGGCCTGACGATCTTCGCCTTGCCGAGCCGCACGCAATAGTCGCGGTCGTCCGCAGGCACAGGGCCTTCGCTCGGGAACAGCTCGACATGCTCGATGACGACGACCGGATCGTCGCATTTCAGCGCTGAATTCATCAGGCCGATATAGTCGAAGGGCGTCGTCGGCGCGACGATGCGCCAGCCGGGAAACAGGGCGAACAGGCCGGACGGATCGCCCGAATGCTGCGAGCCGTAGCCGGTGTGCGGCGAGACGCGCACCCTGACCACGATTGGCACCGGAAAGCCGCCGCCGAACATGTGGCGCACCTTGCTGACCGCGTTGAACAGCTGGTCGGCGGCAACCAGGCAGAAGTCGCCGAACATGATCTCGACGATCGGCCGCAAGCCGCAAAGCGCTGCACCCAGCGCCACCCCGACAAAACCATTCTCGGCGATGGGCATCGCCAGCACACGCTCCGGCCAGCGCTCCAGCGCGCCCTTTGTGGCGCCCGAAACGCCGCCGCGCAGCCGGTGCACATCCTCGCCCATGATGATGATGCGCGCGTCCTGCTCCATGGCGCGCGCAATCACCTCGGACGCGGCAACCATGAACTTGACCGGCCTGGTGTCGGCCGGCGCGTCCTCGATCTCGAGGAAGCGCTCGCCCTTCAGTTCGGAAAGATCGCCGCGGATCTGGTTGTCGACGTCGCTTGGGTCCGGCCACAGATGATCAGGAATGCGCAGCGCGTTGCCGCTCATCTCGGTCAGGGAATCGGCAGCGGTGTTGACCACCTCCATGACGCGCTGGTCGAGTGTCCCGAGGTCCGAAGCGTTCAGGATGCCCATCGTCTTCAGGCGAGCCGCCATCGTCGCAAGCGGGTCGCGCGCTTTCCAGACGTCTTCCTCGGCGCGCGTGCGGTAGCCGAATTCGCTGCCCGGGCGGGCGCCGCTCTGGTGTAGAAACCGATAGCAGAGCGCCTCGACCAGCACCGGGCCGCCGTCTTCCTCAATCGTCCGGCGCGCCTCGCGCATGGCATGGTGGACTGCCACCACATCCATGCCGTCGCATTCGATGCCACGAAAGCCGAGCATAGGTCCGCGCGAGGCCAGCCGCGTCTCGCGCGTCTGCTCGTTGATGTGCGTAGAGACGGCATAGAGATTGTTTTCGGCGAAAAAGATCACCGGCAGCCGGTAGAGCGCGGCGATGTTCATCGCCTCATAGGCCGGTCCCGCCATCATCGTGCCGTCGCCGAAGAAGGCGACCGAGATGTTGCCGGTGCCGAGCAGTTTGTCGGCGAGCGCATAGCCCGCCGCGTGCGGCAGGTTGCCGCCGATAATGGCGCTGGTGCCTGGGATGCCGGAGGCATCGTCGCGCATATGCATCGAGCCGCCACGGCCGCCGCAATAGCCTGACTTGAGGCCCATGATCTCGGCCATCAGGCCGCGAACCGATCCCTGCATGCCTGGGTTGAAAGCATCATGCAGCGGGTCGAATCCGCCGGGCGTCTGCGCGTTGACAAGCTTGGCCAGCACCTGGTGATGGGCACGGTGGGTGCCGTTGATGCGGTCGCCGGTGCCGAGCACGGACATGGCGCCGACCGCCGTGGCCTCTTGTCCGATGCTGGCGTGGGCCGGACCATGCACCAGCCCGGCATTGGCCAGATCGAGCACCTTTTCCTCGAAACGGCGGATGAGCAGCATCTGGTGATACCAGCGCACCAGGCTCGACACCTCGGCGTCGGTCCAGTCCGAATCATCGACATCTAGCCGCAACCAGGGCGCCGATGGCTGGATCGATGTCTGCTGGACCATGTCAGCTATTTCCGTTCTGGTAGATGATATATCAAATATTTTCTCAGTCGATTGGGCCGTTCATTTTTCCTGGGGCACGACGCTGGCAAGAAGGTTGCAGGCAAATGGAATTAAATTTCATTTTTGCGAGAAGGCAAAGACTAAGCCGGGACGGCGCGGTTCCGCAAGAGGAATTTTGAGACTGCTAGCAGCGCCGATGTCGGTTTCTTGGGCCGACAGGTTTTCTCACGTATTGGATATTGGTATGATATAATCACACCGACATTATAGGAGAAATCATGGCTGCCACCGAAAAGCGCACCTTCAGCCTGCCAACAGAGCAGGCTGCTTTCATCGACCGTCTCGTTGAATCAGGAACCTACGCGACCAGCAGTGAAGTGATCCGCGCCGGCCTTCGCGCCCTGCAAGAGCGCGACGCGGCAGTAGAGCGCTGGCTCCGCGAGGAGGTTGTGCCGACCTATGACAGGTGGAAGGCGGATCCTTCCCGAGTTATCCCAGCCAACCAGGCTTTTGACGACATCCGCGCTCACCACGCCGCCCGCTTTAAGAGGGATGTGTGAAGCGCCGGCATATTGTTCTGTTGCCGGAAGCCTTAGCGGACTTAAGATGGATATACGACACCATCGAGATCGCCGCCGGCAACGTCACGGCCATACGCTATATCGAGCGTATCGAAGCCTACTGCCAGGGTCTCGACTACGCCTCGGAGCGCGGAACACGCCGTGACGATCTGCGGCCAGGGCTTCGGGTTGTCGGTTTCGAGCGCCGTGTAACGGTGACCTTTACAGTGGAATCCGACCAAGTGGTGATCTTCCGTGTGTTCTATGGCGGCGCCAATTGGGAGATGAGCTCTAACCTGCAACGGGAAAAGCGTAACCCGCTAGCTGTCCGAACCCCGGCTATCGGTCGACCCGATGCTGGAAGAACTGCAAAAATAATTCACGCTCCGTGGTGATGTCGAGCTTCTCGTAGATGCGCCGACGATGGTTCTTGACCGTGCCGACGGTGATGCCGAGGCGTTCGGCGATGTTGGCCGTCGGGTGACCGGCGAGGATCAGTTGGACCAACTCCCGCTCGCGCAGTGACAGCTCCGGCCACAGGCTGGCTGGAATGGTCGGTTCCTGGCGGGGCGAGGCGCCGAGGCCTGTCGGCGCTGACGTGCGGGAGAATTCCGTTCCGCGCGCCTTGATGTCGAGCGCATGCAGCGCCTCGAACACCGGCAGCCGTTCATCCAGCAGGGCGATTTCGCTGTCCTTGAATGACGTGGTCGAGCGGTCGAGGAAGATGCCGAGGCACCAGTCGCCGCCGTCCGCCAGCATGATGCCAACCTCGTCGCAGATCTCCGACTGCGCCAGGAAGCCGGCTATGTACTGGCCGCGCTTGGCCTCATCGTTGGCAAGCCGTTTCAGCGGCATGATGCCCAGCCTTCGCTCGCGTCGCCACGACGCATAGAACGGGTCGAAGACATAGTAATTGTCGAGATAGCGCCGGACCATTTCGTCCGAGAAGCGTCGGTGTTTGATGAATTCGGGTGTCTGCGTCGTCGAATAGCGCGTCACCGTGACGAGGTCGTGCTCGATATCCGCGCCGATCAGGTCGATCAGGCAGTCGACATGCCTGTCCGTGCCGGTGGCGGCGATCGCTTTGGCGAGCGGCGCCCAGATGGTCCCCATGCGCATGCCCTTTTTTCGGCGATGTCAGCTCAGCCGTCATTATGTCTTTAGGCATATGGCGCGAAGCCGCCCATCGAATCTAGCCTTGCGTCAACCTAGACCAGATCCCGAGGCGACCGTGACCCAACCCAATCTCACCGGCCCCATCGTCGGCAATCCAATCGTCATCGGTATCGACGCCGGCGGCACCATGACCGACACGATTCTTGTCGATCAGGACGGCCACTTCAAGATCGGCAAGTCGGCGACCACGCCGAAGAACGAAGCCGAAGGTTTTCTCGCGTCTGCCGAGGACGCGGCGGATGCCTGGGGCATCTCGCTGGAATCATTGTTTTCCGGCGTCAACGTCGTGCTCTATTCCGGCACCGGCATGCTCAACACACTGTTGTCGCGCACCGGCCGCCGGCTCGGCCTGATCACCACCAAGGGCCTTGAGGACATGATCCTGATGGGCCGCGGGCTGCAGGCCTGGGCCGATTATTCCTACGCCGACCGGCTGCACGCGGTCACGCATCATCATCCCGATCCGCTGGTGCCGCGCCGCCGCACGCATGGCGTCACCGAGCGCATCGACCAGTTCGGCGACGTCGTGCTGCCGCTCTACGAACACGAGGTCTCCATCGCCGCGAAAAAATTGATCGCCGACAAGGTCGAGGCGATCTGCATCATGACCATCTTCTCGCATGTCAATCCGGTGCACGAGAAGCGCATCGCCGAGATCTGCCGCGCGGAGGTCGACAGGGCCGGCGCCGACATCATCGTCTACACCAGCCATGAGGTCCGCCCGGTCATCCGCGAGCAGTCGCGGCTGAATTCGGTGCTGATCGAGGCCTACGCCACCTCGCGCGGCCGCAAGCAGCTTAGGGGTATCGAGGACGTCTCGAAGAAATACGGCTTCAAATATGGCGTGCAGACGCTGCTCTCCTTCGGCGGCCTGACCTCGATCAACCATCCGCGCCTGCACGAAACCATGATCTCCGGCCCGATCGGCGGCATCCTCGGTGCTGCCTATGTCGGCAAGCTGATCGGCAATGATTCGCTGATCTGCTCGGATATGGGCGGCACCTCTTTCGACATGGGCGTCATCACACGCGGCCAGACGCGAATCGAGAACGAGCCGCTGATGGACCGTTTCAAGCTCAACGTGCCGACGCTGCATCTCGACACGATCGGCGCCGGCGCCGGCATGATCCTCAAGGTCGATCCCCTGACCAAGAAGGTCTCGCTTGGGCCGGAAAGCGCCGGCTCGGATCCCGGTCCGATCTGCTTCGATCGCGGTGGCACCGAGCCGACCATCGCCGATTGCGACGCCATCCTCGGCCGCCTCAACCCACACTATTTCCTGGGCGGCAAGGTCGTGCTGCAGGTCGAAAAGGCGCGCCGCGCCTTCGAGGAAAAGTGCTCCAGCGTGCTCGGCGTTGGTGTCGAGGAAGCCGCGGAAGGCATGATCGACATGCTGGAGTCCGATGCCAACAACGCGCTGCGCCGGGTCATTTCCGGGCAAGGCATCCATCCCTCCGAATTCACGCTGCTGTCCTATGGCGGCTCGGGACCTTTGCATCTGGCCGGCTGCTCCAGGGGCATCGGCTTCAAGGACATCATCACCTTCCAGTTCGCGGCCGCCTTCTCCGCCTTCGGCTGCACCACGGCCGATTTCATGCGGCGTCATTCCGTCTCCACCCAGCACGACATCCCGTCACGCGCCGACGAGGCTACGCTGGCCGCCTTCGGCGCCAAGGTCACCACGGTCTGGAACGACCTGACCAAGGCAGCGGTCGACGAGATGATCGCCGACGGCCATACCAGGGAGAAGATCAGGACCGTGCCGTTCCTGATGATGCGCCACACCGGCCAGCTCGAGGACGTCGAAGTCATGGCGCCGCTTGCCAAGGTCGGTTCGGCCGACGACATGCGCAGGGTTATCGACGAGTTCGAGGCGGTCTATGCCAAGGTCAACCATCGCGTGTCGCGTTATGGCGAAGCCGGCTTCACCATCACCGAACTCGGGCTGATCGCCACCGCCGACAAGGTCAAGCCGGTGCTGCTCAAGCGGCCGCTCGGCGCCTCCAACCCGGCAGCCGCCCACAAGGGCGTGCGCGAGGCCTATATCGGTGGGCGCTGGCACAAGGCCAATCTCTACGAGATGGATCTGCTTCAGCCAGGCCACGAAGTCATCGGCCCGGCCATCATCGAACATCCCGCCACCACGCTCGTCGTTCATCCGCAGGACCGTGTCCATGTCGATGAATGGACGCTGCTGCACTACACCCACGCTTGAGAGGGCGACCGCCATGTTGGACAAACCTGCCTCGGCCCTGCGCCTTCGCGAAAGACTGCTCGATTCCGAGCGGCTGATGGAAGAGACCGGTTGCTATGACGGCATTACGGAACTCACGCTGCGCAACCAGGATCCGCTGAAATTCGAGACGCTGCACACCAAGCTGCGCGCCTATTGCGTCTCGGCGCGCGAAATGGCCCGCCGCATCTCGGCCTCGCCCGGCGTGCGAGAGGTCGGCGAAATGGTGGTCGCCATCTACACGCCCGAGGGCGACGCCATCGCTCTCTCCAACGGCATCATGGTGCATGTCCATACGATGAGCCGCTTCATCAAATGGATGATCAAAAACGGCTACGAGGACAACCCGCGCATCCGCGAAGGCGACATCTTCGCCAACAACGACGCCTTCATAGGCACCGTGCAGGTGCCCGACGTGATGGACGTGGTGCCTATCTTTCATGAAGGCACGCTTGTCGGCTGGGCCGGCGCCGTCTGCCACGAGCTGGAGGCCGGCGGCATTACCCCAGGCGGTGATGTGTGTCTCGCGCAGGAGCGCTTCACCGAGGGTCTGTTCGTCTGCGCCGAGAAGATCGGCGAGAACGACGAGATCCGCCGCGACTACGTTATCCGCTGCGAACGCAATCTGCGCATGCCGATCTACTGGGTGCTGGACGAGAAGGCCAAGGTCGCCTCCTGCATCGATATGCGCGAAAGCGTCAAGCAGCTCATCTCCGAGATCGGCCTCGACTACTGGATGAAGGTGTCGAAGGAGTTCATCGAGGAGGGCCGCCGCGCCCAGCTCGCCCGCACCCGCCAGCTCACCGTCCCCGGAATCTATCGCGGCCATACTTTTTACGGCCACGTCACCGCAGGCAAACCCGGCTTCCAGCTGCTCGGCGATCCGGACTGGCTCTACAACATCCCGATCGAGATGGAGATCACCACCGACGGCAAGATCACCATGGACTTCGAGGGCACGCAGCCCTGGGGCTACCATTCGATGAACTGCACGCCGGCCGGCATGGATGGCGGCATGTTCGTCACCTTGACCCAGCACATGAATTTCGAAGGGCTGGTCAATGACGGCGCGTGGATGGCGACCGAACTGAAACTGCCGCACGGCACCTGGACCAACCCCGACAACGAGATGGTGGCGACCGCCACCTCATGGGCTTTGCTGCTGCCGGCCTATGGCGTCTTCCAGCGGCTTTTGTCGCGCAGTTTTGTCGCGCGCGGCTTTGTCGAGGAGGCCTTCGTCGGTCAGGTCAACAGCCCGATGATCGAGATGGGTGGCGAAAGCCAATACGGCACGCCGTTTGGCATGGCCCATTTTGAATGCGCCGCCGCCGGCTCCGGCGCGCTCGCCATCAAGGATGGTCTCGACACCGCCTATGTCGGCTGGAACCCCGAATCCGACATGGGCAACATCGAGGTCTGGGAACAGTCGATGCCGATGGTCTATATCGGCCGCTCGATCGTGCCCAACTCCGGCGGTGCCGGCAAATATCGCGGCGGCTGTTCCTTCGTCTCGACCTGGCTGATCAACAAGACGTCGCACCTGCGGCTCCACACCTCGGAGCACTCCTCGCGCGTGTTCGACAATGGCGGCATGTGCGGCGGCTATCCGGCGCCGACTTGCCAGAAGCATCGCGCGGTGCGCAACTCAGACATTCACGAACTCGCGGCAAAAGGCGAACCGCTGGCGCATGCGCCCGGCATCGATCCGCACGTCTCGGATTACGAGCGGAACATCGGCGGCGACCATGTCGTGGTCGAGGGGCCCTACATCACCGCGCCGCACAAATCCGGCGACATCTTCAGCCATTCCTACAATGGCGGCGGCGGCTATGGCGACGTGCTGGAGCGCGATCCAATCAAGACCGCCTGGGATGTCGAGAACGGCTTTCTCACCCGGCAAGCGGCGGACCAGGTTTTCGGCATTGTGCTGAAGGACGATGAAGACGGCTATCCCATCGCCGATATCGACGCCACGGTCGAGCGGCGCGCCGCCATGCGCAAGGAGCGTCTGGCCAAGGCGGTCCCTGTGGTGGATTGGATCGCCAAGGAGCGTGGTCGTGTCGAAAGGGCCGATTTCGCCCCCGAGGTGAAGAAAATGTACGCCAGCGCGATCAAGCTGTCGCCGCGCTTCACCAGCGAATTCAGCGAGTTCTGGAACGTCGATGCCAGATCGATCTTCATGCCGGGAGCAAAGCCATGACCTCGTATAGCAAGGAAGTCCTGGGCGATCTGGCCGCAGGCAAGCTGCCCTGGCCACAGACAAGGCGGATCATGAGTGCCTACAAGGACGATGACCGTTTCTTCAAGATGGTTGCCGTCTATCAGGATCGCGTTGCCTGGAAGGACCCGATCCTGCTGCCGGTCTCGGACCATCTGTTCATCTGCCAGAGCGGCGATGAGCGCATTACCCGCTGCGAATGCGGCCACTCCTTCGGCGACTATCGCAAGAACTGGAAGCTCAACGCCGCGATCAACGTCCGCAACACCGAGGAGGCTTTGCGCGAAATCTATCCCAACAGCGATCTCCCCGATCCCGAATGGATGGAGATCCGCGAATTCATCTGTCCGCAATGCGGCACGCTGCACGAAGTGGAAGCGGCGGCACCTGGCTATCCCATCGTCCACGATTTCGAGCCCGACCTCGAAGGCTTCTATCGCGAATGGCTAGGCAAGCCGCTCCAGCAAACATGAAACGCTGGCGATGGAGGCTGCGCCGGTGTGATTGCCAAATCCGGTCAGGCCTGATTGCCTGCCCGGAACGAAGCGGAGATCGTGCGCCATGAACAACCTTTCCGGCCGAAGCGCCATCGTTACCGGTGGGTTCTCGGGCATGGGATTCGCCATTGCCACGGCTTTGGCTGAAGCCGGCGCCAATGTCGCCGTCGGCTCCTACATCGCGCCGGCCGGCGCCGACAGGTCCGATGCCGCCTATTATCCCGGCGCGGACGAGATCGAGCGCGTGCGTGCGGCTCTTGCCGCCCACGGAACGAGGGTTCACGCCGCTCATCTCGACGTGCGCGACAGCGACGTCGCCAATCGGTTCGCGGCTGACGCCGAGGCGGCCATCGGCCCCGCCGATATCCTGGTCAATGCCGCTGGGACGACCGCGGAGCAGCCGGTCTGCGGCCATTCCGATGCGTTGTGGGAAAAGATTGTCGACACCAACCTGACCGGCGCCTTCCGCGTCACGCGTGCGGTACTGCCGGGCATGATCGAACGCGGCTGGGGCCGCATCGTCAACATCGGCTCAACCGCCGCCTCGGTCGGCTGGAAGGACAACCCAGCCTACTGCGCGTCCAAGGCCGGCCTTCTCGGCCTCACACGCTGCGTGGCGCTGGAAGGGGCAGCGCATGGCGTCACCTGTGTCATGATCAGCCCGACCTGGGTCGAGACCGAACTGATGCGCCGCAATGTGGCGCAGGTCGTCGAGCGCGAAGGCAAGGGGCGCACCGCTGAGGAAGCGATGGCCGAGATCGCCAGGGGCAACCCGCAGCAGCGCATGCTGCAGCCGCAGGAAATCGCGGCTCTGGCGGTCTTCCTGTGCTCCGATCTGGCCAAGGGGATCACCATGGAGAACATCCAGATCACCGGCGGAGCGCTTTGGTAGCGTCTCGGACGCGCAACCAGCTGATCTCTCCGCAGATGCCTCGCTGTAAGACAAGGTGACCGGATTTGCCATTGAGCACAGGGCGCAATAGGTTATATTGCACTGCACAATGGAGACGCCGTTTATTGCACGCCCATATTTGCGAAGATTCCGGCCGGCTCATGGCTTGCCGGCCCCGGGTCGTGTCGGCGGGACCCTGAGATGAAGATTCCAAAGTCACTGCTGATCGATCCCGAGAAGAACTCGGTCTATGGCGCCTTTGCCGTAGCCGTTTCGATCTGGGCGTTTTCCTATTCGGTCATCTTCGGCCAGATCTTGATCCTGGCCTATTATGCGGTCTGGCTTCCGCTCATCCTGGTCGACTACCGGCGGTTTCTGCGGCATCTGTCCAGCGCCTGGCTGCCGCTGCTGTTTGCGGCCTATATCTGCTTCTCGGTTTTCTGGTCGCAGGCCCCCGGCGTCACCGCGAGGACGTCGGTCCAGTATTTTTCCCATATCGCCTGCGCCTACGTAGCTGCGCGCACCGTCAGCGTGCGCACGCTGACCATAGGGGCGCTGGTCGGGATATTCGTCGTCCTCATCTATTCGCTGAAGGTCGGGAACTATTCCGAGGATGTCCTCGACGGCACCGTGAACTTCGTCGGCGCCTTCGCCTCCAAGAATCAGATCGGCTTTGTCGGCTCGCTCGGCATCTATTTCTGCGTTGTCTTCCTTGCCTTCTACAGGCGCGGCCGGCTCAGCTTCATCCTGGCGGTGCCCGTCGTGCTGCTGTCGGCCTATGTGCTGGTCGCTTCGCATTCCGCCACCTCGATGGCGTCGATACCCGCGGTGCTGGCGCTGGTGGCGCTTCTTGCGATGAGCAAACTTCTGTCACGCCGCTATCGCCGGGTCATCTTCCTGATCGGCGCCGGCCTGCTGGTCGTGACGGCCTTCGTCGCCTTGAATCTCGGGCTGATGGACTTCGTCCTCGGCCTCTTCGGCAAGGATTCGACGCTCACCGGGCGAACCTATCTGTGGGAGCAAGGCTGGAACACGGTCCAGAAATCGCCGATTCTCGGCGTCGGCTATGCCGCCTATTGGGTGCAGGGCTTCGCTGAAGCCGAGCGGCTGTGGAACGAATTCTACATCACCACCCGCACCGGCTTCCACTTCCACAACACCTATATCGAGGCCCTCGTCGAACTCGGCTTCGTCGGAGCGGCGCTGGTGTCGCTGATCATGCTGCGCACGCTCTACGGCCACGTCTCGGCGGTGATTTTCAAGGCATGGCAGGCGGACTCGGTGATCCTTTTCGGCGTGATGGTCCTGCTGCTGATCCGCTCCTTCGTCGAGGTCGAGATACTGAACCCCTACATCATGGGTTCTTTCCTGATGTATTTCAGCTTCTTCAAGCTGGCGCGGCTGCCCGTTACCCGCAGGCGGCGGTCACCGGCTCTGGAGCCGGCTGACGCGGCCGGGGGCGAGACTGACTGGCCTCGGTATGCCGGCCATCCGGCGGGCGCCGGTCCCTCATAAACTATCATCTCGCGGGCTGAAGGGAGCGGCCTTCCTTTTTTGAGCAAGCATGTGCTCGGACGGGAAGCCTCGATCCCGAGACGGCTATTATGGTTTCCGCAGGGAGATGTTCAAACAACCGAGTCAGAGCCTCATCCCGATTTGTCGGGTGAGGCTCTGGCTCGAAACACTGGATCGTGTTGGAAGTCGGTCTACTGGCTGGCCAGCGGCGCCAGCTTGATCTTGATCACATCGCCAGGCAGCACCGGGGTTTCTTCCTTGGCGGCTATTTCGGTGGTCTTGCCGTCGACATTGCGCACCAGTGAATAGAGCAGGGTCGGCTGCTGATCATTTGTCATAGCGGCCGCCATCGCGGGATCGCTGGCCTGGGCTATCAGGCCTTTCTGCATGTTCACCTTCAACGCGGCCTCGTTCAGGTCGGCTTCGGTCTGCTGCCGGTCAGTGGCGAGACTTGAACTCAAGGTGTTCTGGGCATCGATAGCATCCTGCTTCGCCTTGCTGATCGCCTGCTTGGCGGTGAGGATGGCGGTTTCGTAGTCCAGGATCTTGCCCTGCAGGTCGGCCACGGACTGGCGCGAATCCAGCAGTCGGGCATTGGCGATCAGGCCTTTTTGCGCCAGCGGACCGATGCTGGCGAGTTGCTGCTGCGCCAGGTCGACCTGCTGCTGCTGATTGACGATCTTCTTCTGCAGCGACTCGATTTCAGATTCCAAAACCCCCTTCAGGTCGTCGAGCGCCTCGAGTTTCAGCTTCAGCGCCTTTTGGTCGGCCGTCAGAATCGTCATCTCGTCCGCCACGATGGCCGGCAGTCTCGGATCGCCCTCGACCTCCTTCGGCACGTCGAAACTCGCCTTGCCGGCCATATCCGCATCGATGCGGGCGCGCCTGACGATCAGTCGGATGCGCTGGTCGTCGGAGATGTCGAACATGCCCTTGGCGGTGACCAGGTCCTTGCCGAGCTGGGGGCCGTAATCGGCGTTGCGCCTGATGCCGCCGGCGACGCTGATCGCCTTCAACACCGTCAGGTCCGGGACATAAGGAAATTGGCCTGGGTTCTGGACTTCGCCCGAAATGTAAAATGGCCGGAACTGCGCCATTTCGACCGAGGCTTCCGGTCGGTCCGACAAAGCGAGCTTTTTCTGCAGCGCCTCGCCGATCGCCGCCGCGATTTCGGACGTGGTCTTGCCGGATGCCGGCAACTCGCCGGCGAACGGCACCGACAGCGTACCGGATGGACCGACCGTGTACTCGCCATTCACCGCCGACCAATCACGAAATGTGCCTTCGACTGTCTGCCATTCGGCGACGCGGATGGTGAGCTTGTCTTGCGAGCCGAGGCGATAGTCGCCGGCGGCGGCGATGTGCGGGACGACGAGCGCCACGGCAAGGCATGTGGCCAGCAAACGCGCCCGCCGCAGCCGGCCGGAATCCGGGCCGCTACGAAAGGCTTCGAACAAATCTGTTTTCAACTCAACGTTCCGATCCGCTATAGCCCCATCGCCCGATGAGCTTGCGTCGAATGGCCGATGCCAATGTCTGGCATTGGCCACCGGCCGGTCAGTAAGAACCACGCGACATCCAGACGGCCGGGACGGTCTTGATGATGATGCGAACGTCCTCGAACAGCGACCAGTTCTCGACATAGTGGCGATCGAAGGCGACGCGGCTGTCATAGGACACATCGTTGCGGCCGCTGACTTGCCACAGGCCGGTCAGGCCCGGGCGGGATTTCAGGTAATAGACGGCGGACGTGCCATAGATCTCCAGCTCGTCGCGCACGACCGGACGAGGGCCGACAAGGCTCATGTCGCCCTGCAGGATGTTGATGATCTGCGGCAGCTCGTCGAGGCTGAGTTTCCTCAGCACAGCTCCGACACGGGTAACGCGCGGATCGTTCTTCAGCTTGCGGGTGGCGATCCATTCCGCGTTGGCGTCCGGGTTGGTGGCGAGATAGGTTGCCAATACCCTGTCGCCGTCCGGAACCATGGTGCGGAACTTCAGGCAAGGAAAAATCCGCCCGCCGCGTCCAATTCGCCTGTGACCGTAGAAAATCGAGCCGCCGTCGGAAAACTTGACCAGCAACGCTATCATGACAAACAGCGGGCTGAGTGCGATCAGTCCAATCAGTGAACCGGCGATATCGAAGCTGCGTTTGAGCAAGCCGCCGATCGGTGGCGGAAAATCGATGTCAGCCTGCGAAAAGCTCGCCGTGGCCGACTTGGCAACGTCCCTCATGCCGTAAACTCCATGCGTTGAACGAATGGTTCAGCGCACGATACCAAAAAAATGTTGCAGCGCAACACACAATTTACCACCCCATTGAAATAGTCACGTCATGAATTGACTAAATAATAAGCTTGTCATGCACAAATTTCGGCGTATTTAGCACATTTGTGACAATAAATGGGCACGGCCGAAAAAATAGAGGCCTTTGTGGGGCGGTTTTTAGGCGGACCTACCTATTTGCCAAGGCAAGCTGAAAATTAGTGCTTGATCATGCCCTGATGCTTGGTGAAAACCGTATAAAATACTACTTAATATTGTCTATCTTACTGGAAAATGCCGAGGAGAGGAGATCGGCTTAGCTCCCGTTGCGTGCATTGCAGCATGGCAGAGTCGATCGCAAAAGCTCGATCAAAAATATCCGAAGTTGCCCTTGCCGCCTATTGCTCGCCTTAATAGAATTGCAAATTATACCTGTCACGGTGACGACAGGTGGAAAAGGCCGGAAGCAACCGGTCGAGAGTGGGCGACCTTAACAAGCCCACATGACAAGGGACGGCGCTCGGGTGGGGCAATCGTGATAATACCCGAGCCGGTTTATGGGCTGTTGGGTATGGCACTTCCAAAATTCATCCTCGGGATGATTTTCGCTCTGGCGATCGTCGTCGGCTGGTCCTGGCTGGGCGGAGCGTCGATAAGCACGATATTGGTGCGCGTCATCATCTGCGCCGTGATCATTCAGGCCGGCTATTTCGTGCTCATCTACACCATGATCGCCAGGAGCGCGCCGACGCCTGCCGACATAGCCCGTGACGCCGAGCGCAAACTGAACGCACCAGAGGTCGCCGAAAGCGAGAAGCTGGGCGGTGCCAGGCGCGGCCTGCATTGATGCAGATTGCTCAAACCTGCCCCCGGTTTGTAGGCATGCTTCGAAACAAGAGACTAGGCGCCGCGTGAATCCGTTTCGGCGCGTCTTGGTCGCCGGCTCACGCGACATCGGCGGGTTCGCTCTCTGACTGTTCCCCCGACAGCATCCTCGACAACCGGCTGCCGTTTTTTTCCTTCAGCCGCTGATATTGGCCGACCTCGACGATACGGCCGTTTTCCATCGCCACCACCCAGTCGGCGAAGGCGATCATCGACGGCCGGTGCGCGATGGTCAGGATCGTCATCGTGCCGCGCAATCCGTCGATCGACCTGGCGATCAGCGACTGGTTCTGCCAGTCGAGAGCGCTGGTCGCCTCGTCCAGGATGAGCAGTGACGGCTTGCGCAGCAGCGCGCGCGCGAGCGCGATGCGCTGGCGTTCGCCGCCCGAGAGCCGCACGCCGCGATCGCCGACCACCGTCTCGAGCCTGAGGTCGAGCCGTTCGACAAACTCGCCGGCGTGCGCCTGATGCAGCGCGGCCCACAGGTCGCCATCGCTGGCCCGTGGCGCGGCAAGGCGCAGGTTCGCCGCGATCGTGTCGTGCAGGAGGAACACGTCCTGCGGCACATAGGCCACCTGGTCGCGCCAGCGACGGCGATTGCTGGCATCGATCTCGACGCCGTCGACAAGCATCATGCCGGTGGTGGGCTCCAGCAGGCCAAGCAGCATATCGGCGATCGTGCTCTTGCCCGATCCGGACGGGCCGATCAGGGCGGTGACCTTGCCGGCGGGCAGGCCGAAGGTGATGCCGCTCACCACCACCTTGTCGCCAGCATCTCCATAGGCGAAGGAGACACCGCGAATATTCAATCCCGTATTGAGGGAGAGTGTCCCGGCGTCGGCGAACTCGGTATGGCCTGGTTCGCGTTCGGCATCGAAACGTGCCTGCAGGCTGCGCATTGCCGTAAAGGCGGGCAGGTTGATCAGCACTTGCTGGGCTTGCGTCTGCATGTCCATGAAGCGCGGCGCGATGCGCATGAAGACCAGGAGCAGGACGACGATTTCGGCCAGCGACAGGTTGAAGCGAACCAAAGCCACATAGATGAACAGGCTCAGGCCCACCACGCTCGCCACTTGGAATACCGCGGTGCCGATGGTGCTGTTGCGCACATAGTCGATGTTGTCGGCCTTCATCTTCTCAAGCGTCGACCGCAGCTGCGCGAAATAGCTGTCCTCGACGTTCAGGCTCTTGGCCACCTTGATGCCGCCGAGAAATTCCGAGACCGTCCGGTACTGATCCTGTCGATTGGCGGTCAGCACACGGCCGAAGGCAGTGGCCCGTGTCCGGAAGGGCTGCAGCGCCACGAACATCAGCATGCCGATGACGACGGCAAACAGCGTCATGACCGGCGAGATGAACATGGAAACCAGGAGATAGCCAGCCAGAAGAACGGTGATCTGCACCAGCATCAGCAGTGAGAACGCCGCGCCCTGGACGCGGTCGATGTCGCCGGTCAGGGCATGATCGAGGTCGGAACTGCGCATGCGGGTAAAAACGCCCCAGCGCGCCTTGCCGATGCTTTCGAACAGGTTCATGCGAACGCGGTTGACGAAATCGAACAGCAATTTGGCCATGTAGACCGACTTGAAGCGATTGAACGCCGCCTGCGCTGCAACAAGCCCGACCAGCATGCAAAGCACGGTCGTCAGTTGCAGCGTGCCGTCAGGCACCAGCCAGCGCACGAAATCATTGTTGGGCAGCCGAACAGCGAAATCCTGGTCGGCGCGTCCGACCAGATGCAGCAGCGGGATGAGCAGCAGGATGGAGATGCCCTCGGTCAGGCTGCCGAGGATGAGGAAGAAAAGCGCCGTCCATGTTCGCCGGCCGCCGATCCGGGCAATGGCGGCGCCGAATGCGGCAATTTCTCGAAACAGCGACAGGCGAAGGGTTGGGGGCTTCGACATGGTTGCGCTCACGACCGCCGGCTGCCAGCCGACAGATCCTTTTCGATCAATTCCACGGCTTCACCGATCCTGTCCAGGCCCGTCGGGACTTCCAGCCGCCGCACGCCGATATGGTTGGCAATCCATGAACATTGCCGAAGATGCGCCGCCGCGAAGTCGTCGGGGAGGGCCGCGCGGCCGAAGCGCGTCACATAGGAGAATTTGATGATGGCCGGCAGGGCGGCAATGGCGGGCAAGGGCGTGATGCCAGCCCTTTCGCCGCGCTTGAGGATGTAGATCCTGGTCGCCGGCACCTTATCGCCCGAAAAGTCACCGTTCAGGCGATGCTGCATCTTGTCGATCGCCGGATGCACTTGCGGCCGCACTTCCGCTTCCCCGAGCGAGATCGCCGCCGCGGCGTCGGCCGCCAGCTTGATCTGCGGAAAGCCCGGAACGGTCATTGGCTCACTCGGATTGGCGAGGTCCAGCGCCACCACATCATCGGTAAGCAGTCGATGCCCGGCCCGGATCATCGCACTTGCGGTCGTCGACTTGCCGGCACCCTTGTCACCCATGAAGATGGCGCTCGTGCGGGCGGCGGCGATGGCGCTGGCATGCAGGACAAGCAGGCCGCGCCGGTGCAAGAGCAGCGCCATGACCGGGCCGAGCAGCGGAAACGCCAGCAGCGCGTCGTCGACGCCGGGCGCCGGTTCAATGTCGATACGGTTGGAATCGGTGATCAGGAACGCGCCCACGGCATGCCAGGCCAGATATTGCCGGTCCGGCTCGAAGCGAAAGTCGGTCGCGGCTTCGGGCGCCGGCTTTGGCAGGTCGATCACGCCGACGGCGATCACGACATCCGCCGCCCCGGGCGGCGCCGGCTGCAGTTCGGGTAACATCACCTCCGACGCGATGGTCAGACCATAGGCGCGGTAGAAGCGGCGTTCTCGCATGGCCCGGCCATGCGGACGGGGATTATCACTGTATGCGGCCATCGGCTCGTTGCGCGGCATCACGTGGGGCTCCCGCCGTGCTGGAGTTGCCGCAGCCAGAGCGACAGCGAGGCCGAGCGCCAGACATACTGGACATCCAGGGGGGCTGCCTGATCGGGCTGGCGCAGCAGCCGCGCATAGGCAGCACTCACTTGCGGCAGATTGACATAAGGCGCGATGCGGCCTGCATCCGAGACCAGCAGCTGTTCCAGGAGGTCGCGATGGTTGCGCAGCATGCCGTTGACGAGATTGGCGGTGAAGTCGATCTTGTCGCGTCGCCACTGCACCGCCTCCGGCAATACGCCTTGCATGGCGCGACGCAGCACATAGCGACCAAAGCCGTGGCTCAGCTTCTCCTCGCCCGGCAATGCCAGGCAGAACTCGACCAGCGGCTTGTCCCAGAATGGGTATCGCGGCTCGACGCCGAAATTGGCGGCGGCCTTGTCGAGAACCTCGAAAGCATGCGGGACATAGCCGTTCGACAGGATCCAGCGATGGCTCAAGGCGTCGCTGGCCTGAACGCCGGGCGGCATATAGCCGGCCCGGTGAAACCGGTCGACAAGCTCGGTGCGCTTGGCAAGGTCCGGATTGATCAGGTCGCGCCAGCTTCGTGCGCGCTGCACGTGCGCGGGCTTGCGGATCCTGTTCAGGGCACGGTTGGCCAGATGCCTCAGCTTGGCGATGCGCCAGGCCGGCCCGTAGAGGGTCAGGAACTGGAGATAAAGGCCAAGCGTGCTGTCGCCATAGGTATTGGAGGCGCTGCGGACCTCGCGCCACAGATCCATCCATCGGCCGCCATTCGCAAGCTCGTGCAGGTGACCATGGCCTTGGGAAACGACCTCGTCGCCGCCATGGCCGTCCAGCAGCACCTTGATGCCCTTGGCGCCGGCAGTCCGGTAGATCCCGCGGGTAAGCGTCAGGCCCGGCGCCAGGAACGTTCCTTCCTGTTCTTCCAGCACGCGTTCGAATTCGGCGAATGGGGCATAGTTGCCGACCGGGATCAGTGTCGCGTCGACCTTCTGCTGGTCGAGAACGGCATCGATGAAGGGCCGCTCGTCCATCGGCGAGCCCTTCTCGAAAACCAGCGAGAAGGTCGGCAGCTTCGGCTTGCGCGCAGCGGCATTCTGCAGGCCGGCGACACAGGCGATAGATGAGGAATCGAGGCCGCCGCTCAGCATTGCGCCGACTGCCGAGGTCCCTCGCATGCGGTTGCGCACCGATTGCGAGAACAGATGGGCGAATTCCTCCGATGCATCCGACCGCAAGGGCCGCGCCGACGGCTCGATCTGCCAGTATCGACGCAACATCACCTGTTGCGCGGTGACGGTCAGGCTGTGGCGGGCCGGCAGGCTGAATATATCGCTGTAGGGGGTCGACTGCGGGTCGTCGGGAAGCCCGGCCAGGAAGCCGGAGATCTGGCGCTCGCTGACACGTGCGCGGATACCTTCGACGCCCAGGATCGGCCCGATCTCGGACGCGAAGGCAAAACGCCGGTCCGCCGCGTGGTAGTAGAACTGCTTGACGCCAAAATGATCGCGCGCGCAAAACAGCGATTGCCGCTCGTCATCCCAGATGGCGAACGCGAAATCGCCTTGGAGATGCTCCGGACAGGCTTCGCCCCAACGCAGATAGGCCCGCATCAGCACGATCGCGTCGGCCATCGACTGGTCGCGGATACCGAGCCTGGCCAGCAACTCGTCACGGTTGTCCAGCCGGCAATCGGCGGTGATGGCGAGCCGGCCGCCAGCCATCGTCAAAGGGCCTGGACCGACCTCATCCGATGTGTTGAGCCAGGCGTGGCCAAGGGCGATGCTGGTGTCCAGCCACCAAGAACTGCCGTCGGGACCGCGATGGCGCATGCGCGCCAGCATTTGCTGAATGTCTGCCGCCGCGACCGCCGGTGCGTGTGCTCCGCGCAGCAGGATTCCAGCGACGCCGCTCATCGGCTGCCGTGGTCGACGAGATGGGCGAAGCCGTCGATCGATCCGCCAAGCACGATATGGTTGTCGCTGACCAGCCAGGCATGTGCTTTCAACTGCTCGCCCGTACCACGTTCGATGCCGATGCGTATCGTCGATTCATTGCCTTGGCGGGCGAGAATATACTGGCCGGAGAGCGCTTGGGTCAGGCATGTAGCGTAAGGGACGAAACGGGCCGCGGCGGCAACACCCCAGGCGACACGCCGCAGTTCGCCCATTGAAGCGCACTGCCGTGCGTCTAGGCGCGTCACCAGGCTGCGTACACGATTGTAGGACAGCAGCGTCAGCCCCAGCCGAACTGTCGCCACCACCAGCAGGCAATGGCCAAGGAAGATCATTTCCGAGCCGCTCAGGGAGAAAATCCTGACCAGCCCGTGCCGGCTTCCGCCGCGCTTCGACTGCTTGAAGCCTGTTTCCCTCGCGGGTTCCTGCCGTAAGGCCGTGGCCCGCGAAACCAGGGCCCGCGGAACTATGGCCTGCGAAACCAGCGCCTTGTGCTGGGCCGGCTTAGACAAGTGCCTCATGATGCCGTCTCGCAAGCCCATTATCGGTCAGGCCCTTCAGCAATGCGTCGACATCGGCCTGGCAGCGCACCGGGTCGACATTATAGCGCGCAAGCACGGCGCTGCGGATGTCGCCGATCGACCGGGGCTCCTGGATCAAATCCCAGATGAAGGCGCCGACGCCATTCAGGCTGTAGTAGACATTGGATTTGAGATTGAGCAGCGCCAAGCCATCGCCGAACTCGCAAGCCACGGCATCCTTGGTCGCACTCACGCTATCGTGGTCGGCCAGATCATGGTCGGATTGCTTCCCGTTCATCCCCGCACCTCACTGACAAAACGCTTCGACATCTCCGGTTGGCGCAGGAGAAGTCGGGAGGCTGGCCCCCCGACCCCTCTTACGTCTGCTTTTGAATCCAGAGTCCCAAAATGTCACTCTGGAAACGGCTATAAGTCTCAGGAGAACGTCAGGTCGCCGATCGGCGTGTGCGCGGGGAACGACGCGTCGATCGCCGTGTTGCCGCCGCCACCCTGGGTGATGGTCTCAATCGAACCATGAACCGTCAGGCTTGGTGTCTCGTATTCATGCTTTTCAACATTCTGTTCCATTTTACTCTCCGATTTAGGACTGGAAACGGCCTGTCGAGTGCCGTCAGCACTTTTATGCTGCAATGCAATAGCTGCACGGCAGCATTTATGAGTCAAGACTGTTTTACCTTCCGTTAATCAATTACGTTGCTGGCGTCAGGACATGAGCGGCCATGCCTAAAACTTGTCACTTTTTAGCCGATTCCTTGGGCATGATGGCAGCGCCTGTGCTGATTCTTTAAGCATATGATTTTGCTTGCATAAATCGTTTGCTTTGTGCTTATTTTTAGGCTTCGCTAATGGAAAGAATTTTCTGTTTGGAAAATTCGGCCGGGGATCGGCTAAAAGACCTGGCAAGGATATTTCAGCCGCGGTTCTCACTTCTTTCCGACGCGATCTCGATAGACGCTTCGGTTGCAAAAATTCGCACTGCAAAAGGAAAGGCTTTACGGCATCGAGGTTTTTGGTGATGTTTGCTTCGCACGTGCAGCATAAGTGTTCGCGCAAACCGCTTTCTTGGGAGATTGTGCGCTAAATGGCCTTGCCTGACGGCTCATACGAACGATTGCGCGCCGCCGGCTGTGCCGACGAGGTGGCCTACGTGCAGGCCTGCCTGCGATTGTATTTCGCCGGACCGCACGCCGGCGCGGGCGACATTTCGATGCGTGATCTGGACGGTGCCAAAATTGCCGACATCGCCAGGCTGAACAAGGTCGCCACCTTTGTCCTCAAGGCCCTTTCGCGCGCACCCGCGCTTGAGAGGCCGCCTGAGCTTTTCCGATGGCTCGACACCTACCGCAGGAGGACGGTTTAGATGAACGCGTCCTGCATCATGGATTCCATGGCGGTCCATGATGTGCTGCGCGCCAGCGAGATCGATTTTGTTTTTCTGAAGGGTCCGTTCCAGCAGCAGCTTCTCTACGACGACCACTTCATGAAGCCGTCCGGCGATGTCGACATCCTGGTTTCGCCGCTCGGATTTTTCAGGGCGCGTGATGCGCTTCGCCAGATCGGTTATGAGGTATCAGGCAAGTCGAACTCCGTCTGGTGGGTCCGCTTCCTCGGCGAACAGCACATGACCCGGGACGACGGGCCGAGGTCGTCCACGGTAGATCTCCATTACCGCCTCCAGCAGCCCGGCTCGCCAAGCCCGCGCGACGCGGACGGGTTCCTGCGGCGCAAGCGACAGGTCGAAATCGCCGGTGCGACGGTGCCGTTCACCTCGGTGGCCGATACTTTGCTTTTGTCCTGCATCAGCGTCGCCAAGGCACTTTTCAACCGGGAACCCTGCGCGGGCTACGTCTGTGATATCGGTGCCAGCGCCGCCCGCCTCGACGAGGGGGATCAGCAGCGTTTGCTCGATGCCGCAACCGTGCAAGGTTTGGACGACACGCTGCTGCTTGGCCTGCGCGCCGCCGATGTGCTACTCGGCGGCGCTGGCACGCTGCTGTCGCAGCGCGCGACCAGGATCCTGTCGCGCATCGGCAATGAGGATCTGCTCAGCATGGTCATCGCGCCATGGCTGCCGTCGCTGCGGTGGCCACAGCGGCGAACGGTGCTGTGGGAACTGTGCGGCCGCGCGCCGGTCCGCTATCTGGCCGAAGCCGGTTGGGCGGCGTCCGCCGATATCAGCCGCCGCATCTTCGAGCGGCCGGGGAGTCGCTGAATGAAGGCAAATTGGGTGCTGGTGGCAATTCTGTAGGGCATCGAAGGAGTACGGGGCGAGGGCAAATCGATATTACCTGTACGAGAGGCAAATCCATGTCGATGACGAAATCCGAGGTCTGCGTGATCATCGCGGCAAAAAACGCGGCAGCGACAATCGCCGTCGCCATCGCATCCGCGTTGCGCGAACCGGAAGTGGCGGAGGTCGTCGTTGTCGATGATGCCTCCACCGACGACACCGCCGATGTCGCACGATCCGCCGATGATGGCAGCGGGCGGCTCTCCGTGATGCGCCTCGATGTCAACCGCGGCCCCTCCTTTGCCCGCAACGCAGCGATCGCCGGCTCGAAATCGCCGTTCATCAGCATTCTTGATGCCGACGATTTTTTCCTCGAAGGCCGGTTTCGCAACCTGTTTGCCGGCGCCGATTGGGATTTCGCGGCCGACAACATCATGCTGATCAGGGATGATGCGACGGGCGACGCGACGAAAATCGTCGCGCCGCAATTTGCCGCCGATCCGGAATTCCTCGATTTCGAGCGCTTCGTCGAAGGCAACATCTCCAGGCGCCGCGTGCAGAGGGGCGAACTGGGCTTCTTGAAGCCGGTGATCAGCCGTGCCTTCCTCCACCGCCACGGGTTGAGCTACGACGAGAGCCTGCGGCTGGGCGAGGACTATGAACTCTACGCCCGCGCGGTCGCATGCGGGGCGCGGTTCAAGGTCATTCGCTCCTGCGGCTACGGCGCCGTCGTCCGCGCCGATTCTTTGAGCGGCCGCCACAAGACCCAGGACCTGAAGCGTTTGGCCGATGCGGACCTGGCGCTGCTGGCGATCGACAGTCTGCCGGAAGGCTCGAAGGCGGTGCTGCGGCGGCATGAACGGCACGTGCGCGACAAATATCGGCTGCGCAATTTCCTTGACGTCAAGGCTGAGCGGGGGCTGGCATCGGCCGCGGCTTACGCTTTCGCCAGCCTGTCCAACCTCGTCCCCATCGTCCAGGGCGTGGCTTCCGACAAGCTCGAGGCGCTGTTTCGTCGCGTCGGCCTTATGTCCAGCCAAAAGCCTGTGCCGCCGCGGCGCTTTCTGATGGCTGGAACCAGCATGGGCAAGGAACGCTGAGAGCGAGGCCCGAGGCCTGCGGTTTGTCCGCTCGCGACACGTCATCACGCAAACCATTTCGGCTGGATTTATGAGTTTACGAATTGGGTGGTTGCCTCGCGGCTCCGACGATGGCAGTCTATGTTGCGGTGCAGCATAGTGGACGACCAGCCGAACTGGCCCCCGATCGGATTGGTCCGATGTCTCTCCCTCAAAAGGAGCAGGACAACGCAACACGAGTTTTTGAGCCCCGGCTGCGGGGATCGGCCAGAAGCCCGGCCCACAAGCCGGCGATGACAGGAACCTGAGCCCATGGCCTCGATATTCGGTTTCAGATCAAGGGATCCGGCCCGCGACCGGCAGGCCGATGTTTCACGTCTTGATCGTCTGGCAAAGCTGTTCGAACAGATTGCGGCCGAGATCGAGGCCGAGAGAACCGGGCTTGAGAATCGCTACCGGACAACGTCGACCAACGCCGCCTTCCTGGTCGAAGCCATGGAAAACGGCTCAGCGTCCGACAAGCGGTCTTCGGAAGTCAGCGCACTGACACAGTCGATCCTGAATTGCGAACGCCGCATTGCAGCGCTGTCACGCCAGGACGGTATGATGAAAGAGCTCCGTCATTCGCTGGATATGGTCTTCGACGAGGACGCCGATTCGGCCGCCTCGGCGGAATTCGCCTGGCCGGCAGGCGCCGGCAGAGGTTGAAACGTGAAGGCTCGGAACTGTTGCAACAGATTTGATGCAAGGCGGGAAGCAATCGAGAGGGTCACAGGGAAGGTCAAGGTTGGCCCGTTCAGGAGCGGTTCGCACGTCGACTTTGGGTTGGGGACACACAGCGCAAAGGTGAGTTTGATATGAAGTCGAATCCGAAACCTACGACAGCAATTGACGCGCCGCCTCTCGCATATCGGACCGGACAAGCCGCCTGGCGACGGCTGGGGTCGCTCGGTGCGTTGCTGCTGGCTGCTCTCGGTGGTTTCCTGGCAACCCCTTCCTACGCCCAGGACATTCCGACATCGCCGTCCTTCGTCGATGATTTCAAAAGCTTCGATCGCGCGCGCTGGTATGTTTCCGACGGCTGGAACAACGGCAGCCATCAGAATTGCACCTGGTCGAAAGGCATGGTCGAACTGTCGAATAATGTGCTGTCGCTCGGCTTCGAAAAGCAGACGCTGAAGGATCGCGACTACGTCTGCGGCGAGATCCAGACCAAGCAGCGCTTCGGCTACGGCACCTATGAGGCACGGCTGAAGACCGACACCGGCTCCGGCCTCAACGCGGCGTTCTTCACCTATATCGGTCCCAGCGACAAGCAGCCCTGGGACGAGATCGACTTCGAGGTGCTGACCAAGGACACCTCCAAGGTGCAGGTCAATGCCTATATCGCGGGCAAGGGCAAGAACGAGAAGCTGGTCGACGTGCCGGGCGGCACGGAGAACGCCTTCAACGACTACGCCTTCGTCTGGCAGAAGGACAGCTTGCGATGGTACGTCAACGGCCAGCTGGTGAACACGATTACCGACCCGGCGAAGCTGCCCAGCCATGCACAGAAGATATTCTTCAGCTTTTGGGGCAGCGATACGATGAAGGGTTGGATGGGAGCGTTCGCGGATCCGGGCCGCAAGCTTTCCCTGCAGATCGAGCGGGTTGCCTTCACGGCGCTCGGCGAACCCTGTCAATTTCCGGAATCGCTGGCATGCAGTGTAAAGTAGTTGGGAAAGTCGATTTGAACCGGCGGGACCGAAAACGGTCCGCTGCCTTGCATGGGAATGAAACCGAATGAATTTGACGGTGTTTGGAATTGGCTATGTCGGCCTCGTGCAGGCTGCGGTCCTTGCCGAAGTCGGGCACCAGGTGGTGTGCGTCGACATCGACGCCGCCAAGGTCGAGCGGCTCAACCAGGGCCTGGTTCCCATTTTCGAACCCGGTTTGGAAAACCTCGTTAAGGAAAACCATGCTGCCGGCCGCATCAAGTTCACCACCGATGCCGCCGCCGCTGTCAGGCATGGCGAGATCCAGATGATCGCGGTCGGCACGCCGCCGGGTGAGGACGGCTCGGCCGATCTCAAATATGTGCTGGCCGTCGCCGAGACCATCGGCCGCGAAATGGACAAACCCAAGATCGTCGTCGGCAAGTCTACGGTGCCGGTCGGCACCTGCGAAAAGGTGAAGGCCAGGATTGCCGACACGTTGAAGAAAAGAGGCCGCGAGGACCTGGCTTTCGATGTCGCTTCGAATCCCGAGTTCCTCAAGGAGGGGTCCGCGGTCGCCGATTGCATGAAGCCGGACCGCATCATCGTCGGCACCGACAGCGAGGACACCGAGGCTGTGATGCGCGAACTCTACGCGCCGTTCAACCGCAACCACGAGAAGATGATCGTGATGGACGTGCGCAGCGCCGAATTCACCAAATATGCCGCCAACTGCATGCTGGCGACCAAGATCAGCTTCATGAACGAGATGGCCAATTTGGCCGAACAACTCGGCGCCGACATCGAGGAGGTCCGCAAGGGCATCGGCAGCGATCCCCGCATCGGCTACCATTTCATCTATCCGGGTCTGGGTTATGGCGGTTCGTGCTTCCCCAAGGACGTGCGGGCGCTGATCAAGACCGCCGAAGGCGTCAAATTCGACGCCAAGCTGCTGCGCGCCGTCGAGGAGCGCAACAACGCACAGAAATCGGTTCTCTTCGACAAGGTGGACCGCTATTTCAAGGGCAACCTCAAAGGCAAGACCTTTGCGCTCTGGGGCCTGGCCTTCAAGCCCAACACCGACGACATGCGTGAGGCGCCGGCGCGCGTCCTGATGGAAGCGCTCTGGAAGGCCGGCGCCAATGTGCAGGCCTATGATCCCGAGGCGATGCAGGAATGCCAGGCCATCTACGGGCTGCGCGACGACCTGCTTCTGTGCGGCACCAAGGAGGCGGCGCTGCGCGGTGCCGATGCGCTGCTGATCGCCACGGAATGGAAGAGCTTTCGCGCGCCGTCCTTCGACGCGGTGAAGGATGCGCTGATTACGCCGGTCATCTTCGACGGCCGCAACCTCTATGACCCCAAGGTCATCGCCCGCCACGGCATCGAATATCACTCGATCGGCAGAATGGCGGCATGAGACCAGGCCCTGGCAGACGGATGCAAGACCGGTCCGCACATGGCCTGCGGGCGCTGGGACTGAGCGCGTATTTCTGTGTGGAGTTGTAGCCGATGGTGCTGGACGTAAAGCCGGAGCAAATCACCAAGGATCATTTCGATCTCGTAGCGATCGGTTCCGGCTTCGGTTCGGCCTTCTTCCTGCACGAGTTCGCCAAGCGCCGAAAGGCACGCATTCTGGTGCTGGAGTGGGGGCGCCACAACACCCATGAATGGCAGCTCGAGCAGAACGTCAACACCGACATCGAAGACGAAACGACCTACAAGACCAATTCCAACAAGCCGTGGAACTACACGATCGGACTGGGTGGCGGGACGAACTGCTGGTTCGCGCAGACGCCAAGATTCCATCCCAATGATTTCCGGCTGAAAAGCACCTACGGTATCGGCAATGACTGGCCGATCAGCTATGACGACGTCGAGCCGTTCTATTGCGACGCGGAAGACATCATGTCGATCTCCGGCGATCCCGACATGGCGGCGATGCTGCCCCGCTCGAAGCCGTTTCCGCAACCGCCGCATCGCATGTCGACACCGGACAGGATGATGAAGGCGGCGCAGCCCGGCCAGCACTTTGTCATGCCAACCGCGCGGGCGCGGCTGCCGACATCACAACGCACCTCGTGCTGTGCCAATCTGCGTTGCTGGCTGTGCCCGGTCGACGCCAAATTCACCGTCAACAACGGGTTGATGCACGTCTTCGAGCATCCCGACGTCTCGGTCTGCCTCGGTGCGGAAGTGCGCCGGCTCGATCACGTCGGCGGCGCTGTCCGTTCGGTCACGTTCAGCCATGACGGCAAGGAATACCAGGTCAGCGGCGATCTCTTCATTCTCGGCGCCAATGCCATCCAGAGCGCGGCGATCATGCTGCGATCCGGCCTGGGCGGCGAATTCGTCGGCAGCGGCCTGCATGAATCCTACGGCTGGAATTTCGAGGTCTATCTGGACGGCGTCGACAATTTCGATGGCAGCACCATCACCACCGGCCTGAATTTCGGCCTCTATGATGGTCCTCACCGATCGGAGCATGCGGCGGCACTGGTCTATTTCGAGAACCGCTGGCAGCACGGACTGCGTGCCGAAAAAGGGCGGCTACGCCAGGCGCTGCCGCTTGTCGTGGTCACCGAGGACTTGCTCGATCCCGAGAACTTCGTCACGCTTGACGAGGATGAGAATGCCTTCGTCAGCTTCAAGGCGCCATCGGACTATGCGGTGAAGGGCATGGCGCGCGCTCTGGAGAAACTGCCTGGCCTTCTGGCGCCGCTGCCGGTCGAAAAGCTCTTCGACCGCGGCATTCGGCCGAGCGAATCGCACGTCCAGGGCACGCTGAGGATGGGTACGGGCCCAGCCGATTCGGTCATCGACAGCGGCATGATCCACCACCAGCTCAGAAATCTGGTCGTCGTCGGCACAAGCACCTATCCGAGCTGCTCCTGCGCCAACCCGAGCCTGACCGCGGCAGCGCTGTCCTTGCGGGCGGCGAGCCGGATCGCGTGAAAGGAGGTATCGCATGATCGAGATTTCCAGACGCTCGGCCCTGGCCGTCATGGCTGGCGGAGTGGTTTCGACAGGGGTCGCCTACGCCGCCGTTTCCTCGTTCTCGGACGAGGATCTGGTGCGCGTCACGCTGGAAAAATACCTTGGCAAGTTGAACATCCGCATCGAGCATCTGCAGCAGTTCGTTCTGGCGTTCCGCAACAGGAATCCGTGGAACTTTCCAAGCGAAAAACTAAGCGACGCCGTCACGCTGGTGGAGGAACTCAAATTGGGCGCAGCACGCCGCCTGCTGCCCGAGCGAAAGCGGGAAGATCTAGTGCATTTCGACCGCTGGGTGGTCGCCGAATTCCATATGCTGACGGACTATGCCTGGCGCAGTTCGCCCAACGACCCGATCCGATTTACCGGCTGGCAATCGTGTACCAATCCCTTCGCCAATCTGGAGCCGCCGAAACTTGCCTGACGTCGAAAGCGAGGCGGCGGACTTTGCCTGTTGTCTCCGAGCAAGGAATACGAGATGCGACAAGGAGCCCGATCATGAAAGTTCTCTTTGCAGGCGGCAACGGCTACCCGCCCGAGTTCAGCGGCGGCGTTCAGTCGAGCACGCATCATCTGGCCGAACAGCTGATCGAGCACGGTCATGAAGCCGCTGTGCTCGCCGCCCTGTTCGGTGATGGTGTCTTCGGCTTCAAGGCGCGCGCCAAGATGAAGCTGCTGCGGCAGCCGGCGGTTGTCGACAGCTATCCCGGCTATCCGGTGGTGCGGGCCTGGTTTCCCTGGGAAGCAGCGGGCTATGCCGTCGACAGGCTGAAGCCCGATGTCGCCGTGGTCCAGTGTCACAAATCGGTTCCGATCGGCAAGGCGCTGCAGGCGGAGGGCGTGCCTCTGGTCGTCTATCTCCGCAATGTCGAGTTCCATGAACTGGGCGGCGATCTGCGCGAATTGCATTCCGCGCTTTACATCGCCAATTCTGACTTCACCGCACGTACTTACAGACAGGAGTTCGGCATCGAGGCGGTGGTGATCCCGCCAACCATCAACCCGGCGCACTACTCGACGCCGACGACGGGCCAGTTCGTCACGCTGATCAACCCTTATGAGGAAAAGGGGTTCGAGCTCGCGGTGCGGATTGCCGGCGCCTGCCGCGAAATTCCATTCCTGTTCGTCGAAAGCTGGAAGCTCGACGACGATCATCGGGCGCGGATCGAACAGACGATCGCTCCCTTAGGCAATATCGTCCTGGAGAGCCGCACCAGCGACATGAAGACGGTCTACGGCCGCACGAAGATCCTGCTTGCTCCCAGCAAGTGGGAAGAGGCCTGGGGCCGCGTCGCGTCGGAGGCCCATTGCAGCGGAATCCCCGTTGTCGGCTCGCGGCGCGGCGGTCTGCCCGAAGCGATCGGCTCCGGTGGCGTGGTGCTGGATTATGATGCACCGCTGGCCGACTGGGTCGCGGCCGTCAGGCGGCTGTGGAACGACAATCAGGAATATGACCGGCTTTCCAGCCTCGCCCGCAGCTTCGCGGGGCGCCCGGAACTCGATCCCGATCGCCAGTTCATCACCTTCTTCTCGATACTGGACAGGGCCATGCAGCAACGCGCGCGGCAGGCGGCCTGACGGCGCCGCCTGAGCAGGTCAGGCCGGGCGTTTGACCCGGCTTTTCAGCGTCTCGTAGCCGCGGGCGCCAAGCAGCGCGCGGGCAATGGTCTTGGCGGCGCTTTTGCGGCCCTCTTGCGACTTGATCTGCCGCAGCCTTGCCGGCAGGTTCCTGGCCGCCTGGCCAAGTGCCGGCAGCGACAGCGTGTTGGGAAAGCTGACCATATGCGTTTCGACGCACAGCACCGGCTTGCCTGACAGTTCGGTGATCCTCAGCGCCTGTTCGTGCTCGCTCTCGATGAACAGGATGGCATCGGACTTGCGGTAGAAATCGGCCTTGAAACTGCCATGCGCGCCGAGCCGTTGCCGTTCCGCCTTGCTCGGCAGATCGAGCATGATCAACTGGTCGTATTTGATCTCATGCTTGGCGAGCCATGCCTCGGTGAGCGCGCGGTATTTCTCCAGTCGGCTGGTGACCAGCCAGCCGATCCTGTGGGTCGCGACATGGAGCGGCCGCGCTTCGCTGAGGAATTTTTCATAGGCCGGGCCGTCGTCGTTTTCCGCCTCTGTCGGATCGAGGCACAGCACGCCGTCAATGTCGACGCAGCATTGCGCCAGGAATTTGTGATGCATGAAGTTCCACTGGAACATGCGCGGATGCGGCACGACTTCGAAGACGAGGTCGGTTTCCTGGTGCTGGGGCTCAAGGCCGAACACGGCGGCAAAGGTGAACTCCGCCTTGATGCCCGCAGCCTGGATGCGGGCGCGTGCGTCACGCATGGCGTTGCCGCCGGCGACGCTGTCGTCGATCACCAGCACCTTGCGCATCTCGGAAACCTTGCGGTCGAGAGCGGCATGGCGCTTGGTGACGCCAGACGTATAGATACGCCCTTCCAGGAAGCTGTCGAGATCGGTCATCGGGATGTTCGCGGCAAGGCTGACCAGCGTCGCTGCCAAAACGCCGCTTCTCGGCACACCGACCACCAGGTCGATGTCGCGCGGCAGCCGGTGCAGGCCCCTGACAATGGCGTCGTTCATATCGGAGATCGATCGGTAGTGCATGGTTCAGACCTGGTCCTGGAGGAGATGTCCGTAGCAGTCGAAGACGCCCAAATTATTGCGCTTCGCGCGCCGCCGCCGCAGGCAGCCTTGCCGGCAGCATCTTGAGGGCCTCGCGCAAGGCTTCGCGGCCGGAGGCGAATGCCAGTGCGATGAGGATGGTGATGAGGTAGGCGAGCACGGCGCCGCTGGCCAGGGCGACGACATGCTGCTGCGGCAGCGCTGGCTTGATGAACCAGATGCCGGCCAGTGCCAGATGGGCGCCAAGCACGAACGGCGTTGCCGCGCGAAGTACATGGTGCGCCTGAAGCGGCCCGCTCTTGCCGACATAGAGCCACAGGAACGGCGTCCGCAGATATTCGCTGATCGCATAGGCGATCGCCACGCCCAGCGCGCCATAGGGTAGGCCGAGCATGAAGGCCAGCACCGACGTCACGGCCGTTATGACGCCCCAGCGCATGAAATCACCGGAGCGGCCCTGGCTGACGAAAAGCCACCCCGCCGGATTGTTGAGCGGCTGCAGCAGCCCGGCAAAGCCCAGCGCCAGGAAAATCGAGGCGCTTGCGCGCCATTGCTCGCCGAGCACGAAGGGGATCAGCACATCCGACATCGCGGTGGCGAAGGCGACGCCGGGAAGCGCCACCAGCAGGATCAGCGGCATGACGCGCAGATAGGCGCTGCGGTAGCGATCCGGCTCATCCTTCAGCCTCGAAAGCGCCGGAACCATCACCTTCGACAGCGGGTTGGTGATCTGGCTCAGCGGAAACAGAAGCAGCTTGTAGGCGCGGTCATAGAGGCCGAGTTGCGCCTCGCCCCAATATTTGCCGATCAGCACATTGTCGAGGTTGCGGGCAAAGAAATTGGCGAAGTTGAAGCCGGTGATGCCGGCGCCGAAATTGATCAGATCGCCGATGCCGGCGACCTTGCGCGGCAGGCCCGGACGCCAGCGCGAGCTCGCCCAATAGCAGAGCGTCGGCAAAACGGCACCGGTCAGCGTGCCGGCAAACAGGGCCCAATAGGAGCGATCGATAAAGGTCCAGGCGATCGACACCGCAAGCCCGGCAATGGCGCTGGCGACGTCGATGACGGCCAGCCGGCCGAACTGCATGCGGCGCGTCAAGAGCGCCAGATGCTGGGCGCCCAGCCCATAGGCCATGATCTGCAGCCCGAACGCAGCCACCAGGCCCGTCACGCGCGGCTCGCCGTAGAAGGCGGCAACCAGCGGCGCCGCACCCGCAAGCACGCAAGCCAGGAGCGCGCTGACCGCGACATTGATCCAGAAGAGGTAGTTCACCTCCTCATGCCGGATGCCTGACTTCTGGATCGTCGCCTGGGTCAGGCCGAAATCCTGGAACAGGGCGATAAAGGCAAGCACCGGCGCGCACATCGCCACGACGCCGAAATCCTGTGGCGACAACAACCGCGACAAGACGATAACGGACAGGATCTGTGTCGCGACCCGCACCGATTGCGCCATGGCCGTGACAACCGCGCCGCGCCCAACCGATTTGCGCAAGGAGCCTTCTGGCGGATCGAATGCATTGGCTTCCAAATTCAGGATTCCTGATTTTTTACGTTGATTTCCGAGCCCGAAAATCCACGACCGCCGCCGACCACAAACTACGGCAATAATTTTGCAGTGCAACAGAAAACGTGGACCGCCGCACCAAAAATGTTGCGATGCAGCAAGACCTGTACTAGCATTCCCTCGGGTGGGCCAACAGCGGTCGAGTTTTTATGCTGCATGTCTTGTACCTTGTGCACGACGTTTCCGACCCGGCGGTGCGCCGGCGGATCACGATGCTCAGGGCAGGTGGGGCCCAGGTCACTTTGGCCGGCTTCCGTCGCACCGCGAATCCGATTGCGGATATCGAGGGACTGCGGCCGATCGACCTCGGCGCGACGCGTGACGGGCGATTCGGCCAACGCCTCGCGGCCGTCGCCAAAGCAGCCGTTTCGATAGGCTCGACGCTTGGCGGTATGCCAAAACCGGATCTCATCATCGCGCGCAACCTGGAAATGCTGGCGCTTGCCCGCCGCGCCAGGTCAGCCTTCGGGGCATCGGTTCCGATCGTATACGAGTGCCTCGACATTCATCGGCTTGTGCTGCGCAACGATGTCCTGGGCAAGGCGCTGCGCGCCACCGAGCGCTTTCTGGCCAGGGATGTGAAGCTGCTGGTGACCAGTTCTCCTGCCTTTATCGCCAATTATTTCAAGCCGTTCGGCCAGGTTGCGGCACCCATCGAGCTGGTCGAAAACAAATATTTCGAGGCCGCGACGATCTTGCCCGGCGCTCCGGAGACTGAAGAGAGCCCGGTCGGTCCGCCATGGCGGATCGGCTGGTTCGGTGCGCTGCGCTGCCGACGCTCACTCGAGCTGCTTGCCGATTTCTCCCGCCGCATGGAGGGCCGCTTCGAGATCGTGCTGCGCGGACGTCCGGCTTTGTCGGAATTCCCTGACTTTCACGGCTTTGTCGAAGCCGAGCCGTGGCTGTCGTTTCTCGGGCCCTACCGCAATCCGGAAGACATGGCGGCGATCTACAACGATGTCCATTTTTCGTGGGCGATCGATTTCTTCGAGGCGGGGCAGAACTCCGAATGGCTTCTGCCCAACCGGCTCTATGAAGGCTGCCGCTTCGGAGCGGTGCCGATCTCGATGGGCAACACCGAGACCGGGCGGTTCCTCAAACAGCAGGATATCGGCGTGATGTTGCCGCAAGCGTCGCCCGAAGCGCTCGAAGCCGTGCTCGGCAAGATGGAGGAGCATCGCTTCGCCAGGCTGAAGGAGCGCGTTCTGGCCCGCAATCCGAGGACCTGGAGCTACGATCGCAGCGATTGCCGGGCGCTTGTCGAGCGGCTGCGCAGCCTGACGGCCGTGCCCGGCTCCTTTGCCGCCGAGGCATTGGCATAGGATGGCCAAGGATGGACAGAGGCAAGATGGACAGAGGTTGATGACGCAGACCGAAAGACCCTCATCCAGCCTGATCGTCATTCCGTGCCTGAATGAAGCCGCCCATATCGGTGCGCTGCTCGATCAATTGCGGCCCGCGGCCGCCCGGCTTGGCGCCCGGATCATCGTCGCCGACGGCGGCAGCACCGACGGCACGCTTTCCATCGTCGAGGATGTGATTGCCAAGGACCCGCGGGTTATCCTGCTCCACAACAAGCGGCGCATCCAGAGCGCGGCGATCAATCTCGCCGTCGGTACCTTCGGCGATGGTGCCGACTATCTCATCCGCATCGATGCGCATGGCGGTTATCCCGACGATTATTGCGACCGGCTGGTCGAGGAAGCCTTGGCTACATCAGCGGATTCGGTTGTCGTTTCGATGCTGACCAGCGGCAGCGGTGCCGTGCAGAAGGCGGCCGCCGCGGCGCAGAACTCCAAGCTCGGCACCGGCGGCTCGAAGCATCGGCATCTTTCGCAGGGACAGTGGATCGATCACGGCCATCATGCACTGATGCGGATATCGGCATTCGGCGCCGTCGGCGGCTACGACGAAGCGTTCAGCCATAACGAGGACGCCGAGCTCGATTATCGCCTGCGCAAGGCGGGCTACAAGATCTGGATGAGTGGCAAGACGCAGATGGTCTACTATCCGCGCGCCTCGCTCTCAGGCCTCTATTTCCAGTATCTCGGCTACGGTCGCGGGCGTGCCAAGAATGTGCTGAAGCACCGCGTCATCCCAAAGATCCGGCAGATGGTGCCGCTGGCGGTCTTCCCGGTGGTTCTTCTTGCGGCCTTCTCCTTCGTGCATTGGATTGCGGCAGTGCCTTTGTTGCTGTGGGTGTCAGTGTGCCTGGGCTACGGACTGGTGACGGCTATCCGCCAGCGCAAGGCTGACGTTGCGCTGGCCGGTGTCTCGGCCATGGTCATGCATCTTGGCTGGTCGGTTGGCTTCTGGCTGCAGCTTCTCGGCCTCGGCTCGCGACGCGGAGTGGCCTGATGGCGGTGTCGGCAAAGAACCGCAGCATCGACATCGGCGTCTGCACGTTCCGCCGACCGGAGCTGGCTGACACGCTGCGCTCGCTCGACGCGATGGAGATGCCGGCGGGATTCGATATCCGCATTATCGTCGCCGACAATGACGACACCCCGACGGCCCGTGACCTGGTGGCGGCGCTGTCGCGGGAATTGACGGTGCCGATCCACTATCGGCATGCCCCGGCGCGCAACATCTCGATCGCCCGCAATGCCTGCCTCGATGCGAGCACAGCGGATTTCGTCGCCTTCATTGATGACGACGAAACGGCCACGCCTCAATGGCTCGCCGAATTGGTCGCGATGGCGCAGCAAAGCGGTGTCGCCGTCGTGCTCGGCCCGGTCAGGGCGCGCTATCGCCCGGATGCGCCGGACTGGATGCGGCGCGGCGATTTCCATTCGACCTTGCCCGTCTGGGTGCGCGGCGAGATCCGCACCGGCTACACCTGCAATGTTCTGCTGCGGATGGGCTCGGACAGCCTGCGCGGCCGCCGCTTCAGCCTGGCGCGTGGCCAGACCGGCGGCGAGGACACCGAATTCTTCGACCAGATGCACAAGGCCGGCGGCCGCATCGCCTTCGCGCCCGAGGCGTGGATCGACGAGGTGGTGCCGCGCTCAAGGGCGGCATTCGAATGGCTCGGCCGCCGCCGCTTCCGCGTCGGCCAGACGCATGGCCATCTCCTGGGCAGCAGCGCCAGCGGCATCGGCCTAGTCAAGCAGGTCGGCCTGGCCTCGGCAAAGGCCATCTATTGCTTCGCCTCGGCACTTCCGGTCGTCGTCAGTCCGGTCCGCAGGAACCGCAGCGTGCTGCGCGGCATTATGCATGTTGGTGTCGTCAGCGGCCTCGTCGGCATCCGCGAAATTCGCCTCTATGGCCAGCCGTCGCCACAGGAGGGAGGCAAACGTGCAGCCTGACGTCAGCTCTGTCCCGGATGTTTCCTTCGTTATTGCCGCCTATAACGCCGAGGCGACCCTTGATCGGGCGATTGCCAGCGCCATCGCCCAGAAGGGTGTCAGCGTCGAAATCATCGTCGTCGACGACAAGTCGCGCGATGCGACGCTCGACGTGGCGCGGGCCTACCCAGGGGATATCGTCCGTGTCGTCGCCCTGGCCAGCAACCGCGGCCCTGGCGGCGCCAGGAATGCCGGCCTCGACGCCGCCCGCGGCAGATGGATCGCGGTTCTCGATTCCGACGACGCGGTCTTTCCCGGCCGGCTCGCGGCCATGATCGCTCGTGCCGAAAGCGCGGATGCCCAGATCGCCGTCGACAATCTGCAGGTCGTTCGCGAGGACGGCGTCATCGAGGACGCGATGTTTCCGCGGCAGTATCTGGAAGGCTTGCGCGAGATTTCGCTGGCCACCTACATCGCCGGCAACGTCGTCTTCGAATCCAAGTTCAACCTCGGCTATCTCAAGCCGATCTTCCAGCGCGAGTTCCTGAACGAAAACCGGCTTCGCTACGACGAAAAGCTGAGGATCGGCGAAGACTACATCCTGTTTGCCGGCGCCTTGGCCAGGGGCGGAAAATGCGTCGTCGAGCCCGATATCGGCTATGCCTATCATATCCGCAGCGGCTCCATCTCGCGCGTGCTCGAGCTTCACCACGTCGAAGCGATGCGCAGGGCGGATGCCGTGTTCGCTCAAACCCATCGGATGGATGAGGCCGCGCAGGCCGCGTTCGCCCGGCGCGGCCGCAGCCTGCGCAAGGCGGCATCGTTTCTGTCACTGGTACAGCACATCAAGGCGCGGTCCCCGCTCAAGGCGATCCGGACAGCGCTCAGCGACCCGGCGGCGGTTAGGCATATGGGCATGCCGATCGCCGTGCGGTTGCGAAGAATGGCGGCACAATTTGCCGTTGGGGCGGGGAGGTGAAGATGCAGGCACATGGAGGGATTTTTCGTGGCCTGTGAATGGACTGAAGTCGATCTCCTCAGAAGGAATTTGCGATGAAGAAAATCAGGAAGGCCGTGATACCGGTGGCGGGGCTTGGAACAAGATTCCTGCCGGCGACCAAGTCGATGCCAAAGGAAATGCTTCCCGTGGTCGACAGGCCTGTCGTGCAATATGCGGTGGACGAGGCCTTCGAGGCGGGCATCGAGCACATCGTCTTCGTGACTGGCCGCAACAAGGCGGTGATCGAGGACTATTTCGACCTGCATCCGGAATTGATCGGCACCCTGGAGCAGACCGGCAAGAAGACCCAGTTGGAGGCGCTCGAAAGCATGCTGCCTGTGGCCGGTGCCACCAGCTTCATCCGCCAGCAATCGCCGCAAGGCCTCGGCCATGCCGTCTGGTGCGCGCGCGAGGTTATCGGCAACGAGCCCTTCGCCTTGCTGCTGCCGGACATGGTGTCCTTCGGAGGGCGCGGATGCCTCGCCGAAACCGTCGATCTTTATGAGCGCACGGGCGGCAACGTGATCGCCGTCGAGCGTTGCGAACCGAGCGAGACCAACAAATACGGCATCGTTGGCCGTGGCGCCGAGATCGGTGGCGGTTTCGAGGTGACGGCCATGGTCGAGAAGCCGGCGCCGGCCAATGCGCCGTCGAATTTCTACATCAATGGCCGCTACATCCTGCAGCCCGAGATTTTCGCGCTTCTGGGCAATCAGCAGCGCGGCGCCGGCAACGAGATTCAATTGACGGACGCCATGGTTCGTCTGTCGAAGGATCAGTCGTTCTTCGCCCAGCCTTTTAAGGGTCGCATGTTCGACTGCGGTTCCAAGGAAGGGTTCATCCAGGCCAACATCGCCTTCGCGCTGGCGCGCGACGACATGAAGGGTCCGGTTTTCGAGATGCTTCAGGAGTTCGTCCGGTCGCATGAACGCCAGGAAGAAGCCGCATAATGCCCATCTTTCGGGAGCATGGTCAGATGGCCGGCGAAGAGGGGCCGGCAGGTTCTCGCCGTCTGGCACGACGCTTGCTTCGCTTCTGGCGATGCTCCCGATCTTCGAGGCGCCTGCAAGCCAAGGCATGATCCCGGAAAGTGGGTCCCGGTTTCCGGAAAAGATCATGTTGAAACAGTGAGATAGAGTCCATTGCGATGGACCGGCTCTAGAATTGGACCGAAGATGAATTATGCCAACTTTCCTCTCGACAAGAGGATGCCATTGCCGAATTCGGACGCAGGAGACGGCGAAGACTTCATCGATATCGAGCGGCTGCTTGGCATGGCCGCACGGCAGGCCAAGGTGGTTGCCGTGTGTGCCGTCATCGGTCTCTTCCTGGGCTTGCTCTATTTGCAGACGACGCCGCCTAAATATCAGTCGGTCGCCAGCGTGCTGATCGATGAGGGCTTGAACAAAATCGTCGACGACATTTCGGCGACGTCGACAACCATGCAGACCGATTCGGCGATCCTGAGCCAGATCGAGATCCTGACCTCGACGCGGCTTGCCGCCGTGGTCGTCGACAAGCTGAAGCTCGACCAGAACGACACATTCATGAATCCGCCCCAGTCGGCGCTTGCCCAAGGCATAGGCCTCATCCGCGGCCTGATCCAGTATGTCCGCCCCAGCTCTTCCATGCCGGGTGGCACTGACTTCAGCAAGCTCGACCCGGCCGCCCGCGATGCGCTGATCGCCACGTCGCGCCGCGACTACGCGATCCTCAAGCTGCAGAGCGAGGTGCGGGCAACGCGCATCGGGCGAAGCTACGTCATCGCGCTCGGCTATCAGGCGACGGACCCGGCTTTGGCAAACGCGATCACCAAGGCCTACGCCGATGCGTATCTCGCCGATCAGCTCGACGCCAGCTTCGATGCCACCGAGCGGGCTGCGATCTGGCTCCAGGGCCGGTTGACGGAGCTGCGCCAGAGCTCGCAGGCAGCTTCGCTTGCGGTTGAGAAATTCAGGGCCGAACATGGGCTGGCCGCCAACAGCGACGGCCAGTTGATGAGCGACAAGCAGCTTTCCGACCTCAACGCCCAGCTTATCGTGGCGCAGGCCGACACCGCGCGCGCCAGCGCCCGCTACCAGCAGTACAAAGCCATTGTCGACAGCGGCTCCGAAAACGCCTTCAAGGATGCCGCCATATCGAGCGACCAGCCGAGCAGCTCGGTCATATCGGCGCTCAAGACCCGCTACCTCACGGTGGCCAAGCGTCTGCAGGACGTCGAGGCGAATTTCGGCCCCGGGCACCCGCAGGCGGTGGCTCTCTCCAAGGAGAAGGCCGACATATCGACGCAGATTTTCGGCGAGCTGAAGCAGCTGACCGAAAGCTATCGCAACGAATATGAGGTGGCGCAGGCACGCGAGACCGCGCTCCGGGCCAACGTCGCGGCCGCACAGGGCAAGAGTTCCGTCGACAACCAGACGCAAGTCAAGCTGCGTGAACTCGATCAGCAGGCGACGGCGCTCACCACGCTCTATCAGACATTCCTCGGCCGCTATGAGGAAGCTGCGCAACAGCAATCCTTCCCTGTCGGCAAGATCCGCATCATCTCCGACGCGTCGATGCCGATGGCGGCCTCAAGCCCGCGCACCATCGTCGTGCTCGGACTTTCGCTGGTGCTTGGCCTGCTGATGGGCGCCGGCTTTGGTGGGCTGAACGAGTTCAACGAACGCTTCTTCAGGACCGGCGAGGACGTGCGCGACCGCGTCAACCTGAAATTCCTCGGCTATCTCCCCACGATCGGCGGCAAGCTCGGCAAGGAAGAAAAGCCGGGCGAGACCCAGGTAGACGCCAAGACCACCCAATCGCTGTCGGCGGCCGAAAGGCGGGCGCGCATGCGGGTCAGCATCGATTCTCCAGCCTCGATGTTCTCCGAAACGCTGCGCAGCGCCAAGATCGCCTTCGACGTCGTGATGGAAGGGCAAGGCAGCCGCGTCATCGGCGTCATCTCGGTGCTTCCCGGCGAAGGCAAGTCGACGGTCGCGGCAAATCTCGCCGGCTTGCTCGCCGCCAATGGCTCCAAGACGCTGCTGATCGACGGCGACTTGCGCAATCCCGGCCTCAGCAGGGGCCTTGGCATGGAAACCGAGCAGGGCTTGATGGAAGCGGTGGTCAGTGGCCAGACCTGGCAGTCCGTCGGCAAGATCGACAGGCAGACGAAGCTGGCGATCATCCCGGCGGTGCTGCGCGGTCATTTCTCGCATACCAGCGAACTTCTCTCCTCGGCCGGCATGCGACGCTTCATCGAGAACGCCAAGGAGACGTTCGAATACATCGTCGTCGATCTGCCGCCGCTCGGACCGGTGGTCGACGCCAAGGCCTTCGCGCCGTTGGTCGACGGTTTTGTACTGGTCACCGAGTGGGGGCGCACCCCGCGCGCGATGGTCAGGTCGATGCTGGAATCCGAACCCTATGTCGCCAACAAGATCGTCGGCGCGGTGCTGAACAAGGTCGATTTGAAGAAACTGGCCAAATACGGATCGTTCGGCGGGTCGGAAAAATTCTTTGATAAATATTCGAGCTACTATCTGGAAAAGTCGGAAGTGCGCGGCAAGGCGCCGGTGTGACGTCGACCGTTGCGCGAGTGGACCCTCTCTGAAGTGTATCGATCTTCAGGTCAGCACACCTGAATATCGATGCGCGTCAGGAGAAGATCAGCCTGCCTTGCTTGTCGGCGATCCTGACGGCGGTCAGGCGTCCGCTCTGGAAGGCGGCTGTGTCGATGCCGAGCCGGCGCCCTTCGAGCTTCGGGACGTCCACCGGAGTATGCCCGTGCACCACCCAGCGGTCGAGCAGGTGCGTTGCCTCGAAGAAGTCCGAACGGATGTTGGCCAGGTCGTGGTCGGTTTGCGCCGCAAGGTCGACGCCGGGCCTGATGCCGGCGTGGACGAACACGAACTTCCGCGAACGGACCATGATCGGCAGCCCGCGCAGGAAGCTGACGTGATCGTCTGGAATGATCTCCCTTATGCGTCGGTCGATCTGCGCGCTGCTCCCGTAGAGGCTGGCGAGGCGCGCCGGATCGATGCCATAGGAAAACAGGGTTTGCAGGCCGCCCGTCGCCAGCCAGGGCTCGCGGGACAGATTTCCGTCGAGATAGTTCAGCATCGCCACTTCGTGGTTGCCGGCAAGACAAATGCGCTGAAACCCTTTCGGCGGCGGCGCCAGGAGGTGATCCAGCACCCGCGCCGACTGAAGCCCCCGGTCGATGTAGTCACCAAGCATGACGATGATCTTGCGGCTCTGGAAGCGCAGCGAATCGAGCAGGATCTTCTGCTCCAGGGCACGGAGTTCCTTGTAGCAGCCATGCACGTCACCGATCGCATAGACGACGGCGTCCTGCATGTCGATATCGAGGCGCGCACGCGCCGCGATGCGGGGTTTTCGCTGGAACAGGTTCACGTGCGGGGCGTCTCGAGGCAAGCTCTCATACGGAAGGCATAAGTGCCTGTTATCATGCCCGAAACGGAGAATTCCGCAATCGTGGAAAATGCAGCCCCGCCGGGTCGGGACCGCAATGCATGTCGCTCAGAAATGAGCTCGGTTTTGGGACAACGATCTGTGGAAACAAAGGCCTGAAGCGGGCCTGAATCGCTCAGGCGCGACATGCTTTAGGTCGGCGGCCGGCCCGGGCTGCCGGATCGTCGTCAGGCTGCCTTGAGCCGATAACGGAAAACGGTGTGGTCGAGCAGCAGCCGGATGCGTGGTTCGGCCTCGATCGCCACCAGCCAGCTTGCCGCGATCATCGTCGCGCCGACGACCGCCATCGAGAACAGATGTGGCAGACCGGCGCGAACCAGGATGCCGAGCAGGGCCGCGCCGACGACATCGTGCAGCAGGTAGAGCGGGTAGGTCATCAGCCCGATCCGGCGCCAGCCGCTCCAGGAGAGGTCGAGCCGCAGCGACCATGCCATCAGCGCGATGCCGATGAGGAAGATGAGGATCGGCGGCGCGAACGGCATATCCCGCCCGACCTTCAGGATATGAACGTCGACTGAACTGGCGATCTGCAGCACACCACCGGCCAGGAACAGGGCGCAGAAGGCAAGTCGGGCGCCTGTCACCGCCTTGATGCGCATCAGCCACAGCATGACGCCGGTGGCGAAGAAAACGCCGTGATGCACCAGCAGCAGGTCGAGTGTGCGTGTTTCGGCAAGATCGGCCCAGCCGAGCGGATAGTAGAGGCACCAGAACAGCGTGCTGACCAAGCCGATGGCGACGGCCACAATCTCCATCAGATGGAAGCGGCCAAAGCTGAGCAGGATCCAGACGATGGCATAGAAGGCGATCTCGATGCCCAGCGTCCAGTAGACGCTGTCCACCCATGGCGCGTATGGAACGAACAGGCCGGTGCGTAGGAGCCTGATGACGGCATCGGTCGGCCAACTGAGCCCGACAAGCAGCAGCACCACCGCCGTGACCGGTGCGCAGATCCAGACCGCCGGCGCCAGCCGTTTCACCCTTGCTTCGAAAAACTGTAGGGGTGTCGACCTTTCGGCGCTGAAGGCGATGACGAAACCGCTGATGACGAAGAAGATCTGGACGCCGACCCAGCCGGATTCGACCCAGGCGCCTATTGCCGGCTGCGGGGGAACGCCGCCCGTCGCGCGCGCCGAAACACCGTCCGGATACGCCCACACCCAGAAGCCATAGTGGTAGACCATGACCATGACGGCGGCGAGAAAGCGCAGGATGTCTACGCCACCAAATGTAATCTTCTGCTGAGCCATGCGACCTTTGTCGATGTCCCCCCGCGAACGACTTTAGGGTGCATTGCTGCGTCGCACAATAAAAGTATTGCTTGCCGATCGAAAAGGTCGTCCGCGGCCCACCCTTCAGTGGCTCAAAGTCCGATTCCGCGTTCCTTCAAGGCGGCAGTGATCTCGTCGAGAATGACCGGATCGTCGATCGTCGCCGGCATGGTCCATTCTTCCTTGTCGGCGATCTTCTGCATGGTGCCGCGCAGGATCTTGCCCGAACGCGTCTTGGGCAGGCGCTTGATCGTCACCACCGTCTTGAAGGCGGCAACCGGGCCGATGCGTTCGCGCACAAGGCCGACCACTTCATTCTCGATCAGGCCGACGTCACGCGTCACACCCGCATTCAACACCACGAAGCCCAGCGGAACTTGGCCCTTCATGGCGTCGGCAATGCCGATCACCGCGCATTCGGCGACATCGGGATGGGCCGAAAGCACCTCTTCCATGGCGCCGGTCGACAGCCGGTGGCCGGCGACGTTGATGATGTCATCGGTGCGAGCCATGACGTAGAGATAGCCGTCCTCGTCGACCATGCCGGCGTCCGCCGTCTTGTAGAAGCCGGGGAACTCGTCGAGATAGGCTTGGCGGAACCGTTGATCGGCATTCCAAAGCGTCGGCAGGCAGCCGGCCGGCAGCGGCAGTTTGATCACCACATTGCCCAGCGTGCCCCGCTGCACCTCATGGCCACCATCGTCGAGCACGCGGATGTCGTAGCCGGGCATCGGCACGCCGGGCGAGCCGTATTTCACCGGCAGCAGGCCAAGGCCGGCGGGATTGATCGTCATCGGCGAGCCGGTCTCGGTCTGCCACCAGTGGTCGACCACAGGCACATTCAGCTTCTGCTCCGCCCATTTGATGGTTTCCGGGTCGGCGCGCTCGCCGGCAAGAAACAGCGTGCGGAACTTCGAGAGGTCGTATTTCGCAATGAACTCGCCCTTCGGGTCCTGCCCCTTGATGGCGCGGAACGCGGTCGGTGCGGTGAAAAGGGCTACGACACCATGCTCCGCTATCACCCGCCAGTAGGTGCCGGCATCGGGCGTGCCCACAGGCTTGCCTTCGAACAGGATGCTTGTGCAGCCATGCAGCAGCGGTCCGTAGACGATGTAGGAATGGCCGACCACCCAGCCGACATCGGATGCCGCCCAGAACACCTCGCCCGGCTTGACGCCGAACTCGTTTTCCATCGTCCATTTCAGCGCGACCATGTGGCCGCCATTGTCGCGCACGATGCCCTTGGGCTGGCCGGTCGTGCCCGATGTGTAGATGATGTAGAGCGGATCGGTGGCCAGCACCGGCACGCAATCGACATTGGCGCCCGCTGCCCGTTCGCGGGCGACGGCATCGGCGTAGTCGATGTCGAAATGCTCCTTCAGCTCGCAGCGCAATTGGTCGCGCTGCAGGATCAGGCAGGCGTCCGGCTTGTGGCGGGAAATCTCTATCGCCTTGTCGAGCAACGGCTTGTAGGCGACGACGCGGCCCGGCTCCAGGCCGCAGGATGCCGAAATGATCAGCTTCGGCCTGGCATCGTCGATGCGGGTGGCAAGCTCATGCGAGGCAAAGCCGCCGAAGACCACCGAATGCACGGCGCCGATGCGGGCACAGGCCAGCATGGCGATGGCCGCCTCGGCCACCATGGGCATGTAGATGATGACGCGGTCATCCTTGCGAATACCACGGTTCTTCAGCACCGAGGTGAGTGCAACCACCTCGCGCTTCAACTCGGCATAGGTGAACTTCCTGATCGTTCCCGTGATCGCGCTGTCATGGATCAGTGCGATCTGGTCGGCGCGCCCGCCGGCGACATGGCGGTCGATGGCGTTGTAGCAGGTGTTGCAGGTGGCGCCGGTGAACCAGCGGCCATAGACGCCAGCCGTGGCGTCGAACACCTTGTCCCAGGGCGAATACCAGTCGATGGCGCCGGCTGCGTCCGCCCAGAAGCGTTCCGGGTCGCGTTTCCAGCCTTCATAGACCTCGTGATAGCGTGAAGCCATCCATACCTCCCCAGGAATGATTTTCTTCCCTCCAGATAGCGCGCTCTACCCTTGGCCGCAAATGCACGCCATTGTACGGCCGATATCGACCTGGCGCTTGGGGGCAAGCAGCTATGAAATTGCGATTCGAGATTGGAGTGGAGATGTTTGCTGCTGTGCGGATCATCGGGCGCCTTGCGCTCCCATTGGTCATGGGTGTCGTGCTCGCGATCTCCGCTGGAACCGCTCAGGCTGGCGATGCCGCGGCACGGCACATCATCGGCTTTTCGCCGGATGGCGCTTATTTCGCCTTCGAGCAATATGGAGCGCTCGACGCCGGCGCCTCGGACTCTGGCTGGTCGCAGATAGACATCATCGATACCCGCACGGATCAGTTCGTTGGCGGTAAGCCGATCCTCGTCGTCGACGAGACGGAGGAGGCGATACTGACGCTGGAGCAGGCGAGGGCGCAGGCCGCCGCTCAGGCGGCGCCCATTCTCGCCCAATATGCCATCACATCCCCAGCCGAGCAGTCGGCTTCCGACAAGTTCACCTTTCCGGGCGAAATGGTTGCCTACAACGACATTTCTCGCCTCGAGCAGGTGTCGCAGAAATGGCTGTCGCCGCTCCATGGCGAAACAGGCATTTCGACCATCCAGCTCGACGAAATCCTGGCGGCCAGCACGAGCGATTGTTCGGCGAGTTTCGATGTGACGCGGCAAGGCGACCAGCTACTTCAAGGGGAAAAGCCACTTCAGGGTGAGAAGGCGGGCAAGGCACTCGGCTTCCGGCTGACGCTGCAAGGCCAGGATGGCAAGCCGTTCAAGATCCTGCACAAGGACAAGACCGTGCCGGGCTCAAGAAACTGCCCGACCTCCTACAGCCTGTCGGAATCCTACGAACTCACCCCGGCCGGCAAGCCGGCGGTGATCGTCGTGCTGGTGCAGCGTTTCAGCCAGGGTTTCGAGGGGCGCGATCGCCGCTTCCTCGCGGTGACCGGGCAGCCACGCTGAGAGGTCACGCCCAGGCGCCGGCAGCCGCTCTGTCTGAAAGGTTGTTTCTAGATCGGCAGGGCCACAAGCATGAGGCCAATGCCGCCAGCGATCAAAATGGCTGTGGCCAGCGCTTTTCTGTGACGTTCGAAGCTCGTCGGAGCCCGCTCCCAATTGTAACGCATACGCTATCTCCCCAATACCCGGACAGGTTTTACCTTACTTAGGGGAAGAAATGCAACGTCCGCTGCCGGCAGGCCCGCTGCTTGTCACATTTCATCGATGACTATTTCTGGGACGAATGCGGCCGGGAAGACGCAACCGAGCAGGTTCTAACGCGACTGGCTCGGCGAATCCGTCAGCAAAGCCGTTGGTCCCGTGCACTGGGCTCCCATGATCGGCTGATAGACAGCGCTCCACCTCCGCGCTATCTGATTTCCGGGATGAGCGTGGCTTGGAGGGGCGTGGTGGAAATAGTCTCTGGAACCGTTCTGCGGCTGGCCGAGGATGCCTCGGTGCAGCATGTGGGCGATGGCGCAGTCGTGCTTTTGGCGCGCAGCGGCCAGCTTTACACATGCAACGGCACGACCGAAGCCTTTCTCGACAAGGTGGACGGCGCGCGCAACCTCGACCAGATCGTCGACCTGCTTTGCGAGGAGTTCGAGGTCGACAAGGGGACGCTCGACCAGGACATGGCGGCACTGGCCGCGGATCTGATCTCTGAAGGTATCCTCGCCGCGCCAGGTGCTTGATGGCTGACGGCCCGCTCCTGCGCGCTCTGTTTCGCTGCCATCTCTGGGCAAGCGCGCGGCTGATGCCGGTCCTTGTCACCAACCGGAGCTTCGAGGAGGTGCTCAAATGGGCGCCGCTCGCCTCGTCGACGCCCTATCGCGGTCTGCCGTCCGCCTACATAGTCGCCAGCGTCAACCGCGCCGTCCGCCGTCCCTGGCTGATGCGTGACCGCAGGTGCCTGAGGGAGGGTCTGCTCGGTCATCGTTTCCTGCGCCTGGCCGGCTTCGATCCAGACCTGCGCTTCGGCATCGATCCGCAGTCGATGCAAGCGCAGCGCCTGGCAGCGCATTGCTGGGTCTGCCTCGATGGCAGGCCGGTGGTCAGCGACAAGCTTCCCGGCATGGTCGAAATCTATCGTCATCATGCCGATGCCGTAAAGGCGCGTCCCGCTTGACCAGACCTTCAGCCTGCTATGGCCTCAACGGCCTGATCCTTGGCATATCGGCCGAGCGCCCGGAGCTGTGGCAGGATTTCGACCGGATGCTGGGCAGCCTGCGTATCGCGGAACCCGTCGAGCCGGACTTTCGTCTCGAAATCGCCGAGACAGACACCTTGGACGAGGCCCCCAACGGATCCCTCGTCTTCGATGGCGAGGTGCCGGAGGATGGTCCCTGCCGGATGTTCGAGGATAGTGGTATCATCCATCTGGTCTTTCCCGAGCGTCAGACCGTTGCCATCAACGGCGTGGCGGGCTGGGCCGAACTCCGGATCCGCCCTGGCGCGAAAGCCGCGTGGACACCGGCAATGCTGGTGCTCGACGCCGCGCTCGACGCCGGTGGCCAGCATATGCTGCACACTGCCGGCTTGACGTTGCCGGACAGCGATGCGGTGGTGCTGATCCATGCTCCGAGCGGCACCGGCAAGACCACGACGTCACTCGCGCTGGCAATACAGGGCTTTGGCCTCTGCTCCGACGACGCCATGATCGTGCATGCCACTTCGGGCAAGGTCGTAGCCTGGGGTCTGCCGCGCGCCGTCAAGATCCATCGGAAGACCGCGGAGATGATCCCGCAGGTGGCGCCCTGCCTTGGCCAGACCTGGGATCGCAATGGCGAACAGCCCATCTCGCTAGAACGGCTGGAGGATATCATCCGGGTGGAAAACGCGTCCGCCCGGCCGGTGGCGGCCCTTCTGCACCTGGCGCGTTCCGCCGGAAGCCAGAGCCGGCTCGTCGCCATGGCCGGCACCGACGCAATGGTGGCACTGGCGGTGGACAACGTCCGCACCGGTATGACCGGGCTGCTGCCGATGCAGAAACGCCGGCTGGCGACCATCGCCGGGGTGGTCAATGCGGTGCCGACCTTCCGGTTGGAGGTGGGCGCGCGCCCGGCTGACGCTGCGGCACTGATCAGCGCCGCTCTGACGACTCGGGACTGAATACCCCAGGCAACGTGGGGCCGCTATTCCTTGTTCCCAAGGGCGTGGGGATAGCGTGTTTCGGAGTGCTTCTACTTCGCAGTTTTGCGCAAAAACAACGATTTAAGCGCAGCGCCGCCTCGTTATCCTTGCTGCGCGAGGTACGGAAGAGCAAGGGTCCGGGAAAACTCGAATGGCGCTACAAAGGTCAGGTTTGGCAGGGCACACCCGAAGCCGCTCATCTCATGGGCCCGACAGCTCCGCCCGCAGTAAGCAACGAGGCAAACATGCGCGCGTAGTTCTCCGCCTGCACGCCCCAATCCCACTCTTGGATCGTCTCGATCATGCGGGCGGCCATCCTCGACCGGAGCGATGGCGTGTCCCGCAACAAGGCTAGCTTGTTCGCAAGCCCCTCCGCAGTTCCATCGAAGAACAGCCCGTTGTCGCCATCCCGAATCAGCTCGGGCATGTTTCCCACACGGGTGGTCACCAAAGGGACACCGCACGCCGCCGCCTCCAAGCAAGGATTGGGAGTGCCTTCGCTGAGGCTGGCGCAGACATAAACGTCGAGATCCCGATAGAAGCCGGGCATCTCGTCATGGCTACGCCAGCGTTGCTCGCGAATCGCCGTCAGTAGGCGCGCGCCCGGCACGGCCGCTACCGCGGGCTCGATGACGTCGTGGAAGCCGCGATGTGCTGGACCATGGTTGCCGAGACTTCCCGCCCATCCGACACGGAGCTCGCCAGAACCGGGTTGTGGCTCTTGTGCGGGACAAAAGAACGTCGTGTCGACTCCATTGGGCGTGTAGTGGACCGGAACACGCAGTAGAGGACCGTATTCGTGCTCGAGCTGCCGATTGTTGACAAAGACAGCGCGCGCCAGCCGGTGCAGGGCGGCGAGCCCGGGCTCGCGGAATTCGCCCTCCAGCTCTCTGTGGCTGCAGATCCCGATGAGCAGCCTGTCAGACCGCCTGGCGAGGGCCGATTCCGGCAGGGGCAGCTTCGAGATCTGGAGCCAATAGAAGATGAGCACGATGTCCGCCGTGTTCACGTCCGACTCAGTCACATCATCTTGAAATCGTTGGACGATCTCGAACCTTCTTTCCAGCGCGCGCCGGAGATTTTGGGTCTTGCGATCAATCGCCCAGCCGGGTCGATCCGCGATCGCCAGGACGCGGGGGAGGTGTACCTCATTCACGAGGCGTACCGCTCAAGCCAGTGTGCCGACCATGGATTGGCCTCGTCCAGATCGTCGTCCGTCGCGCTGGCGCGCACCTGGCTGGCGTCCGGCAGCAGAATATCCTCTGATCGCAAGCGGGGTCGCCATCCGTGCCAGCCACGACCAATGACCTCTTCGCTCAGAAACCGGCGGCCAGCATACTTGCATGCGGCGTGCTCTGCGCTAAGGAACAGATAGTGCTTCATGCGAAAACGCTCGGAGTAAAGCCTCACCGGACCCGCGAACCGTACGAGATGGCCGCCTGACCACGCAATCTCCATGGGGCCGTCCTGTTTCTTGTAGGCACGGACGCAGTGTGGGGAGGTTGGCCGGAACGGGTAGTAGGTGCGCAGCGTGTGTTGATAATCGGGATTGTCGTGATCGGGAGCTTCTCTGGTAGGAATGAACGTAAACTCGGAAGATTCGATCGCATTGAAGCCGAGTGCGTCGGCTGCCGCAATGGCGGAGACCAACGATGAGTACGAAGTCGGCGGAAGGTGGATCTCGTCAGCGTCAACATGCATGAACCAGTCTGCTTCGAGCGACTGAAACAGTTCCTCTTTGCGACGAAGAAGGTGCTCCCAGCAATACCAGCCGTTATGCGGGATGGTTTCGAATCCTATCAATCCGGCTCCGCAGTAGCGTTGGGCAATCTCAAGCGTTCGGTCCGTCGACTGATTGTCGCAGATGTAGACCTGTACGCCTTGACGAAAGAGGTTCTCGAGACATCCGGCGACGAACCGTTCTTCGTTCCGTGTCGTAAGGACCGCGACGACTCGCGGGGAACTCCGATCACGCGCAGCATTCGCAATGTGGGTATTGAGATCGGCCAAATTCCTCAATCCTTCGTCGTGTGCTTCCCGACGCAGGCTAAAGACTCAGAGCGGCCAAGCCAAGAGCGCCATCACTTTCCGACCTGAGGTGATGGCGCGACGCTTTTCCGGGGGAGAACGTCTCACACTTTTCCTGGAATTGCTCTGGCCCTGGCCAGCCGTTGGATCCAGCGGAAGGCGTCGCGGCGTAGGCGCGAACCAAGCTTATCCCTGGAATTGACGCCGAGCAGCGTATTCGTGGTGATCAACCGCCTGGCCAGCCGTATGGAGAGATCGGGCTTGATCTGGCCGGCGAGGTCGAGCGCGCGGCTCTCGTCGAACAACCGGCCGGTCACATCGAGCACGATTGCCAACTCGAGCTCGATGCCGGTGGTACGGGCAGCATCGAAGAGGCGTGCTTCCGCTTCGGGTGATTGCAGCGCCCGCACACCTTGCAGCACGTCGACGCAAAGCTGCAGCCGGTGGAATTTGTGGCCGCCGGCGGCGTGCACGATGGCGATTGTGAGAAGAGCCGCCGGCGTGTCTGTCGCGTCGCCGTCGATGGCGCGCAATTCAGGGAAACCCAGCGACAGGCGCCGCCGCATGCCGGTGTTATGCACGAGGTCGCCATGCAGTTCGACCAGCAGGCTGGAATTCTCCTTTTCGAGCCATTTGAATTCCTGCAATTCGTAGGATTCGGCCTCGTCGCTGCCAAGCTCGAAGCCGCATGCCGCGATCACCTGGTTTGCCCTGGCCAGATTGGCGGGTTCGACCAGGATGTCGATGTCGGTGAACGGCCTGTCGGCGACGTTGCGGTAGAGCTTGCGCGCGAAGACCGGCCCCTTGACGATCCGCGCCGGAACATTGTCCGCCGCCAGTCCCTTCATGATGCGGTCGCCATGATACTTCAACAGCATCGACTGGCCGGTGGCGATCGTCGCTTTCTGGCGCAGGTCCTCCAGTTTGTCTCGCAGCTCCTGATCCGACGGCAGTTGCGCGTCGCCGCTGAGCTTGCGCAGCATGATCGGCAAGACGCCATGGAATTCGGCGTTGTCGAGCAGCGACATCAGCGTCTTTGCCGACAAATTATCGACGTCGACAGTCGGCGCCTCCGGATCTGCGTAGCGCAGCAGCAGCTTTTCTTCGGCAGGGGTAAGCGGTGGCAGCATCAACCTGGACAATGTTGCGATTGAAGGGAAAGATGTTGCAGAAAAGCAGGGTGGAAGCCAGCTTTTACATGCCCCAGCGCAGCGCCGCAGTGTGTACCGGCGCGTCCCAAAATCCGGTCGTCTCGTCGTCGAGCATGGTCAGCGTGATCGAGCAGCCGGCCATGTCGAGCGAGGTGACGTAGGAGCCGACCAGCGAACGGGCCACCGTCACGCCATGCTTCTCGAAGATCAGCCGTGCGCTGTTGTACATCAGATAGAGTTCCATCAGCGGCGTGCCGCCGAAGCCGTTGACGAACAGCAGCGCCGAACCCTTCGCCCTGTCCCCGAGATCGCCCAGGATCGCGGCACAAATCTCCTGCGCGATCGCATCGGCGCTTTTCAACATGTCGCGCCGGCGTCCGGGTTCGCCATGGATGCCGACGCCGAATTCCATCTCGCCATCGCCGATGTCGAAAGTCGGCCTGCCCGCCGCCGGTACGGTGCAACTGGTCAGCGCCACGCCCATCGAGCGGGTAGCAGCGTTGACGCCGTCGCCCAGCGCCTTCAGCGGCGCCAGCGCCAGGCCATGTTCCGCGGCCGCGCCGACGATCTTTTCCACCACCAACGTGCCGGCGACGCCGCGCCGGCCCGTCGTATAGGAAGAATTCTCGACGGCGACATCGTCATTGGTCACGATCTGCAGGATGCCTTCCGACATTTCGGCCGCCATCTCGAAGTTCATGACGTCGCCTTCATAGTTCTTGACGATGAACAGGCAGCCGGCGCCCGTGTCGACGGCTTGCGCCGCCGCCAGCATCTGGTCCGGCGTCGGCGAGGTGAACACCTGGCCGGGGCAGGCGGCGTCGAGCATGCCGTGCCCGACAAAGCCGCCATGCAGCGGCTCGTGGCCGGAGCCTCCGCCGGAGATCAACGCCACCTTGCCCGGCCGCAAGGTCTTGCGGCGGATGAATTTGTGCTCGTCGCCAAGCACCAGGATGTCGGCATGGGCGGCCACGAAACCGTCGAGGCTCTCGGTCAGCACCGTGTCCACCGAGTTCATGAACTTCTTCACGATCGTCTCCTCCCGAAATAGGCCTTCCAAACAATTCCAGGAAAAATGTGTCGCGGTTTTTTCCGGAATTGCGTAAAACAAAGAGTTCGATCAGCTACCCTTGCCGGTGATGCTGGTGATCTTCTGGATAAAGTCGTTCACCGCTTTGTCGAGTGCGGCGTTCTGCTTGTCGTCGCCGAAATCCGGCACCACAAGCGAGACATGCCGCGTCTTGCGCATGCCTGCCGCGACCGAAATTTTCCCCGGATGCGCCTGATGGTAGGCGGCGAGAAACTGATCGCGCTCACCCGGACTGAAATGGCAGACCGAAAATATAGCCGGCAAATGTTTAGACGGGATCGGAATTGAATAGGCAGGACTGGAAATCTGTGTGACGAAGCTGCGATGTTTGCCGAGCGCGTCGGCGAGGCGCTGGCGCATGCCGGACGGGCGCTGGTCGATGACGTGCGACAGGATCGTCTTGTAGGCTCGGATCGCCTCTTCGGAACCGGGTTCAGGTGTTTTTTCGACCATGCCCGGCGCCTAGACCGAGATATCCGCGATGGCCGCCTTGGCCATGGCGAGTTGCGCCGGAGCGACGGAAAGATCGCGCAGGCCGGCCTCGAGCAGTGACGGGATCGAGGCGGGATCGCCGCCTGCATCGCCGCACAGGCTGACCGGGATTCCTTCCCGCTGGCCAAACGCGGTCACGGCAGCGATCAGCCGCAGCACGGCCGGATGACGGACCGAATTGAGATGTGCCACGGCAGCGTTATCGCGGGCAGCCGCCATGACATACTGGGTGAGGTCGTTGGAGCCGATCGAGAAGAAGGCGGCATCAGCAAAGGCTTCCGGCAGGATCGCCACCGACGGCACCTCGACCATGATGCCGAGCGGCGGCATCTTGCTCGCGATGCCGCGCGCGGCAAGTGCGGTCTGCTCCTCGGCGAACATCGCCGCTGCCTGTCGGTATTCCTCCACAATGGCGATCATCGGAAACATCACTTTCAGATTGCCGTGCACCGCGGCGCGCAGCAGTGCCCGGATCTGTACACGAAACACCTCCGGCCTTGCCAGCGACAGCCTGATTCCGCGCAGGCCGAGGAACGGATTGCTCTCCTCGATGGTGAAGCCGGGCACCGGCTTGTCGCCGCCGGCATCGACGGTGCGGATCGTCACCGGTTTTTCACCAGCCCATTCCAGCACCTTGCGATAGGCGCGATACTGTGTCCCCTCGTCCGGCAGCGTCTTGCCGAACAGGAATTCGGTGCGCATCAGCCCGACGCCGTCGCAGGTGGCGATATCGATGCCGTCGACCTCGGACGGGTCGGCGATGTTGACCTGCATCCGCACCGCCGTGCCGGCCTTGGTGACCGCCGGTCGCGCCAGGAAGGTCCCGGCCCGATCGCGGCGCGCCCGGAATGATGAGGAGGATTGCCGAAAAGCGGCGATTTCGGTCCTGGAGGGCGACACCACGATGCCGCCATGTTCGGCGTCGAGCAGGGCGATGCCGGCGAGATGAGCCGGCGAAGCACCGAGACCGACGATCATGGGTACGCCGCGCGAGCGCGCCAGCATGGCGACATGGCTGGCCGTGCTGCCCACCCTCAGCGCGATGCCGCCGCCGCTGCTCCAGTCGGTTTCGAGAAAACGCGTCGGCGCGATATCCTCGCCATAGAGGATGGCGCCGGCGGGCGGCTCGACGTTGCCAACCTCCGACAGAGCCCGCAGCACCTGGTCCCTGATATCGCGGATGTCGGCGGCGCGCGCGCGGAAATAATCCTGGTCCGAAGCATCGTAGCCGGCGATTTCAGCGTTAAGCGCCTGCCGCCACGCCGTGTCGGCCGGCAGGCCGGTGCGGATCGCGGCATAGGCCGGGCTGCTCAGCGCATCGTCTTGCAGCATGGCGATCTGAAACTCGAGAATGTCGGCGGCATCGCCCTCGGCCATCCCGATTATTGCAGTGAGACGGCCCGTGGCAATGCCGATTGCGGTTTCGAGCGCGGCCTTCTCATCGTCGGCTGTTTCTTTGCCGACATAGGAGCCGACAGTCTGGTCGAGGTCGAAGAGCGGCCCTTCGGCATAACCGGCCGAGGCCGAAATGCCTTTAATCCTAAGCGGTTCGCGCATGGTCCGCGCCTTCGTCGAAATCGCGCCGCACCAGTTCGACCAGCGCGTCGACGGCATCATTGGCGCCGTCACCGCTGGCCCTGATGCGCAGCACCGTGCCCTTCGGCGCCTTGGCCGCCATCACCTTGACGATGCTCTTGGCGTCGAACCATGGTCCGTTGGCAGCCAGCGCGATTTCCACCTCGGCGGCAAAGCTCTTGGCCAGCTTGGTGAACTTCACCGAAGGACGCGCGTGCAGACCCACCTCATGGGTGATCACAACGGTCGCTTCGGCGGATGCGGACATGTCTTCAAACTTCCCGTTCACTCACGACGGCGACAATTCATGCGCCGTCGCCGCCACTTCCCTGAGCGAGGCGCCGCCGGAGGCCTCGGTCGCCGCCATCACCGCGCCTTCGACGATCGGCGCGTTGCAGACGATGATCTTGTGCGAGCGTGGCTCGCCGATCATCTCCACCGCCATTTCCGAGTTGGTCTCGGCACCGCCGAGATCGACCAGAATGGCGACACCGGCTTCCGACCAGGCCTTGTCGATGGCGCCCATGATCGCCTCGACATCGGTGCCGAGCCCGCCATGGCCGTTTCCGCCGCACCATGCAAGCGGCACTTCGTCGCCCACCATCTGCCGCACCATGTCGGCCGTGCCCTCGGCAACCAGCGGCGAATGCGAAACGATGACGATGCCGACATTGCTCATGGCTGACCTTCCAGCGTTTCGACGATCGTGCGTACCAGAAGCGCGGTCGAACGTGCACCGGCATCCATGTGGCCGATCGACCGGTCGCCAAGGAACGAGGCGCGGCCACGCAAGGCTTTCATAGGCACGGTCGCCTCGGCCGCGGCGTCGGCGATATCGGCGATTTCAAGAGCTGTCTTTCCCTGCAGCAGCGCGTCATGCACCGGCTGCAGCACGTCGAGCATGGTTTTTTGTCCAACCTGCGACTTGCCCCGTGCTGCCACCGCTTCGATCGCCTTGCCGAACGCCGCCGTCAGATTGGCGCGATCAGGCGCCGCTGAAATCTCCTTGCCGAGTGCCAGGAAAAGGGTGCCGAATAGCGGGCCGGAGGCGCCGCCGACCGTCATCACCAGCTTGGTGCCGATCGCCTTCAAGGCATCGGGCAGCGGCTTGGCCGAAAATGCTTCGGCTTCCGCGCGCACGGCCTCGAAGCCGCGCTTCATGTTCAGCCCGTGGTCGCCGTCGCCGATCGCCTGGTCGAGCGCCGTCAACTCCTCGGCGTGAGCGGCAATGGTATCCGCAGCGGCCGCGATCAGCCTGGCAAGGTTCAACGCCGCCATGTCACCCGCATTTCCGGTTTCCATGCCGCCCGCAGTATCGAAAGAACGCTCATTCGACAACTGGAGCATGAATCAGGCCGCTTCATGCAGCGCGGCCGCCGCCGCGAAAACCTCGGCCACTGCATAGGCGCCGGGGTCGGCCACGCCTTGCAGCTTGCTGCCGACATAGGCGGACCGCCCGGATTTTGCCCTGTCCATGGCAGCGGTGGCCTCGGCGCCACGTCGAGCCGCGATAGCCGCTTCGTCCAGGCTCCTGGCATCGAGCGCTCTGAGGGCTGGCTCGAGGGCATCGACCATGGTGCGATCCCCCATCCTGGCCCCGCCATAGAAAGTCATTCGGTCGAGGCCGGCAAGCAGCGCCTTGGCTAAGCTCGCGCCGCTCTCCAGAGCTTGCGCTGCGGCGGTGAAGAAGATCGACAGCAGCACGCCGCTGGAGCCGCCCATCGACGCGCTCAGAATGTCACCTATCGCGCCAAGGGTCGCCGCCGGCTCGGCAAGCGGCAGCGCATCAAGCCGCTCGAGAACACTGCGCGCGCCGGTCGCCACCGTCGAGCCGGTGTCGCCGTCGCCTGTTTTGGCGTCGAGCCCGTTCAACGTGGTTTCCAGCGCGATCAGCCGTTCGCAGGTGGTGACGAGAAGAGAGCGGGTCCGCGCATCCTGGCTGGGCTTGCGTGCCGCGCTCTGTCCGGCCGCTTTCGCCATCGGCACGACGGTAGGTGAAACAACCGGCTTTGCCGGCATCCAGGCGTGCGGACCGACCGGCGCCTGCAAGGCGGTTTCGCGCGCCGCATCCAGCCGGATCAGCGACAGCGAGAAGCCGTTCATGTTGAGCGCCGTCATCAGCGGGCCCGGGCCGATCGTCAGCTTGATGGTCTTGGCGAGCGGCGATGCAAGCACCGCATTGGCGACGACAGACATTTCGAGCGGCGGCACGGAGCCGAGATTGTTGATCAGCAAGGCGTAGGTGGCCTCGGGATCAAGCCGTGCCGCGAGGCGCTCCACCATGATCGCCACCAGTCTGTCGGCACTCTGCACCGCAATCCTTTCGACGCCCGGCTCGCCATGAATGCCGAGGCCGAGTTCACCATCGTTCTCGCCAAACCTGTCTTCGTGCGGCTGGCCGGGGATCGAGCAGGACGACAGCGACATGCCGAGCGAAACGATATCCTTCGCCGCCGCGCGAGCGGCCGTTGCGACGAATGCCAGATCATGGCCGGCCTCCGACAGATGGCCTGCGATCTTGTGCACGAACAAGGTGCCGGCAACGCCGCGCGGCTGGTTGATGTCCGGCAGCGCGATGTCGTCGGCGACGATCACCATCTCTACATGAAATCCTTCGGCGCGCGCCTTCTCGGCGGCCAGGCCGAAATTGAGGCGGTCGCCGGTGTAGTTCTTGACGATCAGCAGGCAGCCGGCCGGACCGCTGACCGCCCGGATGGCCGCCAGCACGGCTTCGACGCTTGGCGAGGCAAAGATCTCGCCTGAGACCGCCGCCGTCAGCATGCCCTTGCCGACGAAGCCGGCATGTGACGGTTCGTGCCCGGCCCCGCCGCCCGAGACGACGCTGACTTTCGTCTTGTCCCAGTCGGCGCGCAGGATGACCTTGATCTCGGGATAGCCGTCGAGGCGCGCGAGATCGCCTGATCCGATGGTCCGCAACAGGCCGTCCAGCGCCTCGGTGACGATCGTTTCCCTGCGATTGAAAAAGTGCTTCATCGAATTCGTCCCGTACTGGCAAAGTCAAAACCGGTGCTGAATCACCGAAAACCGCTCACATCAATCGCTGTCCATCGGCGCCGAAATACAGCGGCGCCCGGTAGCGGATCACCACTTTGTCGCCCTGCGCCAGATCCGTGTCGGGATCGGTCAGCGTCACCAGTTTCTTGGTCCCCACCGTCACATGCAAATGGTTCTGATCACCGAGATGCTCGACCCAGTCGACGACGCCGTCGGCATGACCATTCGCAGCCTTCGCGATCGAAAGATGTTCGGTGCGCGCGCCGATCGTCTTGGTCCCGGCTGGCGCGCCGGCATCAGGCAGCAGTCCGGTCGGCAGAAGATTGATCGCCGGTTGGCCGAGCCTTGCCGCGACATGAAGGTTTGCCGGCTCGGAATAGATGGTGCGCGGCGAACCGATCTGCACCAGCACGCCCTCAGTGAGGATGCCGATGCGGTCTGCCATCGTCATCGCCTCAATCTGGTCGTGGGTAACGTAAAGCATGGTGGCGCCGAGTTCGGTCTGGATGCGCTTCAGCTCTAGCCTGAGATCGCCGCGCAGCTTGGCATCGAGCGACGACAGCGGCTCGTCCATCAGATAGATCGAAGGCTTGCGCACCAGCGCGCGGCCGATGGCGACGCGCTGCATTTCGCCGCCCGAAAGTTTGGTCGAGCGATTGGCGAGCTTGTGATGGATTCGCACCATCCTGGCCACCTCCTCGACCCGGCGGCGGATCTGGTCCTCCGGCATTTTCCGCGCCGGCGAGCGCAGCGGGAAGGCGAGATTGTCGAACACCGAGAGGTGGGGATAGAGCGAATATTGCTGGAAAACGAAGGCCGTGTCGCGCTCGGCCGGCGACAGTGTCGTGGCATTGTGGCCCCCAATCTCGATCATGCCGGAATCCGGCCGCTCCAAACCGGCGATGAGCCGCAGCGTCGTCGTCTTGCCTGCCCCCGTCGGCCCGAGCAGCACGACGAACTCGCCATCTGATATATGCAGGTCGAGGCCGTTGACGGCGGCATGATCGCCGAAACTCTTGGTCACGTTCTTGATGTGCACCTCAGCCATGCTGGGTCCTCCGCTCCGAGGCGACATCATGGATCGCGGTTCTCACCGCGCGGCCCGATCCCTTCTCGAACAGCGACAGCCGCGCGCTGCTCAGCGTCAGGCCGACATGGTCGCCGGTGGAGAGCCGGATTTCGGCCGGCACGCGTGCCTTGATGATACCGTCCGCCGTTTCGACCGCGACAATCTGCGTGGTGCCGAGATATTCGGTGCCATAGATGGCGCCGCGCAGCTTGGAGGCGTCGTCGAAGCGTATGTGCTCCGGGCGGATGCCAAGGGCCATGTCGCTGGGTGCGATGTCCTCTCGTACCTCCGGCACCGCGACCTTCGCACCTTGCACGATGATCTCCCTGGCGCCTTTGGCCAGCCCGCCGCCAAAACCCAGAAAATTCATCGGCGGGGAGCCGATGAAGTCGGCAACGAACATGGTCGCCGGGCGGTCGTAGATTTCGCGTGGGCTTCCGAACTGTTCGATGACGCCATGGTTCATCACCGCGATCTTGTCGGCCATCGACATCGCTTCCATCTGGTCGTGCGTGACATAGACCGTCGTGGCACGGATGCGGTTGTGCAGTTCGCGCAGTTCATGGACCATCAAATCGCGGAATTCGGTGTCGAGCGTGCCGAGCGGCTCATCCATCAGGAAGCATTTTGGCCGCCGCACGATGGCGCGGCCGAGCGCGACCCGCTGGCGGTCACCACCGGCAAGTCCGGAGACGGATTTGTTGAGCAGATGATCGATGCGCAGCAGTTTTGCTGTTTCCTCGACACGGGTGCGGATCTCGGCCGAAGGCATGCCTTGCGCCAACAGCGGGAAGCCGATGTTCTTGCGCACGTTCATGTGCGGATAGAGCGCGAACAGCTGGAAGACGAAGGCGATGTCGCGCTCGCGTGCCCGCAGCATGGTGACGTCGTCGCCGCCGAGCAGGATCTGGCCGCCGGTCGGCAGTTCGAGCCCGGCTATCATGCGCAAGGTCGTCGTCTTGCCGCAGCCCGACGGCCCGAGCATGACGAAGAACTCGCCATCCTCGACGACGAAGTTGGAATCCTGCACGGCGACGAAATCGCCGAAGGCCTTTCTCAGGTGCTGGACGCGGATTTCGGCCATGATTATTCCGGGAATTTCGAGACGATGATGAACATCACGGTGCCGGCGAGCATGGTGATGAAGGAGTAGGTGTAGAGCGACAGCGCGAAGGGCTGGAACAGCATCAGGAAGCCGATGGCGATCAGCGCCGTGGCGATGTTTTCCATCAGCCCGCGCCTGGCCCAGACCGGCCAGCGCGACTTGCGTTTCTGAGGCTTGGTCATGCTCATTTGCGCACCGCGCCGAAGGTGATGCCGCGCAGCAATTGCTTGCGGAGCAGAATGGTGAAGACCAGGATCGGCACCAGGAAGATCGTCGTGCCGGCCGCGACCGCCGGCCAGTCCTGGCCGCCTTCGCCGATGATGGTTGGGATGAAGGGCGGCGCGGTCTGCGCGGTGCCCGAGGTCAGGAGTGCCGCGAACGCATACTCGTTCCAGGCGAAGATCAGGCAGAAGATCGCGGTCGCTGCAATGCCGGTCGTCGCTTGCGGCAGCACGGTGCGCCAGAAGGCCTGCAGCCGTGTATAGCCGTCGATCATCGCCGCCTCTTCGTACTCGCGCGGGATTTCGTCGATGAAGCCTTTCAGCAGCCACACCGCCAGCGAAACATTGACCGCCGTGTAGAGCAGGATCATGCCGAGCGCCGTGTCCGACAGGCCAAGCTCGCGGTACATCAGATAGATCGGAATGGCGACGGCGATCGGCGGCATGAAGCGCGTCGACAGGATGAAGAACAAAAGGTCGTCGGCGAGCGGCACCTTGAAGCGCGAGAAGCCATAGGCCGAGAGCGTGCCGAGGAACACGGCGCAGAAAGTCGAGCCGAAGGCGATGATCAGCGAATTGACGAAGCGCGGCAGGAAGTTGGACGGACCGGCGATCACCATGTTGCGCTTGCGCGTGGTCTCGTCGCAGAAGCCTGTCGCCGGGCCCAGCGAGTTGATGTATTCCGGCGTCTGCCGGGTCCGCGTCGTGAACAGATTGCAGTAGCCCTCAAGGCTGGGCTGGAACAGGATCTTGGGCGGATAGGCGATCGAATCCGGTGGCGTCTTGAAGCTGGTGGCGAAGATCCACAGCAGCGGCACGATCGAGATCAGCGCGTAGAGCACGATGATCGTGCCGGCGATCCGTTTCGAGTTGCTGCTCGGTGCGACGACCGAATGGGCTGTGGTCAGGATCATCTCTGCTTCACCTTGTTGAGCGCCTTGACGTAGATGTTGGCCAGACCGAACACCGCCACGAAAAGAATGATTGCGAAGGCCGAGGAATAGCCGGTGCGCCAGCTTTCGAAAGCCTGCCGCTTCAGCGTTATCGAGGCGACCTCGGTCGTCGAGCCCGGCCCGCCGCCGGTCAACAGATTGACCATGTCGAACATCTTGAAGTTCTCGATACCGCGAAACAGCACAGCCAGCATGATGAAGGGCAACGCCATCGGCAGCGTGATCGACCAGAACTGCCGCCAGTTGGAGGCGCGGTCGACCTCGGCCGCCTCGTAGATGTATTCGGGGATGGAGCGCAGGCCCGCCAGGCAGATCAGCATCACGTAGGGTGTCCACATCCAGGTATCGACGATGATGATCGACCAGGGCGCCAGCGACACGTTGGAGAGCATCTGGATATCGGTCGGCGGGATCCTCGTGACGAAGGATATGGCGTAGGCGAATAGGCCGATCTGCGGCTCATAGAGGAAGCGCCAGAAATTACCGACCACCGCCGGCGACAGCATCATGGGCACCAGGATCAGCGTCGTCCAGAAGGCGTGGCCGCGGAACTTCCTGTCGATCAGCCAGGCCAGGGTGAAGCCGATCAGCGTCTGCAACAGGATGGTCCAGAACACGAAATGCGCCGTCGTCTGCATGGCGATCCAGATATCCTTGTCGCCGAGGATGCGCTGGTAGTTGGCAAAGCCGAGGTTCTTCACCACCTCGTTCGGACGGTTGGCGCGGTAGTTGGTGAACGACAGATAGATCGCCCAGAACAGCGGAAAGATGTTGATGGCCAGCAGCAACAGGATCGTCGGCGAGATGAACAGCCAGGCGAGGCCCTTGTCGCTGATGCCCCGGACCTTGCGGGCCAACGGCTCCGGGGTCGCCCGGGCAACGTTCTCCGCGGTCCGATTGAGCATGGTGAGTCCTGCTTCGGTCACTTGGTCGTCTCTGTCATGGAATTTATCTGAACTGCGTCCCGTGCCAAGGCCGGCACGGGACCAAGAGCATGATGCCGAAAAGTGTGAAGCGGTTTTCGGACGACATCATGCTCTCTCTCCTTATTCCTAGAGGCGGATGATTTCTGGTCGATCCGACCTGAAATCATCCGGCTCAGGGGCCTAGCTCGGGAGGAGCCGGTTACATCTTGCCGTCATCCTGGAAGACCTGCGTCCAGTCCTTGACCAGGCCGTCCAGCGCATCCTTGGCCGAACCCTGGCCGGCGACGACATAGTCGTGGAAGCGCTTCTGCGAGGCCTGCAGCAGCGGTGCGTAGCTCGGCTCGGCCCAGAAGTCCTTCACGATGGCCATCGAGTCGAGGAAGGTCTGCGCGTAGGGCTGGCTGGCCGGGAACTTCGGATCCTTGACCACCGCGTTGAGACAGGAATAGCCGCCGAGCGACCACCATTTGGCCTGCACGTCCTTGTTGGCGAACCATTTGATGTATTTCAGCGCCGCTTCCTGCTTGTCGGAATAGGACACCACGGAGATGCCCTGGCCGCCGAGCTGGGCGAACTGCTCGCCGTCCGGACCCTTCGGGTTGACGAAGTAACCGATCTTGTCGCCGCCGACATTCTCGTCCTTCTGCAGGCCTGGCCATGTGAAGGCGAAGTTCATGTGCATCGCCACCTGGCCGGATTTGAAGGCGTCGACCCCTTCGCCCATGTAGCTGTTCGAGGCACCCGGAGGCGTGCAGCAATCATAGAGCGCCTTGTAGAATTCCAGCCCCTTCACCGACTTGTCGGAGTTGACGAAGCCTTCCATCTCGTAGGGCTTTTTGGGGTTTTCGTACTGGAAGCCATAGCTGTAGAGCACGTCCATGGCGCCCATGGTGATGCCTTCAGAGCCGCGCTCGGTGTAGATCGAGGCGCCGTAGACGGTCTTGCCGTCGATCTCACGCTTCTGGAAGAACTCGGCGACCTGCTTCAACTGGTCGAAAGTGGTCGGCGGGCCGAGATCCCAACCGTATTTCTCCTTGAATTCCTTCTGCAGCTCCGGCTTGGAGAACCAGTCCTTGCGGTAGGTCCAGCCAACAACGTCGCCCATGGCCGGCAGCGCCCAGTAGTTCGGCGTGTTCTTCGGCCATTCCGAATAGCCGACGACGGTTGCCGGCACGAAATCGTCCATGCTGATCTTCTCCTTGTCGAAGAAGTCGTTCAGCTTGACGTAATGGCCGTTCTCGGCAGCGCCGCCGATCCACTGGCTGTCGCCGATGATCAGGTCGCACAATTTGCCGTGCGAATTCAGCTCGTTGAGGAAACGGTCGGCATAGTTGGTCCATGGCACGAACTCGAATTTCATGCCGATGCCCGTTTCCTTGGTAAAATCCTTGGACAGTTCGACAAGCGCGTTGGCCGGATCCCAGGCGGCCCAGCACAGCGTCAGGTCCTCAGCGTGCGCGACGTTCGAGACGGCTGTCGACGCTGTGATCGCCGAGGTCAGTCCCAACGCCAGTTTCAAGCTCGATTTCATGACTTCCTCCCATTTGCGAAACGCGCCCGGATGACGGTTTCAAAAAGCCCTCAACCCCTCTCCTCAGGGGCCTAAACATGGCGGCGCTGTTACGCTGCGGATGTTTAGTAATTTGTTTAGTGATGCAATTATTACTAAACAAAGCAAGCGAATTCGTTGCTGCGCCGCAGCATGCTTATGGCGATGTCTGAAAACGTTGGAAAAGCGCGGCTCGCTGGTCGGCTTACCGAAGCCGTTCAAGCCGCTTCTGGCCAGGGCCGTGGGTCGCCTCGGCTTCTCAATCGACCCTTCTGGTGCTCACCATCACCTTCCGGATCGGCGGCGCCGGCGGCAGCAGCGCGCGGATATCGGCGAACGGGAACGACGGTTCGAAGCGGAAGGCTTCGGCCGATGAGCCTTGCGCGCCGTTGCACTGGCCGGCTCGAAAGGCGTTCTGTGTCCGCGCGATGTCGACGAAGCGGTCGGGATCCTGCGACTGATGCATTCGGATCGCCTCGGCCTTGACGTCGGCATGGGCGGAAATGTCGACATAGTGCGTCGGCGAAAAACCGGTGCCGCCCATCGTGTCGGCATGCAGCACCGGGACGGCGAAAGACGCCGCGATGCGCACGCCGTCCGACAGCGCGCGATGGTCGGCATGATAGTCGTTGGGCGCATGCGTGATCACCAGATCCGGGCCGGTTTGACCAATCAGTGCTTTCAGAGCTCCGATCAGCGCTGCATCGGCCACCAACTCGCCGTCCGGGAAGTCGAGGAAGCGTGGCATTGCGCCTACCAGCGCAGCTGCGGCCGTTGCTTCATCGCGACGGACACGAGCGAGAACAGCGGGATCACTCGTGCCGCCCCTGGCACCATCCGTGGCCATGGCAAAAGTGAGCTCTGCGCCTTGCGCGGCATAGGCGGCCATCGTACCGAACATGAAGATCTCGATGTCGTCCGGATGGGCACCGAGCGCCAGGATTTTCAAATCACTCTCTCCCCGGAACTGGAACAACGTGACGAACGGAATCCTGCTCGCCCTGATCGCCTACGCAAGCTATTCGGGCAGCGATGCCGTTGTCAAAAGCCTGGGCGGTCAACTCACGATCTTCGAGATCGGCTTTTTCATAACCTTGTTCGCGGGCTTCTTCCTGTTCTTCACGCGACCTGCGGGCGAACGCTGGCGCGATTTCTGGCGCACCAAAAGGCCATGGGCGGTGCAGGCGCGTGCCTGGGCGGGTATCGCTTCCGGCGTGCTCAGCGTCTACGCCTTCACCACCATTCCTCTGGCCGAGTCCTATGCGCTGATCTTCCTGGCGCCGCTCTGCGTCACCATTCTCTCCACGGTGATCCTCAAGGAGAAGGTCGGCCCTTGGCGCTGGCTGGCGGTGGTCGCCGGTTTTGCCGGCGTCATGCTGGTGGTGCGGCCTGGCTTTCGCGAACTCAATCTCGGCCATCTTGCCGCCTTCGGCGTTGCTTTCCTCGCGGCCACCAGCGTCATCCTGATGCGCTCGCTGGCGCAGCAGGAAAAGCGCACCACCATGCTCGGCGTGCTGGTCGGTTGCGGCCTGCTGTTCAACGGCATCGGTGCCGCCGCCACCGCCTTTACTGTTCCCAGCGGAAAGCAGTTGCTGTGGCTGGCAATGGCCGGTGCCTTCACCGCGGGTGGACAATTCCTGCAGCTGCTGGCCATGAAATACGCGCCCGCCAACCGCGTCGCGCCGACGCATTATTCGCAGATCGCCTGGGCGGTGATCCTCGGCGCGTTGTTCTTCCAGGAATATCCGGACGGGCTGTCGCTGGTTGGCCTGGCGGTCGTTGGCGGCGCCGGCCTTTTGACCATGGTTCGTGAGGAAGCGCGGCTGGGCACCGTGCGCTGGAACCCGTTTTCGCGCACCCGGCTTTAAACCGACTCTGGTTGCGCCTTGGCCGTAACCGCTGATATGCGGGCGCCATGACCACAAAACCCCTGCCGGAGCTTCCTGTATCCGCCGTGCTGCCGACGCTGACGGAAGCGCTCGGCCATGGCAACAGCGCCGTGCTGGTGGCGCCGCCGGGCGCCGGCAAGACGACGCTGGTGCCGCTGGCGCTGCTTGACGCGCCTTGGCTCGGCGCCGGCAAGATCATCCTGCTTGAACCGCGCCGGCTCGCCGCCCGCGCCGCCGCCCGCCGGATGGCTGAATTGCTTGGTGAGGAACCTGGCGCCACCGTCGGCTATGCCATGCGCATGGAAAACCGCATGTCGGCAAAGACCAGGATCGTGGTCGTCACCGAAGGCGTGCTGGCGCGCATGATCCTCGACGATCCCGAACTGCCCGGTGTTTCGGCTGTCATTTTCGACGAATTCCACGAGCGCTCGCTCGACGGCGATTTTGGTCTCGCTCTGGCGCTCGACGTCCAAGGGGCGCTCAGGCCGGATCTGCGCTTGGCAGTGATGTCGGCGACGCTCGACGGCGCGCGTGTCGCCAAACTCATGTCGGGCGCGCCGGTCGTCGAAAGCGAGGGTCGCGTCTTCCCCGTAGACATCCGGTATGACGAACGCCCCGCCGGCATCGCCATCGAGGACGCGATGGCCAAGGCGATCCGCGCTGCCCTTGCCGACGAGAGCGGCAGCGTGCTTGCCTTCCTGCCCGGCCAGCGCGAGATCGAGCGCACCGCCGAACGGCTGGCCGGCAAGGTCGGCACCGATACCGACATCGTCCCGCTCTACGGCATGCTCGACGGCAAGGCGCAGGACGCGGCGATCAAGCCGCCGCCGGCCGGCCGCCGCAAGGTGGTGCTGGCCACCTCGATCGCCGAAACCTCGATCACCATCGACGGCGTGCGCGTCGTCATCGATTCGGGCCTGTCGCGGCTGCCGCGCTATGAGCCGGCCAGCGGCCTCACCCGGTTGGAGACCGTGCGCGTCAGCAAGGCTTCCGCCGACCAGCGCGCCGGCCGTGCCGGGCGCACGCAGCCAGGCGTCGCCATCCGGTTGTGGCGGGCCGAGCAGACGGCTGCACTCCCCGCCTTCACGCCGCCGGAAATCCTTGAGGCCGATCTGTCCGGACTGCTGCTCGATTGCGCTGCCTTCGGCGTTGCCGATCCGGCAGGGCTCGCTTTTCTCGATCCGCCGCCTGTTCCGGCCCTTAATGAGGCAAGGGGGCTACTACGCGCGCTGGATGCCATCGACGAGACGGGGCGCCTGACGGACGCGGGTGCAGCCATGCGCAAGCTCGCCCTGCCGGTGCGGTTGGCGCACATGGTTGCCGAGGCAGCCGGCAGCGGCCATGCCTTCGAGGCGGCGATGCTTGCCGTGCTGCTCACCGAACGCGGCCTTGGTGGCGACGGCGCCGATCTGGAGCGGCGGCTGATGCGTTTTCGCGGGGAAAAATCGCCACGCGCTACAGCCGCCAAGCAGCTCGCCGAACGGCTGGCGAGGCAGGCTGGCGAGGCGAAGGGCAGCGAAGCTGCGGCAGCCGGTCCCCTGCTCGTCCACGCCTGGCCGGATCGGGTGGCGAAGGCGCGCGGCGAGCGTGGCCGTTTCGTGCTGGCCAACGGCTCCGGCGCCATGCTCGACGCCGCCGATCCGCTGGCGGGCGAGCCGTTTCTGGTCGTCGCCGACCTGCAGGGCAAGGCACAGAATGCGCGCATCACGGCGGCGGCAGCGATCGGCGAGGACGATGTCCGCGCCGCGCTGGCGGACAGGATCGAGGTCCGCCGTGAAACGAGCTTCGACCGCGACAAGCGCGCCGTGCGCGTCCGCGAAACCGTGCGCCTTGGCGCCATCACGCTTGCCGAACGCATGCTGCCGCCGCCAATCGGTGCTGACGCCGACCGCGCCGTCCTCGATGCGGTGCGCCAGCACGGGCTGTCGCTGCTGAATTGGAGCAAGGAGGCGCAAACGCTGCGCCAGCGGCTTGGCTGGCTGCATCGCGGCCTTGGCGCGCCCTGGCCCGATATGGCGGATGCCGCCCTCATCGAGCGCCTCGACGACTGGCTGCTGCCTTACCTCGCCGGCGCGGCCTCGTTTGCCGCCATCGATGCGGGCGCTGTCTCGGCCGGACTGGCCAGCCTCGTGCCGCATGATCTGCAGCGCAGGATCGATACGCTGGCGCCGACCCATTTCGATGCCCCGTCGGGCAGCCATGTGCCGATCCGCTATGACGGCGAATGGCCTGTGCTGGCGATTCGCGTGCAGGAGCTGTTCGGCCTCGACCGCCATCCTTCGATCGCCAATGGCGCCGTGCCGCTGACGCTCGAACTCCTGTCGCCGGCGCACCGGCCGATCCAGACGACGCGCGACCTGCCCGGCTTCTGGCGCGGCTCCTGGGCCGATGTGCGCGCCGACATGCGCGGCCGCTATCCCAAGCATGTCTGGCCGGAAAACCCGCTGCTCGCGACCGCCACCGCCCGGGCTAAGCCGCGCGGGACCTAGCGTTCCTGGTCCCGCGGCTGTAATCCATGGCCATGATCAACGTTTTGCGTTCGCCCGATTTCCAGCAGAGCCAGAGACTGCGCCTCAACACGCTGATCCGGTTGCGCTGGCTTGCCATTGTCGGGCAGAGCCTGACGGTGCTGGTCGTCGCCTATGGGCTGAAGTTTCCGCTGCCGGTCAGCCTCTGCTTTGCCCTGATCGCCTGTTCGGCCTGGATGAACCTGTTTCTCGCCTTCCGCTTTCCGGCGGCGCACCGGCTGACACCGCTTGCGGCCTTCGGCATCCTCATCTTCGACAGCCTGCAGCTTGCCGGCCTGCTCTACATGACCGGAGGCCTCACCAACCCGTTCTCGCTGCTGATGACCGTGCCTGTCGTCATTTCGGCGACATCGCTGCCCCTGCGCCTGACCGCCATCCTCGGCGGGCTGGTCATGTCGGCGGCGACCTTTCTGGTCTTTGTCCACCTGCCGCTGCCCTGGCATGAGGACGCGCCGCTGGCGATGCCTTTTCTCTATGTCGCCGGCATGTGGATGGCGGTGCTGTCCTCGATCGCCTTCACCGCCATATACGCCTTCCGGGTGGCCGCCGAAGCCCGGCTTCTGGCCAATGCGCTCGCCGCAACAGAGCTGGTGCTGCAGCGCGAGCAGCACCTTTCGGCCCTCGACGGGCTGGCCGCCGCGGCCGCGCACGAGCTCGGCACGCCGCTCGCCACCATCGCACTTGTCGCCAAGGAGATGGAAAAGGCGCTCGGCAAGGATCCGAAATATGGGGAAGACGTAACGCTGTTGCGTTCGCAGAGCGAGCGCTGCCGCGAGATTCTCAAGCGGCTGACCAGCCTGTCCTCCGAGGGCGAGGCGCATCTTTCGCGGCTGCCATTGACCTCGCTGGTCGAGGAGGTCACCGCGCCGCACCGGGACTTCGGCATCTCGATCAAGCTTCGGCCCGGCGAACGAATCGGCCCCGAGCCGGTCGGGCGACGCAATCCGGGCGTCATCTACGGCCTCGGCAATTTGGTCGAAAACGCCGTCGATTTCGCCCGCAAAAGCGTCACCGTGCACTGGAGCTGGGACGAGGCCACCGTCACCTTCTCGATCATCGATGACGGCCCCGGCTTTCCGGCCGAGATCATCGACCGCATCGGCGAGCCCTATATGTCGACGCGTCAGGGCAATGAAACCGGCGGCGGTCTGGGCCTCGGCCTGTTCATCGCCAAGACCCTGCTCGAACGCTCCGGTGCCGTGCTCGATTTCCGCAATTCGAGCGGCCTGGGCGAGGGCGCCATGGTACAGATATCGTGGCCGCGTGGTGTGTTCCTTAATCCGGAAATCACTTCGGCCAGCATGTTCGACACCGCCTGAGAGCCTTGAAGGACCTCTAAAAATTGGACAATCGGGCTCAGGAACTATATTTGCGTAAAATTAAGGCAGCAGGAATTTTGAGACTATGACAGGCGACGAGAATATTGGCGCAATGGTTGAAGGCGAGGACACCTCGCTGCTTGTCGTCGATGACGACAAGCCGTTCCTCACGCGTCTGGCTCGCGCCATGGAAGCCAGGGGCTTCGTGGTCGAGACGGCCGAGAGCGTCGAGGAGGCGGTTGCCAAGGCGCGCGCCAATCCACCCGCCTACGCCGTGGTCGACATGCGGCTCGGCGACGGCAACGGCCTCGACGTGGTCGCGGCCATCCGCGAAAAGCGTGAGGATTCCCGCACCATCATCCTGACCGGCTATGGCAACATCGCCACCGCGGTGACCGCGGTGAAGCTCGGTGCGGTCGATTATCTCTCCAAGCCCGCCGACGCCGATGATATCTTCGCTGCACTCACCCGCACCGCCGGCGAGCGCGCGGCGCCGCCTGAAAACCCGATGTCGGCCGACCGCGTCCGTTGGGAGCATATCCAGCGCGTCTATGAGATGTGCGAGCGCAACGTCTCCGAGACAGCGCGCCGGCTCAACATGCACCGCCGCACCTTGCAGCGCATACTGGCCAAGCGCGCGCCACGTTAGGATCGCAGGGTGTCGCTTGGGGCCAAGTTTGTAACCAGCGGCGGAGAGGGCCCAATCGCCGAAGTCAGCGCGGCCCCTCATCGCCCTGCCGGGCACTTCTCCCCGTATAGTGACGGGGAGAAGGGGCTAGCCGCAACCTAGGCGTAATTTCTGTAACGTTGGTGATTGGCGAAATCATAAATGACAGCGTCCCTCTCCCCGTCACTATACGGGGAGAGGATGCCGGCAGGCAGGTGAGGGGCGGCGCTAGCGCTTGGACAATGAAGCCCGCCAAACAGGCGGCTTAACGGAGGCGACATGCAGGATCTGAAGCAGCGGCCGGTTTCCGTTTTCCGCGAATTTCTCGATAGCGAAGCGGCCGGCGGCATCATCCTGATGGTGGCGGCGGCACTGGCGCTGATCGTCGCCAACTCGCCGCTCGCCGAAACCTATTTCTCCGTGCTCCACGCCTATCTCGGCCCGCTCAGTGTCTCGCATTGGGTCAATGACGGGCTGATGGCGGTGTTCTTCCTGCTCGTCGGACTGGAGATCAAGCGCGAGATGCTGGACGGCCAGCTCTCCACCTGGCCCCGGCGCGTGCTGCCCGGCATTGCAGCCGCCGGCGGCATGTTGGTTCCGGCACTCGTCTATGTGGCCGTCAACCGCAACAATGCGGCCGCCCTGTCCGGCTGGGCGATCCCGACCGCCACCGACATCGCTTTCGCGCTCGGCGTGCTGTCGCTGCTCGGCAGCCGCGTGCCGGCTTCGCTGAAGGTGTTCCTCACAGCACTCGCCATCATCGACGACCTCGGTGCCGTCATCATCATCGCCATCTTCTACACCAGCGGCCTTTCGCTGGCTTATCTGGGTGCTGCCTTCGCCGTCATTGCCGCGCTTGTCGTGCTCAACCGCATGCGGGTGATGACGCTGGTTCCCTATCTCGTGCTCGGCGTCATCCTGTGGGTGCTGGTTCTGAAATCCGGCGTCCATGCCACGCTCGCCGGCGTGGCGCTGGCGCTGACCATCCCGCTTGAGCGTTCCGCCGGGATCGGCCACGATCTCGACCGTTCGCCCCTGCACCGGCTCGAGCACGGCCTGCACAAGATAGTGGCCTTCGTCGTCATCCCGATCTTCGGCTTTGCCAATGCCGGCGTTTCGCTCGCCGGTCTCAGCGTCAGTGCGCTGATTGAGCCGTTGACGCTGGGTGTCGCCGCCGGCCTGGTGGTCGGCAAGCTGGTCGGCGTGTTCGGCTCCTCGGCACTTGCCATCCGGCTCGGTCTTGCCGACCTGCCAGCCAATGCCGGCTGGACGCACATGATCGGCATATCGCTGCTGTGCGGCATCGGCTTCACCATGAGCCTGTTCATCGGCCTGCTCGCCTTCGCCGGCGACGTGGCGCTGCAGGACGCGGTCAAGGTCGGCATCCTCGCCGGTTCCTTCATCGCCGCTATCCTGGGCGCTGCCGTGCTGCTCATGGCGCCCGCCAGGGGTGGCGTGGAGGACGGTGAAGAGTAGAGGCAGTCTTAGGACTTGGGGGACAATCGCTACTCGCTCTCACCCTCCAGCGCCGGCACCGACACGCCGGCAAGCTCTGCCGCCAGCAGCCGCGAAGCGCCGGCCCGCGCGATCCGCAGCATCAGCGCTTTGCGCGTTGCCGCTGCCATGCGGTGCTCGGGCGCATCGCGCAGGATCTCGGCGCCGTAGCCGTCGGAGAGGATGAAGCCGCACTCCTGGGGAAATATCTCCGAGGGCACGCCGGGATGGGTGGCGAAGAAGAAGCGGTCGGAATGCAGCCGGTAGTCGGGCCATTTGCGGTCGACCCTGAAATCCTCGATCGAGGATTTGATCTCGATGATCCAGATATCGCCCTGCCGGGTCAGCGCGACGAGGTCGGCGCGGCGGCCCGTGGCCAGCGACAGTTCGGGCAACACATGTGCGCCCATATCCATGAGCAGCCGCTGTACGCCGCGCCGCACCAGCATGGCGCGTTCGGACTGGCGGCCGTCGATGAGAGGGTTGATGAGGATGGGGGAGATGATCGGCATGCCAGGCACCATGCCAGATTTTGTTCACGGTTTGAACCTGTTTTATGCAGACGATTGTATATTCGATATACCCGGATATACCCAAAAGAAGTCAGGCATTGATCCTTGAAAGATTGAGTTTGCGGTGCATACCGTCGCTTTCATGGGGACGGGTGACGCAAAATCGAACACTAAAGAAGGCCAACAAGTATGGGCCTTTGACCTTGACGCTCTGCGCAAGGCTTTCAGAAAGTCCGTTCGGGAGCATAAAGTCACGGCGGCTGATTGGGCGGAACACGCCAAGCAGTTCCTCGAAAAACAAAGAGATCGTCAGCGCGAATCGCCTTGATATGCCGCGCCGATCAATTTCCATTTAGTAACCTTAAGATAGCAGAAAAAAGTCTTTGCGCGTTACCAACCAAAGTCAGATGCAACCGCTTTAGTTCCGCGAATGTCGAATGGCATAAGCAGGGAGACGTCACTTCGACATTTCCGTGAAGGCGCAACCCATCTGCGGGTGGCGCATGGCTTTCTGTAAATTAGCTAAAGCTAATTTAAGTGAAAGGTGATATTTTGGAAGCAGCCGGGGCTCCCCCAATACACCCCGCTCCGGTCAGGCCCGGTGGCGGTCCACCCAAAGGAAGGCTACCGGGCCGATCCCTGCAACCAACCGGTGATCCGCTCGTTGATCCCATGCCGGGTTGATCCCCGGCACTCCAGGACCTGCCCGCTGCCGAGGGGCGGCGGGCCTTTTTTGCCGATTGGATTCAAGCCCGCAGCGATAGCGAAGGCTCCGGCGGATGCCGGAGCCTTCGCGTTTGGTGATCCCGTCAGAAGTGGATCCAGAAGGATCTGCGGAAACATCTGCGGCGCCAAGAACCATTGCGCCAATAGCGACGGCAAACCCGCCTCCACCCGCGTCGGCGACGGCGGCGGTGCCATCTGCGGTGCCGCACGAACTCGACGCCGTCCTGGACATCGGGACCATCCGGGCCGAGAATGTCGTCGGATGGTTTGTCGAGCTCATCGAGAATGCCGGGCCCCGTATCAGGGATGCCGGCCAGGGCGGTGGCAGGACGCGCGATTGCGACGACGGTCGCAGCCCCTGCAAGCCCAAGCATTCCAGTCAGAAACAATCGCCGATCCATGCCAACCTCCATCGTTGATCATTGCGACAAGGGAAGACATAGAGCGGCAGATTGACGCGCCCAGGTGCCGAAGAAAATTGGGTCAATCCCCCTGCCGTGCCGGCGGCGGATCTTTTTAGCGGTCTCCGACAATCCACACGGCCAAATGCGCCTGTTCCCAGGGATCATTCCTCCGACAAGCCGGTCGCCGTTGCGTCCGTTTCAATGCTCACCGGCACGCCCTGGCGCAGGGAGTTGCTGACCGTGGAAATCGCCGCGGCCCTCGTGATGATCTCCGCCGGGTCGGAGCCGTCCAGCGTCGTGCATGAAACCTTCATGATTGACGAGGTCGCGAGCAAAGGCTTGCCTTCGAGGTTCAGCGTCACGGTCACGGCGATCTTGTCGAGCGTTACGCCCATTTCCTCGGCGACGTAGCGAAGGTCGTTGCAGAAGCAGCCGCCGATCGCCAGGGCGAGGAGCTGGCCGCCATTGAAGCCCAGGCCCATGCCGCCGGCCTTGCCTTCGGGCCGGTCGACGATGATCGTGTGGCCGCCGGCCCGGCCCATGGCGGCTTGCGTGTCCTCCACATTGCGCAGTTCGACGGTCATCGAGACCATTGCGGATGTCCTCCCGGCAGGAGTCGACCAGGCGTCGGGCCTCGTCGACGTAGAGTCATTATGCAGGCGCAGAGGCGGCCTTGTCGCTGGGCAACGCCGCCCCCGCCATGTCATCAAGGATCGGACAATCCGGCCTTTCGTCGCCGTGGCAGGCATGGATCAGTTTCTGCAGCGTCGAGCGCATCGACTGCAACTCGCGCACTTTCTCCTCGATCGCCGTGACATGAGCGGCGGCGATTTCGCGCACGTTCTGGCTGGCGCGGCTGCGATCCTGGTAAAGCGCCATCAACTGGCGGCAATCGTCGATGGAAAAGCCGAGATTGCGCGCGCGGCGCAGGAAGGCCAGCCGATGGATGTCGTCTCCGGAATAATCGCGGTAGCCGTTGGCGGCGCGCGCCGGGGCGATCAGGCCGATCTCTTCATAGTAGCGGATGGTCTTGGCCGGCAGGCCGGAGCGGTGGGCGGCGTCACCGACATTCATGACGGTTCTCCTCGATTTCCAGGAGCCCATGGAGCAGGCCCCTTGAATTTGCTTCACAATCCTGTGAGTCCTGTTGCCAAAATGCCATAGTGATACGCTTACCGGTACGTCAAGGCAGGCATATAGGCATCGCGCGCTTGGCAAGCAAAGCAAATGCCAGCATGAATGATGATGAGAGAGCGGCCGACTCGTGCCGCCGAAGTTGGGCGGGGCACCGGATCACCTGATGCGCATGAAGTCGTTTGCAATCATCGCCGCACTGGCGCTCTCCACTGCTATCGCCGGTTGCAGCACCATCGGCTCGCAGATATTCTCCAACAACTACGGCGCGGTCACCGACGCAGGTTATCAGCTGCCGCGCATCCCGATCGAGAAAGTGCCGATGAAGTACCATCGGCAGGAAGTGAACTACGACAGCCCGGAAAAGCCGGGCACGATCATCGTCGATACGCAGAACAAGTTCCTCTACTTCATCGAGGGCGACGGAAGGGCCATTCGTTACGGCATCGGCGTCGGCCGCGAGGGCTTCGAGTGGCATGGCACCGCCCACATTGCGCTCAAGCGCGAATGGCCGACCTGGACGCCGCCGAGGCAGATGATCCAGCGCCAGCCGGAATTGGAAAAGTTTGCCGGCGGCATGCAGCCAGGCCTGAAGAACCCGCTCGGCGCGCGCGCCATGTACCTGTTCAACAAGGGCGGTGATTCAGGCTATCGCCTGCATGGCAGCCCGGAGTGGAATTCGATCGGCAAGGCGATGTCGTCTGGCTGCATCCGCCTGATGAATCAGGACATTATCGACCTCTATGACCGCGCCTCGGTCGGCGCCAAGGTCATCGTTCTCTAGAGGCAGTTTTCGTACGCGGACCGTCTAGGCAACAACGGACGTCCCAAGCAGAAAACCGGGCAATTCGGCCCGGTTTTTTGTTGTTTGCGCGATGCGACGCCTGCTCGGTGGTCAGGACACCGCCGAGAACGAGGTGGGAGCCAAGATTTGGTTGGTGATTGTCTCGGTGATCTGGCCGTCACGCTCGGAATCTTCCCGCGCCTGTGTCCAGGCCGGGTCCTTCACGAACGCCGTCCAGCGCTCTTCGCGTTCGGCCAGCGATTCCCATGCCAGCATGTAGGTCAGGTCGTTGTTCGAAGCACCGATCAGCGTGGTAAAGAAACCCGCTTGGCGGATACCGTGCTTTTCCCATAATTTGAGGGTGATCTTGTCGAAGCGATCAAGAAGCGCCGGCAAGCGTCCCGGCAAAGCCCGGTAAACCCGAAGTTCGTAGATCATTTTGGAGTTCCTTCTGATCGATGCGCCGGAAGCGAAGAAATCGGACCAGATGGTCAGTGGGGTAGAATCATCAAAGGGGCGTCAGGAGACCTGTTCGACCTGCTGCACTTCCGGCACGAAATGGCGCAGAAGGTTCTGGATGCCGTGCTTCAGCGTCGCCGTCGATGACGGGCAGCCGGCGCATGCGCCCTTCATGTGCAGGAACACCGTGCCATTCTCGAAGCCGCGGAAGGTGATGTCGCCGCCATCCTGGGCGACCGCCGGACGCACCCGTGTATCGAGCAGTTCCTTGATGGTGATGACCAGCTCCTCGTCGGCCTTGTCGTAGAACTCACCGGTCTGGCTGGTCTCGGCGGCCGGTCCGGCCTTGGCCATGACGGGCGCGCCGGACATGAAATGCTCCATGATGGCGCCGAGGATCGCCGGCTTCAAATGCTGCCAGTCGGGGCCATCCTTGGTCACGGTGATGAAGTCATAGCCGAAGAAAACGCCGGTGACGCCAGGAATTTCGAACAGCCGGCCGGCCAGCGGCGAGGCGACGGCGGCGCTGTCGGCATCGCGGAAATCGGCGGTGCCTTCCAGAAGCACTTCCTTGCCGGGCAGGAATTTCAGCGTCGCCGGGTTTGGCGTCGATTCGGTCTGGATGAACATAGCCGTCTCCGTGCCCGTTTGGGCATCTAGTTTGGAACAATTCTAAATAGGCTCAATTGGCTGGACATTCAAGCGAAACGCATCGCCGGAACAGCTGGCTGGCGGAATGTTTTTTCGCGCCCATCATCGGACCGGCATCACCTGAAGAGCAGAATCTCAGGCCAGGCTGTCGATTTCCTCGTCCGACAGGTTCTGCGGCACGACAGTCACCGGGATCGGGAAGGCGGCACCCTTGCCGGCCACGGCGCCGACCAGTGGCCCCGGGCCTTCCTTGCCCGCACCGGCGGCCAGCACCAGGATGGCGATGTCCTGGTCTTCCTCGATCAATTTGTGGATCTCTTCCGTCGGCTTGCCTTCGCGCACCACCATCTCGGGCTCGATGCCGAGCTTCTGGCGCACCTTGTTGGCATAGCTGTCGAGTGCGGCGCGCGCCGTGGCGTTGGCTTCCTCGCGCATGATCTTCTCGACACCCAGCCAATGCTGGAAATCGTCCGGCACGATGACATAGAGCAGCACCAGCGTGCCGCTGGTGCTCTGCGCCCGTTTCGAGGCATAGGCGACGGCACGCTCGCATTCCGGCGTGTCGTCGATGATCGTCAGGAATTTCCTGCGATGGCCGGCTTCGCGGCTGAGGCGTTTGGAGACCATGTCTATCTACTCGGTGTCTTGCGGCCGCAATCTGCCACTGCGGGGGACCGGCGGCAAGCCGCCGGCCTTGTGCCAGTGCACCCGATGTCGCGATCAGCCCTGCAGCAGGCCGATAATGTCGCGCACCGTCTTCATCGTCGCTTCGGCCAGCACGCCGGCGCGCTCGCCGCCATCTTTGAGCACCGCGTCGACATAGGTGCGGTCATCCGAAATGCGGCGCATCTCGCTGGCGATCGGCGCCAGTTTTTCCACTGCAAGATCGGCCAAGGCCGGCTTGAACACGGAAAACTGCTGACCGGCGAATTCCTTGAGTACATCCGCCTTCGATATCTCGGCGAGACCCGCATAGATGCCGACCAGGTTCTCCGCCTCGGGTCGGCCGGCCAGGCCGTCCAGCTCGCTCGGCAACGCTTCGGGGTCGGTCTTGGCCTTGCGGATCTTTTTCGAGATGTCGTCGGCATCGTCGGTCAGGTTGATGCGCGACAAATCCGACGGGTCCGATTTGGACATTTTCTTGGAGCCGTCGCGCAGCGACATGATGCGCGCCGCCGGCCCGCCGATGACCGGTTCGGTCAGCGGGAAATAGCCGTTCACGGTCTCTTCGCCGACCTGCATCTCGACGCCGACGCCAAGGGCCGCGATGCGGTCGGAGAAGTCGTTGTTGAATTTCTGCGCGATGTCGCGGGTGAGCTCCAGATGCTGCTTCTGGTCCTCGCCCACCGGCACGTGGGTGGCACGGTAGAGCAGGATGTCGGCAGCCATCAGCGAAGGATAGGCAAGCAGGCCGAGCGAGGCGTTCTCGCGATCCTTGCCGGCCTTGTCCTTGAACTGCGTCATGCGGTTCATCCAGCCGATGCGCGCCACGCAATTGAAGATCCAGGCGAGCTCGGCGTGCTGCATGACCCGCGACTGGTTGAAGACAATGTGCTTCTTCGGGTCGATGCCCGAGGCCAGGAACGCAGCGGTGATCGACCGCGTCTGATCGGCTAGGTCTTCATAAACGAGTTGGGCTGTCAGCGAATGCAGGTCGACGACGCAATAGATGCAATCGGAGGTGTCCTGCAGGGCAACGAATTTCTTGATGGCGCCGAGATAGTTGCCGAGATGCAGATTGCCGGTCGGCTGGACACCGGAAAAGACGAGTGGCTTGAAGGCGGTCATGATTGTCCTCATGGCTTGTGGAGGGCCGTATAAGCGTGATTCCGAAAAGTTGCAGACTTTTCGGAGCCAATCGCGCGGCTGGAAACCGCGCGCGGCGAAAGTCTTGCGACGGCGCGCTTATGGACGAAGACGGCGCTGCGATCAAGACGGCGCTGCGGGCGTGTCGGGCGCTCTACTCGTCCAGGTCGGTCTTTGCGACCGGTGGCGCCGACTTGCCCGATCCCCGCTTGACGTTGCGACGGATCATGCCGAAATCGGCACCGCCTGTGGCGAAGGCGGTGATGAAATAAAGCAGCGCTCCGCCGGCAACCAGCGACAGCAGCGTCGTCGCCTTGACCACCAGCGGCGAGCCCGGCCCTAGCCTGACGGCGAACCAGTGCTCGGCAAAATAGAGTGCCGCCCCCATTACGGCCGCCGACAGCACCAGCCGTGGAATGCGCTTCATCAGCGGCACGTCGCGCCCCCAATGGCCGCGCCGGATCAAGACGCCGAGCAGCATCACCGCGTTGACCCAGCCGGCGACGGCCGAGGCCACCGCGATGCCGGGCGCGCCCATCCGTGGAAACAGCGTCAGCGCCGTGGTGACGTTCACCGCCACCGAGATGGCGGCAAAGATCATCGGCGTGCGCGTGTCCTCGCGGGCGAAATAGCCTGGGGTGAACGCCTTGATCAGCACGAAGGCCGGCAGGCCGAGGCCGAAGATCGCCAGGATCGCCGCCACCGTCGGCGTCGAGCCGTTGGCGGCGAATGCGCCGCGCTCATAGACCAGCCGCACGATCGGCTCCGACATCACCCAGAGTGCCGCGGCTGCCGGCAGGGTAAGGAACAGCGTGAACTCGACCGAGCGGTTCTGCAGATTGGCCGCCTCGATCAGATTGCCCGACTTCAGCGCCCGCGACAATTCGGGCAACAGCACGATCGCCACCGCAACACCGACCACGCCGAGCGGCAACTGGTAGATGCGGTCGGCATAGGCGAGCGAGGATACCGCGCTGTTCTGCGCCGAGGCGATCGCCGTGCCGATCAGCTGGTTGATCTGGGTGATGCCGCCGGTGATGGCCGCCGGCAGCGCCAGGATCAGCAGCCGCTTGACCGCGGGCGTCATTTTCGGCCGGCGGAAGCCGATCGAGATGCCGGCGTGGCGCACCGCCACCCAGACGATCGCCAGTTGCACCAGTCCGGCGGCAAGCACGCCCCAGGACAGCCCGTAGCCGACGGTGAGGGCATCCGAGCCCTTATACCAGGCATAGGCGAGCACGCCGATCAGGATGATGTTGAGGAACACCGGTGCCACCGCGGCGGCGAAATAGCGGCGCAGCGAATTCAGCATGCCCGCCATCATCGCGCCCAGCGACATGCAGATCAGATAGGGAAACATGATCGTCGCCAGCGTCACCGTGGTGTCGAACTTCCCCGGCGTGCCGGCAAAACCCGGCGCCACCAGATAGCGCACGATCAGCGGCATCGACAGTTCCATGATGATCGTCAGCGCCAGCAGCGCCGTGAACAGCACGCCGAACACTTCCTCGGAAAAGCGCTTGGCGCCTTCGGTACCGTGGGTCTCGATCTCCTTGGCGAACAGCGGCACGAAGGCGGCGTTGAAGGCGCCTTCGGCAAACAGCCGGCGAAAGGTGTTGGGAAACTGGAAAGCGGCGTTGAAGGCATCGGCGACCGGTCCGGTACCGAGTGCGGCGGCCATCAGCATCTCGCGGCCGAAACCGAGCGCGCGGCTCATCAGCGTGCCGGAAGCGACCGTTGCGAATTTCTTGACGAGGCTCATGCTTTTGGGAACTGCCTGCGAAATTGGGACGAAGTGATGGTCGTTGTCACTCGGCCGCCGCCCTGGACTTGCCGCCGCGTTCGGGCACGATGCCTTCGAGCGTTGCCATCAACCGATTGCGGATGGTGGCGATGCGGGCCGGGCTGTCTATCTTCTGGCCAGTGAGATCGGTGACATAGAAAGTGTCGATGACCTTTTCGCCGAAGGTGGTGATGTGGGCCGATGCGATGTCGAGCGACAGGTCGGAAAGCGTTCCGGTGATCTCCGACAGCAGTCCCGGCCGGTCGAGGCCCTCGACCTCGATGACCGAAAAACGGTTCGACAGCGTGTTGCGGATTTCGGCGCGCGGCGGGATCTTGAACACCTTGGAGCCGCGCCGCGGCTTGGTGCGCTTCTCGATCATTTCCGGCAGCCAGCTCTTGCCCGACAGCACGTCCTCGATCAGCCGGCCGACACGCTCGGCACGCCGGCGCTCGTCCTCGTCGCGATCGAATTCTCTGCTGATCAGGATCGTGTCGAGCGCGCGGCCATCCGACGTCGTGAAGATCTGCGCGTCGACGATGTTGCCGCCGGCTCCGGCGCACGCCCCGGCGATGACCGAGAGCAGGCGGGGGTGGTCCTGCGCCAGCACGGTGATTTCGGTCACCGCCTCGAACTGGTGGGTCTTGACCATGGTGGCAAGCTTGTTGCCTGACACGTCGGCTTCGCGGATGAACTCGGCATGGCGCAACTGGTCTGCGAGATCGACGGTCAAAAGGTAATTCTCGTAGTGTTGGCCGACATAGCGCTTGCGGGCCTTGTCCGGCCAGTCGGCAAGCGCCTCGGCCAGGCGCTCGCGTGCCGCCGCCGTGCGCTGCGCGCGCGACACTTCCGAAAACCCGCCGGTCAGCAGCAATTCGGTCTCGTAGTAGAGCGTGCGCAGCAGCTGGCCCTTCCAGCCGTTCCAGACACCGGGTCCGACGCCCCTGATGTCGCAGACGGTGAGGATCAAAAGCAGCTTCAGCCGCTCGACCGACTGCACGATCGCGGCAAAATCCTCGATGGTCTTGCGGTCGTTGAGGTCGCGGGTCTGCGCCGTCATCGACATCACGAGGTGGTTCTCGACCAGCCAGGCCACGGTTTCGGTATCGGCCGGCGACAGCCCCATATGCGGGCAGATGCGACGGGCGATCCTGGCCCCCGCCTCGGAATGGTCCTCCGGCCTGCCCTTGGCGATGTCGTGCAGCAGTACGGCGACATAGAGCGCCTCGCGGCTCTTCTTCAGGCCCGGCATCAGCGTGTGCGACAGGGGGTGGACCTTTTCGCCGTCGCCGCGCTCGATCTCGGCCAGCACGCCGATGCAGCGGATCAGATGCTCGTCCACCGTGTAGTGGTGGTACATCGAGAACTGCATCATGGCGACGATCTTGCCGAAATCCGGGATCAGCCTGCCGAGCAGTCCGGCTTCGTTCATGCGACGCAGATTGAGTTCGGCATTGCGATCCGAGGTCAATATGTCGAGGAACAGCCGATTGGCCTCCTCGTCGCGCCGCAGCGACTTGTTGACCAGGCCGAGCGAACGGGTCAGCAGCTTCAGCGCGTCAGGGTGGAATTCCAGACCGTGCTTGTCGGCGAACCAGAACAGCCTGAGCAGATTGACCGGATCGCGCTCGAACACCTGGTCGTCGGCGATGTTGATGCGGTGGTTGTCGACAATGAAGTCGGAAGTGCCGGCCAGCTTGCGCTTGCGCCTGGAGAAAGTCAGGAAGATGCGGTTGAAGCCAGGAACGTGCTTGGCTTGCTCCTCCTCGAGCGCAGCGCAGAAGATGCGGGTCAGGTCGCCGACGTCCTTGGCAACGAGGAAGTAGTGCTTCATGAAGCGCTCGACCGCCGACAGGCCGGGGTGCGTGGTGTAGCCGAGCCGTTCGGCGATCTCGCGCTGGATGTCGAAATGCAAGCGCTCTTCGGCCTTGCCGGTGAGGAAATGCATGTGGCAGCGTACCGCCCACAGGAAATCCTCGGCCTTCTGGAACTCGCGGTATTCGCCCTCGGTGAAGACGCCCTTGTCGACCAGTTCCTCGCCGGTGCGCACCCGATAGAAATATTTGCCGATCCAAAACAGCGTCTGCAGGTCGCGCAGGCCGCCCTTGCCGTCCTTGACGTTGGGCTCGACCAGATAGCGGCTTTCGCCGGCCTTGGCATGGCGGTCATCGCGTTCGGCAAGCTTGGCCTGGACATATTCGGGGCCGGTCGTGCGCACCACCTCATGGTCGAACCGCAGCATCAGTTCATCATAGAGCTTTTCCTCGCCCCACAGGAAACGTGCTTCGAGGATCGAGGTGCGAATGGTGACATCGGTGCGCGACAGGCGCAGGCATTCGTCGATGTTACGGGTGGCGTGGCCGACCTTCAGCCCCAGGTCCCACAGCATGTAGAGCATGTATTCGACTGTCTGTTCGCCCCACGGCGTCTGCTTGTAGGGCAGCAGGAACAACAGGTCGATGTCGGATCCGGGCGCCAGCGTTCCACGGCCGTAGCCGCCGACAGCGACGACGGCCATGCGCTCCGCCGAAGACGGGTTCTTGACCCGGTAGACGTGGGTGACGGCGAAATCGTAAAGCGCCCGGATGATCTCGTCCATGAGGTGCGACAGCCGCGCCGCGCAGGCGCTGCCGCCGCCATCGTCCATCAGCATGCGTTCGGCAATGGCGCGCCCTTCCGCCAGTCGTCCCTTGAGCAGTTGGAGCACGCCATTGCGCGCGACCTGCCCGGAGCCGTCGCCCGCCGTGGCCGCGGTCAGCGCGGTCATCTCGCGGCGCAAGGCTTCGCCGTCGATCAATTCGTCGAGCTTCAGGGAGATTCTTGCCATATACCCAGCCGGCCTTGCCGTTTCGGCGGCGTCTATAGCGCGTTTTCGCGGCGCTGGGTATGGGGCGTTGAAAGCCGGTTCAAGACCCGGCTGAGCTCTGGCTCGGATAAGTAAATGGAATGACCATTCTCCGCTTCAGTCGACAGAAATCGGCAATGCGCTTGCCTATTCGCCGAGCCTCGGCTTTTACCTTCGCTATGGCTGTCTTTCTGCGTCTCCCGGTCCCGGCGGCGCACTGGATATCGCGCTTTTCCCTGAGCAGGCTTGGCAATTGGAGCGCCCTGTCGCCAAGGAACTGATCTTGTGCGCAGAGCGCAGGAACAAGCTGATAGATCGTCTCGCCTCGCAAAACCGAAAACTCGGGGTTGAAGACAAGGTCGTCGACAGCGATGCCGATCTCCTCTGTGGCCTTGATCAGGTCGAGCGCGGTTTGCCTGGAGATGATGTAGCCGGCGGTTCCTATATGTCCGGCGTCGAGTTTGGATGTGGAAAAGCCGTGACCGATGGCAATGCGCTTGCGTCGGATCACGGTCTTGCAAAAATAGCTTTCGAGCTTGACGACTTCGGCATCGGCTGGAATCCAGTCGCTGTCGCGAAGCAATGCGCCGGCTTTCGCGGCAAAGACGATGTCGTCCTCGAAGATTGCCCCGTAGCGAGCGTCGCCTTGCGCGATGGCGGCCCAGCAGGCCCGGTGACTGAGCAGGCAGGCGATCTCGCCGTCAGTCAATGGCAGCCTGTTCCGATATCCGACATTTTGTGGCAGCTGGTCCAGGTCCGGCCGATCCCGTGCGTCGATGGCCTGAACGCGTTCGAATGGGACGCCGATGCGGACAAACTCCGCCGTCACACGGGCAAGGCGATCGGGAGACCGATCGAGATTGATGACCAGACGCTTCATTGCCAAAGAAAATCTCACCCCCGGGACGCTCGCTCTCTAGCAGGCGTGGTGTTGCCGCGTGATACTTTTTTTGGGGAGGATGGACGCGCCGTCGACCGGAAAAGAAAGTCGAAACAGCCCTTGACCTTCCAGTTACTGGAAGCCCTATCTCCGCGTCACACACCGACCCATCGAGGCATTTTCGAATGACGCATTCCGATCACGATCATCACGCGCATGGTGGCTGCTGCTCGACAAAAGGCGCCGTGCCCACCACGAAGAGCGTCGTCCGCGACCCGGTCTGCGGCATGACTGTCGATCCGGTCGCCGGCAAGCCGACGGCCGAGCATGATGGCCATCCCTATCATTTCTGCAGCCAGGGCTGCCGCGCGAAATTCGTCGCCGAGCCGGAAAAATTCCTGACGGCCACCGATCCGGTTTGCGGTATGAGCGTCGACCGCGCGACAGCCAGGCACTTTGCCCGCCACGAAGGCCAGGGCTTTTACTTCTGCTCGGCCGCCTGCCAGGCGAAATTCGAGGCGGAGCCGCAAAAATATCTCGGCGACAGGCCGGCACCGCAGCCGATGCCCAAAGGCACGCAATACACCTGCCCGATGCATCCCGAAATCATCCGCGACAAGCCAGGATCCTGCCCGATCTGTGGCATGGCGCTGGAGCCGATGGGCGTACCAACGGGCGATGAAGGGCCAAATCCCGAGCTGGTCGATTTCACCAGGCGGTTCTGGGTGAGCGCTGCCTTGTCGATCCCCCTTCTGATCATCGCCATGGCACCCATGATCGGCCTGACGTTTGAAGGTCTGGTCGAGGACCGGGCAAAAGTCTGGATCGAACTGGTCCTGGCAAGTCCGGTGGTGCTTTGGGCCGCCTTCCCCTTCTTCCACCGCGGCTGGGACTCGCTCGTCAACCGCAGCCCCAACATGTGGACGCTGATCTCGCTCGGCGTTGGTGCTGCCTATCTCTACAGCGTCGTCGCCACGCTGTTTCCGGATATCTTTCCGCATCAGTTCCGCGGCCATGGCGGTGCGGTACCGGTCTATTTCGAGGCTGCTGCCGTCATCGTTGCGCTGGTCTTCCTTGGCCAGGTGCTGGAGCTCCGCGCCCGTGAAAAGACCGGCTCGGCAATCCGCGCATTGCTTGATCTCGCGCCGAAGACCGCGCGGCTGATCGCCACCGACGGTTCCGAAAGCGATGTGCCGCTCGATGCGGTCAAAGCCGGCGATCGCCTGCGCATACGCCCCGGTGACGCCGTGCCGGTCGATGGCACGGTGCTGGAAGGGCGATCCTCGATCGACGAATCGATGATCACGGGCGAGCCGTTGCCGGTCGAGAAGGTCGAGGGCGATGCGCTGACCGGCGGCACCCTCAACAAGAATGGTGCGCTGATCATGCGCGCTGAGAAGGTCGGCGCCGAGACGACGCTGGCGCGCATCGTCGATCTCGTCGCCAAGGCGCAGCGCTCGCGCGCCCCGATTCAAGGGTTGGCCGATCGCGTTTCTTTCTACTTTGTCCCGGCCGTCGTCCTTGTCGCGATTGTCGCTTTCATCGCCTGGGCCGTGTTTGGACCCGAGCCCAGCCTGATCTTTGCCATCGTCTCCGCGGTGTCGGTGCTGATCATCGCTTGCCCCTGTGCGCTCGGCCTCGCCACGCCGATGTCGATCATGACCGCAACCGGGCGCGGAGCGCATGCCGGCGTGCTGATCAAGGAGGCCGCAGCACTCGAACGCTTCGCTTCCGTCGACACGCTGATCGTCGACAAAACGGGTACGCTGACCGAAGGCCGGCCGAAACTGACCGATGTCGTCACGGCAAACGGCTTCTCCGAAGAGGAATTGCTGGCGCTTGCCGCCGGTCTGGAGAAGGGGTCGGAGCATCCGCTGGCTGAAGCCATCGTCGACGGCGCCGCTACACGCGGCGTGACCGTTGCCGAGGCCAGCGCCTTCGAGGCGGTCACCGGCAAGGGCGTGTCCGGTTCGGTCTCGGGAAAGACGGTCGCGCTCGGCAATGCTGCGATGATGGCGGACCTTGGCGTCGACATCGCATCCATCTCGGCCAAGGCCGAGGCGCTGCAGCTCGAAGGCAAGACGGCGATGTTCGTCGCTGTCGACAAGAAGCTGGCCGGCATCGTCGCCGTCGCCGACCCTATCAAGGCAACGACGGCCGAGGCGATCAAGGCTCTGCATGAAAGCGGCTTGCGCATCATCATGGCGACCGGCGACAATGAACGCACGGCCAACGCGATCGCCAGAAGCCTCGGCATCGACGAGGTCCGCGCCGGCCTGCTGCCGGAACAGAAGGCAGCCCTTGTCGAGGAACTGCGCGCAAAAGGCGCCGGTGTTGCCATGGCCGGCGACGGCGTCAACGATGCACCAGCGCTTGCAGCTGCCGATGTCGGCATCGCCATGGGCACTGGCGCCGATGTCGCTGTCGAAAGCGCCGGTATCACTCTGGTCAAGGGCGACCTCAACGGTATCGTGCGCGCCCGCACGCTGGCCCAGGCGACAATCCGCAACATCCGCCAGAACCTGTTCTTTGCCTTCCTCTACAATGTGCTTGGCGTGCCGGTCGCCGCCGGCGTGCTCTATCCGCTCACCGGCACGCTTCTGTCGCCGATGCTGGCGGCGGCGGCGATGAGCCTGTCTTCGGTGTCGGTGATCGCAAACGCGTTGCGGCTGAGAACATTGAAACTCTGATCCAAGCCCCCAAATACGAAACCCATCCAACAGGAGACCATGAATGACCTTCGCCAAAAAACTCGTGCTGCTGCTGATGGCGGCCGGAATGCTGGTTGCCGTCTTCCTCGAAAGCGTTCCGGCGCAAAGCGAAGAGATGAAACACGACATGGGCGCCATGGCGGCGGATGCGACCAGCCCTTCGACGGAAGGCTACAAGGCGGCGATGGACAAGATGCATGCCGACATGATGGCGTCCGACTATACCGGCAATGCCGACGTCGATTTCGTCAGAGGCATGATCCCGCACCATCAGGGTGCGATCGACATGGCCAAGGTCGAACTCGCCAATGGCAAGGATCCGGAAATCCGCAAGCTGGCCGAAGGCGTCATCGCCGCGCAGGAAGCCGAGATCAAGCAGATGCAGGCCTGGCTTGCCGCCCATCCGGTGAAGTAAGTCTTCAGCCATCGCCAGCGCGGCGAGAACGCCTCTGGATTTCTCGTCCAGCCTGTGATGCGATCGGCCCCAACTGGAGCCCGCCATGCCATCGACCATCAGAACCACCAAACTGCCCTCTGGCGAAGCCGTTCAGGTGCTTGGCCAGGGCACATGGAAGATGGGCGAGAATAACAGTCGCCGCACCTCTGAGGTCAACGCCCTCAAGCTCGGCCTCGACCTCGGCATCACACTGATCGACACCGCCGAAATGTATGCCAGCGGCGGTGCTGAGGAGGTGGTGGCCGAGGCTATTGCCGGGCGCCGCGACGAGACCTTCCTGGTTTCGAAAGTTCTGCCATCGAATGCTTCGCGCGCGGGCGTGCAGCGCGCCTGCGAAAACAGCCTGAAACGCCTGCGCACCGACCGCATCGATCTCTATCTCTTGCATTGGCCGGGCAGCGTGCCGTTGGCGGAAACGGTCGCGGCTTTCGAGGCCTTGAAAAAGGCCGGCAAGATTCGCCACTGGGGCGTCAGCAATTTCGACACCGACGAGATGGAAGAGTTGATCGGCCTGCCCGGTGGCAACAATGTCCAGACCAACCAGGTGCTCTACAATCTGGTCCGGCGTGGCCTCGAATTCGACCTGGCACCCTGGAGCCGGCAGCGCGGCATCCCCTTGATGGCCTATTCGCCTGTCGAGCAGGGGGCGCTGGCACGCTATGCCGGGCTCAATGCCATCGCCGCCCGCCACGATGCGACCCCGGCACAGATCGCCCTGGCCTGGGTGACGCATCAGGAGGGCGTCATCGCCATCCCGAAGGCCAGCAGCCAGGAGCATGTCCGCCAGAATGTCGCTGCGCTCGACATCAAGCTGACGCCGCAGGACATCGCCGATCTCGACCGCGCCTTCCCGCCACCAGCGCGCAAGCGCGGGTTGGAGATGATCTGACTACGTCCCCGCCAACCCCTTCAGCCGGTAGAGCGCTTCCAGTGCCTCGCGTGGCGTCATTTCGTCCGGGTTGATGTCGCCAAGTGCCGCGCCCAGCACGTCGCTCTTGATCGGCTTTGGTGCTTCCCGCCTCACCGCCACCGAAAACAGCGGCAAATCGTCGACGAGGCGATTGGTCTTGCCCGAAACCTCGCCCTCCTCCAGTTGGTGCAGCACTTCCTTGGCCCGGTCGACCACCGCTTCCGGCAGGCCGGCCAGCCGCGCCACCTGCACGCCGTAGGAGCGGTCGGCGGCACCCTTGCCGACCTCGTGCAGGAAGACGACGTCGTTTTCCCATTCCTTGACCCGCATGGTGACGTTGGAGAGCCGCGCCAGCTTGCCGGCCAGCGAGGTCATTTCGTGAAAGTGGGTAGCGAAGATCGCCCGGCAGCGGTTCTTCTCATGCAGATATTCGACCGCCGCCCACGCGATCGACAGGCCGTCGAAAGTGGCGGTGCCGCGGCCGATCTCGTCGAGGATCACCAGTGCGCGCTCGCCGGCCTGATTAAGAATGGCAGCCGTTTCGACCATCTCGACCATGAAGGTCGAGCGGCCGCGCGCCAAATCGTCCGAGGCGCCGACACGCGAGAACAGCCGGTCGACGACGCCGATATGGGCCGATGTCGCCGGCACGAACGAGCCGGTCTGGGCCAGGATGGCGATCAGCGCATTCTGCCGCAGGAACGTCGACTTGCCGCCCATGTTGGGGCCGGTCAAAAGCCAGATCGCGCCGTTCTTGGCGCTGCCCTCCGGCGACAGGTCGCAATCATTGGCGACGAATGGGCCTTCGCCGGAGCGGCGCAGCGCCTGCTCGACCACCGGATGCCGCCCGCCCGTAATCTCGAAGGCAAGGCTCGAATCCACCACCGGCCGGCACCAGGCTTCGCTTTCCGAAAGCAGCGCGAGCGCCGCCGACACGTCGAGCACGGCCAGCGCATCGGCGCCGGCACGGATCTTTTCCGCCTCGCCAACCGCTTCCGCCGTCAGCGCCTCGAAGGCCGACAGTTCGATGCTGAGCGCCCGGTCGGCGGCATTGGCGATCTTGGTCTCGAGTTCGGCAAGCTCGGTCGTGGTGAAGCGCATGGCGTTGGCCATGGTCTGGCGGTGGATGAAGCGCGCCTTGGCGCCATCGCTGCCGGTCATCACCGCATGATGGTTGGCGGTCACCTCGATATAGTAGCCAAGCACATTGTTGTGCCGGATTTTCAGCGAGCGGATGCCGGTCTCGTCGATCAGCGAGCGCTCCAGCCCGGCGATCACCTTTCGCGATTCGTCGCGCAGCGCCCGCATCTCGTCGAGATCGGCATGATAGCCGCCGCGAACGAAGCCGCCATCGCGCTTGAGCAGCGGCAGTTCGTCGCCAAGCGCCTGCGTCAGATGCTGGGCCAGCGCCTGGGGCAGAGCATGGATGGCGGCCAATGCCGCCGCAAGTTCCGGGGGCGGGGCGGTCGCGGCAAAGATTTCGGCGATCGCGCCTGCCGCCTCGAAGCCGGCGCGCAGCGCGCCAAGGTCGCGCGGCCCGCCCCGGTTGAGCGCCAGCCTGGACAGTGCGCGCGGCATGTCGGCAACGCTCTTCAGGCTCGACCGCACCGCTTGGCAGAGCCGCGTTTCGGAACGGAAGAACGACACCGAATCCAGCCTGGCGCCGATGGCCGCGGGATCGGTCAGCGGCGCCATCAGCCGGTCGGCGAGCAGCCTTGCGCCGCCGCCGGTCACCGTGCGGTCGATCGCCTTGAACAGCGACCCTTCGCGGCTGCCCGACAGCGTGCGCAGCAGTTCCAGATTGCCGCGTGTCGCCGGATCGATGAACAGGGTCGAGCCCTGCTCTTCGCGATCGGGCCGCGACAGCGGCGGGCGCTCGGCCTTCTGCGTCTTCTCGACATAGGCGATGGCGCCGGAGATCGCCGACAGTTCGGCGCGCGAAAAGGCGCCAAAACTATCCGGTGTCGCCACATCGAAGAAGCGGGCGATGCGTCCCGTGGCCGAGGCCGAATCAAACAGCGACGGCGGCTGCGGGCTGGCGACGCGGCCGAGCACGTCGAACACCGGTTTCAACTCCCGATCGTGGAACACCGGCTCGGCAACGATCAGTTCGCGCGGATCGACTCGGAAGATGTCGGCCAGCAGCCGGTCGGCGGTGGTGTCGGTGACGCGGAAGGCGCCGGTCGAGATGTCGATCCAGGCCAACGCGAAGGAGTGGTCTGCTCCACCCTTCACCCGCCCCAGCGCCATCAGGAAACTCGATTCCGAGGGCGCCAGCAATTTGTCCTCGGTGATGGTGCCTGGTGTCACCAACCGCACCACGTCGCGGCGCACCACCGATTTGCCGCCGCGTTTCTTCGCTTCGGCCGGATCCTCGATCTGCTCGCAGACGGCAACGCGAAAACCCTGGCCGATCAGCTTCTGCAGATAGTCGTCGGCCGCATGCACCGGCACGCCGCACATCGGAATGTCGAGCCCTTGATACTTGCCGCGCTTGGTCAGCACGATGCCCAGCGCCCGGCTCGCCTTCTCGGCGTCGTCGAAGAACAGCTCGTAGAAATCGCCCATGCGATAGAACAGCAGCGAATCGGGGTTCGCCGCCTTGATCTCGATGAACTGCTCTATCATCGGCGTGGCGCCGGCGTGGGCGGTGGGCACGGGCGTCATCGCCTCGGGGGCGTCTGGCTCGTTGGGGCTATGCATGTTCATGCGCGGCACGCTAGCAGATGTGATAGCGCGGTTTAATGCCGGCGCTTCGAAAAACAGGGGACGACCGAGGCGGCCGCATGCCCGCAATCACTCGGGCCAACTGCGATTCCCGAACGCTGGCGGTTTACACGCGGCGGCGCGTGGTCTTAATTCGGACCGAAACAAAGCACCCGCTTCAAGGAGGTGCTGCACCGGCGAGGAAATCAAGAACATCATGGCCAGGAAAACCGAGAACAGCGGTCCGTCCGTCAGTGCGCAGGAAGCGCTCGAATTCCACGCCATGGGGCGGCCGGGCAAGCTGGAGGTCGTCGCCACCAAGCCGATGGCGACGCAACGCGACCTCAGCCTTGCCTATTCGCCTGGTGTCGCGGTTCCGGTTCTGGCCATCGCCGAAGACCCCAGCCGCGCCTTCGACTACACGACGCGCGGCAACATGGTCGCCGTCATCTCCAACGGCACGGCCATCCTCGGTCTCGGCAATCTCGGCGCGCTGGCCTCCAAGCCGGTGATGGAGGGCAAGGCGGTGCTGTTCAAGCGCTTCGCCGATGTCGATTCCATCGACCTCGAGGTCGACACCGAGGACGCCGACGAATTCATCAACTGCGTGCGGTTCCTCGGGCCCTCTTTCGGCGGCATCAACCTCGAGGACATCAAGGCGCCGGAGTGCTTCATCATCGAGCAGCGCCTGCGCGAATTGATGGACATTCCCGTCTTTCACGACGACCAGCACGGCACCGCGATCATCTCGGCCGCCGGCCTGATCAACGCGCTGGAGATCACCGGTCGCGACATGAAGACCACAAAAATGGTCTGCAACGGCGCTGGCGCCGCCGGCATCGCCTGCATCGAGTTGATGAAGGCGATGGGCTTTGCGCCGGAAAACATCATCCTGTGCGACACCAAGGGCGTCGTTTTCCAGGGCCGCACCGAAGGCATGAACCAGTGGAAATCGGCGCATGCGGTCAAGACCGAGGCGCGCAGCCTCGCCGAGGCGCTCGACGGCGCCGACGTCTTCCTCGGCCTCTCCGCCAAGGGCGCGCTGACCACCGCCATGGTGCAGTCGATGGCCAAGAACCCGATCATCTTCGCCATGGCCAATCCCGACCCGGAAATCACGCCGGAGGAGGTCGCCGAAATCCGCACCGACGCCATCATGGCCACCGGGCGTTCTGATTATCCCAACCAGGTCAACAACGTGCTCGGCTTTCCCTATATCTTCCGCGGTGCGCTGGATGTCAGGGCAACCACCATCAATGACGACATGAAGATCGCCGCCGCGCAGGCGCTGGCGGCATTGGCGCGCCAGGATGTGCCCGACGATGTCGCCGCCGCTTATCAGGGCAACCGGCCGAAATTCGGCCCCAACTACATCATCCCGGTGCCGTTCGACCCGCGCCTGATCTCGGCCATCCCGATCGCGGTCGCCAAGGCGGCGATGGATTCCGGCGTCGCCCGCAAGCCGATCCTCGATCTCGACCGTTACGCGCAGGAGCTGTCGGCCCGCCGCGACCCGATCGCCTCGACCCTGCAGCGCATCTACGACCGGGTGCGCCGCCAGCCCAAGCGCATCGTCTTCGCCGAGGGCGAGGAGGAGCAGGTCATGCGTGCCGCCGTCTCCTATGTGAACCAGCGGCTCGGCACCGCCATCCTGCTCGGACGCGACGACGTCATCAAGGAGAACGCCAAGCACGCCGGCATCGACCTCAACAAGCAAGGCATCGAGATCATCAATGCAAGGCTGTCGCGCCGCAACGGCATCTATACCGACTATCTCTACGAGCGCATGCAGCGCAAAGGCTTCCTGTTCCGCGACTGCCAGCGCCTGATCAACAACGACCGCAACCACTTCGCCGCCTGCATGGTGGCGCTGGGCGATGCCGACGGCATCGTCACCGGCGTCACCCGCAACTATTCGACAGCGCTCGACGACATCCGCCGCGTCATCGACGCCAAGCCCGGCCACCGCGTCATCGGCGTCTCGATCGTGCTGGCGCGAGGCAAGACCGTGCTGGTCGCCGACACCGCCGTGCACGACATGCCGAATGCCGAGCAGATCGCCGACATCGCCGAGGAAGCCGCAGGCTTTGCCCGCCGCATGGGCTACGAGCCACGCCTTGCCATGCTCGCTTATTCCACCTTCGGCCATCCACAGGGCGAGCGTTCCGAACGCGTCCAGGAAGCGGTGCGCATCCTCGACAAGCGCCGCGTCGATTTCGAATATGACGGCGAAATGGCCGCCGACGTCGCCCTCAACGCCCGCGCCATGGCGCAATATCCGTTCATCCGGCTGACCGGTCCGGCCAACGTGCTGATCATGCCGGCGTTCCATTCGGCCTCGATCTCGACCAAGATGCTGCAGGAACTCGGCGGCTCGACGGTGATCGGCCCGCTGCTGGTCGGGCTGAACAAGCCGGTGCAGATTGTTTCGCTGAATGCCAAGGATAGCGACATCGTCAACATGGCGGCGATTGCGGCATATACGGCGGGAACTTGAGCAAGTATGTCAACGATTGCGGCGAGATCGATCCCCCAAGGGTAGCCGCGACTGATCGGTGTCCCGATCACGGTTCATTGCTCTATTTAGGAAGAGCTTAGTTCTATCGATAAGACGTTCGACTTCCATAAGGTCATCCAATGAGATATTTGGCTTGCCGGTGCCAAAGGCAGAGTCCTTGAGTCGAAAAATTGAATTAACAAAAGGAAAGATTTCCACGACCAGCAATGATGAATCTGGGGCGTTAAGATTGCTTATTTTTAGATTTTCTCGAATGACTAGTAGTTCATCAGAGGATATGTCGCATTGGGGCGCTCCGAAAAATTCAATTGGAGTGAACACGTCGCGCGCCACGCGGCGGCCAACGGATCCACCGTACTCAAGAATATCCGTCGCTTTAAACAGAGAGCACCAAGCAGCAAACCATAGAATACTCGTTGGAAGAGAGCTACCTAAATCAACTGCTAGAGGGAGATATTGGAACGACCCATCCCCAACCAACGCAAGAACGCATCCAGCGATGCACTCCAATTGCATAAGGTCGATCCTATCCTTCCTAGTCGCTAGCTCGATCAAGGCGCTTCGGGCGACTCGCACTCGTTCTTCCCTCGGTCCGCGTAATTTGTTGAATATATCCTGAAATTCGGGAATGTTGGAAACCAGCAATCGCCAAACTTCTGCGGTGACGACTCCGTCGGTCCGAGTTTGGCGGATTGCGTCATAAAGTTTTGACTGCCTCGAGGCTGACGCATCCGACAAAGCTGCGATATACGCTCCGACGACCGTCAAGCATCTCTCAACGCTGGAATTGCTATCGTCCTCACCGAATCCTCGACGGATCGCGAGCCAGCGAGAAGCGATTCGTTCCAGGGGTACATTAGGATGCAACTGGTATGCAGCACTTATGAGAGCGCAGGACAGGGTGGACCGAATGGAGGCTACATTAGGTGCTTCAACCAGTCGCCGCCCGCCTTGGCGGAGTGCTGCTTCAGCAATGGCGATGCCGACTGCTGTCTGTGGGAGCCAGAAATGTTCCTTTGAACTGCGATCGGAGGCGATCTCATCATAAACGCTAATTCCAATCACGCGAAAAAACGCCGAAAACGGTGAGTAGCCAAGAAGATAAGTGTTTACGAATGCAAAGAAATCCGGGAGACTTTCATCGGGAACCACAATAAAAGGCAATGAGTTTCCACCCACCTGATTCTTGGACCAGATGAGTGCGCAGGAGTCAGCCTTTAGGTTTCTCCTAAAATTTAATGCTGAAACTGGAACTCGTACAGGTGAAAGCTGCTTTCCAATCCATGCAACAAAATCTTTCCTATTGACGATTGCTCCTTCGAGATAAGTGTTGTTCTTCATTGGAACAAATCTTTTACAGAAGGCGGGGTTGCTACCGAATTATCTAGGCAAGAGAGACCTTTCTCAAGATATCCAGGTAGATCAGAGTCATGGTAAATTCTGAGAGAGGTTTTGCATCGCGTTACCGCTGTGTAGCTCATGTTCTTTTGCGTCTTGAATTTCTTAATGAAATCCATGCCTAGAAGATGAAGCGCTCGAAACTCCAATCCCTTGGCCCCGTGTATCGTCGTTACTATAATGCGTCTGTTTGGCTGGAATTGAGCGTATCCCCCAGCAAATTGTTGTAGTTGGGCCTCATCCGCCAAGGGCGAGTTTGCAATTAGGTCCCAAACCTCCCCAAGCTCCTCTTGGCGGGGGCAGAGCACGCCGATCAAGTCGCCAGGGTACGCGTCCAATTGTTCAGAAATTTCGTCGATCGCTTTCTGCACCTGTTCCTTCAGATCCAAGTTCGGGAATGATCGCACCGTGGACTCGAACTCGGACTCATTATATTTTGAGTGAGCCTCTAAGCCGTCTTCGCTGTCAATGCTATTTCGGATTCCGTCGGCTAGGCGACATATCTTAAACCCATTTCGATAGTGGTCCGTAAGTTCAATGACGTGGTCGCACCTCTCGGCCAGCCTTTCGAGCGCGCCACTAACATTTGATATTCGCTGGCGATCATCACCGACAGCGAAGATCTGATCGGCGAAACTGAAAATTAGATCTATTTCGCGCTCGTCATAGTCCTGCGCCTCGTCGATAAGAATGCAGTCCAGCCTATTCTCCTCTAAATTCTTCCCAGCTAGACCATAGAGCTTCTCGTACAATTCAGCTCGAACTTCGTCAAAATTTCCCTTACCGGAGAAAGCTATGCCATTAGCAGAAAGCATCTCTGCTCCCCATCGAAGGTAAGTCTGGATCTTGTCGGACGAAAATGGATAATTAGCAGCGCCGGAGGTCAGAAATTCCTTTAGAACTCGACCGAAGGCAAATACTGCTATGTTAGAGATTTTGCTCTTGTGCAGGTAGGTGGCTCGCAGGAGAAGTAGGTTCGTTTTTCCGCATCCGGCCGGCCCAAGAATTAGGTGATTCCCACCTAGTCCGAGCGACACCACCTCCAGCTGTTTTTCATCAAGATCTTCCGGTTTGGTCCACCAAGTGCCCGCCATAACGCCCCCCAAAAAATTGCTACAATCTGCCTACGCTACAAGTTGACCAAGCTCCGGGTCGACCACCCCTTGCCCTGCATCAACTAGATTATAAACAGCGCTCTCAAACGCCATCAGTATGGCAGAAGTGTCAACGGAACCTTTGAAGAAAGATTTCTTCGAAGACGGCTCCTCATTCACTACCTTTCCCCAATGCCCCCACAAGTAGAGAGCGACAGCTCTTGCGTTGGCTTCGACCACCTCAATGTCGATGCAAGCGGTCAAATCATGCAGTAGGCTATGCTCATCGGATGCTCGCAAGCGCATGACCATGCGATCGCAGTGCTTAGGCCGAAAAACAATGTCGATTACAGGGAAAAGCTCATTATCTGTCCTCAAAAGCCTGGCTGCTTTCTTCAGAAAATCAATCACCTCATTGACCACCTGAGGTGCTGAGACTGTAGGCGCCAAATCTGGCTCAACCTGTTCTGCTCGTCGAACTATCACGCGATTTGTTACGCGCTGCTTAGCGGACTCTACTGACATTGAATCTGCTTCAGGAATATTGAACGAGGACCAATCGAGCAATGTGAGTCTGGCCTTCGGTTGCTTTAGCAAGCAAGTTCGAGCAAGTTCAATTAGATAGTTTTCAACGCTCGAGCTTTGAATTATTGGAACTGTGGATTGAATAGCGTTCACCAACCTAGCAAAAGGTGTAGCGTACTCCTCGAACAGAGCTTTCCTCATAATTAGGTCATGTAAGACGGCGCCTATTTGGTAATATGTTAGCGCTCTCCATCCATCTCTCGAATTATCCTCCTCTCTTAGAAGGAATTCGGGAGAACTATACTGAAGAGTGCCGATGAATGGTTGGATACCGTCGTCATCGGTAAATCCCGGTTGGCCAATTGGCTTGATCACTCCAAAGTCAAGGAGTATTAGTTTGGTGTAATTATCTAGAATAACTATATTCTCAGGCTTGATGTCCCTGTGAACCAAGCCCTCATTTTCGAAGAAATGTGCGCAGGACGCCAGCTGCTGAATAAGCGATCCTATATTGATAGAGGGAATTTCAGTAAGGCACTCTTTCAAATTCGGACCGTCGAGATATTCCATCACTATGTAGTGGGAACTAGTCGTCTTGTCGAAGCCGCCGTCTAGAATTTTAACCATACTCGGATGAGATTTTCCAACCAACTTCAACTCTCTATCGATGCGCGCCAGCTGGGCTTTGTCCCCGTACTTTTCGATCAGTTCATCGTCGAAAATCTTGACAGCTACAGTTTCAGTACCTTGACTTCCCAAGAAAACCGCAGCTGACTTTCCAATGCCCTTTAGCTTGTCAATCCTCCACGGTCCAATAGATGTGCCTTTGAGTTTCTCGTACAAAATTCCAGCTTTGACAGAATCCATGTTCTCCCCCTCACACGGTGAATCTTATATCATTAGGTCTTGAAACTGCGAGTACTCGTTCGAAGGATTTGAACGCGCTGCTCATTGCCAATCTTTTCGCATCGATGCCTAGCAATCAGGATTCGGCTGGCTCCGGAATCGCGATTGGAGGAGGAACGAGATGAAGGATCCAATTTCAATGGCAAGTTTCCATCGGACAATAGGGGATTTAATTCGTTCTAGTGTCGACCATCGACTTCCTCGCGATCTCGAACCGGCTGAAGTCTCAACCGTGATGCTGTCAACATAGCGACGATTGCAGCGTATCTGGGGGGAGCTTGAGGAAAAGCGCCCCGAGGGCGGCCTGAATGGAATCGCTCGCCCCACCCCGCCGGATGCGTGCAATCGCAGGAATCCTGCGATTCAAGCCAACTTCACGAGCAAAACCACCGCGATCCATAAGAGATTGATAATATCCGGTTGTTATACCAGAGAGCTGTCGTCGATGTGCCAGCGCGGCATTTTGGACAGACTGGGGTGGTGACCGTCATGGATCTGCAGCCGTGAAGCACGATACGAGTCCTGCATCCGTGGGCGGCCAGGGAGCCTATCACGACGAGCGCCTGGATGCGCTTCTCAGCATCACCGGGCGCATGGACGGCTACCTCTATCGCTGCCGCAACGATGCGTCCTACACCATGCTCTATATCAGCGACGGCATTCTCACCGTCAGCGGTTATCGACCAAGCGATTTCATTCACAACGCCGTGCGCGACTACGTCTCGGCCATCCATCCGGATGATCTCCCCTCGGTCTATGCCGCCGTCGACGCCGCGCTCGAAGCGCGCTGCAACTGGAACGTCGACTACCGCATCGTGCCGAAGGTCGGCGAACCGCTGTGGGTCCGCGAGATCGGCGGCGGTGTCTGGGACGACGCCGGTGAACTCGAATTCCTCGAAGGCTTCGTCGTCGACATCAGCGACCGCAAGGTTGTCGAGGACCTCAATTCCCAGCTGCTGCTGGATCTGAAGACCGCCAATGAGGAACTATCCGCGCAAAAGCGCGAGATCGAACTGGCGAAGCAGCAGAGCGACCATTCGGCCAACCACGATGCATTGACCGACTTGCCCAACCGGCGCGCCTTCCACGACGAACTCAAATCGGTGGTGGCCCGCTGCGGCGTCACCGGCGAGGCGGCCGGTCTTCTGTTCATCGACCTCGACCGGTTCAAGGAAGTCAACGACACGCTCGGCCACGAGGCCGGCGATGCGCTGCTGCAGCGCGTATCGAGCCAGCTTCGCTCGATCCTGCGCAGCGCCGATTTCGTCGCCCGGCTTGGCGGCGACGAGTTCGCCTTCCTGTTTTCGGGCGACGCCGATCTGGCACAGCAGAAGGCCGTGCGAGTCGCCGAACGCATCCTGGAAAGATTGCGGATCAAGGTTCCCACGCCGACTGGCGCCATCCAGGTCGGCTGCACCGTTGGCGTGGCCATGTATCCGGCGGAGGCCGCCGATTCCGAAGCGCTGATCGCGCTCGCCGACCGGCTGATGTACATCGGAAAAAAGAGCGGCCGCAACCGGCTGGTCACGGCCAGGGAAATGGCGCCGCAACAGCCATCGTCCAGGCCCCGCCACTCGATTCGCAAGACTGCCTAGGCGCGTCTATCAAGGGCTTGCACCAAAAGCCATCAAGCCGGCGCGAACACCCGTGCCGCCTCGACGACCTCGTCGACCTGATCATGCCGGAGCAGGTCGATGGGAACGCGGCCATCGAGTTGCGCCGAGGGCCGCGTCAGCCACAGCCATGCGAGCCTTGGATTGCTGATCAGCGACAGCACGTCGCGAATGCCTGCAACCGGCCGTCCATCGACGAACTGCGCCAGCGGGAAGACATGTTTGCGGCCGCCCTTGCGCAAGGCGATGACCTCGCCCCGCCGCTGCCAGCGGTGCAGGGTCGAGCGGGCGATACGCAAATTCTCTTCCAGATAGGTCGAGCCGGCGACGCGGCCCGCCCAGTCCTCGATCAGCATCGATTCGAGATCGTCGGATTTTGGCAGCGAAGGAGGCTCGACATCGGCCAACGGGGTCGTCGGCGGATTGATCACGCCGGCTATACCGGCTTCGCTGCGGCGCGCGGCTTCCGCCGCCAGCGCGCGCACGAATCTCGAGGCCAGGCCGGGCAGGTCGGCATGGATGGCGTCGATAGCGCGCTGGTGCTTCGGTGACAGCAAGGTGACGGCGGACGCTATGCTGCCGGCGATTTTGCCGACCGAGACCATGGTGGGCTTGTTGATGGCCTCGTCATAGTGGGCAAGCGCGCGTTCGACGTCTTCGGCGACCATCTCGGCGAAGTCGTCCTGCTTGAGGCCCTGGATCTGAAATCTGTTCATACATCTGTCTTCTGGGCCGCGCTCCCCTCCCACAGCTGCGGCCGGCTTTTGAATCTCTAGAGCGTAAAGCGGAAATCGCGACGGCAACAGATGCTGCGGCCCGACAGCTCGCTGTCTTGCATTTCTTGACATCCCAACTGGCTGTTGGCGCCCCGAAAGGTCAGTCGCGGGGCGCCAGATTGCGTGTAGGTGCGATGTGTGACAGCCGCGCGACGGTGAGAAGCGGAGGCGGCCTTCCCTTCTCCCCTGTGGGAGAAGGTGGGTTGGCGCGCAGCGCCAAGACGGTGTTGGACGGAGTACCGTCAGTGCCAAGCTGGAGCACCCCTCATCCGTCGCCTTCGGCGACACCTTCTCCCACAGGGGGAGAAGGGAAGAGCTTTCTCTACAGCAACCCCGCCTGCTCAGCCTCGCGGCGCAGATTCTGCCGTGGCCTGGGGCCGATCTGCTGGATCACCAAGCCGGCCGCCAGTGAGCCAAGGTCGCCGCAAGTCTGCAGGTCGCGGCCTTGCGTGTAGCCATGCAGGAAGCCGGCGGCATAGAGATCGCCGGCGCCCGTCGTGTCGACCAGTTCCTTGATGGCGGTCGCCTTGATGACCACGGTCTCGTCGCCGCGCACGATCACCGAGCCTTTTTCCGAGCGGGTCACGGCGGCGATCCGGCAATCCTTGCGGATCTGGGCCAGCGCCTCGTCGAACGACGATGTCTGGTAGAGCGACTTGATCTCGTGGCTGTTGGCAAAGACGATGTCGACCGTGCCCGAACGCATCAGCTCAAGGAATTCGTCGCGGTAGCGGTCGACGCAGAACGAATCCGACAGTGTCATCGACACTTCTCGGCCTGCTGCGTGCGCCAGCTTCGCCGTCTGGCGGATTGCCTCCTTGGCGCGCGGCGGGTCCCACAGATAGCCTTCGAAATAGGTGACCTTGGCGCCAGACGCCTTGTCGGCTTCGACATCCTCAGGGCCAAGCTCGACGCAGGCGCCGAGATAGGTGTTCATCGAGCGCTCGCCGTCGGGCGTGACGAAGATC